>JBBDSY010000030.1:0-51446 GCA_040904705.1 Nitrospirales bacterium | reverse complement strand
AGGAATTTCAGGACAACACGCCGTGGGGGTGAAAAGGGTGTTGTTCTTGCTTGGACATATGTGACCCTGTTATTTGTCTGTCTCTTTACAAATAATTTTAATCGGACAATTCTCGACCGTCCTGGAGCGGGAACGCCATATGCTAAATCGAGTGGGGGAAGAAAGTGTTCCCACATCCCGTCACTATGTCTGGCAGATTCATCTATCTTTATAGATGTGACAGAGTGGATAAAGGAAATCACATAAAGTAAAAGAGGTTTCTTATGATATCGGGCATCGACACACATCATGGTATTGACTCCTCCTTTTATCAGGCTCTGCTTGAGGTGTCGAGTGTGCTGATTTCCCAACGTGATACAGAAAGTTTTTGGAAGGCCATCACCGGGCATATTAAACATATTGTTTCCTGGGAACGTGCTGGAATTACCCTCTATCACTCGGACATTGATGCCTTTCGGTTTTATGCAGTTGAGACCAGCATGCCGATCGTGCGTCTGAAATGCGATGCCGTGATACCGCGTGAAGGCAGTGCGATGGGTTGGGTGTTTGATCATCGCCAGATTCATATGCGAACGAATCTCCAGTACGAACAACAATTTCTGGAAGATACGTACTATTACGAAGAAGGGTTAGGCCGGATGATCAACATCCCTTTGTTAGTTCGAGAACAATGCATAGGATCGTTGAACATAGGAAGTGAGCAATCTGGCCCCCCTGACCTGGAAAACGTTCGATTTCTGTCCTTAGTCGCCAAACAAATTTCTTTGGCTATTGATAATGTGTTGGCCTATGAGGAAATTCATCAACTCAAGGAACAACTCTCGCGGGAGAATGCGTATCTCCTTGATGAAATAAAAACTTCCCATGATTTTGGTGCGATGGTGGGGACCAGCCAAAAGTTTCAAAATGTCCTCGATTTGGCAAAAGCGGTGGCTTCTACCAATAGCACCGTGCTGGTAACAGGAGAAACCGGAACAGGGAAGGAGCTTTTAGCGCGCCTAGTCCATGAATTAAGTTCCCGCCGGCATAAGCCATTTATACGCATCAATTGTGCTGCGTTGCCTTCCGGGTTGATTGAGAGTGAACTCTTTGGTCATGAAAAAGGAGCGTTTACCGGAGCGGAGCATTCTCGGTCAGGCAAATTTGAACTTGCTGATCGCGGCACCCTGTTTTTAGATGAAATTGGGGAGATGCCCGTTGAAGCTCAGACCAAATTGCTCAGAGTCCTTCAAGACGGCGTCGTTGAACGGGTCGGGGGAGGAAAAGGTAAGGATGTGGATGTCCGGATCATCGCTGCTACCAATACCGATTTAGAGAAAGCCTGTGCTACCGGAAGATTCCGATCCGATTTGTATTATCGTTTACATGTCTTTCCGATCGAATTGCCGCCGTTACGTGAGCGACCCCAGGATATTCCGCTTTTGGTTCAGCATTTTATGGAAAAGAATCGTGTTCAATTCAAGCGACCCTGTCAGGGTATCTCCCCCATTTCATTAGAGAAACTCATACAGTATGACTGGCCGGGAAACATTCGAGAATTAAAAAACGTCATCGAACGGGCAATGATCCTTTCCGACTCGACCATCCTTCACCTTGATGAATCCTTTTTCAAGAAACCGGTTGCCTCCCCTGCCGGGTTGCCGCCTACTCAACTAAAAGACCTTGAACGGTTGCGTATCGAACAGGCATTGGAGACGTCTGAGTGGAGGATTGAGGGGCCATTAGGAGCTGCCAAGCAATTGGGATTACATCCCAGTACACTCCGATACCGGATAAAGAAATTCGGCCTCCGCTCTCTTGCCAATACCTAAACTTCAAGTGTGTAGTGGAGTTCTTCTAAGTCCCACGCACATGGGTCTATGTGGTAGGTGTCTATACCAAATTTGATGGTAAGTGCTTTGTCTAAGGATAGAGGTAGCTGGCTTCTTTCCGATACGTATGATTGTCCCTTCAATAAAGGCATGTTGAACAGGACGTTCAGGTTGGCTGTGGATCTCACGGTCTGAGCCCATCCAAGTCCAGACCCCCCCCCTTGTCGGTGAACATGTTTCACTTCAATCGCCAACGCTGCGAGATTGAAATCAACAATAATAGTGAATGTGCGAAAGTGGGACCGGTATTACATGGACTTACTTTTGCGAATCCTTTTGAAAACTATTTGGTCGTGATGCCAAAATTTGTTGGGTTTGTGCTTTTGAATGAAGGCTTAAGAAATAAGTAAAGTTTAAGGGGTTACTGGGAGAGGGGAGTCGTTGCAGGTTTTAAAAAAGAGATGAGGGAAGGCATTCCTGGGAATTGGAAATATATTTCCTGCCGAAACATATCCTATCTTTTTGGAGAAAGACGTCTTCTTGCATTTAGGCCTGGATCTGGAAGATGACCGATGGTTCGTGGTTAGGATCAAGGCGGATACTGTAATCTCGCCCCACCACGTCATGGCGGTAGCCTTGAATCAGTTCATGGAGATGATAGGTGGCGGTTTCGTGGATACCAAATTCTTCCAGGGGAATGGTGAGTCGGGCTTCTTGTGTATGGTAAGGGTCCATGTTGACGACGAACAGGAGAATATCCGTTTTGTCTGGGTTTGTCTTACCATAGAACAACACGTGTTCATTGTCGGATGGGTGAAATTTTAGATTGGTGAAGGACTGTAAAGCCGGATGGTCCCGCCGGATTTGATTGATGCGGGTGATATAATCGCGAATGTTTCCTGGGCGATCCCAGTCCCAATGCCGTATTTCATATTTTTCTGAATCTTGATATTCCTCTGTCCCTGGAAGGGCCCGGTTTTCACAGAGTTCATAACTGTTGTAGATGCCATAGGTCGTTGACAAGGTGGCCGCTAAGAAGACACGGAATTTAAAGGCTGGTTGTCCTGCCTGTTGAAGAATTGGGGGGAGAATATCTGGTGTGTTCGGAAAAAAGTTGGGGCGAAAATATTCGCGCATTTCACTCTGGGTGAGTTCGGTGAGATATTCAATGATCTCTGCTTTGGAGTTGCGCCATGTGAAGTAGGTATACGATTGTGTGAACCCGGCTTTGGCCAGGACCCGCATCATTTTTGGCTTGGTAAAGGCTTCGGCAAGGAAAAGGACATCAGGATGCGCGTGTTGGATTTCTCCAATGACCCATTCCCAGAAGATGACCGGTTTCGTGTGAGGGTTGTCCACACGGAAAATTTTGACGCCATGTTGAATCCAAAAGAGGAACACCCGTTTCATTTCCTGCCAGATCTCCGGCCAGGCATCCGAATAAAAATCAAAGCCATAAATGTCTTCATATTTTTTGGGAGGATTTTCCGCATATTTGATCGTCCCGTCTGGGCGCTGCTTGAACCACTCGGGATGTTGTGTGACATAAGGGTGATCCGGTGTGGCATTGATCGCAAAATCTAGCGCGATTTCCATCCCATGATTTCGGACAGCTCGTTGGAGTTGATCAAAGTCTTCGAGGGTGCCAATGGCAGGTTCCACGGCATCGTGTCCGCCGTGGCGACTGCCGATGGCCCATGGGCTACCCGGTTCGCCCGGTTGGGCGGTGAGGCTGTTATTCCGACCTTTTCGATTGGTCTCACCGATAGGATGAACCGGGGTGAGATAGAGTACATCAAAGCCCATATCCCGAATGGCCGGTAGACGTGCTTCACAATCTTTAAAGGTGCCCCCTTGGCCTTCAATCGTGCCTTCTGATCGGGGAAAGATTTCATACCAGGCGCCATACCGAGCGCGTTCTCGATCCACAACGACGGATAATTCTAGCGGATACGTTGACCAGGCGGCGCGGTGTTCATAGAGGGCCACAAGAAGCGCAAGGTCAGTATGAAGCGCCACGGCAATGCGGGCCTCCTGACTGGGGGCAGCTTTCCACTTGCTTACCCAGTCTTTAAATGTCGCAAGATCCGGCCCTTTCGCCTGACCCATGGCTGCGTGGAGTTGAGCCTCGCCTTCCAATAACTCACTCGCGAGGTCCGGGATGACTCCATGCTTTTTCGTGAGTTCGGTCCGCCAGGTTTCAAAGCTTTTAATGTAAGCCCCCAGGGAATAGAGATAACGGGTATTTTCTGATAGAAGAAACGAGCCGGCCCAGCGATCATTGTCCACATGATGCATGGCCGTTTCCTGCCAATGCTTGTCGCCCTGAATTTTATAGCGAAGGATGCCAATAATGATGTCATGGCCTTCTTTGAAAATATCTGCGGTGACTTCCAGACGTTCTCCGACGATACGTTTGACCGGATACCGCCCGCCGTCGAGTTCGGGTTCCACATGTTCGATGATGATAGTCTCTAAGGTATTAGGGAGTTGAGGCATGCATGACTCCATGCTGTTTCAAATATGGCATTAAGCAGTATGTCTTCCTGGTGAAGGACACCTTCAATCATCTTGCCTTGTTTGAATTAGGTCGTTTCCACGATCTGCAGTATGCCCTGTAAGGGGATCTGGATCCAGTCCGGACGATTATTCAGTTCATAGCCGACTTCATAGAGGGCTTTTTGCAAGATATAGCCATCGAGTAACCGTTGAATGTCCTCCATGGACGGGGGTAATATCATCGCCATTTCTTGCACGGAGAGATACCCTTTGAGAAAACTGACGCTCACCCATGTCTGCCAAAAACGGGACCAGGAGCCAAGAAGGGTTGCATCTTCCGGGCGCACGCCAGGCACCAGACCGATAGAAGAGGCTTGGGCGGCATAATGAAAAGACCGCAGCATACCCGCGACATCCCTCAATGGGGAATCCTTCAATTTTCGAACACTTAATGGCCTGGCAGGTTCGCCTTCGAAGTCGATAATGGTGAAATCTTTGCCGGTATAGAGAACTTGACCAAGATGATAATCCCCATGGCAGCGAATGCGGGAGCCCTTGATTTTGTGATCGCGTATGGCCAGGAGACGTTTCCTGATATGGCTTTCCCCATCTAATGCCTGCTTGGCCAATAGGCGAATCGGATCCGGGAGACTTTTCATTTTTGTGCGAAGAAGAGGGATGGTCAGGTTTGCCGTCCCCAACATGCTTTGGTAGAGCCCGCGTCGGTAAAAATCGGTAAATGGTTCTGGGACAAATCCTGTGTCCTCTGGCTCCGCAGAAGCCAGTGTCGCATGTAGTTCCGCCGTACGCAATCCCAACAACCGAGCTTCTTCCAAGTAGGGACCAATCCGTTCATGGGCTTCGACAGGCACGTTCTCCACCACGAGAGAGAGCAGCGGTTTGTGGGGAATAGCGGAGGTTCCTATGGCATGCGGGTGGGTGAGGGCATCCTCATAATACCGACTCAGTTCATCCAGTGTATATTGCCAGGCATCCCCCTCGTTTTGGACGAATTGCTGCAAAATCCCGAATGTGAGTGTTTCACCGTTGTCACGTTGATATTCGAGAGATCCCGCTAACGGGGCTGTGGAGGGAAATTGTTTATGACTTAAAAATCGCCCGATTTCTAAGTCGGGATTGACCCCGACTTCTACCCGCCGATAGAGCTTGAGTAAGAATTGGTCGCCAAATACGACCGAGGTATTACTCTGTTCGCCCCGCATTAACGAGGGTTCCAATTGTGGAACTTCTGTTTGGAGACGTCGACGAAAGGCTTTCACGCTTTGCATGACCAGGTCACCCTTGGGGCCGCTGACACGTCTGTTGCGTGACAGGCCTACTAAGAGGCTGTGCTGAAATTCCCGATCCCATGCCGCATCGATAAGCAAGCCTTCTTGTTCGGCCTCTTTGTGCTTGATACGAATGCGGGCAATTGCCGCCGGGGAATCCCACAAGGTGGCGCAGTGTTCGGCGGGTATATATCGTAACGGTAACAGGTAGGTTTCAGACTCGCCTTCGGTGTATTCCACGCGAATGAGAGCCAAAACCGCCAGAGGATTTTCTTGGGGAATGGGAATGACCTCGGCAATTTCGACGGTTTGAATGAGCCTGGCCTTTCCACCAAACCACCGTCGTCCTTGAATGTATTGGGGCAAAATATTTTCCAGTTTGACTTTTTCTCTTTTATCGATGAGATGATCCCAATCCTTCCCAATAGTAATGATCGGAAGGCCTTGCTCCACTTTGCCTTTTGCGTCCCCGGCAGTGGTCGGAGCCGGTTCCAAGGCAAACCAATAAAAGGTGTGTCCGCCGAGCGTAAGGAGATAGGGAAGATCTCCAATGGATGGAAATTGGCTGCGCCCGAATAACGTTAAAGGCTTTCGCCCTTTAAATTCAGATAAATCCAGTTCGACCCATTGAGCGTGACGCGATAAATTTGCGGCGACGAGAATCGTTTCCTCCTGGTACCGCCGAAGAAAGACAAGAACTTTTCGATTGTCCGGGTGAAGAAATTCTATGGACCCTCGTCCAAACACTTTGTAATGTTTGCGCAGGGACACAATGCGTTTCATCCACCAGAGCAGCGACTGGGCATTGTTTTGCTGGAGGTCCACATTGATGGCTTCGTAGTGAAATTCCGGATCAATGACGATCGGGAGGTAGAGTTTCTGCGGATTCCCATAGGAAAATCCGGCATTACGATCTGCACTCCATTGCATGGGGGTGCGCATGCCATTTCGGTCGCCCAAATAAAAATTATCCCCCATACCGATTTCTTCCCCATAATAAATCACAGGCGTACCAGGCATGGAAAAGAGCAGGCTGTAAATGAGTTCGATTTTTTTGCGGTCGTTGCCTAAGAGCGGGGCGAGGCGGCGCCGAATGCCCAAATTGATGCGGGCCTGCCGGTCATTGGCGAAAACCCGGTACATGTAGTCGCGTTCCTCATCAGTGACCATCTCTAGCGTGAGTTCGTCATGATTCCGTAGGAATAGGCCCCATTGGCAGCTTTCGGGAATATCCGGGGTCTGGTTGAGAATGTCGATGATCGGGAAACGATCTTCCATCTGCATCGCCATAAACATGCGCGGCATCAGTGGAAAATGAAAATTCATATGACATTCGTCACCGTCTCCAAAGTAGGAGGCGGCATCTTCCGGCCATTGGTTGGCTTCCGCTAGAAACATCCGGTTGTCGAAATTCGTATCGACATGGGTGCGAAGTTTTTTGAGGAACGCATGGGTCTCGGGAAGATTTTCACAATTGGTACCTTCGCGTTCGTAGAGATAGGGCACGGCATCCAGCCGGAGCCCGTCGACCCCGATCTCCAACCAGAAATCCAACACGCTCAAGAGGGCTTTTTGCACATCTGGATTCTCGAAATTGAGATCAGGTTGATGTGAAAAAAATCTGTGCCAATAAAAGGCTTTGGCGACTGGGTCCCACGACCAGTTGGATGTTTCGGTATCTTTGAAAATGATACGGGTGTCGGCATATTTTTCCGACGTGTCGCTCCACACATACCAATCTCGCCATTTGCTTCCAGCCGAAGCTTTCCGTGCCCGTTGAAACCAGGGGTGTTGATCAGAGGTATGATTGACGACTAATTCGGTAATGACGCGTAGCCCACGGCGATGGGCTTCACGAACAAATGCGTGAAAGTCGCGGCGGCTACCATAATTGGGATGAATGTTGGTGTAATCGGAAATATCGTACCCGTCATCCCGAAGAGGGGACGAGCAAAATGGAAGCAGCCAAATAGCCGTGATGCCTAAATCCTGCAAATAGTCGAGTTTTTTCGTGAGACCTTTGAAGTCTCCAATGCCGTCTGCATTGCTGTCGCAAAACGCCCGCACATGGAGTTCGTAAATTATGGCATCCTTATACCAGAGCGGATCATGGTCGATTTGATCACTAGGCATACTGTCGGAACCCTTCATAGGTGGTCAGTGTACGGAAGAGTGTCATGTGTTGAAACGATTTGATGGAATGTTGACGATGACCATTTCCGTTTCAGAAAAAGTAGCGCGCTTGCCGATGAGGTGGAGCGGTAATGATGGTCTACCATACTCTTATCAAAAATGCGAATGCTGGATAAGTGAAAAAGGTATGGTGTTGTCTCTTCCAGGATTGAGGAATGCGATTAATGACCTTGCCCCATTGGTCGCTGCAAATTGTTCCTTGGGAAAGGCAATGCGATCTTTTGCTGACTTGAGGCCTGGCGCATGTTTCTCAACTAATTGTAGGCGCGTCAAGAGACCAGCGCGATTGGCTATTTGGATATTGAGTCCGGGGCGGGCATTGCGTTCCAGAATCAGCGGTCCTTTATCTTTATCCAGTGCGAGGTCAACGCCTTAGTACCCTAAGCCTGTTTAAATTTCTTGGCCTTTTGTGAATTCCGTGGGATCGATAACGCTGAGAGATGAGTTGTCGGCTCCTGTATCAATTTTTGAGAGTAGTTGCAAATTTTCAGGAAGGACTTGGATCTTCTCAACCCAGCCAATGACATGTTTTTCGACAGGATCCGCACAGGCGGTATCCGTGAGTGACAGATTCCAGATTATGACCAGGCCGATAAGAGTAGAAGAAATTATTGATCTGTTATATTTCATGCTCAAGATTCTCATTCAATGGGCAATCAGACATTTTAGCACAGAATACCGCCTCAGTTTCAATTGAATGTAACGTGCCGAAATTAGGGCTTGCCGGAGAGGCTGTCATTTTCAGTATGCATGATTACTGGCTATCTGTAGATAAAAAGAAACGCGGTTGGCTTGTAGGTAAATTTTTCTCGTGTAGCAGTAGCCGGATGATCGAGAGGAGGACGGGATCTATCGATGGTATGTTCAGGCAGAAATGTTGAGACTACTTGGACGCCAAAAACTTCTGTCCCTTGGTGTCGTTAAGAGTTTGATAGGACAAAGCGAGGCGTAAAGTGAAATTCTTCCAGGAATCTTTTTAAGATTGCCTGCTCCAATCGTGAAGGGAATTGGGTGTGGCAAGGGACTCGGAGTAACAGGTTTATTCGTCCGGGTTCAGGGAGTTGAATGGTGACTCGAGGCTCGACGGAAGGGGCGTCTAACCAAAGTTTTCCCTCTAATTTTTTTAAATAGGTTCTGGCTTCATCGATATAGGGAGCCGATTCTTCTTGGCCGGCCGTCAGCAATAACTGTTCAGCCGTTTTCCAGTCATCGTCGGTGCTGAGAGGGATGGTGATGATGTGTAGCCGGAATTTCTTGGTATACGTTTCGTTGGTCAGGTGATGGGAAAACAGAAAGCTATTGGGGATGACCATGGCTCGGCCTGTGTATTGATGAGAGGTCTGACCGGGTCCAATTTCAAGGAGTGTGGTCGTCAGCGCATTGTGGTCCACGACATTTCCCCGAATGCCGGCAATTTCAATGCGATCTCCTAAGCTATAGGTTCTTGTCACCATTCTGAGGATGGATCCGCAAATGCAGGTAATAATCTCCTTAGTGGCAAGGACCACTGCCAACGCGATGGCCAGTAAGGGGACGGCCATGGTCTGGAGTTTTGGAGCCCAAATGAACCCGAACCCGAGAATAAATAAGACGAGCAATATATTGCGTATGGTGAGTGCCCACTGCTTGCGGCTTTCGACCGAAAGGTCACTTCCTTGAAGCAGGCTATGATGAATGCCCATTCGAATAATGACGACCAAAAGGATAAGAATGGCAGTGCTGATGACATAGATGAGCGTTTCTTCGTTGGCTAGAGCCATGAGGTCGTACATCAAGTTTCCTTATCGGCCCAATTTAAAGAAAAAGAAAAACGATTGTCATTGAGTGTTGACGATGCCTGTAGTTTGATAATACGGGAAAATTTCCCAGAGTCAAAGCTCTATGCGAAGGAAGGGTTCCGAGAAATCAGATGACGGGATAAGAGTTTGGACCAAAAGAGAGTAAGCGTGAGCGTACATCTGGAGGAGCCACGAATCATGTATGTCCGAGGCGACCGGAGCCGGAAACGTTTGACACTATTTTAGGCCTTTTTTCTTAATTGGTATTCGCTGCAGGAGCGAACAAATGCTTTGAACAGACGACGGGAGATGGCGCTGGCTGGCTGGCGTTCAGGATGCCATTGTACGGTAAAGATATGGGGTTTCGATGGGTGTTCGATGGCTTCCACCATCCCATCACTGGCGATGGCCGAAGGAATAAAGTGGGGTGCCAAGGAACGAATGCCTTGATGGTGTTCTGTTGCCACAATTTTTCGTCCCTCTCCCAAAAGTGCGGCCAAACGAGTATGTGGAAGAATTTTCACGGGGTGATACCCCGTTTTTTTGCCTTCATGGTCGACATGGGGTTTATGTTTCTTGGGGTGAATGTGTTGGTGCAGGGTTCCACCTTCCAACACATTAATCAGTTGCATACCATAACAAATGCCGAAAATAGGAAGCCGGCGTGTTTTGCCTGCGCGATAGAGCCAGGCTTCAAATTCCGAACGTTTGGAAAAGGCCACTTTGGTTCGTTTTTTGGCCCGTTCTCCATACCAACGCGGATCGAGATCGTCCCCTCCCACGATCACGAGGCCGTTGATTCCTTCCAGGTATCGAACCAACTGGGATTGAGTGTGGGCAATCGGCAATAAGACGGGATGGCCTCCTGCTTCAATAATGGCGTTGGCATAACGATGGTCGCAGAGGAGGTCGTAATCGGCAAAATCTTTTCGTTTGGAAATGGCTTCGCACGTAATACCGATGAGCGGAGCTGCCTGGCGTTTACTCATCGATCGATCCTCGCTTCCGTCCCAACCAGACGCGGTCCGTACTGGGAAATGGGGTGAGTAACTCCTTAGAAAAGTCTTGGAGCGTATTGCCGCTGAGTAAATGGCTGAGGCCTGTGCGATAGCGTTTGGCGAACCGTCGTTGCCAGGTTTGAGGGTGTTCCCTCTTGGTCAAGGCCACGGCATCATGAATCAACCGTGAGCCATTGTAGCCGCGCTTCAGAAGTCGAAGAACTTCATAAATCTCCTCGGGAATATCCATGGCATCAAATTCTTCCCGATGTTCCCAGAGAAAGCGGTCATAATATTCCTTGACGGAAATCCACTCCCGTTTCCATGGGAGTTTGGCCCTCATGCCTTTGGTGGCGGCTTCGGTTCTCGCGACCAGGTAGTCGGCGTGGCTCATACGGTTGACCGCCCCTTCCCCTCTGAGCCATCTGAGACAGACGGCTTTGACGAGACAAAGATTGGCAACCACGTATTCTGGGAGGTTAGAGTCAAAGACTCGTATTTCCAAGGTGGCCGGCTTGGTTTTTCGTCCAGGACTAAAGACCATTTCGCGGTTGTCGACCGAGGTGAGCTCTCCTCGACGAGTTGGCGTAAAATAGGTGCCGCTGCCTCGTAAAAAGCGGTTGGAAGCTTTCGTGGTCACCTGTTTATCCCAAATAGGCGAGTTGGCCCCAATCGCAATAAGAAATGGGAGCTGGTCATGAATATGCCAACTCAGTGCTGTGGCCTCTCGCTTCGTCAATTTTTTGTTTGCGACCGAGATATGGAGATGGGTGCCGGCAAATCGATTTGTCCATCCTCCGACGAATAATGGAACCCGGTAGTCTTGCTCTTCCTCTCGGCTGCGATAGAGACCTCGTAAGTATTTTCTTAGGCCGGCCTTCAGGAGGAAGAGGGATTCTCTGACGGTAGCAAAAGGCCGGCTGTTATATTCACTGCCGATGGAGGCATCTCGGGTAAACCGTTCCCCGGACTCCGAGAGTCCAGGCCGTGGGCGGGATAACCGACGACCAATTTTGTGGTCGCTCACGTTAATACTGTAGGCTTCAATTTCGACGCCGATGACAATGCGTTGATGAAAGGGCGTTCGTGGGATTCGTGTCATAACCATAGATGGAAGTTCATCCTTCAGGTGGCTGAGATGGTAGTGGTAGGGTTGAATTGAATACTAAGGAGCAGACCAACATGTCGTTTGAAATTCACCCGGATTGTTTTTACTGAAGCGGAAGCCTCGTGTGGTGTGAGGAACGAGGGATGGTGAGCGTGAAAATATCAAATTCGAGAGAAAAATGGGGATGAAGCGCGGACCCTATTTGCGGTGGAGGGTTACTCCGGAGTATAGGACGTTGGAACTCATGAATGTGATTCTACCTCTAACCGAAACATCCGTCCAGATAACCTACGGGAAGGGTGAATCACTGGATTTGGATTCTTGTTGGGGGATAGGCCAAGAAGTTCGGTCGATTTCTGATCTTTCAGAAGGTGGCTGCGCATTTTTGAGGAAATGCACAATAATCATTGAAATCGTATTGGCATGATGAAGGATCCTCTTGGAGAACTCGTGGAGGAATCTCTGGTTGATATCCGGCATGCGACGGTGTACCGAGAGTCCCATTGCGTGTTGACGGATGTGTCTTTTTCTATTCCCATGGGTTGCTCTACGGTAATTCTTGGGCCGAATGGGTCTGGGAAGTCGACCTTCATCAAGCTCTTGACTCGAGAATTGTACCCGGTTGTGAAGGAGAAGACTTCCATCCGTTTACTTGGGCAGGAGACGTGGAATGTCTGGGATCTTCGGCGACAGCTTGGTCTGGTCTCTGCTGACCTTCATCATGATTACTGGGGCGCGACATCTGGGTGGGATGTGGTGCTATCCGGATTTTTCTCCAGCATTGACTTGTACCATCATCAGGCTATCAGTCTTTACCAACGGGCCAGAAGCTATGCGGTCATGGAACGATTGGGAGTGGCTTCGCTCAAGGACCAACCGTATGCGCGCATGTCCACGGGTGAGCAACGAAGGATGCTCTTGGCGCGTGCCTTTGTTCACGAACCTCGCATTTTAATTTTGGATGAACCCACGACAGGATTGGATGTGTTGGCCTGCTTCCAGTATTTGGAAATTATTCGGCAATTTATGCAGGAAGGGGGTACCGTGATTTTGGTGACGCATCATATTCATGAGATTCCTCCCGAAATTGATCGCGTGATTTTGATGAAAAACGGACGTATCCAGGACGAGGGATCGAAGCGCGAGGTTTTAAGTGAACAGAGTCTTTCGGCCTTGTTTGGGACACCGGTGGAACTGTTGTGTCGTCATGGTTGGTTGCAAGTGGTTCCTGTCCCAACCGGGTAGTGTCTGAATGTTTCAATAATCATTGGGGGAACTCGTTGTATGCTTGATGGCTTTTTGTTGTTTACGATTTTGGATGTCTGGCGGATACTCCTGCCTGTGGGATTGTCCATCATGTGTTTGGGGACATTTGTCTTCCAACACTTTGTCGGGCAATCGCAGGGTGCGGGGCTTATTCAATTTCTCTGCATTGTCACCTACCGGCTGGCCGTGGCCCTTGTGTGCATCCTGGGTGTCGTGGGATTGGTGGTCCCCTGGGTATTAGGTTATGCCCTACCTGAAGTGCATGTGGCTGATGGGCCATGGAGCTATGAGGAAATGTTCGGTTTTCTGCTGGGTTTAGTTTTGCTTTGGCGTCTTCAGCAGCAGGTTCGTCAACATGAGAATCCCAGCGCCCTGCTCATGGCTGCGGCCGTGGTCCTGTTCTTGGGGGTTGCTTTGATTTGGATTGCCCGGTGGGATGCGATGGGCAATGCGGGAGCGGTGCCCGGTGGGTGGTTTTTGGGAAGTTCGGCGCAATGGGAGTGGTCTCGACTGATTCCAAAGAGTTTTCACCTTATTTTCTCCGCAATGGTAACTGGAGGGATCGTCGTCGCGGTTTTAGGAATGCTCCGGACGTTGTCCTCAAGGCCTGCTCAGGAGATGGAAAACTCGGGGTCGATGAGCCGCTCGTTAAACCTTATTCGATACGGGGTGGGATGGATATTATCCGGACTGGTTACTCAGATGCTCATTGGCCCGTGGCTTTTTCTTCTCCTACCACGCAGGCCGCAAATGGCTCTGATTGAGGGAGCGAGCTTGACGTCTCTTATCTTTTTTGTAAGTCTGACGACGGCATTATTGGGATTGGTCTTATTAAATGCCTCGTTCATGGCTCCGCATGTGAAGGGGCTGGTCTGGAGTGGTTTAGGGAATGTGGGTATGACCTTGATTTTGATGGGCATTATTCGATATGAAGCTTTTGGAGCGACCCTGTTTTCTCATGGCATTCCATTCGGTATGGCTGAACTGACCGGGTGGCATGTCTTGTCGGTTTTCGTAGTGCTCGGGTTGTGTGGAGCGCTTCTGATGCGCTGGTGTGTGTGGCCGTCGACCTTGATTTTTCATGGAATTTGTCCGACATCACAACTAGACAAACCCTGAGGAGCTGACTAAGGTATGGATATGCATATTTCAGAAGTGTTGCGCCATCATCATCCCGCGATTAGCTTTGAGTTTTTCCCTCCCAAAACCCAGCGTGCGTCTGAGGAGCTTTTTACGTCTATATCTGCGTTAATGCCGTTGAAGCCAGCCTATGTCAGTGTGACCTATGGGGCGGGGGGCACGACTCGCGAGCGGACTCATGATTTAGTGGTAAAGCTTCAACGGGAAACCGATTTGACGATTGTTTCCCATTTAACCTGCGTCGGCTCTACGCGTGACGAGATTCATCAAATCCTAGCCAAGTATCAGGAAAATGGCATTCATAATATTATGGCGTTACGTGGAGATCCTCCTCAGGGCTCCACAAAGGTCGAGATACCCAGTGACGGGTTCCCCTTTGCCTCGGATTTAGTCGGGTTCATCAAACAGCAATTTCCTGCCATGGGTGTGGGGGTTGCCGGATTTCCTGAAGGGCATCCTGGAACGCCGAACCGGTTGGTTGAATTGGATCACTTGAAACGTAAAGTTGACGCAGGGGCGGATTATATTTGCACGCAACTGTTTTTTGATAATCGTGATTTTTACGATTTTTGTGAACGCTGTGAGGTCGTGGGAATTAAAGTTCCAATCATTGCGGGTATTATGCCGATTGGTTCCCGAAAGGGGATGGCGCGCATGTCGGAATTGGCCTTAGGTGCGCGTTTTCCGGCCAAACTGTTGCGGGCGATGGATCGAGCGGAAACCGATGTGGCCGCCGAGCATGTCGGTATTCATTGGGCGACGGAGCAGGTACGGGATCTGATCGATCTTAAGGTTAAAGGCATTCATTTTTATACGTTAAATAGGTCCAAAGCGACCCTCAAAATTTATGAATCGTTGGGTGTTCAGAGTTCGGAAGGGTTGCAACAGGCTGTGGGCTGATTGTCGATCCGGTATTCCCTCCTCTACAATTCCCGCCAATTTTCAAAAATCTTCAATTTTCGATTCTCACGTTGGATGTGTCTGATTGGTCATCTCGGGTTTCCAGCAGATTCTTGAGAAAAAGAAGGATTTTGGTTTTCTTCTCTGATAAATCTTGGGTAAGATAGCTGGTTTGTGAAGGAGGTTGTGTATGAGTCGTAACGGAGGGTTTCAAGTTACATTAGATTTAGACGGTCGACATTGTTTGGTGATAGGCGGGGATGAGGAGGCTGTCGAGAAAATTACCCGACTGATAGATGCCGGGGCGAAAGTGACGGTGGTTCATCCCACTTTGCATAACGATTTGCGGAAACTTACCGCGTCGGGGAAAATTATTCACCGTGGTCGGAGTTTTCGTGCGGCGGATGCTCAAGATGTGGTGTTGATTTTGAACGCGCTGAAAGACGACCTGGCTTTAGCCAAATCCTTGTATGAGTTAGCCAAGACCGAACGCTTCTTGGTGTGGTCGATGGACCAAGCAGCGTATTCCACCATTCTCATGCCGGCACTTCTCAAACGCGGACCATTGCGCATGGCCATTAGTACTAGTGGGACGGCTCCAGCTTTAGCCCGAATTCTTCGTGAAAACCTTGAGACGGCTTTCGATGAAGAGTTTGATCAATTTTTAGACTGGTTAGGGGCCTTGCGGGAAGAGTTGAAGAAAACGGAAGCGAATGATCGTCGCCGGCGTGAACGATTGCTTGACGCCGTGAATGGGTTTGCGCTGACTGCAAGCCTTCATTATCCCAATTCCTGGAAATTGTCAGAAGAGCCGGAGTTGGATGGGGTTGGAAAGGAAGGTGGCTGATGGTCTTGCTGGAATTTAGTATGTCTCCTCTTGGGAAAGGGGAGAGTGTGAGCAAGTATGTCTCGCGGTCCTTGGACATCATTGATAAAAGCGGGGTGGATTATCGGTTAAACCCAATGGGAACCGTGTTAGAAGGTGAATGGGATGAGGTGTTAGGTGTGGTCAAGCAATGCTACGAACGCATGAAGAAGGATTGCCCTCGAATTTCATGTGTCATGAAAGTGGATTATCGCAAAGGGCGTAAAGGACGTTTGGCTGGAAAAGTCGCCAGTGTAGAAAAGCAATTAAAACGAAAACTGAAAACTTCCTCTTAAGCCGGACGATGGTTCTTGGTGTTTGGATTTGTTGCCTGAAGGCAACTCAGATCTACCGTAACTTTTTTTCTTCGTTCGTCTTGAGGGTTCAACCTACTCTGATGGAAGATAGGTTCGATTGGCTTTTCCTCCGATTCCACAGAGGATTTCATAGGGAATCGTATTCAACCACTCGGCATAATCCTGCGCGGTAATTTCCTTTTCCCCCTGTCTCCCTAATAACACCACTTCTTCTCCGATGGTGGGGTTCTGAATATCCGTGACATCCACCATCATCATATCCATGCAGATTTTCCCAATAATCGGTGCAGGTGTGCCTTGAATGAGAACATGACCTTTGCCGGTGAGGTGTCGGGGGAACCCATG
Source organism: Nitrospirales bacterium (assembly GCA_040904705.1). GTDB lineage: Bacteria > Nitrospirota > Nitrospiria > Nitrospirales > UBA8639 > Nitrospira_E. The sequence continues at coordinate 34,937 of JBBDSY010000030.1, read as the reverse complement.
GGTATACCCCACTGGTAAAACGGCAACCTGGGAGAGGCGTCTTGTGCGAAACAAGGCGTTGTACCCTACGACTTCGCCGGGTTCCAATGAGCGCAAATGTGCGATGTAGGTTTTGGCTTGCATCACGGGTTGGAGTCGGATACGCGGGTCTTGCACCTCGTGTCCGGGGGTATAGCCGTAGAGCATGATGCCGGGGCGAACCATGCCTAAATGCGACGTTGGATGAAAAAGAATCCCTGCGCTATTGGCCATATGAAAAAGAGGTGCCTGGATTCCTTGTTCTTGGATCTGCTGGATACATGCCTGAAACAGTTGAAGCTGTTGGTTCGTGAGACGTGGGTCGGGGTTATCGGCGTCGGCAAAATGTGTTAAGAAACCTTGAAGGTTGACCGCTGGCGTTGATGAAAGGGAGTCGATTAAGGCGAGAGCTTCTTTGGTCTCAAATCCTAATCGATGTAATCCTGTGTCAATTTTAAGATGAAAGGGAAAAGCCTGTGTGTCCGAAGGAAGTTGGATGAGCAGGTGTTGGAAAATATCGCGGTGAGAAATCACAGGAGTTAACTGATAGTGAATGATGTCGGGGATATGGTCCCTCAAAAGTGGGCCCATGATCAAAATGGGTGAGTGAATATGATGTTCTCGGAGGCGAATGCCTTCCGTGACGGATGCCACCCCGAAGCCGGAAATTGGTAACGACTCTAAGGCTTGTGCCACAGGAACCGCCCCGTGGCCATAAGCGTCGGCTTTGATGATGGGAAGAATTTTTGTCGAAGGAGGGACGAATTGGCGAATGTTTTGGAAATTTTCTTTGAGGACGTCCAGATGAATGCAAACAGTGAGTGGGGCACGGGGCACACGAGAAGGGGAGGGGAGGGGAGTCGGGGAGGCAGTCACAGGGCGATCCTCAGATAGCGAGAATTTCCTCCTCCTTTTTCTTGATGAGTTCATCGATGATATGAATATGATTATCGGTGAGCTTTTGATTTTCAGACTCAAGGAGGCGCAAGTCATCCTCAGTTAAGGTGTTTTCTTTGTGCCTCCGTTTCAATTCATCATTCCCATCTCGACGGAAGCCTCTAATCTGCACCTTGGTTTCTTCCCCGTATTTTTTGCTGAGCTTGACGAGATCTTTTCGTCGTTCTTCACTCAATGGCGGAAGGGGAAGGCGGATGAGTTTGCCATCATTTGATGGTGTGAGGCCAAGGTCTGAACTGATAATGGCGCGTTCGATTTCTTTGATGTGGGCAATATCCCAGGGTTGAATGGTGATCAGTCGGCTTTCTGGAATTCCTAGGTTGGCCACCTGCTTCAGAGGGGTCGGCGTTCCGTAATAATCGATCTTGATATGGTCGAGGAGACCCAATGACGCGCGCCCGGTTCGCAGGGCTGTAAATTCCCGCTTGAGGTGTTCAATGGCTCCCTCCATCAGTTGATTCACTTTTTGAGTCGTTGGATCGCTCATGATCATGTCCTCTTATTCGTTGAGGCAGGCGTTTTTTGAAACAATGGTACCGATGGATTTCCCTTCCAATATTTTTCGGACGTTACCTGGTGTCGTCATGTTAAACACAATGATGGGGAGATCGTTGTCCATGCAGAGTGTGATCGCTGTGGCATCCATGACCTTCAGACTTTTATTGAGGACCGATAAAAACGGTAATTCGGTGAAGCGCTTGGCCGTCGGCGTGGTGACAGGGTCTGCGTCGTAGATGCCATCAACCTTCGTGCCCTTCATGATCACATCCGCGCCAATTTCCATAGCTCGAAGGGCGGCGGCTGTGTCAGTCGTAAAGTACGGATTGCCGGTCCCGGCCGCAAATATGACTACACGTTTTTTCTCCAGATGACGAATCGCCCTGCGGCGAATATATCCCTCAGCTAATTGACGCATTTCAATGGCGGAGAGCACTCGGGTTGGAATGTCCCGCTTCTCGAGAGCATTTTGGAGAGCCAGAGCGTTGAGCATCGTGGCCAGCATGCCCATATAATCTGCCGAGGCACGTTCCATCCCAGAAGCACTGGCGGCTAGCCCACGAAAAATATTTCCTCCACCAATGACGATGGCCACTTCGACGTCCATGGTCAGGACGTCGGCTAGTTCACTCGCGAGATTTTCCAGGATGGAAGGTTGGATGCCGTATTCTTGATCGCCGGCTAACATCTCTCCACTTATTTTTAAGAGGATACGGCGGTATTTAGGGGGCATTATTCTTGGCCAAGCTGATAGCGAATGAATCGCCTAATGGAGATATTCTCGCCTAGTTTCGCAATTTTCTGGGAAACGAGTTCCTGGATGGTGACCTTCGGATCTTTGATGAAGCCTTGTTCTAACAAACATTGCTCTTGATAGAACTTTTCGAGTTTTCCTTTTACGATCTTTTCCCAGGATGCTTCGGGTTTGCCCGATTCTTTGACTTGAGCGAGATAGATATTCTTTTCCCGTTGAATCAAGTCATCTGGTATATCTTCTCTTTTAACGAAGGCTGGTTGTGACGCTGCAATTTGTAGCGCGACTTCTTTGACGAAGGCCTGGAATTCTTCGTTTCGGGCGACGAAGTCTGTTTCGCAATTGACTTCCAGCAGGACACCGATTTTTGAACCGGCATGAATATACGACGAGATGAGGCCTTCTTTGGTCTCCCTCCCGGCTTTTTTTTGGGCCGAGGCCAACCCTTTTTGACGCAACAGGTCAATGGCTTTTTCGATATCACTTCCCGTATCTTGCAAGGCTTTTTGACAATCAAGAATGCCTGCCCCGGTTTTTCCTCGCAATTCTTTCACCAAGGCGCTCAAGCTAGACATACGCGTACTCTCCTACTCAAGTAATATGGATTGGTGAACAAACGATGACCTCGCAACCCCTAAACGTGTTGCGAATTTTCGGAGGCCATTATCTCTGGCGGACCTGATCCGAGTGGGTCGGGAACAAAGCTTTCTCCATTGGATGAGGCATCTTGGCGCTTCCGGCGTAACTCTGTCCCTTCAATGCAGGCATCTGCGATTTGCGCCGTAAACAATTTTAGGGATCGAATGGCATCGTCATTGCCAGGAATGGGGAAATCGACGCCTTCCGGATCGCAATTGGTATCAACGAGAGCAATGACCGGAATACCCAATCGATTTGCCTCCTTGACCGTTATGTGCTGGATACGCGTGTCCAAAATGTAAATGCAGCCCGGAATATCCTTCATGTTTTTAATGCCGCTTAGATATTTTTCTAATTTAACTTGCTCTTTCTTCATTTTGACAATTTCTTTTTTCTTGTGCCGCTCGTAGGTTCCGTCTGTTTCGGCGGCTTCCAGCTTTTTGAGCTGGGTAATACTCTTGCGAAGCGTTTGGAAATTGGTGAGCATGCCCCCCAGCCATCGTTGGTTGACGAAATACATTCCGCAACGATTGGCTTCTTCCTCGACGATACTCATTGCCTGCCGTTTGGTTCCCACGAATAAGACCGATTCACCAGCGGCTACTGCATCTCGCGTAAAATCGTAGGCCTTTTGAAAACATTGCATGGTGATTTGCAAGTCAATGATATAGATGCCGTTCTTTTCACCAAAAATATAGCGTTTCATCTTTGGGTTCCAACGATTGGTTTGATGTCCAAAGTGAACCCCAGCTTCCAATAACGATTTAATCGTGACCATAGCGGACCATCCCACCCCCTTCCAGGAAAATTTGGATTAACACCAGACTGTTGACTTTGCTGTGACTTCTAGGCACGCACGTTGGTTCAAATGGGACCGGCAGGAGACAATGAGACAAGTTTGTCTAGACAGGCAGGTTATTCCAAGTGAAGAGTCATTCATGAAATCTACGTAAATTAAATTGGATACACCCAAACCGATCAACCTTAACATAGGGAGAAAAACCAATTCAAGTCTAAGGCTGGAACTATTCTTTTACGGAGAGGACTCTTCAGGTCTTTTCTTCGAAATTTTCTTTTAAAAAACGGCGTATGAGATGCCCATCCTCTTTTTGACTCTATGAGACCTCATGGCTATAGTCAATCCCGTTTTCCTCTTTTTTATCGCGATAAAGGAGTGCTGCAATGGTTGAAGTGCCTTTGAAACTTTACGTGCAAGGTTTATTGAAGGAAGCCAAGTCTGTGGCCCGCCCCATGGCCTGTTTATCCTCCCAACAGAAAAATCAGGCCTTAGGTGCGATGGCTGATGTATTAGTCGCAGAAACCGCCCACATTCTTGAGGCCAACGAACGTGATGTCGAAGAAATTTCGAAAGTAGGTGACAAGCAAATTTATCGAAAGGCTGTCGAACGGATTCGTATTGATGAAGAAGATGTCCAAGCCATGGTCGAGATCCTGGTAGATTTTTTGGCATACCCGGATCCCATTGGAGAAATGAGTCAGGCCTGGATGACGTCAGATGGTATGCATGTTCACACCGTACGTTCTCCCATTGGCGTCTTGGGTGTGATCTCAGATATGGGGCCATTGATGACTGTTCAGTCCATGGGCATGTGCCTGAAAACGAATAATGTGTGTGTCTATCGGGGTGGGCCGGAATGGTTGCACACCAACACGGAATTGTTCCGCTGTCTCAAGGAAGCCGCAGTGCAACAAGGCGTACCTGAAGGGGCCCTCCTTTTCATCGACCGGGCGGCTCCTGAGGCAGCTTTGGAGATAGGACGGCAGACTCAATATGTTCAGGCTGTGATTCCCCGGGGAAGGGCGAGTTTGCGAAATGGGGTCCTTGAACATTCGCGGGTTCCCGTGATTGGATTTGATGGTGGTTTGTGCCATGTCTATGTTGATCAGCATGCCGATATTCCGCTCGCTCAGACGATTGTGGTAAATGCGAAAGTTCAGTCTCCCACGGCGGCCAATGCCATGGACACCGTCCTCGTGCATCGGGACGTCTCTCGGCATATTTTACCGGGGTTAGTTCGGCGACTCCTTCAGGAATATCGTGTCGTGTTACACGGGTGTCCCAAAACGATTTCGATGTTAGGGGTCCTGGAGATGACGGGGAATTTAGGGATTAAAGAGGCCGTAGAAGCGGATTGGAATGAAAAATTCCAATCATTGGCCATGAATATAAAGGTGGTGAAAGATCGTCAAGAAGCCTTAGACCATATTGCCAAATATGCTCCAGGACATACTGACACGATTGTGACGAGAGACTATGATTTTGCCATGCGGTTTGCTAGGGAGGTTGATTCGAGTGCGGTCTTGATCAATGCCTCAACGCGTCTCCATGGGGGGGAACAATTTGGGTTGGGGCATGAGCTTGGGACGAATAGCCTTCGTCTTCATGCGCGTGGGCCTCTCACCCTTTCGAAACTCACGGCTGAAAAATATCTGGTCCTTGGAACTGGGCAACTTCAGCATCCTCATCCCATTCCACTGGCCTATGAGGATGCCATGATGTTGTCTTCGAAATTCTAATTTTAATAGTCATGGCAAGCTAAGTCGATTTCCTCGGGCAAGATTGTGATGGAAGATGGAGGGATAACCCGCCAGCCTTTGGATGAAGTCCTCGCCCGGTATTTGCAGTCATGGGGGTTGAGGGAATTCCATGATGAAGCCTCGTACTATGATTGGCAGCGTACCACCGTATCTTCCCCAGACTTGCAGGCTTTACAGTCCTTGGTTGCACAACGACAGGGTGGCGAAAATGAAGAAGCTGACATTCAATTCTATAATTTATTAGCCAAGCCGTCTCTTCTTGCGGTCCTCTACTCCCAACGCTTCGATTACTTTCTGAAAATTGGAGCGCTTCTTTCCCCACGAATTTCCTCTGCGGAACACGTCTTGGATTTCGGGTGTGGTGTGGGAATTCTGACCTGTTTTTTTGCGCAACAATATCCTGCCATTCAATTTGTGGGGATTGATCGATCTGCTCGGTCAATCGAAATCGCACAACGCGAAGCAAATAAGCGACTCCTACCCAATGTGCAATTTCGGGTGACTCGTGACTCCGGCGTATCCGGTGCTTGTCTCTACGATTGCATTCTTTCGACACAAGCCTTATTGCAGTCTGAACGAGAGCCGGGATTACCCAGTGTCCATTGGCACACGTTTGAACGGGAAAAGAATCCCGCCCGACAAGAGGAACTTGAAGACCGGACAGGACTCAAGAGACGTTTGGATGCATTACTTCAGGTGCTCTCTCCTGCCGGGCGATTGATCTGCTTTGAAAAGACGTGGAATCTGGGTCGTCGAATATTTTTTCAACGAGCGATGAGCGGAAGAGGGCTTGCCCCGGTGTGCGATCCCGTGCCTTGTTCGTATCATGAATTAGGAGAATGGCGAATTGATGGGCCGTTATATGAGGTCACACCGGATGAGGTTCATGGGTGTCGTGCATGGAATGAAGCTCCTTATCAGAGCGAAGGTGAAACCTTGTATCGATGTGCTGGGGCCATGGCCGAACGAATGGAAAAGGAATTGAGCAACAGTCAATCTCAGGAGGCGGTTCGTGGACAACATGCCACTTACGGACCCTGGGCCTTTCGATTCGGAGTGTGGGGGGAAGCCCTGTCATGGGTATGGTGTGAAACCGGGTCGGGTTTGCGAGGGTTGGTGATCGCAAGTAAGGCGGAAGAACCTATCATAGGGCAGCTATTCAAGAAAGCCGGAAATCTGAGGGCGTCAGAATTTGAGGAATTCATGCACAACAATTGGGGCCATTTTCATGATGTTGTCCAGAATGACTTCACGCCAGGTTATGAAAATCACTCGTCATCAGCGCAGGGTATTTATGAGGCGCTTCCGCAAAAAAATATTCAACAGAAAACCACATTATCAGATGGACAAGGGAAGGAAATGCATATCGAGATAGGGGCAACCAAGACTTTGTGCTATCTCTATTGGGCCAATACCTATGACCAACGCCAGATCGTTCTCACTGATGAGGCCGGAGCTGAAATGTTAACCGAATATTATCTAGAATCCCTTAAGGCCGCTCACGATTCCGCCTAAGAATTCCTTCCGTTTCTGAATTTTCAAGATTTCTACATGTGCTGGGAATACAAAAGTTGAAACGGTCTGTGCTGTGATTGAGCATAGCAAACGATGGTGTCGTACGTTTCTTTTTGCATATTCGTCGCGGCCTTCTTCCATTGAGGTGACAGGCTAATCGTCAAGATGCGGCCATTGTCGTGAATGCTGGTAATTGTACCGATCTTCAGATAGGTCAACAGTCGGTCACCGTTGGAGGGACTGGAACAGGCTGCTTCCCGGGATACAGTGACCGTGGAAGGTTGCTGAGGGTATCGAATGGAAACAGTTCCAGCCCAGAGGAACGCCCCCAAGACCAGAAAGATGACGAATCGCATAAAGCCTCCTCACATGCTGAGAGAATTGTGGAGGAAGCGAAGGAAGACCGTAAATACCTCAAATGGCGTGCAGGAAAATTATGGAAAGACGGGGGGCCCTCGACTGTTCTTGAATAAATTTCAGAGGGTAGAAATTTTCCGGGAAGTTGTGCGTCATAAGCCTTTGACTTTTTCTTATGTACGGTTTCTTAAGATGCGGGCAATCATATCCGACAAGTGAAGCGATACTGCAAATTGGTTTGTTCATTCTTCATTGATTTTGATAAGGGCATGTGAACAGTGGGCTGGGGATAAATGTTGGAAGTCTTTCAGCAATTCATGGTCAGTTGTGGCGACAAAAGGCATCTTTATGCCAGTAATTCTTGTGAGTGTTCAACCGGCAATGAGCGGTGCCGGGGTGGGTATCAGGAAATGGAGTCCTGAATGGAAGCTGATGTAATCGTGTTGTGGGTCTTAATCGGAACTTGTGCGTTGCACTGGGCTACGGTTGTCGTATTAATTCGGCGAGTGCGGGAAACGAAAAATCCGTTGGCGTGGAATCTCCTGGGGTTGGCCGTCAGCGTGCTCGCGATGCAACAGACCTATGGGCTGTACCTTCAATTGATGGAAGTGAATCCTCCCATGCTGAGCATACTGAAGGAAATGCTTGGCCTGCTGGTGGCGAGCTTTATGCTGGGAGGAATCGTGATGTTGGCCCCCGTTCTCCAAATCCTGGAACGGAATAGGGAATTGTTGACCGTGATGGATGAGCGGCGTCTCATTATTTGCCAATTTCATGACCGGATTGTTCGTTCATTGCGACAAATCCAAATCGCCATGGAAGTAGGAAAGCCCACCAACGTGCTCATTGAGCAAGTTGCAGAAATATCAAAAATGCTACAGGTCTTTTTGGAGGATCTTCAAGCTGGTGTGTTATTGGGGAGTAAGTTTGAGATAGCCCTGAAAACCCTCGTGGAAGATTTGAGGCTAGAGGGCAGCTTTCCAATTTTAGTGGAAATTGATTCAGCTATTGAAGATGCTATTACCCTGGATCAGGGTTCTGAACTTTTGCATATGTTGCGCGAAGCGATTCATAACAGTCTGCAATATTCCCAAGCCAAAAAGGGAAAGGTCTCGGTCAAAGTTTCGGAATCTCTCATCCTTCTTGAGGTTTCGGATAACGGCAAAGGTTTTGAGTTTGATTTAGTGGGAGCGGAGGGTCATGGGCTGGGGAAAATGGCTGGTCGAGCGAAAGGAATCGGGGCGCGCCTGAAGGTCCATAGCCAGCCGAATAAAGGCACAACCATTGTGATTGAGCTGCCACGTAAAGGAAAACCCTCAACTGGAACCCATATCGCTTCGGGTCCTCAATCATTGAGTGAGAAATCCCAGAAAGTTCCTGTAGGATAATACTTTTGCTAATGGAAGTTCGTTGAACGTGGGCTGTTCTGATTCTTGGAATAGTGTGCTCCCATCTTGTCGCTATCAAGCCATGGGCCTAGGATCGGGAAAAGGGAGGAAAGCAAGATGATGGAAATTAGGAGAAAAACTCGTAAAAAATAATCAATTCAAGGAAGGAAATGGTGGCGGTGGAGGGATTTGAACCCCCGGCCCGCGGCTTATGAGTCCGCTGCTCTACCACCTGAGCTACACCGCCATTGTGCCCATGAGTAAGATCTTTTCCTTATTCTCACAATACTGTGGGGGGAATCTATACCATACGTCGAGAACATCCGACAATTCCTTTTCTCAAAACGCTGTATTTTCTTCAAACTTTTTCCCAGCTGGAGGTCTTTTGAACCACCATGACTGACACTCCCACTACGATGTTGAAACAATCCGCGCTGGTTGGGCGGCAGGCCATCTTCGATCGCCAGATGGAAATATTTGGGTATGAGTTGCTTTATCGTGATGGCACCGGCAATAGCGCCAATTTCATGGATGGAGATGAAGCCACCGCCAAGGTCATGGTTAACACTTTTTTAGAGCTGGGCATTGATCAAATCGCCGGCACTGCCAAGGCATTCTTAAATCTCACTGCGAACGTTTTTTTCAGTCGACATTACGAAGTCCTTCCTACAAAAAACGTCATTCTGGAGGTCTTGGAAACGATTGACCCGACTCCCGTAGTCCTGGAGGCCCTTATCCAGGCTAGAAACAATGGCTATCACATCGCCCTCGATGACTTTATTTTACGAGAATCGCATCGTGAACTAATGAATCATGCCGATTTGGTCAAAGTAGATGTGTTGGCGTTGACCCGAGAGGAGTTGAAGGAGCAAGTGGCGATGTTCCGGGAATACCCTGTTCAGTTGTTGGCGGAGAAGGTTGAAGATCGTGAAATGTATGATCAATGTCTGGCCTTAGGGTTCGATTATTTTCAGGGCTACTTTTTCTGTAAACCGCAAGTTTTGGAAGGAGTGCGTCTTTCCAGTAATCGTATGGCGGTGGTCATGCTTCTCGCCAAACTTCAAGATCCATTGATTGAAATTCACGATCTTAATGACCTTGTCAAAAACGATGTGGCGTTGAGTGTGAAATTGTTACGCTATGTGAATTCCGCTTCCGTCGGACTGCCTCGATCCGTCGATTCGATTTCTCAGGCCATTAGCCTGGTTGGGACCGAACGCATGCGGCAATGGGCCTCTTTGCTGGTGTTGGCGCAGACAGGCGATAAACCTTCCGAACTCATGCGAGTGGCCCTGATCCGCGCACATATGTGTGACTCCCTTTGTCCCATATATGGCGTGCCGCCAGGACAGGGCTTCACGGTCGGTCTTTTTTCTGTTTTAGATGCGTATTTTGATTGCGAAATGAAGCAGCTCGTCGAGAACTTGCCTCTTGCATCCGAGATTCTTGATGCCTTGCTGAAGAGAGAAGGCGTGTTAGGGACAATCTTGGCAGGGATCTTGGCGTATGAGCAAGGTGACTGGGATCACCAAGCCATCAAGTCTGTTGAGGCTGATACGGTCAATTCTGCATATTGGAAAAGTATTGAATGGGCCAATGGCGTGATGGAAGCGGTGATCTGAAAATAATGGGGAATGTTCAATGACACAAACGCCAGAATGCCTTCAATCATGGGCTGGCCTTCCTAGCCTCTTCGTTTATCGTCTTGCTCGCCAATAAAGGAATTGAGAACGCCGAGGCCCTGCTCGCCAAGTTCTACCGGTTTTTCTTCCTCTTCATTTGCAATTTGGTCATCAGGGAGTTTGGGCATGATTTTGGCCGATAGTTCGTCCTCTAGCGCTTCGTCAGAAAGATCCATGTCGTTCATGAGGGCATGCAAACGTTGAAAGGCGAGGATCGACCGGGCATGAGAGGCCCAGGTTCCGGAAAATTCGGTATCGTTGACTTTGGTGATACTCGTCCAGAATTTAGATTCTTCAGGCTCTGACATTATTCCGCTCACAAAAGCCTCTAATTTCCCCATGAGGATTTCTTCCGTTTTTTCCAAGCCATCATAATCAACGAGGGATCGCTCGATTGGGCGGTGTGCCAAGGTATTAAATGTTTCTCTCCATAAATCTAATGGTTGAGCCGGTTCTCCTGAGGAGGAAGAGGTTTCCTGGCATTCTTGTAAATTTTTGAGAAATTGCTCCAGTGCCTTCACTTTTCGTCCGGCTAACGCGCCGAGAGGGATACCCCACACGTGAGCAATCTCATGGTCTTTGAGAGAGGCCGTTCCGGCGGTAATGAATTCTTGTTCCGCAATTTTATGGCGACGTCGAAAGATGGCCCGTCGACGCAGTAAGGCTTGAAATTCCAATAGCAGGCGTTGCACCTGATAGTCTTTTTGGGACATTTCTTCCTGTTCCCAGGTGCGCTCCAATTTGCGAAGTTCCTGGCGAAGGAGGACCGACGGGGCTTGGCTTCGTGCTGCCTTTATGGTCTCTTCGTCCGTGTTTAAGTTTTCACGGAGCATGCGTTCGGCAATTCGAACCTTTCGATCCATGAGGACAAGAGACTCTTTCAGAAATTCCAAATGCATGCCGGGTCGTTCACGCTTTTGCCGGTAGTACCCTTTGTATTGATTGGACCGGGAAGTCACATTTTGTACCGCTTCTAGAGAAATCGTTTTTAGCTGAGGTTGTTTCCCGGCTAAGAACCGGGAGTCGGGCTGATCCGTGGCCATATAATCAATCTCTTCTTGGGTCACATCGATATATTGCAGTAAAAGAAGTTGAAGCATGGTCCGGCTTTGAATAGGAAGGGCTTGTAAGGATGATTGGATATGTTCGAATTGAATGGTAATGGACATGGATACTTCCTCAGTGAATGGGTGGTGTTGACGATGATGAATTGTTTTCACCCATGGATTCAATGTACGTGGCAGCATATTCTCGGAGTTGTTGGACGGTTCCACTCGCATAGAGTTCTTGCGGAATGGGAACCCTCACCAACTCGGAGACATTGGCTCCTCGTTCAGCCGCCCAATCTTCGTCGACATATAAAGTGACGGCTCCATCTGGTTCCCGGCGCACGAATAAAATGTTCTGTTCGTCTTCCATCGGTATCCTCAAAAACTAACAAGAAATCATAGGGTTGTGATACCACACCGTTTGAAGGGCTGTCAAAAGATCACCATTGAGCTGACCTTAACAGGAAGGGGGGTGGCAATAACCCAAAATGGGGAAAAGTACATGGCGGAAAAATGGGAACAAATCAGCTTCTTTCCCCAAAAAACTCAAAAAAAACACTGGCTACAAAACTCGTAGCCAGTGCATCCTTATGAAAGGATATCAGACTCAATTGTATTCAAGGAGGCAGCAAATATTTAGCCTCCGAGGGTCTCCACCACTTCTTTCATACTTTTCATAATACACGTAAAGATGGGGATGTCCCGTTTGACATACCGGCTGCCCTCAGTGGATCGCAATTCCATCACCAAGTCCAAGAAATCTTGTGGGGAGTCGGTTTCAAAGGCGACCACGAATTCCTGGTCGTCCAGTCCAAAGGAATAGGTGGTATTGAGTTTGACGGAAGGGTATTTGTGTCCAATTTCAATATGTTCATCCATCATGCCTTGGCGGGCGGCTTTCGTGAGCAAGTACCATTCTCTGGTTTTTTCAAAAGGATACACGAAGATATATTTTGCGCGCCCCGGCGTAATTTTCAACCGACGACTCTCTTGCCCGTCATGGACATGGTTGTCGACATAAATGGATCGTTTCGTCATGGAAAGGTACGAGTAGGGATTGGTAAGATACTGCCCCAAACCGGTGGCCAAAAGCTTGGAACTCATTTCTTGGAACATTTCCAAATCATAACTAATGCGCCACAATAAAAAGTCGCAATCGCCACGTATGCCGGTCGTGGTATAAGGAACGACGATGACCTTGCCATTGTATTCTTCAGCCGCACGGACAAATTCTTGTTTGCCCTGGTCGCGCTGTTCCTTGGGAAGGCGTCGCCACAATGGGTCGACCTTATAAAAACTAAAATTGACGAATTGTTGTTTGGCAGCCTCTTCGGCACTAGCCATAGTTCAACCTCCCCCTGAAAAGAAAAACCTGAGTATTCTTAATGACTTAAAACTAAAGCGAAAGGTATTACCATCGACGCTGTAAACTTGTCAATTCGGATTGGTCTCGAAATATGACGCCACAGCGACAAGATGTTGAGCATCGGGAAGATTTTGTTGTTTCAGAAAATTCGGGTATGATTTTCTGATGATAGAGGGTTGATAACATTGAAAAAATGTGCTGATGAAATATTTAGCTAAAGTGAAACTTAAGATTTCGAAAAGTATGTGGTGCTGGTGGATGGCTGGTGTCTGGGTCGTCTCCCCAGCACTATCCGCGTTGGCTATTCTGCCACATCCGGATCCTATGCAGGTTGAGCATGCGCTAAAAAAAGGGAAGGACTTTGCTCAACAACACCGGCCTCCCAACGAACTGTATTGGCATTTTGGTTCAAACAAAAAATTTGAGCCCCATGGGTTTTTGGTCACCAAAATAAGTGGTTTAGCGGTGATGTCTAGCCATTATGCGTTACGTGGGCAACAGCCGACCGATCAAGATATACAGCGTGTCGTGGCGGAAGACGACTTGCAAATAGTCGTGAAAATTTTTGGCCATTCTCCGGCGTTTGCCCGTTCGAGTTACCTGCTGATCAAACAGGGGAAGCAGGTGATCAAGCCTGAACGTATCCGGTTTGATGCGCAAGCACGAACAGTCGGGCAGGATCGAAAAGGTCCGGTGTACGGGGCAAAAATTGTGGGACTCTTTCCTTATGGCTCCTTTGAACCCGAATCCCGAGCCATCGTGTTGGTATTTCCCGGGGCGGGTGGCGAAATCAGATTTGATATCGATTTATCGACGATTCCTTAAAAAACACGGAGCGTCAGATGGTGGTGTTCCTCCAATGAAATTTTTTCGCGCACATATTTTGGCAATCGGATCAGAGTTATTGCATGGCGGACGAGTGGACAGCAATTCGCTTTTTATCGCCGATCTGTTGGTGTACTGTGGAATACGGGTGACCAAAAAGATTGCGGTTGGTGATGACCGGGCTGAAATTCAAACGGTTCTCAGATCCTCTTCCAAGCAAGCCGATGTGGTGATCGTGACCGGGGGGCTCGGATCAACTGTGGATGATCGTACGCGTGAAGCGGTGGCCACCACATTTGGTCGTCCACTTGCCGTGCATCGAAAAGCTATGCAGATACTCAAGAGGCAAGTCCATGATCGGGGACGGGTCGTCACCCCCGTGTTGGCCAAGCAAGCGCTCATACCTTCCGGTGCTATCGTCTTAGATAATGTGGTCGGGACGGCGCCTGGGTTCTATGTGCAGGAGGGGAAAGCCCATGTGTTTATGGTGCCGGGTGTGCCGCGTGAAGCGAGGGAAATGATGAACCTCCAGGTCCAACCCATTTTGAAAAGAAAATTAAAGGCGACCGCCGTTCTTTGGTCCCATGCCTTCAATACCATGGGTTTGCCGGAAACCGATATTCAAGAGCAGATCTTGCCGTTATTCCAGCCGTCTTCAGCTATTGCCTTGAGTTTGTTGGCGTCGACGAAAGGGGTGAAGGTCACGCTGAGCTGTTGGCGTCTAAAAAATCAACTATCGACACACTCAATCCGATCTAAGGATTTCCCAGAATGGGATACCCTCATACAACGAATCCGTGGGACACTCGAGCCCTGGCTGTTTTCTGAAGGTGACGACTCGATGGAAAAGGTGGTCGGACAATTATTGTCTTCCCGCCATTGGACGCTGGCGTTGGCGGAATCTTGTACGGGAGGGCTCGTGACCCATCGCCTCACTGACGTGCCGGGGAGTTCCGTCTATCTGGATCGTGGCGTCGTGACCTATAGCAACCAGGCCAAACAGGAATTATTAGGGGTCTCTGCTACGCTTTTGCGAAAACATGGGGCGGTCAGTGGGCAAGTGGCAGAAGCTATGGCCAGCGGGATTCGAGCGAAAAGCCATGTGGATCTTGGCGTGAGCGTCACAGGAATCGCAGGTCCTGGTGGTGGCTCCGCCAAAAAATCCGTCGGCCTGGTGTATATGGCGATTGATGGGCCTCAGGGTCGGCAGTCACAGCGCTGCCAGTTTTGGGGAGATCGCATCGAGATCAAGTTCCGTTCGTCTCAAGCCGCTCTGAATATGATTCGTCGATACCTGATTCACAACAAAATCTAAACCTTCCAGTATGATCCGAGTCTTTTTAGCAGTAGAACTTTCCTCCGGTATACGAGAGAATCTGTTTTCCTTTCAACAAGAACTTAAAAAGACGCTGCCTCCGGTCAATTGGGTTCGACCCGAATCCATTCATCTGACCATGAAATTTTTGGGGTTTGTGGAGGCATCGCGCATTTCCCAACTCTTATTGGCCCTTGAACCGGTAGGAACAACGCAATACGGATTTTCGATTGAGATCCAAGGAGTGGGCGTCTTTCCCCACGTCAAACATCCAAAAATATTGTGGGTGGGGATAACCGGACAGACGCAGGCCTTACACGAGTTAGTCTTGGAAATTGAAGCGGCATTAGAACCACTCGGGTTCCCCCCCGAAGAGAAACCCTATCATCCCCATCTGACCTTGGCTCGAATTAAACGTGACAATGCCCTCGTTGGGTCGGCACTTTTGGAAAATGGCGTGTTAGCACGTAAGCAACATTTCAGCACGTTCACGGTCGACCGGTTGACGCTTTTTCAAAGTAAACTCGATTCGACCGGGGCCACATATACCCCCCTGGGAGTTGTTCCGCTATCTCAACAGAGTCCGGGGCTGTAAACACAAGGCCGAAGAAAGGCATTTACCTGTTTGGGGCTGTCCGGTAAGATAGCCACAGTCTTAACTCATTGCTATTGAACCAAAGGAATACCCATGGCCGAACGCACCGCTTCACCAAAAGAGACAGCTAAAGACGGAAAAAAACAAGCCTTGGATTTAGCCCTCACCCAAATTGAAAAGCAATTTGGCAAAGGTGCGATCATGAAATTGGGAGGAACAGAAGTTCCGGCCGATATTCCCGTGACTTCGACCGGGTCGTTGACACTTGATATCGCGTTAGGAATCGGTGGGTTGCCGAGAGGCCGGGTCATTGAAATCTATGGCCCTGAGTCTTCTGGAAAGACGACCTTGTGTTTACATGCCATTGCCGAAGCCCAAAAAGCTGGAGGCGCGGCCGCCTTTATCGATGCCGAGCATGCCCTGGATATTTCCTATGCCAAGAAGCTTGGTGTGGAAACGGATGATTTACTGGTCGCTCAGCCGGATACGGGCGAGCAGGCTCTGGAAATTGCCGAAACACTGGTTCGCAGTGGAGCATTAGATATCATTGTGGTGGATTCCGTCGCAGCCTTGGTGCCTCGAGCTGAAATTGAAGGGGAGATGGGCGATTCGCATATGGGCTTGCAGGCTAGGTTGATGTCGCAAGCGTTACGGAAATTGACCGGTGCGATTTCCAAGTCGCATACCTCCTTGATCTTTATTAACCAGATTCGGATGAAAATCGGGGTGATGTTCGGCAATCCTGAGACCACGACAGGTGGCAATGCCTTGAAATTTTATTCCTCGGTCCGGTTGGATATTCGTCGAATCGAATCGATTAAAGAAGGGCAAGATGTGATGGGCAGCCGGGTGCGCGTCAAAGTGGTAAAAAATAAAATGGCGCCGCCCTTCAAACAGGCCGAATTTGATGTCATGTTCGCCGAAGGCATCTCCAAAGTCGGAGAACTCGTGGATCTGGGTGTCGATCGTCGAATTATTGATAAAGCGGGGGCATGGTATTCCTATAAGGAGGAGCGACTCGGTCAGGGACGGGAAGCGGTGAAAGCTTTCTTGAAAAGTAATCCGGATGTGGCGGCAACCATCGAGACCCAAATCCGGGAGGGGTATGGTTTGGCGACGAAGCCACAAGATGATCAGCCGACCACCGCCTCTCGCACGGATGCTAAAAAACCAGTTGGCGCCAAATCGTAACGGGGACGATTCGGGCCTTTCTTCTCATCATCGTCTTAAGCTGATTGTATGTCCATGATTGCCACCTCTCTTGAACTCCGCCAGGCCTTTCTCGACTACTTTGTTGAGCGAGGGCATACGGCTGTGCCCAGCGCGCCCCTCATTCCCCAAGCTGATCCCACGCTCCTTTTTACCAACGCGGGGATGAATCAATTCAAGAGAATCTTCTTAGGTGAAGATGCGTGTCCCTATGCCAGAGCCGTCTCGATTCAAAAATGCATGCGGGCCGGTGGCAAGCATAATGATCTGGAAAATGTTGGCTTTACCCGCCGCCATCATACGTTTTTCGAAATGTTAGGAAATTTTTCTTTCGGCGATTATTTCAAAAAAGACGCGATCGCGTTTGGGTGGGAATTTCTCACCAAGGTGGCAGAACTTCCAGCCGATCGCTTGTGGGTGACGGTCTTCCGGGATGACCAGGAAGCCTACGACCTCTGGAGAAACGACATCGGCGTGTCCGAGAACCGACTGGCCCGGCTTGATGAAAAAGACAATTTCTGGCAGATGGGCGACACAGGGCCGTGCGGGCCCTGTTCAGAAATTCTCATCGATCAGGGTGAAGCCTTCGGCTGTGGAAAAACGACGTGCGCGGTGGGATGTGACTGCGACCGGTACCTGGAAATTTGGAATTTGGTGTTTATGCAATTTGATCGTGATTCGTCCGCCACGTTGCACCCGCTTCCCAAGCCCAGCATCGATACGGGCATGGGCTTGGAACGCCTGGCTGCCGTCACGCAAGGTGTCTCGTCCAATTATGACAGCGATGTGTTTCGACCGCTGTTGGAAAGCATTGCCAAGGGGACAGGCAGGGAATATGGGGGGGGAACTGCGGCAGATCGATCCATGCGAGTGATTGCGGATCATGTTCGAGCCATGACCTTTCTCATAACCGATGGTGTGCTGCCCTCCAATGAAGGGCGCGGGTATGTCCTGCGGCGCATCATGCGACGGGCCGCACGACATGGGCGAATGCTCGGGATGGAGCGGGAGTTTCTCTATGAATTAGTGCCGACCGTCGTGACGCAAATGGGTGCCACGTACCCAGAGCTTCGTCAGATGGCGGACACAGTTGCAGAAGTGGTGCAAGGGGAGGAGGGGCGGTTTATCGGCACATTGGAGCAGGCTTCACCCTTACTCAATCAAATCTTGCAGGATACGAAACAGCAGGGAAAAACGCAGGTTTCCGGTGACGCCGTGTTTAAACTGTACGATACGTATGGTTTCCCGCTGGACCTGGTAGAGGATGCGGCCAAAGAGGAAGGTTTGGAGCTGGATCATGCGGGCTATAAGGTGGCGTTGGAGGAACAACGTGAGCGAGCCAGAAAAACAGCCAAGTTTACCCAGGCAGCATCACGCACGGATGTGGTCAAAGCCATCGAACAGTTTCCCGTCACGCAGTTTGTGGGGTATGCCCAACAGCAGGCCCAAGGCACGCTGGTAGCCATAGTCAAAGATGAACAGCTTGTGGCCGAATCTCAGCAGGGAGACGAAGTCGAGTTTCTGCTGGATAGCACACCCTTTTACCCGGAAGGCGGTGGACAGGTTGGTGATCAGGGAACCCTGGTCGGGCCGTCCGCCAGAATTCGCATCTACGACACGACCAAAGTCGCCAAGGGATGGTTTCTTCATAAAGGCCAGGTGATGGAAGGGAGTGTGCGGACGGGTGATCATGTCACCGCGACGGTGAATGGCGGGTTGCGTGCCGATGCCGCCCGCAATCATACGGCCACACATTTGATGCATGCGGCCTTGCGGGAAATTCTGGGTCCACATGTCAAACAACATGGTTCCCTGGTCGGCCCCAATCGGTTGCGGTTTGATTTCTCGCATTTTAGAGGACTGGGCTCTCGTCAACTGGAAGACATTGAGAATTTGGTGAATGAACAAATCCGGCAGAACACGTTAGTGCAATCCGAAGAAATGGGTATGCAGGATGCGTTAGGGCGTGGAGCCTTAGCGTTCTTCGGTGATAAATACGGGGATCACGTGCGCGTCGTCGAGATAGGCGATTTTAGCAAGGAATTATGTGGAGGCACCCATTGTCATCGCACCGGAGATGTTGGACTGTTTCGTCTGATCTCTGAAGGAGGCGTGGCTGCCGGGGTGCGCCGCATAGAAGCCTTAACCGGTGACGGTGCGCTCCGGTACGAACAAAAACGGGAGGAGGAATGGCGCGAATTGGCGGGTTTGCTCAAAACCAGCCCTCAGGAAGTCATCGAAAAAACCAAAAAATTGCTCACCACGTTGCGGGAAACGGAGCGGGCCCTGGAACACGCCAAACAAAAAGCCTTGGACCAGCAAGGGGCCGGACACGAGGCCACGATTCGAGAGGTGAAGGGCGTGCCTGTTCTTGTGCAACGGATTGACGGGCTCAACATACAAGATTTGCGCACCTTTTCTGATAAACTACGGAATAAGGTGGAGTCGGGTCTGTTGGTGTTGGGTTCCGCGCACGAGGGAAAAGTCGCCTTGCTCGTCATTGTCGGAAAAGAACGGACCAAACAATTGCCGGCAGGTAAGCTCGCGCAACACATCGCGCAATTTGTGGGCGGGTCCGGCGGTGGAAGGCCCGACATGGCGCAAGCTGGAGGCAATCAACCGGAGCATTTGGATATGGCGTTGGATCACGTCTATGAATATGTAGCGACGCAGCTCGGTTGATGACGAATACACGGAGTCCGCTCCGTTATTTTTCGGTCAAACTTCTCTCATGGTGAACCGACAAGGATCTCATGCAGGGGAAGGGAGAGTAAGATGAGGCTGTTCAAAAGATTGATCTTGGTTGGGCTCCTGACTGGGATTGTCGGCCTCCTGGGTCTGTTGGTGTTCCTTGAATTGAACCGTCCTCTCGGTGTGGCCCCTCCTGTTCAAATTGTTGATATTCCTCCAGGTACAGCCTTTTCTCAGGTTTCTCATCTTCTTCATGAAAAACGTCTTCTGGGTCAGGAATGGTTTTTCCGGGCATTGGGACGGGTGCAACAACTTGATCGAAAAATCATCCCTGGCGAATATGAACTGCATGCCGGCATGCGCCCGACGGAGGTGCTGGCCAAGTTGGTGGCAGGAGACGTGTACCATCATTCCGTGACCATTCCGGAAGGGTATACTGTCGTCCAAATCGCGGATATCCTGGATCAAAAAGGCTTGGCTGACAAAGACGAGATCCTTCGGCTGAATCGGGATGCCACATTTATTGCGAGTGTGAATATCAACGCCTCCACGCTGGAGGGGTATTTGTTTCCCGACACCTATAAGTTTGCGCGGTACACGCCACCGGAATTTATTGTCCGAACCTTCGTCAGCCGGTTTCATGAAATGGTCACACCTGAATTACTTGCTCAAGGCAAATCGATGGGGATGACCCTTCAGGAAGTGCTCACCTTGGCCTCGGTCGTTGAAAAAGAAACCGGTCTGGCCTCAGAGCGCCCGCTGGTCTCCGGAGTGTTTCATAATCGCCTGCGGCAAAACATTCCGTTGCAAAGTGACCCCACCGTGATTTATGCGCTGGCATCTTTTGACGGGAATATTCGGAAAGCGGACCTTTCCGTCAATAGTCCCTACAATACCTACCGGGTACGTGGTCTGCCGCCGGGCCCCATTGCCAATCCCGGTCTGGCGGCTATTCAAGCCGCCCTCTATCCAACCCCCAGCGATTTTGTGTATTTTGTGTCTCGCAATGATGGCAGTCATAAATTCTCAACCACCTTGGCCGAACACAATAAAGCCGTCGATCGCTATCAACGACAGCCCCGGTCCAAGCGGTCTTCCTAAACCGTATTTCCCACGGTCCTCCTCATGACGGTTGCCGAACGCCTTCAGCAATTAGGGATCGTGTTACCTCCCGCCCCTCGCCCGGTGGGGTCCTATGTGCCGGCGTGCCAGGCAGGAGACTTGGTCTTCGTGAGCGGCGTCTTGCCGTTTCAAGAGGGAAAAATTCTTCAGCCGGGAAAAGTGGGACGGGACTTGTCGATTGAGGAGGGGAAAGCCCACGCGCGGATAGCCGCCATCAATGCGCTGGCTATTCTGCAACAGGAACTCGGCGATTTATCGCGAATCACCCGTGTCGTCCGATTGACCGGCCATGTGGCATCGGCAGAAGGGTTTGCCGATCAACCGGCCGTCATCAACGGGGCATCAGATTTTCTGGTTGAGGTATTCGGGGAGAAAGGCCGTCATGCACGGTTAGCGTTAGGAGCGTTTGAATTGCCACTCCATGCCTCCATCGAACTGGAGCTCATCGTCCAAGTGTCTTCCTTACCAGGAGCATCTTGATCGAATAGTGACAAAGATCATGATGGACAATTTAAAATATATTCTCGGTCTTGCGATTCTTGGACTCTTTGTTGGAATCGGAGAGGCGTCTTTTGCCGACCAAGAAGCTCTTCTGAATGAAGAGCAACCCACTATTCACGTGATCGTCCATGGCTCCACTTGGAAAACACGTGGCCGGATTTTCTATGACATCGAAGGCACCATCCGGAAAAAACTCTCCCTGGCAGGATTTCAGGCCATTCATGATGTGAAAAAGCCGCATCATTACCAATTGGTGGTTCAGTACGACGAAGAGCGCGGGGCGCACTATGGCGCGGAATTATGGGGAACCACAATCAATGCCTCATTTCTTTTTCGTGGTGCAGGCATGGAAGAACCCTTGAGCTGGAAGATTCGTGAAATATCCACCAACACCGTCTCCGGCCCGGCGCCGTATTTGGATGCCGTGCTGAAACTCGAAACCCATCCACATTACTTTTTTCTGGGGTCCATGCTGAAACGGATGACAAAGGACGCAGGCATTCAATCAGCAGCGCTCACGCAGGCAGTCAAGGAATTTGTGTGGGTGGTGTATCCCGCAATTGCGGAGGGCGTGAGTCTCGAACGGGGTCGTATCCAGGACCATTTTATGGAATTCTCGCAACGGGTCTATCAAGAAGTGGCGTTACAGCGAGCGCTGGATGAATTGATCTATCAGGGAATCCCGGACGACACGTTAGCTCCGATTGCTGAACGGCTGTTAGATTCCAATGACCCGCAATCCCGTATCCGCGCTGTGCAGATTTTAGGACGAACCCAGAATGCCGCATTCCTGGAAAAGATTCAGAAGGTGGCGACCGATGATCCCATTCGTGCTGTCCGTCAAGCCGCTCAACGATTCACCCCGCTCTAAATTTTCTCGCCTCATAGAGAGTCTGCCGTGTTTTGTCCAGGCGGCCGAGCTACTTTTGGTGCGGCAAACGCCACCAAAACCATATTGGCCGTGGTGTGGTCCTTCGGGCACCCTACGCGGTTCACCGACTCCGGCAGCGTGTAAACTCGCGGAGCCTGTCCTGAGTGTTGTCGAAGGGCTCAAATACTGCACTGCTCGGCCATGCCACCAGGCCAAGAGAATTAATGTCAGGGTCTGGGACGTAAGGGGAGGGGGAGTTCTTTGGGGGGTTTTTGCTTTTCGGGCTTTCGGACAAGGTCGGGTCTGGCCTTGAGTATCCAGACGATGGCTTGCTCGTTATAGCTTCGGAGTTGGCCATAGATAATGGATCGCATGCTGTACACGGTATCAATGTAATCATCAAAATTTTCCTGCGTGATGACGTCCGGGGCCACGCGCAATAAGGTGGGAAGCAGACAGCTCTCACATCCGGAGGCTTGTTCCTGGTAGGCCGCATACACAAAATATTTGGCTAAATCCAACCGGTGACATAGGATGCGCGCCAGTTGGTCGTAATTGCGTTCTTTATTGGTTTTTCCACTCACCCCACAGATATCTTCGCCATAGAGATGGATCTTTTCCCAGGTGAGGGCGTACGGCGCTTTGAGGAGAAGTGTATCCAGCAATGAAGTCGTGGCGCCCAGCAGTTGTTCCTCAAATGCCGGGGCCACCATATATCTCGCCATGTCAGAGCATTCGCATAACATCTCCGTCATCCAGGCAAAGCACGATTCCTGGGTATGTGCATCCAGGTAATCCAGGATGGATTCGATCATTTTCATGTCTTCGCCCGTAATGAGAGCCCGGTTCCGTTGCATGATTTCCCGTGCTTTCCTGACCCGCCGCCGCACGAGTTCAATGCTCGACCCGCCATTGAGCATATGCGCGTTATCGTAATCACCCCGTTTTTCTTCGTGACTGAGGACCGCATAGGCTTCGTTGACCTTGAACATGCGTTCCCTGGCGGCTGGGCGTTCGAACTGCGGGACCACATCCTCATGATTCTCTTTAACGAAAGTTCGCCAGGCGCTCTGAATTTCCTTCAGCAGTGCATCTTCGGGAACCCCGAGGATTTGGTAGTAGTTGATGCCGTCAATCATAAAGGGGAATTTTAAAGGCCAGCACGGTACCAGGCAAATGTTTTAGGTTATTCTAAAATCAATCAAAATATCCCTCACGCTTTTAGGGCTTTGCTCCAATGAGGAACGAAGGGTAGGGTGAGAGTGAACATTGGTCGTGTCGCTACGAGGCGAGAACAATGTTCGAATATCATCTACGGGGTTTCGGCCCCGAACGCCGAGGCCCTTTTGTTTCGGTAAAAGGACCCAAAACCAGTGATGCCCCATCCGGCCTCATGAAGGTGAGTTGGACGCGAACTCGTGGAGGACGGACCAACTCGCGTGGCTCAAGCAAGGTCCGCCGGTTTATGAGAGTGTCCCCTCAAGGGGCCGGAAGGCAGGCATCGGTGAGTATGAAAGAACAGAATGGTCGGGGTGGGCTTCAATGGGATAAAGAAGATGCATCCGTTGTGATGGTGGTTGAAGTTATTCATCGTTTTTGGGAGGATCAAGCCAATGAGGTCCCGGAAGTCGGTATTGGGCCAAAGGGTAATGGTCCCTTTGGTCCGGTTGAATGATGAGGAAAGGAGGCCCCAATCATGAACAGACCCGTATTCTCGGTATCCTGGATTTTGTGTTTCACGCTCCTTGTCGCAATGGGCTGTTCTAAAAATCCACCGCCCTCGCCCCCGCCTCCTCCTCCGTCCCAAGCGGTCATCCATCAACTGCAAGTGAACCATCATACGGCGATCCCCATCACCGAGGCCGAGGCCGACCAGATTCTCGGGGATGGAACCACTGTCATCCAAACCGGCAATGGCCCTGGCGATCTGCCCTGTGCCGTGGAGTTGGTACGAACGGGAGGGATCGGTACGTTCACGGCACCGCGGTATATTAATTCCTCAGCAGATATGGATGCGGCTTTACTCTTGCCGGGCCAGGTACAGGTCGTGGATCAAATCAATTGGTGCGGGGGCTTTTCTCCCAACATCATTGGTTGTGCGCCGGTGCCGGGGAATTCCCTGGTCGTGGTGCGCTTCACTCCAGCATTGGAGGGAATTTTGTGGTTGCATGAATTCGGGCATAATAAGGGCCGCAATCACCGGAATGACCCGAATGCCGTCATGGCCCCCAGCATCGGGGCGACACGCACCCATGTCAATGCGACCGAATGTGCGGCCTATGAAGTACCCTAATGCTGATCCAGTTCTGCGGAGCCCCGATTTTCCTGAGAGAGGAGGACCGATCATGATTCGCTCTACCATAGTGTTCTATTCCATCTTCGTTGTGCTCATGGGAGGGAGTGTGCACACCCAGGTGTCGGCCGCGGAGGCCATGGCCCCGGCAGCCCAAGCCCCCAAGAGTGTGGAGGAGTTTGTGCAGGAGATCTATTTTGAGGGGGTGCCGTATGAGCAGGCGTCTCAGTATGGCAAAGAGGACGTGCCCAAACTGTTAGCCATGCTGAAAGATCCCGATAAAAAACCATATCGATCCAATATCATTGTGACGTTGGGCATCATTGGCGATGAGCGGGCGGTGGAGCCGATGCTCCAGGTTCTGGAGGGTGCCGGGGATCAGCTTAAGCCGGAAGACTTTGCGACGAAATCGAGTGTGCTCATGTCGCTGGGGTATTTGATCAATAAGAGCCAGAACGAAAAGGCGTTGGCCTATCTCAAGAGCCATACCACTCCGGCGGGATGGGAAAGGTCTCACATAACCACAGGCGAAGGGTTGGAAGCCATCACCGATGAGCGCTCGCAACAATTAAGCACCTTAGCGGTCATCGGCTTGGCGTTGTCCGGGCATCCGGAAGCTAAAAATACTCTCAGGACTTTAGAGAAAAACGTAAAGGCGATGGGCACAACCAAATTTGCTAAACAAATGAGTTCCGTGGTTGCTGAGGCGTTAAAGGCCCATGAGACTGTGGCGAAAGAGGGGTTAGCCGCCTATTACCAAAAAGCGAAGCAGTAAGTTTTGGGATGGTGTGTGGTGTACAGCAAGAAGGTTGTTAAATCGTAAGCAGGGTCTGTTGAAAAAAGCCGCCAGCGGCGTTCTCGCCATTTTCCCGTGCTCACGTATTACGCATACGCTCCGCGCGTCAAAATGGCTGCGGCCTTGCTGGACGGCCTTTTTTGAACCGACCCGCAGCCTTTGATGGGTCACCTCATCCTGGGCAAATTTACACGTGAACATCTTCATTATTCAACACTCGTAAGCAGTATCTGTCAGACAGAGTGTGGTGCCATTCGAGGTCTTGGGCGAAGTCTGGATGTGCGCGTCCCATCGTTTCCATGAACGTGGGAATCCATAAGATGTTTTAGTTTCCTAACAGAAATCGTCATCCCCGACATTTTCAATCGGGGCTCCATCCCTCCCGTCATTCCTGCAGAAGCAGGGATCCAGTCATTTTTCGTATTTCAAAGTTTGCCGGGGCGAAACCCGGTAACACAGAACATTGCTTTGACACGAGAGCTGGGTACACACGTGCGATGCATTTACCTACCAGAGATTTTTTCCTGTCCACCCCAAAATGAATTTCCTATACACATTGTAAAACAGTAAGGCCAGAACTATAAATTCTGAATGATCCTTCCCTTCCTCAAACATTCGCCTGAATACTAATTGAAATTTTCTTGACATTATTCCTACCTTGTTCAAGAATTCTCTACATTGAGGCTGGCTTCTTTGTGCCCCCGGAATTCCTCGGGAATTCCCTCCTGAGCATTTCTAACCATTGCTCGGGACCTTCCTGAAATGCCTCCACACATTGTTGTAATATTCTGATTTGACATACATTAAGAACAATTCCGACATAAGGAGACGCTGCCATGATTCCAGCTAAGGAGGAGGTTAGACGCAATATCACATTTACGTGCGCCAAAAGGTTGAGCGTGAGCTCGAAGACATCAAGATTGGCCATACAATCTCAGAAGGGGTATTGGAGACAAGGATATCGAAGTGGCTCGAACCGTAAGATGCCACTACGGATCTTGAAGAAGTTGTAAAGTTCATCGCAAGAGATTCCCGATTTTATGCCGCAGCTCTCGCATGAGAAGTTCGGGCAGGTGCCCCTTCGTTGATATGGCGGATAACGTGATGAGCCCTCTGAACGAGGGATTTCGCGCCGGCCTAACACGCGCTTGCAGAGCCCGCTGCCATCTCTTCAGAATTCCTTTGCTTCTGTGTTTGCGGCGTCGGTCCTGAAGCTGATTGTTACCCGGTCAAGACAACGAAGAGGAGGAGAGGAAAGACTTCTACTGTAGGCTATGGAGGTGTGATATGTCAGTGTCTCTAAAACAAATTGAAGAGCAGGCTCGCGCATTGAGCGCCGAAGAGCGCGCCAAACTCGCGGAGTCCATGCTTGAGTCCTTGCACGCGCCTCTGTCCGAAATCGAAGCAGCGTGGTCGGAGGAAATCGAACAACGGGTAGCGGCATTCGATCGCGGCGAAATTACATCCTATGCCGCCGAGGACGTGTTCGCTGAAGCCCGCCGCATCTCAAGGTGAAACGCGCACGATTTATCGCGCCGGCACGGCGCGAATTCCTTTCTGAGGTCTCTTACTACAATGGTAAGGAGCCCGGACTTGGAGCTCGTTTCGCAGCAGCTGTTGAGGAAGCTACAACACGCGCTGTCGCATTCCCACTTACGGGCTCGCCGGCTTCCAAGAATACGCGCCGCATATTCGTCAAGGATTTCCCGTTCGCGGTCCTGTATCGTCCCGATCCAAATGGCACCTGTGCGTGACCGCACGCAGACAGGTCGAATCGACGGGCCTCTGGCCCACGACTCAGGTGCGGGCTCCGTTGGCCAGTATATGAACTTGATGCCGCGAGCCAAATGGCGTACGTTAATTCGTACGTAATCTGATGGAGATATCACGATGACAAGTGTCACTGCCAGGGAAGCCCGAAAGCAGCTCGACGCGCTGCTTGACGATGTCGCGGATTCGCATGAGCCGATTCAGATTGCCGGTAAACGGCATTCCGCTGTCCTCGTGTCGGAAGAGGATTGGCGCGCCATCCAGGAAACGCTATATCTCACCTCGATTCCCGGCATGCGTGAATCGATAGTCAAGGGATTAAAGACGCCGGTTGACAAGTGCAAAACGGACCTTGATTGGTGAGTTGGACCCTTGTCTATACCAATCAGGCCAGGCGCGATGCGAAAAGGTCTCGCGATCGGGTCTTAAGCCCCAAGCACAAAAGCTCTTCGAGATGTTGTCCAAAGATCCCTACCAAAGCCCACAGCCCTATGAAAAGCTCGTTCGGGGATCTTGCGGGAGCGTGCTCCCGAAGAATCAATATTCAGCATCGTCTCGTCTACCAAGTTCTCGACGACATTAAGACTGTCAAGATCATCCGAATGTGGACACACTATGAATAAGACCGGGGAACCACCGCTTGTAGGGGATCGTGGCGAGGTAATCAGGATCATCTCAGTCAGGCGGTCTCGTAATGTGGAGGTGGCAATTTATGAAAGCTAAAGCATTTGACAAAAAATTTGACGATGGTGAGGTCGATATTATTAATGATCTTGACCTGTCAACGGTTAAACGTCCCAATCAGTCTCAACGACGGGTCAATGTGGATTTTCCGGCTTGGATGATTGAGTCGCTTGACCAAGAGGCGACACGGGTAGGCGTGACTCGTCAGTCAATTATTAAAGTCTGGCTGGCCGAGCGACTGGAAGAAATTGGTGCAAACAAAGCATTGCAGCGAACAAGCCGCTGAATGCGGGCGTTCAGCCGACTGCAGGCGGCGGACGGGGTGCTGACGAGGTTGAAGGGGACCGTGGCTGCTTGCCGTGAGATGGAGGGGTAATGATGAGCCATCAGCTGCACAGAGTCCGCGCCTGGCCCCGCTTCCCAGCCGCCTACGGCAGCCGAACGCGCTGCTCGAATCGACGGGCCTCCAGTCCGCCCCTCAGCCGCGGACTCCGTTACCGGGTTCAAGACAACGAAGAGGAGCAGGGGGTAGACTCTACTGTAGGCTATGGAGGTGTGATATGTCAGTATCCCTGAAAAAAATTGAAGAGCAGGCTCGCGCATTGAGCGCCGAAGAGCGCGCCAAACTTGCGGAGTCCATGCTTGAGTCCTTGCACGCGCCTCTGTCCGAAATCGAAGCAGCGTGGTCGGAGGAAATCGAACAACGGGTAGCGGCATTCGATCGCGGCGAAATTACATCCTATGCCGCCGAGGATGTGTTCGCTGAAGCCCGCCGCATTTCCAGTTGAAACGCGCACCCTTCCGCAACCATTCGCCAAAATACCAATCGAGAGTTTCTTGACATTTTTCCTTCCTTGTTTAAGAATCCCCCACATTGAGATCGGCTTCATTGTGTGCCCTGGAATTTCTGAGTGAAAAAGAGACTTAACCACAGAATGAAAAATTCCCATACAAGAAAAACACCAGCTATAAATGGGGCAGCTGGGACTGTGCCCAGATCCGGGAAAAGCAAGCAGGGGAGAGGACCTTCAGGAACACACTCGCACACATCGAACGACAAATTATGCAACAACAGCCTTGATCCCTTTCCCTTGGGCTTGACTCGGATCTTATCAAGAAACCATTTATTCATAGTTAGGTTTCATGGAGAGCCCCGTGCCAGAACTCCAGAACAAGTTCTCGGAACTGCATAGACGCGTCTCAATGACGTCGAAAGCTCGGTACTGTGCGAGCCGTCGCTTGCAGTTTCACAAGATGATGTCACAATGGACCGTAACCCTTATAGCGGTTGGCCTCATAGCGGTATCGGTACTAGCAATCAGCCCGGTAACCCTAAGGTTCTCACTGCCATACGTGGCGGTCATGCAGATCATCTTTTCCGTTTTGATTCTTGCCTACACGCTGCTACTTTCTTTGGGGGATTATTCTGCGCGAGCAGTAAAGATTCATCGCTGTGGCATGGAGCTCGGAAAGATTGCCAGGGAACTTAAACCTTACCTGGAGAAACAAGATGACCAAGGCGCCTACGAAAAGTTCGTGGAGAAATACTACGAGTGCCTTGAGAAGTATGAAAACCACGAGACGTGCGATTACTTTGAAGCGTTCCTTGCGGAGCAGGGGTCCGTGGGTGAGACAGGCAACGCGGAAGGGTTAGTCGCAAAATTCTGGACCTATGTCCAATATCTTTGGTCGAGATACGTACCTACAGCTCACTACGTCATTGTGCTCGGGTTGGTTTACCTGTGGATATTTCTGCTGGTCAAGTGAAAAAAAAGCCTGTGTCGGGTCGGACCGAATGAGGTGATTGATGCAGAAGGGAATTTTGGAAAAAAAGAATCTCATTTTTTGTCTTAAAAACGCTCTTTTGCCTCAAAAAAGTGTGATGTAAGGAGAAAGGGTTTGTTCTCAAAGAAACGACCGCACCTTATAGGCCACTGGTTGATGGCAAAAAGGTCCTTTTAAGAGAAGAGAACCTCGTGTATTTGAACGAATGATGAAGATTAACAATGTATTTTTTTTTGGTCCGACCCGGTTTCGCCTGCAGAAGTCTTGGCCGCAAGGCATTCCCTGCAAGCTCGGTAGTGACGAGTGTATGTTGCACCCTGCTCCCTTTCCGTGTTCTATGGCTGCGAAGAAGAAAGCGGCTGTGATCATCCGTGAGGTGGCGCGTCTCGCCGATCTCGTCAATGCGGGAGGCTAAATTCATGTTCAATCGACCGCTGGCTCGCATTCACTCGCCGCAGCTAGTTAAACGAGCCTGTTAGGAAAAAAAAGGAAAATTATGGCAAACCTTATCCGGTCAATTGGATATTCCCTTGGCAAAGTACATTCAGGGATGATCAATTACCTTTGCGAAATGTATAGGGAAGGAAATAGAGAACCATTAGAATCTTTCTTAGGTTTTCTTGGCATAAAGGTTCCCTCTAACCCAATTCCACGAAGGGAATGGAATTCAGTTGACCTTGCAATACTCGAAGGAAGCGAGAACGATCAAGGAGTACCAGCCATCCTTGTCGAAGTTAAAGTCGATGACTTTGAGAGCGGTTCAAGTCAAGATGGTTACCAGACAGTCCGTTACGCTGCACGGTGGCCGTCGTGCCAAGCGTATCTTTTTATTACTCTCGGCAAGGGTGAGTATTACCACCCACCACGTAGTGACCGCTTTACTTGGGTTCGTATACGGCAATTTAAAAAGGCCATTGAAGTAATCAAGACGAATGATTGCACAATTGCGGACTGGCTTGACGAAGTCAGGCGAGAAATCTTACTTCAGGATAACGTGCTAATTGCAGATAAGTCTCATGAAGGGGAATATCGCGGAGGTACATGGAATATCTATCTTTTTGGACATTTGGCTGAAATACTAAAGCCACTTTTTGCTGACGAAAACATAGATGTTGAAATGACCTGCTATACATATGGTAGCGGACCCGATACCATTTTCAACTTTGGATGGAGGCGAAAGCCACTGTACATGGAAATCAATTACAGTGGTAGGTTGAATCTGAAGATCTCCTTGGATGCAGCTATAGAGGCTGAACGCATTGAGCAGGAAATAGACAAGTGTCAAAAATTACCATTTGCCATATCTCCAAAATTTCATCGTGGGGGAAAGATCGGCAGTTCAAAAACCTTTGCATCTTTCGATGTCGGGCTTATAAACAAAGACGGATATCTTGAGTGTCAACCTTCAATTGAAAATACCAAGCAGAAAATTTTTTCTGTTGTTAGTACATTCTATGGGAATAAAGCTACTGTATGAGCAGCCTAATAAGTGGGTCAACCAGCGGTGGGCTGACGGGGTTGAAGGCGTCTCTGGCTGTTCGACGTGGGATTGAGGGAAATTGCTGAGCGGTCGGCTGAACAGAGTCCGCGTCTGGCCGTGCGTTCCAGCCTCCTGCGGCGACTGAACACGCGGCTGGAAGCGACGAAAGGCTCCGGCTCGCCACTCAGACAGGAAGTCCGTTACACTTCTGGATAACTATGACTACCTGCTTCGTAATTCAACCCTTTGACTCTGGGAAGTACGACAAACGATTTCGGGATATCTACAAACCGGCAATCGAAGCCGCTGGCCTCGAAGCATATCGTGTTGACTACGATCCAGCGGTAATGATCCCCATAGACGCCATAGAAAAGGGCATTCGGCAGGCAACTATCTGTCTTGCCGATATCTCTGGGGACAACCCAAACGTCTGGTATGAACTTGGCTTTGCATTCGCATCTGATAAGCCGGTAGTGATGGTATGCTCACAGGAACGACCGGGAGGTAAGTATCCGTTCGATATCCAGCATAGAAGCGTAATTCCATACATGGCCGATTCGCCAAGCGACTTTGATCATTTAAGAGAAAGCCTCACCAAGAAGTTGAAAGCAATTTCTGAACGATCCGAGGTGCTTGATAGGATGTCCGAAGCAGATCCAGTTATGCCGATTGAAGGTCTTACCCCAATCGAAACAATGGCCTTAGCCGTTATTGCAGGCGAAGCTTTCATGCCCGAAACTGCGGTCTCGGTTTATAGCGCTAAGAGCGATGCTGAACGTGCAGGTATAACAAGTATGGGGTTTAATCTAGCCCTACGGAAACTTATGACAAAGGGTTTTATAAAGCTTGAGGATATGTGGGACGAGCGTGGGGATGAAAGGTATCAGGGAGTGGCAGTGACAGAATCCGGATGGCAATGGATAGAGGCAAATGAAACTAAATTTGTCATGCACCGTCAAGACAAGAAAAAAGACGATGATCTGTCATTTTAAATAGAAGTATAATCCCAATTCCTCTCACCACCCACGGCAGTTGGGTAATTCGCATGTTTAGCCGACCGCCCGGAGTGAATATGGGTGCATGCGGGATTGGCGGTGGCGGTGGCTACTAGACGTAAGAGGGCGGGAAGTTGATCATTGATTGGTTGAACATAGTCCCAGCTTGGCACCCTATTTCAGCCGTCCCCGGCAGCCGAACACGCGGCTCGAATTGACTGAACCTTCCGGTCCGCCACTCATCTCGGGACTCGGTTATATTGCAAAAAACATATGCCTCTACCTCAGTTCGATGAGCTTCCTTTTAATTCAAGGCCTGATCTAACGCCATATCTCGTACATTTGACTAAAAACACGAAAGCCGAGGATGGTTTTTCTGCCTATGAGAATCTAGTCAACATCCTCAAAACCGGAGAAATATTTGCCAGCAATTCATCAAAAGGGTTCATAAAGGGCCCAAACGCAGCTACGTGCTTTATGGACGTTCCGTTCGCCGCATTGAAATATGTGCTTACACCAGACAATACTGATTCGAATGATCCCAGATATGAGCCTTTTGGAATTGTTATAACGAAGAAGTTTGCCTACAACGCTGGCTGTCGTCCCGTACTATATCTCTCGAACAATGAGACTTCAGCTTTGGGCATTCCTCGAAAAGAGTTGTGGCGAGTGGTGCGTTTTGAGGTGTCCACGGCTGGATGGCTAAGTTGGCTCCACGAGCGTGAATGGCGCTGCAAGGGCTCGTTCGCACTTCCATTAAAGATTCAAGCCGTGCTCGTGAGGAACACTAAAAATGCTAAAAAACTTACGGAGCGTATCGCCAAAAATCCGGCCCTCTTCAAGTGTCGGCCATCGGCGATCATTCCGCTAACGGTAATAAGCCAAGGGCTTCTTGAGCCAAACTAGTGAACGGGCACACCGAGGGGTTTATCGAGAATGTTCAGCCGATCCTGTTCAGCCGATCAGGCGGCTGGAATCGACGAGCCTCCACCCGCCACTCAGCCGAGGATTCTGATACATCCACCCCGAATCGACACTAATCGCAACTTTTCAATACATTAAAAAATTGACGTGGCACCGCCTGCCCGACAGGGGATTCACACGCTGCATCACTGCGTGATTGGCTTTGTCTCTTCCAGGTGTTTCTTCAGACTTGAATTCAAGACAAGCCTGGTCAATCTATCCTACTTTCCGTATCGTCGGGATGATGAAACCATTCGCCAGAATTCCAAGCGAGAGTTTCTTGACAATTTTCCTTTCATGTTCAAGAATCCCCTACATTGAGGTTGATTGCTTTGTGTGCCCCCTGGAATTCCACGGGAATTCATTTGTGAATGAAGGTGACAAGGAACTGAATGAATATTTGCCGCACAAAAACAACGCGGACAAGAATTCGCAACTCCGGCTCTTATGCGGATTCGCCTAAACCACAAATGATGAAACTGCAGGATTGGTCACCCAGGGAGCGTATGCTACGATGTTGCCAAATCTTTGATTGGAGGTAGGTTGTGGATACCAAGCAACAAATTTTGAAGGCCGTTGAAGAACTGCCGGATAATGCTAGTGTCGAGGACGCTATCGACCGGCTGTACCTGCTCTACAAAATTGAGAAAGGCCTTCGCCAGGCCGACTGTGGTGAGCTGATTAGTCAGGAAGAGGCCCGCCAGCGGATGGCGAGATGGCTCAAGTAAAGTGGACGGTACAGGCCCTCGATGACCTTGAGGCCATCTGCCTCTTTATCGCTCGCGACGCACCCCACATTGCAACAGTATTTGCTGATCGCGCATTCCGCGCCACAGACCGGCTTGTACAGCACCCACGCCTGGGGAGGATTGTTCCGGAATTGAAGATTGAACCCATCCGGGAGATCATTTTCAGTAACTACCGCATAATCTATCGGATTCAAGAAGGGGAGATCCAAATCTTGACGGTCCATCATGGTGCTCAGCTTCTCGATGTCGGTAAGATTTCGGGTGGAACATAATTCCCGGCTTGACTTGAATTCAAGTAGTAAGTGCAATGTCCGGCTCCACCAGTGGAACGTATTGTGTTAAACAAGCGTCCAGTCGTTTGGGTTGAGACCTTCTCAGTCAATGTTCTCCCTTTTTGGGATAATCAAAATCCAACAACTCGCCTTGGACTTCGCCGATCTTTGACCAGGTTTTCGTAGGGAACTTCAAGACAGCTATGCCACAGGTTGGGACATTCTCGATCTGACTCCCGCTCAAAGCATTAATCAAGTCGGTAAATGTGGGGTTGTGTCCAACCAGCATGGCGCAATCAATGGCGTTGTCCAGTTCGCCAATAATCGATACTACGTCCTTCACCTCGGCCCCATATAAGCGCTCGTCGATTGTGATATCTGAAACGGGATAGCCAATCGCCTCGGCCAATAGGGTTGCGGTGGTTTCGGCGCGCACCGCTGAGCTAGCGATGATGATCGTCGGCTGCGGCTTACGCTTGCGTAGCCGTTTTCCCATCTGAGGGGCATCTCGCTCTCCCCGGTCATTGAGAGGTCGAGCGTGATCGGAGAGGTTGGAATTGTTCCAGGAAGATTTGGCGTGTCGACTCAAATACAGAGTTTTCATAGTGGTGTTTTAAAAAGAAAAAAATAAGTTGAAGATTGATTCTTATACCATAAAAAGTATTTTGAGAAGCATCAGAAAGATCAGGGAAAACTCGGTCATTCCCCTGGAGGTGGAAATCCCCACTTCATTCTCCTTTTCAGCATTTTATGGGGTTTCGCCCCCAAACGACGAGTTACTTTTGTTTCGGCAAAAGTATCCAAAACCATGTTGGCCGTGGCATGGCCCTTCGGGACTCCTGCGCGGTTCACCGACCCCGGCGGCGCGCAAACTCGCGGAGCTGGGCCTGAGATGTGTCGAAGGGCTCAAACAGTGCCCGCCTTTTCTCCGGTATCGGCTCCACTGCTCGGCCATGCCACGAGGCCAGGGGAACCTAGGAGGGGAGGGCGGACCAACTCGCATGGCCCAAGGAAAGTTCGTTGGGTTTTAAGAGCATCTAGACATGGGCTGGACAGCAGACATCGGTTAATGGAAATCCGTAACACGCTTTGGTCCATTCGCAATAATCCGACCTTCAATTCGTTTTCAGCGCATCACGGGGTTTCGTCCCCGTACGACGAGACTTTTGTTTCGGCAAAAGTATCCAAAACCAGTGTGCCGAGCATGTTCAACAGCTTGAGGGTGCAAGTCCCTTTGAC
>JBBDSY010000029.1:0-51875 GCA_040904705.1 Nitrospirales bacterium | reverse complement strand
TTCGTATTCTCACACAAGCCGATGCGTGTAAGCATGGAGAACTTGGAGCCCTCCTCTTCGTCCCGGACTTCGACAGCTTTGCGCTGCTCAGGCGTGAGGCGTTCCCACAGTTTCATGTCGGCATCCGAGGGAAAGACGGTCGAGGAAAATTTCACTTTTGAAACATCTGCAGTTTTGATGCTAACCATGAGACATCTTTTATCAAAATCTCTGATTGTTTGCACGATCTTTTCAGAGTAATAGATCCCTGATTTCAGATGTCAGGGATGACGGATAGGAATGAAATCATGATAGCGACTTTTCAGGTATCCCATTTCCCGATGTCTTCCCCCTGGCCTGGTGGCTGGGCCGAGCAGTGCAGCTGACTCCGGAAAAAGACGCGCACTGTCTGAGCCCTTCGACACATCTCAGGCCAAGCTCCGCGAGTTTGCGCGTCGCCGGAGTCGGCTGCACTGCGCAGGGAACCCGAAGGGCCACGCCACGGCCAACATGGTTTTGGGTCCTTTTGCCGAAACA
Organism: Nitrospirales bacterium; assembly: GCA_040904705.1. GTDB lineage: Bacteria > Nitrospirota > Nitrospiria > Nitrospirales > UBA8639 > Nitrospira_E. The sequence continues at coordinate 51,359 of JBBDSY010000029.1, read as the reverse complement.
AAAGGACCTCGGCTGCCGGGCCGAGACCCGGCAACACAGATAAACTTAAGACCTTAAAGAAATTGCGAAAAAGCTAGGTGTGAGCGTTGGCTTCAAGCCGGATCGTTTTCGTGGGTTGGTTGCAGACCATAGGCCTTATCGTTTTTCTCTAATTTTAGTGCTGAGAGGTTTGTTCAAGAAATTCTTTGGCCTCGCGCAACTCGGGAAGATCCGAATCGGCCTGCTTCCAAATGTGCAGAAGAGTGCCATAGGCATGACGGGCCGTCTGAAGATCTCCATTGCTGCTGGCTGCCCGTCCCAGGCCAAGGAGTGATCGCGCTCGATTGGGATGCCATAAGAGGGCCCGTTCGAATTGTTGCTGCGCGTCCTTTGGCCGATCGAGGAACAGCAGGACTTCGCCATAGAGTTCATGGGTGGGCTTGATAAGGTCGGGGGGACCGGAAGGCGGCGGGAGTGTTTCTTCCAGCGCAGTGGCCTGATCGAGCCGTTCTGTGACCTGGGAATATTCTCCGTTCATGAAATGTTTCAAGGCCGCCAATTGTAAATTCCAGATTTGTGAGGTGATCGATTCACCTGATTTCGTGGAAGAATCAGGGCCTGGTGAGGCTGAGCCGGGGTGTATGCGATGAACAGTTGCTTGATTACGTATTGTGCTCATGCGCTCCGCAAATTCTCGAACATAGGCGGCTTTGGCCGGCGACTCGTCGCCAAAGCCAATGTCTTGGACCTGCCAAGGCTCCCGCGCCTGGCTCCATCGTTCAGTTTCTATAATATAGGCGGCAATCATGTGATCGTAATTCCGGCTGACTTTCCGGTCATAGCCATGGATGGGGGATTGGTCGCCGGATGCGGGTTGCTCCATATCCTGTTGCTTATCCAATATCAGTGCGGCCGCGGCGTTGTAACGGCCTTGTTGGAGATAGGCATACTGCAACCAATAGAGGCTGTGGTAATCCTGGAGCGCTAGCGGTAACTGCTCGTCCCTGACCCAGCTCCGTGAACTCTCCCAGCCGGCTTTGTTCGAGGCTGCCGCTTCCGCCCACATACCGAGTTGGACAAATATATGGGCGGGCATATGTTGGGCATGATGGGCCTCCGGGGCGATTTGGGCATACCGGCGGGCTTGTGGGAGGGCCAGAATGGCGTGTATCGGATCGTCAAAGGCATGGATCGTATAATGCGCGGCGCATGGGTGATTCGGATTGACCCCATACACCCCTAAGGTCAGCGCACCGGCCTGGACGCGATATTTCTCCTGAAGGTCAGGGTCTTTATCAAAATGGGCGGCCAACCCGAGCAGGGACAGGGCATAGAAACAGGTGGCTTCCAGGTCTTCCGGATATTCACCGGCGAGACTTTCCATTTGTGCCGTATAGGCCCGATCACGGGCAAGTTTGTCTTCTGCGCTGAATAACGTCCTGGCGGCCTGGAGATACCGTTGTTCCCTGACGGTTAAATGGGCCTCACTGGGTATTTTCCCCAAGGCCGTTCGCCCCGCATCCATATTTTCTTCCTTCCAGACCGGATGATGGTGGGCCATTGCCTCGCCCCAGTATCCCATCGCAAAATTTGGATCGATGGCGGTTGAACGACGAAAGGCCTCGATGGCTTCCTCATACCAGAAGGAATGCAGGGCGGCGACTCCCCGGAGAAAGTGGGGTTGGGCCTCTGCGGACCCTGAGGTGGGAAATGCCATCGTTCCCAATTTTCCCAATGAGGAAGATTCATTGGAAGGAGTCGAAGACGAATTCGTCTCTCCGAGGGTCGCCTGTGGACTCCCTGTTATCGCCAATGACACGAGCAAGGCCGGGAGGCAGGAGCGGCTCCAGGTGTATGAAATCGACAATGGGTTCATGGATATTCTGACTCCTTTGGAGTGCGGTTGGCTGTTCCTCTTTTTGTCCTTCATGAGTGATGTTCTCATCTTTTCATTTTTTTATGCAAGGTTGTGTTGAGAGGCCATAAGAAATTTGACCATCCTATCGGGCTCAAGAGATGAGATGCTGCGGGTTTTTTTATGACCGACATCACACCGCCGCGACTTTTGTTGGCAGCCTGTTCGCGGGAGGAAAGAATGTTAGGGAATTCTGGCTCGTCCGATGGTGTTGGCATCGGTGCCGAACCAGATCGTGTTCGTGGGTTGGTGGTAGACCATATGGCGGACGGATCCCCCACCGCTTTTGACATTGGTGATGCTGATGACTGCCTGGGTTGTGGTGTCGAATCCGACGAGCCGATTCGGGTGCAGGCCGGTTTCCACATACCACACACGATCCTGACTATCGACAGTCATGCCGTAGGGCCGCGCAGCTTTGCCTCCGGGCACCCGCCATTCATTCACCTTGAGTGTGGTAGGGTTGACCTTGCCGAGATACCCTTCCGCATAGTCCACATACCAGACGGCATTATCGGACGTAATGGCCAGTCGTCGCGGCCGGGCTTCTTGGCGAGGAAGTGAAATCTCTTTGACAGATTTCGTTTCCAAAACGATGGTTCCAAGCTTGTTCGTATTGAATAAGGTGAACCACGGGCTATCCGTGCTGTCCATGACGATGCCATAGGGACGCGCGCGTGGTGTGGAGAGCGGGATGAGGAGAATATTTCCCGTAAACATTCCGAGGTGTCCGACATAGTTTCCTTGTTGGACGGTAAACCAGATTTCGTTGGATTTTCCAAACACAAGTGTGTGCGGATCGCCGGCGGTAGAATTGGGCATCGCATATTTCGTGATGTGGCCTGTCTTGGGATTGAGTTTGCCTATATGGGCGGCGCGGTTGCCGGCATACCAAACCAACCCCTGCTTATCGACAATCAGATTATGGGGGCCGGTTCCGGGGGCGAGTGTGAATTGATGGAATTGTCCGGCTTTAGGATCCAGCACCGCAACATAATCTCCGGTTTGTCCCACAAACCACACTCGGTTTTGCTGATCCACATAGGGATCTCGCGGTCGTGTGTTCTCCCAGGGCACAGTCCATTCCGTGATGTCCACCGGGTTGCGTTCAGCTTCCGCCCCGTGTGTGACGGTTGCGTAACTCAGACCGACACATAGGGCGAGCAGCATGCTTCCGCCATTCCTTTTGATCAGTGAATCGTGCTTCATGTTTCGTTTCCTCGAAGATATGGTGCGGAGCGGATAAGGTTCCCGGTTGTGAACCCGAGGCGTTGGCTGAATGCCACAAGTTCTTGATAGGTAGATTCCGGAAGTTGTGGCGTACGAGACAGGATCCATAAATACTCCCGATCCGGTGTGCCCACAACGGCGTGGCGGTACTCCGGATCGACTCTGAGAATCCAGTAGTTCCCTTCGTCTGATGATGAAAAGAACGAGACCAATTTCGCTGCCCACTGGTCGAACACGACATTCAATTTTGCGTGATGTGTTTGGTCCACAATAGCCGCCACGCCTTGAATGTTTTTCTCTTTGCCATCTGACGTGATGCAGGCGTTTCGCACACCAATTTTTCCCGATAGGAGGACGGTGTACTCCGCCGTGGAACGCAAGCAATCCCGCTGGGCCCACATGGGCAGCCTCGCAACCTCATACCATTTGCCCGCATAGCGGGAAAGATCTACCGATGTGGCGGTCGGTACCTCTTCAAGTGAATCGACACTCGCGCAGGCGGAGAGCATCAGAAAGATCACACCGAATAAAATTTGCAGGGGCATGGTATCCCTCGGTCGTGGAGCATGTATTCCAGTCAATGTATTTTCTTCTTTTGATTGTCTCAATTAAACGCAGACAGAGTCGAGCCTTTCGTCTCCTACAACTGATCCCTTCAGATTTATCGTGCAAATTATCTGACGCCTGCTGACTGGCCTGGTGCCTTGGCTGAGCCGGACACCCGAACGGCCGCGCCATGGTCGCCCTTCCCCTTGGCTTTTTGCGGGAGGCTTGACCGCCTTTATCGTCAATAATTAACGGCTGAATCGTGTCAATTGACGGCCAAAAAGAACGCTTGATATAGTCAGGTGTCCACCTTTACTGTTTGGTCCCACCCTGGTAGTTGGTACCCTCCAGATTAGGTTGGTTTTCGTAGGCAATGTTGAAAATAAGCAGCCAGCGGCGTTCACAACTTTTCTCGTGCTCCCGTGCTGAAAGTACGCTCCGCGCGTAAAAAAGGCTGCGGCCTTGCTGGCCGGACTTTTTTGAACATTCCGGTATGCGGCTCTCGAGAAATTTAGTGGTTTGGGACTTTGGTTTTTTTGAAAACGGATGTATCCATTTCATTTTCTTTTTAAATAATAAGGTTGTACGCACTATGAAACACATATTACGCCTTTCGACGGTGAGTGGCTTCGCATTCCTGGCGATGAGCTGGGGTTTGGCTGCCTACGCAGAGATTTTTCCGACTGAGGGCCCGGCAGGGACGACGGTGACGATCAGTGGAGAAGGGTTTGGGGACTTTACAAATACCCAGGATAACCGGGTGGAGTTCCAAGGGGTGCCGGCGCTGATCCAATCGTGGGAACCCGATTTTATCCTGGTGAAGGTTCCCCTGAAAGCCCAGTCCGGACCTGTGATGGTGATGAATGGTGGAACGAAGAAAGAAGCCGGGACCTTTACGCTGCAGGCGGTCAAGATTACAAAGGTAAATCCTTCGAAGGTTGAAGCGGGGTCGTTGGTGACGATAGAAGGTGAGAATTTCGGGAATACGGCGGGGTCGCGTGATCCCAATACGATGTTCGGGGTGAATCAAGTCTTGATTAATGGCATTCGGGCTGAAGTGCAACGGTGGCGGCCCAATAAAATTGAAGTACAGATTCCGGCGAATGCACGGACGGGTGATGTGCAAGTGCGTTTGGCCTCAAGCGATCCGTTGCCTGATGGGTCGTGTTGTGCGCCGGTTGACTATGTGAAGAGCAATACGATGCCCCTGACGGTGATTCCTCCCATTGCCTATGATCCGCATATTGGTCCCGTTGGCAGTAAGGTGGTGCTGTCGGGACAAAATTTTGGGAAGACGGCGCCCAAGGATGGCCGTATTTCCTTTGGGGGGAAAACGGCCGCGCTTGCGCAATGGACGGATCGCACGATTGTTGTCCATGTCCCCTTGAACGCCGAGCCGGGCCCGTTGGTCTTGCATCGTGACGGACAGGATCGGACGATTGGGAATTTTGAAGTAGTGAGCACTAAGGTAAGTGAATTTTTCCCCAAAAAAGGCCCTATTGGGACGCTGGTTATTATCAAAGGAAAACATTTCGGTATTCATTCCGAGGGTGGCGATACGGCGTATGCCTTTGATTTCCAAGCCGGGAATAATGGCGTGGAAATCGGCGGTGTGCCTGCGGTGATTCATCGATGGCTTGATGATCAGATTGACGTGTGGGTGCCGTTTAGTGCGCAAAGTGGACAGGTAGTGGTGAAGCGTGGCGGTGGCATACCTCATGCCGATGGGACCTGTTGTGAGCGCAAAGAAGTTGTGAAGTATGTCGCCGGAGATTTTACGGTCGTCCGACCGGAAATCCATGACTACTCGCCGAAAGAAGGCGGGCTGGATGAACTTGTCACGATCAAAGGGTCCGGCTTTGGTGAATTTTTGAAAATATCTGAAGCGACACGGTTATCGCTGAACAAGCAAGCCCATTCCTGGCAGAATTATCGTTTGGGCGAGGATATCTCCCGGACGGAAGTGTTGATTAACGGGTTGGGGGTTCAGGTGGTGTCATGGAGTGACACGGAAATCAAAGTGCGTATTCCCCGACGCCAGGCGTTTGGAATTGGCAGTCCGGATGGGTTTGAGACGGATTTGATGAACGGCACGCTCATCGTGAAACGTGGGTCGTGGGATATGTTGCCCACGGGAGATTGTTGTACGAATAAGCAGTGGATCACCATCGTGGGCGGGCCGTTTAAAATGATCGCGCGTGGGCTTCCTGATACGGATTATTGGAATGAGACGGGCCGGGCTCAGTAAGTCCGACACGTTGCGGGGTTTTTCGGATCGAGCTTTCTTATCTGTTCATTGTTTTTTGACTCTCATAGGACTGACCAATATATGTTGAATACTGTGGTTCCGAAGAACGGCGTGATTTTTATCCTGTTCGCAGCGTGCCTCGCCGCCATGCCTCTTTGGGTAGGGGCGCAAGAATCGCCCCTGACGATGACACTACAAACCAGTCCCAGTCCTGGGACCTTATTAGATGTCGATTTCCAGGATGCACAACATGGATGGATTGTCGGCGCCGGCGGTACGATGCTGCATACCGAGGATGGCGGGACCACATGGAAGAAATCTCCACGCCGGACTACTATGTTATTGACGGCGGTGACTTTTGCCGATGCTCAGCATGGCTGGATTCTTGGGCAAAATGGGACGCTTCTTCATACCCGGGATGGTGGTGCTAAATGGTCACCCCAGGTGAGCGGGACGAATAGTATGCTCTATGGAGCGTATTTTCTGACCCCACAACAAGGCTGGGTTGTCGGGGCGCGTGGTGTGATCCTGGTGACCAATGATGGCGGGGAGACCTGGAAGGACCAGGTGAGCGGGCTCACCGCCGATTTATTTGGTGTGCATTTTTTGAATGAAAAGCAAGGATGGGCCGTCGGTGCGCTTGGCACGATTTTAGTGACCGGTGATGGTGGCGCCTCCTGGAGTGCTCAATCCACGAACAATAGTCCTGCCACATTCTTTGATATTACCTTCACGGATTCGGTCTCAGGTTGGGCCGTCGGTACCCAAGGCGCAATTTTTCAAACCTTGAATGCCGGAAAGGATTGGGTCGATCGGGCTCGCGCATGTGGAAGTCCTTGTTTGAAACCTGCCGACTTGGTGAATATCCAATTCGTGACTCAATTGAGCGGCCGAATCATTGGTGAACGTGGAACGCTTCTGATGACCGAAGATGCCGGGTTTACCTGGCAAGAGGTCGAAGCCTTGAATCCCGAAACCCTCTATGGTCTCTCCCTTCCTGATGCGGTCAATGGGTTTGCGGTTGGCGACCATGGCACCATTCTGCATTTCACGTCGGCACCTTCAGAGCCTGTCGATTCCAAGCCATAACCGGCTTACTTTCAATCTCTTCCTTTAGGCAGTGAACCGGGCTTGCAGAATAGCCAGAGCTGCGAGGCTCGCTGTTTCTGCGCGTAAAATTTCTTTTCCGAAAGATGCAAACGTCCAATCGTGAGATTGCGCCGCGTCGACTTCTTCTGCCGACCACCCGCCTTCCGGTCCAACGATCACGGTGACTCCTGTTCCGGATTGTTCCGTTGCGCAGGAAATGTGTAAGAGTGATGCGCCTTCTTTCCGTTCGGCCATAAAGATGGCCGGGTGTTGTCGAGGTGCCTTGAGAAACTGCTGAAACGTTTGAATGGGAGAAATAGTGGGCAGGGTCCAGCGCTCGCTTTGCTGGGCGGCTTCCAGAGCAATGCGTTTCCAGCGGGCGTGATGCGTCTCTCCTTGATTCCCGGATAATTTGAGAATGACTCGTTCCGTTATGAGGGGAACAATTGTCGAGACGCCGAGTTCCGTCGCTTTTTGTATGACCCAACCCATCTTCTCTCCTTTGAGAAGGGGTTGCGCGAGTATGAGGAGAGGCCGGGTGGAAAGGGGAGGGTCTTCCACCTGTTGAATGGTGGCTTGAAGTGTGCGCTTGGTGATGTGACCGACTCGTGTATGATAACGGTGCCCCTGATCGTCATTGAAGATGAGGACATCCCCAATTTTTGTGCGCAGGCTTTTTGAGATATGGGTCAAGAGGGGATCAGTGATCGACACCACTCCATCCACAACATCTTGGGAGTGGATGAAGAAAACAGGCATGTGCACTGAGGCGGTGGTAAAAGGCGGTTGGAAAGGGGAGGTTAGTCAAACAGGTTTTTGACTTTGTCGAAGAGGCCTTCCCCTTGATTGTCGGCATCCAGGCCGCTTTCTTCAGCATAAGCATTGAGGAGCTCTCGTTGCTGTGGCGTGATTGTTTTCGGAATATCAATTTTGATGCGGATCAATTGGTCGCCACGCGCTTGAGATTTGAGCCCCGGAGCCCCTAGGCCTTTTAACCGCAGAATTTGATCGTGTTGGGTGCCTTCAGGAATCTTCACCATGGTATGGCCGCTTAAGGTTGGCACTTCTACCTTCCCACCCAGGATGGCTGTCACAAAATGCAGGCGTCGGTCATAGAGAATATCTTGGCCTTTACGGACAAAGTGCGGATGAGGTTTGACGTTTAACGCCACATACAGGTCACCTGGCGGGCCGCCGTTCATTCCATGCTCGCCTTCATGTGAGAGACGTAAGCGCATTCCTGATTCCACACCTGCAGGAATGGTGACCGAGAGCATGCGTTCCTTATGCACCCGTTTTTGTCCCCGGCAACTTTGACAGGGATCGGCAATGATTTTACCAGCCCCTTGGCATTGTCCGCAGGTTCTGTTGATCGTGAAAAATCCCTGCTGGAGTCGAATTTGACCAGCTCCCCGACAGGCGGTGCAGGCTTTGACGGATTGCTCGGATTTGGCTCCTGTTCCATGACAGGTCTCGCACACCTCCCAGCGAGGAATTTTCAGCTTGGCTTCTTTGCCATTAATCGCTTCTTCGAAAGAAATCTCAAGATTATATTGAAGATCGTTTCCTTGTTCGGCGCGGCTTCGTCCACGCCCTCCGCCAAAGAAGTCTTCAAAAATATCTCCGAAGACATCGCCAAATCCGCCGCCTCCAAATCCTTCATGTCCGCCACCTTGTCCCGCCGCGGCATGTCCGAACATGTCGTATTTTTGCCGTAGGTCTGGATCACTCAGGACTTCGTAAGCTTCTCCCGCTTCTTTGAACTTTATCTCAGCGGCTGTTTTCTGATCAGGCTCTGCATGAAGATCGGGGTGATGCTGACGGGCGAGTTTTCGGAAGGCTTTTTTTATGTCCTCGCCCGAGGCATTTCGTTCCACCCCCAGCACATCGTAATAATCACGTTTCCCTGTTTGTGCCATTAATAATACCTAGCAACGAGATACTGAGGGATCAAATGATAGACGCGTTGTCTCATGAATGCTCCGTGTTAGCCTTTACCTTTATCCACTTCTTCGAATTCGGCATCAACGACCTTTTCATCACCACCAGAGGCGCCAGTCGACCCTGAATCCGTTGGGCCTGACTCTCCGTCCGGGCCAGGTCCCGCAGAAGTTGCGGCATCGGCTGAGGCTTTTTTGTACATTTCTTCAGCCAGTTTATGTGAAGCTGTTGTGAGGTTCTGCATAGCCGTTTTCAATGTTTCGATGTCTGATTCCTCGGCCGCTTTTTTCAATGCATCAATAGCCGTGGTGATATTCGTTTTTTCTTCCTCATCAATTTTGTCACCATGTTCGCTTAAATTCTTTTCTGTACTGTAGATGAGCGTGTCGGCTTGATTTTTGAGCTCGACCAACTCACGTTTCTTCTTGTCTTCTTCGGTATGCGCTTCCGCGTCCTTAACCAGGCGTTCAACTTCTTCTTTGCTTAACCCGCTGGAAGCCGTGATTTTAATCGACTGTTCCTTTTGGGTGGCCATATCTTTGGCCGACACATGCACAATTCCGTTGGCGTCAATATCAAACGTGACTTCAATTTGCGGCATGCCGCGTGGGGCAGGAGGAAGGCCGACCAGGTCGAACTGGCCTAATAATTTATTATCATTGGCCATTTCCCGTTCGCCTTGAAATACCCGAATGGTCACAGCTGTTTGGTTGTCGGCAGCCGTTGAAAATATTTGGCTCTTTTTTGTCGGAATGGTCGTGTTACGTTCAATGAGTCGCGTGAAGACCCCACCCAACGTTTCAATTCCTAAAGAGAGCGGTGTGACATCTAACAACAGGACGTCTTTGACATCCCCTTTGAGCACGCCACCTTGAATGGCGGCGCCAATGGCCACGACCTCGTCGGGGTTCACGCCACGATGCGGCTCTTTGCCAAAAAACTGCTTGACTCGTTCAATGACTTTGGGCATACGGGTCATCCCACCAACCAGAACGATTTCATTGATATCGCCGGTCGTCATTTCTGCATCAGCCAAGGCCTTTTTGCACGGGCCGATTGTCCGTTCAATGAGGTCACCAACCAATTGCTCAAACTTGGATCTGGTGAGTTTAAGCACTAAATGCTTGGGGCCACTTGCATCTGCCGTGATAAAGGGCAAATTGATTTCGGTTTCCTGTGAGCTGGATAACTCGATTTTGGCGCGTTCGGCCGCTTCTTTAAGCCGTTGAAGTGCCATTCGGTCGTTACGGAGGTCAATACCTTGATCTTTTTTGAATTCGTCTACCAGCCAGTCAATCACCCGGAGATCGAAATCGTCCCCACCTAAGAAGGTGTCGCCGTTGGTTGATTTGACCTCAAAGACCCCTTCGCCGATTTCGAGAATGGACACATCGAATGTCCCTCCGCCCAAATCGTAGACCGCAATCCGTTCATCTTTTTTCTTGTCGAGGCCATAGGCCAAAGAGGCCGCGGTGGGCTCGTTAATAATACGCAAGACATTCAGGCCTGCGATTTGTCCGGCATCTTTGGTAGCCTGCCGTTGGCTATCGTCAAAGTACGCTGGAACGGTTATGACGGCATCGGTGACTTTTTCGCCTAAATAATCTTCCGCCGTTTGCTTCATCTTTTGAAGAATCATGGCTGAGACTTCGGCAGGGCTATAGCTTTTGCCCCGGATTTGTACATTCGCATCGCCATTGTTGCCCTCGACAATCTTGTACGGAAGATGCTTCTTCGCCTCTTGGACTTCACGGGAAGAGATTTTTCTCCCCATTAGGCGCTTGACGGAGAAGATGGTGTTCTCGGGGTTGGTGATGGCTTGCCGTTTGGCAATTTGGCCGATCAATCGTTCGTCTTTGTCAGTAATGGCGACCACAGAAGGGGTTGTCCGCGCGCCTTCTGAGTTAGAAATAACGGTAGGTTCGCCTCCGCTCATCACCGACACACAAGAATTTGTGGTTCCTAAGTCAATTCCAATAATTTTGCTCATGCTTGTATTCCTCCCTATTCGACGCTGTCTTGTGTAGATATTGGTTCAGTCTGCTCAGAATGTTCCTTGGCCACGGTGACCATCGCAGGGCGTAAAATCCGATCGTGTAACACATAGCCTTTTTGGAATTCTTCGACGACAGTATTGGGAGCTGCCGTTTCGGACTCTACTTGAGCTACCGCTTGATGGATGTTGGGATCAAATTCGGCTCCCGTGCTTGTCACTTGCCGAACACCCAATTTCTCTATGGTTTCGAGAAATTGCTTGTGAGTGAGCTCCACGCCTTCTATTAAAGCGCCGCTGGCTCCGGCATCGGTTCCGCTTTTGATGGCTCGCTCAAGATTATCAAGTGTCGGAAGGATATTTTTTAGCAACGACTCATTGGCATAGCGAATTGAATCGCTCTGGTCGCGTTGTGCGCGTCGCTTGTAATTTTCAAATTCAGCCGCAAGTCGCATGTATTTATCTTGAACAATCTGAAGTTCTTCCTGAGCCCGCTGTTCAGGACTTCGGGTATCCGCAGGATCCATCTCCAACGCCTCTTCCTGAGAGGAGCGGGCAGTGTTTTTCTGGGATTCCTCCAGAGAGCTTTCAGGGGTTGTTGTCGGGTGGCTTTCTTCAGAGAATCTGTTCATAACTGTTCATTGTTTATGAGCATGTATAAAGAATTTCGTCGTCCTAAGTCAGATAGTCATTGGGGTTGGCAAGTCAACCCATCTGATCAAAATTCTTCTGTTTTTATGAGAGATAATCAGGGAGAAGGAGGGAGGAGGTTATCCACAGGGAGAGTCATGCGGGAATACAGCAAGGCCAACCCTTCCAATGTCAGATGGGGCCTCACTTCTTGAATGGTCCTGGAAATTGGAGTGATGCTAGTAGCTAGGCCACCGGTGGCCAGGACGTATGTGGGTTGAGCAATCTCTTGTTGGATTCTGATGACAATGGCATCGACCAGCCCGGCATAGCCAAACATGATGCCGGACTGCATGCTCGTGGCCGTGTCGCGGCCAATAATCGAAGGGGGAATGGCAAGGTCGACCTTGGGGAGTTTTGCGGTCTTCAGATGGAGGGAATCGGCGGCACCCTTGAGGCCGGGAGCAATCGCTCCGCCGAGGTATTCGCCTTGTCGGGTAATGGTGCAAAAAGTGGTGGCAGTTCCAAAGTCGACGATGATCAGTCCTCGTTGATAGCGGAAAAAGGCCGCTGCGGCATTCACCAGGCGATCTGTCCCGATTTCATCCGGATTTTCATACCGGAGGCTCAGCCCGTGCGGACATGAAGCTGTGACGATAAGCGGAGCCTGCCCCACGAGTGTATGGAGGAGTATTTCGAAGGTATGCGTAAGTGGCGGGACCACACTCGTCATGATGCAGCCTTGGATGCTGGACAGATCGACTTTGTGAATGGACAACAGCGATCGCAGAGCCATGTCGTATTCGTCGGCTGTTTTGATGTGATCGGTCGCGAGTCTCCATTGGGCAATTAATGCGTCGTTTTGGAGGACGCCGCAAACGATCTGTGAGTTTCCGATGTCGATGGCAAGTAGCATGAAACCCCTGAAATTTAAAGTGTTACTTTAATCGTAGATTTTTAATGAAGGCTGGATGTTCTGACATGGCGAATATCGCCAGCATGGACCTCCACTATCCTAGCTGATTGTCCATGGGTGTCGGAAGAGGCGGCCACCATTTGCAGTTGACCATGGGCCCCGATGGATTGTGCAACGCCCTTGGCTGTTGTGCCATCAGGAAAGTGAGCCAAAATCTGTTTTCCCAGTGTACTGCAACGCGCACTGTAGGCAAGCTGGCAGGATGACGGCCCTTGCGAATTGAGTGCGTCCCATCCCTGTTCCAGAGAAGGGATGATTGATTGAATGAGCTGGTTGCGATCCAGTGGGTGCTTGGCGTGAATTTGCAGGGAACTGGCCATTCGTTCAAGATCTTTTGGAAATGCCGATTCGGATAGATTGACATTAATGCCAAAGCCAATGATCACACATGTGTCTGTTGCGTCTCTCTTAAAGGACTCGCATAAAATCCCTCCAATCTTCTGTTCATCAACCAGAATATCATTGGGCCACTTGAGGTTGATTTTGATTTTTATGGATGCTTCGATTGCTTGAGCAATAGCCATTCCTGCCATCAAGGGGATCCATCCAGGGGCTGGAAAAGGATGTTTGAACGAGAAGATGAGGGATCCATAAATATTGGCATCTGGTGGGGAAAACCATGAACGTTGTAAGCGTCCTCTCCCTGCGGTTTGTCTATCAGCCAATACCACTGTGCCTTGTGGCATGGGGTTCCGGGCGAGTTCCAATGCAAAGGTGTTCGTTGAAGGCAGTTCATCATAGACGAAAAGGGAGTGCCCCAGTTTTTTTGAGGGCAGCACGGTCGCTAATGTTTCTGGAGATAGCACGGTTAAAAGAAGGGGGGGCGTGTTAGGTAAAATGCTAGCCACGGATTTGTCATTTTTTTATTCGTTGATGAGCAGATGGAGTGATATCTAAGGAGAGATCCATGGCCGGTGCGGAATGGGTGAGTGCCCCAATGGAAATAATGTCTACCCCCGCGTTGGCCATGTCCTTGATATTCTCCATGGTGATGCCTCCAGAAACTTCAACCAATGCTTGACCTTTTATAAGCTTCACCGCCTGCTGAATTTTCGTGGGGGACATATTGTCTAACAGAATAATATCGGCTTTACCCTGAAGCGCTTCCCGCACTTGGGCAAGCGTTTCAACTTCGACACTGATGCGAAGCCCATGAGGGGCCTGTTGTTTGGCTACCCGACAGGCTTGGCTGAGCGAAATGTCATTGGCTGCGAGAATCAACAGGTGATTGTCTTTGATTAGAATGCCGTCGTGAAGGGAAAATCGGTGGTTGTAGCCTCCACCGAGGCGGACTGCCCATTTTTCTAGGCCACGGAGTCCAGGCGTGGTTTTTCGGGTATCGGCGATTTTGATCCCACGTTCCCCAACCACATCGCAGAATTGACGAGTGAGGGAGCTTATCCCGGAAAGCCGTTGCATGAAATTGAGGGCAACCCTTTCACCTTGAAGCAGAGAGTGCGCATTCCCGGAAATGGTAAGGAGTTGAGTGTTGGCCTTTGTCCAGGCTCCATCGCATTCATGGAATGTGAATTGGAGCGAGCCGTCGATTTGGCGGAACACTTCCTGGGCGACCGCTAGGCCTGCCACAACCATGGCTTCTTTTGCCACGATTTTGGCGTGGGCGGACATGCCTGATGAGAAAAGGGCGTTGGAGGTCAGGTCCCCAAACCCAATATCTTCTTCCAGGGCGACTCGGACGATTTTTCGGATATAGGACGGTGGCGGCGGAGCCACAAGTCTTTTTGTATTCATGAGTTCAAGAAATTGGCGAATTGTTGTTCGGCAAGATGCAGCTCTTGCCGCTCATTATTCAGTTTGGCTAGACGGTCTTCTGACTCCTGTTTTACGGAATCTTCTGCCTTCTCAATGAAATTTGGAGACGATAATCGGTTATTGAGACGTTGGATTTCCTTTTCTTTTTCCCCAAGTTGTTTTTTGATTTTTTTGTAAACTTCTTGGAGGTCAACTTGATCCGGTATTTGAATCCCCAAGGTAATTCCATTGCCGACAGGTAATTGCAGTGTATGTGGAGGAAGATTCCAATTAGCCAATTCTATCTTAGATCGAAGGAGTGACGCGAAATAGGGCTGAAGGGATTCAAGGGTTGTGGTGATTTTAACTTCGTGACTTATTGCATAAATGTAGGGTGTTTGAGATGGGGAAACATTCAGGAGGGCTCGCGCGGTCCTGGCTGTGTTGATAAATGATTGAAGAATTGAAAATAATTGCTCCGCTTCAGTGTTGGTCCACTCCGACTGCTCGACGGGAAATGGTTGGGTCATGATCGATTGGCCTTCGTGTGGGAGGGATTGCCAAATTTCTTCTGTGATAAATGGCATAACCGGATGGAGCAGACGTTGGATGATTTCGAACGATTCCAGGAGGGTGTGACGCGAAGCTGCCGCATCTGGATGATTGTCCTGTTGAAGGCTGGGCTTGGCCAACTCAATATACCAATCACAATATTCATGCCAGATAAATTGATAGAGATGAGAAGTGGCTTGGTCAAACCGATAGTCTTTTAAGGCCTGGCTGACTTCACGAATGGCATGGTTGAGGCGGCTGAGTATCCATCGATCAGGGAACGGTCGGGACTCCGGCGGCGCCGTGGTGGTGGTTCCATGGGTGTGGAGTTGAATGAACCGCGCCGCGTTCCAAATTTTGGTGACAAAGTTCCGGTACCCTTCAATTCGTTCTTCAGCCAATTTCATATCGCGGCCCGGTGAAGCCATGGAAGCCATGGTGAATCGTAGGGCGTCAGTTCCATATTGGCTCATTTTGGTGAGGGGATCGATGACGTTGCCTTTGGACTTACTCATTTTCTGTCCTTCGGCATCCCGCACCAAGGCATGGATATAGACATCCCGGAAGGGGATCTGCCCGGTCAACTTGATTCCCATCATGATCATTCGGGCCACCCAAAAAAAGAGGATGTCCAGGCCGGTGACCAATGTGGCGTTGGGATAAAACGTTTTGAAATCTTGTGTCTGTTCTGGCCACCCAAGCGTCGAAAACGGCCACAGGGCTGAAGAGAACCACGTGTCTAAGACGTCGGGATCCTGGAAGAGATCAGATCCACCACATTGCGGACAGACCGTGGGGTCTATTTGTGACACGATAGGCTTGGCCTCGGAGGTGATGAAGCAACTCATCGTCATGGAAGGTGTCCTGCCTTGATCTCCCGACGTTTCCCCACCGGTGGATCCAGGTTCGATCAAGTGCTCCTGGTTGCAAGTGCGACAGTACCAGGCTGGGATTTGATGCCCCCACCAAATTTGGCGGGAAATACACCAATCCTTAATGTTGCGCATCCAGCCCAGATAGTTATTTTTCCACCCTTCGGGAATAATACGAATGCTTCCGGTTTCTACGGCGTCGATAGCTGGAATGGCCAACGGGCCTGTCTTCACGAACCATTGTGGTGACAAGTATGGCTCGACCACCGTTTTGCATCGATAGCATTTTCCCATGGCCATAGGATGGTCCTCTTCTTTGAGCAGAAGGTCTTCGTGTTTTAATGCCTCGATGACAATGGCGCGCGCGTCATGAACGGGCTTGAGGCTGAGGGTGTTCAAGATGTCTTGATTGACCATGGCATGCTTCAGACCTACAGGATCCATTCGAGCTTTAAAATCAAGGATGGTGAGGGGCTTCAATCCATGTCGTTCACCGGCCTCGAAATCGTTGAAGTCATGGGCTGGCGTAATTTTAACCGCACCGGTGCCGAATTCCCGATCGACTAAAATAGAGTCGGCTATGATGGGAATGGTGCGCCTGGTTAAGGGAAGCTTGATCTGTTTGCCGATGAAGTGCTGATAGCGAGGATCTTCCGGATGCACGGCGACGGCGGTATCGCCTAATAAGGTTTCTGGGCGTGTGGTGGCGACTGTGAGAAAGGCTTCCGGATCATCAGCCAGATTATATCGCATGTGGTAGAGCGTGCCTTTGATGTCTTCGTGTTCGACTTCGATGTCCGATAGCGCCGTCAGGCAACGAGGGCACCAATTGATGAGTCGCTCCCCCCGGTAGATCAACCCTTCGTCATACAGTTGAACGAATACTTTTCTGACGGCACGAGATAGCCCTTCGTCCATCGTAAACCGTAAACGGTCCCAATCGCAGGAGGCTCCCAGTTGTTTGAGTTGCCCAATGATGGTGTCTCCTGATTGGTGCCGCCATTTCCACACTCGTTCGATAAATGCCTGACGGCCAAGATCTTCACGTGACAGGCCTTCCTCTTTGAGTTGACGTTCCACGACATTTTGCGTGGCGATTCCGGCATGATCTGTTCCTGGGATCCAGAGGGTTTGGATGCCTTGCATGCGTTTCCACCGAATGAGGATATCCTGCAGCGTATTATTGAGGGCATGGCCGATATGGAGGGAGCCGGTGACGTTGGGGGGAGGGATAACGATGCAATAGGATTCGGCCTTTTCCGTCTGCCGTGGCTGGAAAAGCTTATGCTCAGCCCAGTAGGCTGCCCATTTTTGCTCGACTGCCGCTGGGTTGTATGTTTTATCTAATGGAGGAGAGGACATAAATAGCTGGTTGTAATCTTAACGCGGCTGGATGTTAGCATGGGACCTGGGCCCCAGCAAAATCAGCTCTTGTTCCCTTGAGGAACGCTATGGTATAGAATCCCCTAATTCATTTGTTTGACTAAAAAGGAGAATGAGTATGCCTCGTGGTCGTGAAAAAGATCGGGAAATGCGAAGGAAGCATCGAAAAAATCAACGTCGTGTGAAAAGCCTGGAAACGACTCGACGCGAAAAAGGCAAGAAGAAGTAAGCCATAATCTGCTTCGGAGAGGAACGCCCAGTTTTCTTCCTTATTTGGTCTCGCCTCATTTTTGATTCCTATCCCGTTCTCCTCTGCTCGTTGAACGTTATTTTTTTTAATGTGTTCAAGTATACCCTGCCGATTCCAGGTGACCTGTATGCCGGCTTCTCCCGTTAAAGCCATATTTTTTGATGCGGTTGGGACGTTGTTTGATGTCAACGGTTCTGTTGGGGAAGTTTATCTGTCCTACGCGAAAAAGTACGGGGTTCCCGATATTGAAGGAATGAGCCACACGCTGAATAAAAGATTTAAAGAAGTCGTGAAGGAGATGCCTGCGCCGGTTTTTTCGGTTGAACGCCCGGAAAAATTGAAACAATGTGAGCGTTTATGGTGGTTTGATGTCGTGCATGCCGTTTTTTATCGTGTGGGCATGTTCGAAGGCTTTGATGAATATTTTGATGAAGTCTACGAAGCTTTTGGGCAAGCGACTCATTGGGAACTCTTTCCCGAAACCGTTGAAGTCTTGACTCAATTAAAGAAACGAGGCTTCGAGCTTGGGATCATTACCAATTTTGATAGCCGATTCTTTCAGGTCGCTCGGGCACTTCACATTCAATCTTATTTTGATTCTGTGACGATATCCAGTTTGGCCGGGGCAGCCAAACCCGCTAGGAAAATCTTCTTACACGCCTTAGACCAACATATGTTGAATCCCGATGAAGTGCTCCATGTTGGAGATCATCCGATTGAAGATTTTGAAGGGGCCAAACAAGCTGGTCTCCATGCCGTCTTAATCAATCGCTCGGGATCGGCCTTGTCTGACCATCAAACCCTTCCTAGCTTAGCCGCAGTTCTCAAGCTTCCTCTTCTTCAGTCGTCAAATTCATAATTTTTCCTCTAGCTGGTATGGAGCCAAATGCTGTGGGGTGTCTTCTGTTCAGAAACGCACCACCCCCCAGGTAAACCTTCTCATTTTCTCTTGTAGGCTTGACCAATGTGTCTATTCGCGCTACGGTTTGTATTCATGCCAAATCCTCTCGAGGCTGGTGCGGCCCCATTAGGTATGCTGATCTCTTCCAATCGTGCTATTTTTTCATTAATCATCCTCCCTCCCTAAGACACCCAATATGCAATTATTTGCTATTAGTGGGTTGCTCAATGGTCTCGCAGCTATTGGACTAGCTGCGTTTATCTATTTCCGTTCTCCCCGTGATCCTCGACATTGGACGTTTGGTTTATTTGGAATCTCTACGGCCATTTGGAGCTTTGGATATTTTGCCTGGCAGATTTCCGAGTCGGAGACCTTTGCCTTGTTTAATCTGCGCCTTTTGATGGCAGGGGCTATTTTTATCCCGATCACATTTTTGCATCATGTTTTGTATTTACTGCAAAAGGAAACTGGCTGGAAGCATGCAATAAAGTGGAATTATATTGTTGGTGGAATTTTCCTGGTTTTTGATGCGACACCCTTTTATATCCAAAATGTTCAACCCATTTCCCTCTTTCCTTATTGGGGGGTCCCAGGTCTTGCCTTTCATTTTTGCTTAGTGTGGTGGATTGCGCTTGTGGTGGTGGCTCACGGTCTTCTTCTTCAAGCCTATCTGCAAAAAAAGGGGCTGGCTCGAAGACAAATTCTGTACCTTCTTATTGGATCTACCATTGGGTATGTGGGGGGAGCCACAAACTATCCACTGTGGTATGGCATTGAAATCATTCCATATGGGACGGTCGGGTTCGGGGTGTATATTTCAATTGTGGCATATACTCTCTTACGGTTTCATTGGTTAGATTATTCTGTCTATGTTGAAAAGGGATTTTCCTATTTCGCCTTGCTGCTATTGCTTTCTCAGCCCATTTACCCCGTCCTTTTACTAGCCCAAATATGGGTTTTTGGCAGCATTAATCCTCAATTTGCCATTATTCAACTGATTTTTCATCTTTTGACAGTGGTGGCAGCATTCCAAATGAAGGTAGGGACAAAGGGTGCAGTGGCGAGAACGATTATGAAAGGAAGAGAATTACGCTTTCAAACGATAACCAATTTTTCATTGGAGGTAGCCAACATTCAAAGCGTCCCTGATTTAGGAGCGGCAATCCTTAAGGCCTTTGGGAAGAGGGCCAAAACGTCCCAAGCGGCCATCTTCAGTTTGCAAGTGCACGAAAGCCGGTATAAGGCCATTGCAACAATTGGTTTTCCTCCGGATCATACTTTAATGGGCAAGGGGTGGGCTATTTTTGATGATCTTCCACAATGGCTCTTAGGCACTCAGTCTAGACTATCCTTGAAAGAATTAGACCTCTCTGATGATTGGGAAAAACGTATTGCACAGGAGCTGGAAGAGCTTGATTTAGAATTGGTGTACCCAATTTTTGGCAATCAGCAACTGTTAGGCTTTCTGGCCTTTGGTTCTGATTCTAGCGAGATGGTTGGGAAATTAGGTGGGAAAATGGTTTGGGATACTCTTATCCAGGAATCAGCCTTGGCTCTAGAGAATGCCATTTTGCGTGAAGAAAACAGTCGCTCAGAAAATATGCTGTGCCAAGTTGATCGATTGCGTTCCATTGAAGCCATGGCGGATGGTTTAACCCAAGAACTTCATAATCCACTGGTATCAATAAAAGCCTTCGTACAAATTGCTCAGCTACGCCAACATGACGGCGAATTTATGGATAAGCTTCATCAAATTATTGGAGAAGACCTGGGGAAGATCGAAGAGCTCACTCAAGAAATCAGGGAATATGTGAAGCCCCTATCTCGGTCATTGGGGGAAAAAGTTCAAATTAATGAGGTCATTGACTCATGTCTGGTATTCGTTGCGAGCAATCCGAGTTATCACCATATTCTGATTGAGAAAGATTTGAGTCCTCATGTCCCAATGATTCAAATAGATCGTCATCGACTCATGCAGGCTATTTTTAATGGCCTCTTATTTCTCCTAAAGGATTCAGGTACTGTGGCAGAGACCTTAACCATTGAGACTAAAGTCGATTCGCAAGCTTTTGGGAAAAATTGGTTTCAGATGGATATCGGATGGAAGTCAAGTTTGCCAACTTTAAACCCCACATTGGTTTCAGTGGATAGTTATGATTTTGCTGGTATTGTGGGGAATATTCCTGATCCAACGATGACGCAAGGGGTTATTCTAGCGGCTCAGATCATTCAGCGCCACTTTGGTAATTTCAGGCTGCTAACCGGCAAAACTTCCATTGTAGGGTTTCAAATTCAGCTACCGCTCAACATTCCCAATGACCATGAACGTCTCGTCGGATCTTTTCCCCTTTCAACCACTTCTCATCAACAGCTTACATCGAGCTCTGATTCTGAATCCATTTTCTCCTAAAGGAGAATTGGTACAATGCTGGCAATGGAGTATTGATGTATTGCCTAGCGGAATCTAGCCTCATGTTATTCTAATGGATGCTACTGAACGATCCTTACAGTCGTTTTTTGATCAGGTTCCTGTCGTATTCTATCGGTGCGCTCAAAAGGGATTAGATCGAACGTTTCAGTTTGTCACACCGCATGTTCAGGCCCTCCTTGGACTAACTCCGAAACAATTGCTGTCGGATTCTCGGGCTTTTTTCCGATGTATTCATCCGGAAGACCGGAATAAGTTTTTGCGAGCTTGGGCAGAACCCGTTTCATGGCCGGCTGTGATCTGCATCGAATACCGAATCCTGACCAACGACAATCGCGTAATTTTGCTTCAAGAACATAGTGTCATGTCCTTGGACGATCAGGGACAAAGCAAGCTCTGCGAGGGCTTATTATTAGAGATCCCTGACTATCAAGAAGTCCGCGATGAATTGCGTCGTTGGGATCAAGAACTTCATTCGTTAACTGAAAATCTCCCTGATTTTATCGGGCGAATTGATCACAAAAATCGGATACTGTATTTAAACCGATGGTGGGATAGCCTCGAGCCTTTACCGCCTGAAAAATATTTTGGAAAGCGTCTTGAAGATTTAGGGTTATCACAGAAAGTCGGGGATGTTTTTGAAACGAAAATTGCCAAAGTTCTGGAAAGCGGTATAGCCACAACTTTTGAGATATCTCACCCAACATACCGTGGGATGAGATGTTTCGAAGTAAGGTTTTTCCCAGAGCCGGCCATTGGCAAACAGATTTTAACGGTCTTAATGATCTGTCGAGATATGACAGATGTGCGAACAGCGGAATTGGCATTCAAAGAAAGCGACGAGAAATTCCTTCAACTAGCAGAAGCGATCGATAGCGTGTTTTGGATCTGGGATATTGAATTGCAGCGCATGGTTTATGTCAGCCCGGCCTACGAACGCCTGTGGGGCGGAAATGCTCAAAAGTTAATGAATAATCCATTTGATTGGCTGAGCATTGTGGTACCCGAAGATCGCGGACGAGTCGAAAACCTTTTTTTGAGGCGCCTGGATGGGAAAAGTCTTGATATTGAATATCGGGTTATCGGCTCGAATGAAGAAACTCGATGGGTCCATAATCGAACGTATCCCTTAAAAGAAACAACCGGGGCTATTTCGCGAATTATTGGGTTAGCTCAAGATGTCACCGAGCGAAAAAAATGGGAAGAGGAGCGTGTGCGTGGAGCAAAATTAGAATCACTTGGTCTGTTGGCCGGAGGCTTGGCCCATGATTTCAATAATTTACTCACCGCAATTTTAGGGCAGTTGTCCCTAGCCAAATACGAAGTCGATCCGTCGCATCCCCTTTATTCTCGACTGACCGAAGCTGAGCAAGCTTCACTACGTGCTCAAGATATTGCAGGCCAACTCCTGACATTTTCTAAAGGTGGAGATCCGGTTAAAAACATTGTGTCCTTAGCGAGTATTCTGGAAGAAAACGCTCGGTTAGTTTTGGCCGGATCAAAAATTCGTCCCGTATTTCATACTACACCGAGCCTATGGGCAGTCAATGTTGATGCCGGGCAAATCTGCCAAGTGCTTCATAACCTTGTTCTTAATGCACGGCAAGCCATGGAACATGGCGGAGAATGTGTTATTGAGGCACAAAATGTTAATAAGGAGGAGGGCGAACGCCTGAGTCATAACCATCAATTGGTGTCTTTCCATAATCAATGGATTCTCATTACGGTCAAAGATCAAGGAATAGGGATCTCCAAAGAAAACTTAGAAAAAATATTTGACCCCTACTTTACCACAAAAGCCACAGGATCTGGTTTGGGGCTTGCCACGTCCTATTCTATTATTCGAAATCATGGTGGAGTACTTTGGGCTGAGTCTGAAGTGGGGGTTGGGAGTCGGTTCTCATTTCTGCTGCCGGCGCTGTCCCCTGAAAAAAATACACCCCTTCCGGATACGAAGGATATCAAATTTGGTCATGGTAATATCCTCATCATGGATGATGAACCGCAAATACGGAAAGTGTTGGGGCAAATGGTTGAGACTTGTGGGTATAGCTTCCAAGCCGTCTCTGATGGGGAAGAAGCCATCAGTGTGTTCCGCCAAGCCCAAGACAGTGGAGCCCCATTTTCTGCGGTGATTTTGGATCTTACAATTCCTGGAGGTAGGGGTGGGAAAGAGGTCGTTAAAGAAATGCTGTCATTAGACTCCCATCTGCGAGCCATTGTCGTCAGTGGGTACTCAAATGACCCCGTCCTGGCAAATTATGAAGAGTATGGGTTTAAGGGAAGGGTTGCCAAACCTTTTAATTTGGTTGATTTAAGCGTGGTCCTTAATTCTGTTTTACAAGAAACAGTGTTATGAGTGAGCCCAATCCCCACCCGTGAAACTACGATTTTTCCATCCATGACTCAGAGCCTCCTTGCTCCTCCTCAGCTGTCATCGTGAATATTTTCAATGTGAACTCTCTGATCGTGCGCATATATCCTCATTCTCTCAAGTCATGCAATGGGGTTCAGCTATTTTTCTAATTTGTGAGAACAAGAAAGAGATTTATTCCTTCAGGTTCTTGTTCAATGCAAATTTGCCGATCCTGAAACCCGCATTCTTTGGCGAGCTGCTGTAAATGTTCCTTGCTTCGGTGAATAAGTTTCCAATTACATAATTCCATATAGCCGCGAGTGGGATTGTCTGGTGAGAAGTTCCCAATCACCATTCTTCCATTTGGCTTAAGCAATTTAGATAGCTTACAAATGGTTCGTTTGAAGAGGCTGTCATTGAAATAGTCGAAGAGTCCGGCAGACCATATCAAATGATACGTGGTTTTGGTGAAAAACCGGAAAATATTCTTGTGTGTAAAACTAATATTGTGGATAAATTGCTGGCACAGATTTTTGGCAAAATCAATCGCATGAATATCTTGATCGACGCAATCGATTCTCATGTCTGCAGCTCCGATAACTCGTAACGCCTCGTACATATCTCGACCGGGCCCTGAAGCCACATTCAGGATTTGTACTCCTGAAGGGCTTTGCGTTTTAGTTTTCCATAATTGATCGAGGAAAAAAGACAAACGATTTCGCACCGCTTGTGGGGCTTTTTGGAAATGAAAGTAGTCATCCCATTTTTCTAGTTGAGGGACAGAAGATCTATGAAAATTATATATTTTCTCAATAATTTGAAAATCTCCTGCATACCCCAATGGTTTTTGGTAGGCCCATCCTTGGATGGTTTCTGGTGAAAGTGCTGCGCCAAAAGAATCGTGAATAGAAGCCTGTTGCTCGGCAGAAAGCGAATTCTGAAACCCCGGTTGAGAAAATTGCTGAAAAACTGAATCTAAGAGAGGGTAATCGGTCTGATCTGGGCCACCCTTTTTTGCAAGATTGCGAATAAAGCTTTCAGTTGATTGGACGATGGCTTGGATTTGTGTGTTGCTAGTTGGAATGAACTGAGAAAGTGGAATGGATTGGATAGACATGAAGCACCTCCGGATAGGATTAATAGAAAGTGAACAATAGGAACCACAACTTGAAGGAACTACGAACGGAGAAAAGCCAATAAACGATTTTTAAAAGAGGAGAATTTTGTGAGGCAAAGAAACGGATATTCCCAATTGCGGGAAATGAAGAAGTGCAGTGGGTGCAACCGGATTTCGTCCACATAGTAGGACAAAGACCCAGGAAAATGCAGTTTGATGGTTGATGTGAAGTTAGGGTGATTTAAGGATCATCGTGTATTCCTCCTAAGTAGGGGTAACCAGTGGCATTTGGGGGGAGTGCGCTCATGGAAAAGGAATATGATTAATGACCCTGTGAAAAAAAAGGGACATTACCTGAAAAATGTCAGGAGTGTCTACCAAATGACTTATCTGTTGGGCCCAATATTTAAAATATAAAGACATGCATGAGATTTGTGGTGTACACTATGTACCTTCTTTTCCTTAAATATCACTTTATCCCTCTTTAGTTTGTTAGCCCTAACCATATGTCTTCCTTTAAAAAGCCGAAAAAGAAGGTGAAGCTAAAGACTGTTCACTCTGAGATTCAGAATATTCCCCTTTCCAAAAAGCGAAAATTCCAGAGGCGATTGCTGAAATGGTATGACGAGTCCGGCCGCGATTTGCCTTGGAGGAGAACAGAGGATCCCTATAAGGTCTTAGTGTCCGAGGTGATGTTGCAGCAAACACAAGTTGATCGTGTCATCCCCAAATTTCATGAGTTTTTACAGAAATATCCGACTGTACAAGATCTTGCTGAAGCCCGGCCTGAAGACGTAAGAAAAACCTGGTATCCCTTGGGATACAACATACGTCCGTATCGTCTTCATGGGATTGCTTGCGAGACGATGGCGCGGTATGGGGGAAAAATTCCCAGCGAGGAAGAAGAATTGTTGTCGATGAAAGGTATTGGTCGGTATACGGCAGGGGCCATTCAATCATTTGCGTTCCAGAAGCACGCCGCTATCCTTGATACGAATGTCATGCGGGTGTTACATCGAATCTTTGTCGGGAAAGGTGATCTCAAAAAGCAAAAAACAATCTTGTGGATGCTGTCCGAACAACTGATTCCCAAGGGACAGTGCTATGATTTCAATCAAGGCTTAATGGATTTTGGGGCCATAGTATGTACGGCACGAAAACCGTTCTGTTTGCTCTGTCCAATGCGGGACATTTGCCATACCGTTTCGTCTGATGAATCACCGAACTCTTGAAGACATACCCTTTGTTGTGGTCGCTGCGGCTATTATTTTTCGAGAGAGAAAAATCCTAATAACGAAGAGAAAATTTGAAGCTCATCAAGGTGGGCTGTGGGAATTTCCTGGAGGGAAGCAGGAAGAGAATGAGACTTTGGAGCAATGTTTGAAGCGAGAGCTGAAAGAAGAAATCGATATTGAGGTGTGCAATGTGCAGCCCTTCTGTGTCCTTCGACATCGATATTCCGAAAAAGAAGTAGAATTACATTTCTTTACCTGTTCCATCCATACAGGGAATCCTCAGCCCGTTGGGTGTATCGAGGTGGCTTGGGCCCATCCACATGAGTTGACGTCTTATGAATTTCCCGCCGCCGATGAGGCAGTCTTGAAAAAAATCATTCAGGGTCCCCTTGAACATAAGCTTCAGGCTTAAATCCTTAGTATTTTTAACCGACTGAGCTTTCCAAATTTCCATCCTCACAGTGAGTTTTTTTTGCCCGGAATTGATGAATGGGGATGGATTGCTGGCTAGTGAGGAGTTGCTTGCTGAAGCCGTTGAATTTTCTCCGCCTGCTCATCAACCTTTTCCTGTAAGTCGTGTAATTGTTCCTCAAGGCTTTTCTTTTCTGTTTGGGTTTCTTCCGACTGGGTGCTTGGAACCGAGGTGGTAGGTCGAGATGGTTCTTCCTGAGCGTTTCGCCTTAATGGGCTAAGATCGGCATAGTTGATTGCTACCCAAGAGTCATGAGAGGACATCTTCATGAAACCTTGTGCTTCTTTTGGATTCAGGACCGTGTCTTCCTGGGAAAACATGATCGTGGTGCGTTGCTGGAGTTTTCGTGATGAAGCGGCCATCTTGGAGGAATTTCCTGGGTATTCCTCCAGTGGCTGAATCGCAACAAGAAAAATGGTCGGAGGAAACAGAGCTACTGTTCCTTTTATTTGAGTGGCTCCTTTTTTCAATGTTAAACCTCGAAAGGTAACGAGTTCTTCTGCTGTCGCTTTGGAAAACGCATTGACCAGATGGGGAGTCAGAAAGTCTATCTGCTCGGAAGAAAAAAGGGGAGATGGGTTCGGGTCAGCAATAAGGAGTTCCTGGAGAATGCCCTTTTCCTGAGTGTAAATGATTCCTTGCAATACCTGCTTGATCAGTGATTCGTTGAAAACGTGAGGATGTTGAGGTGGGACCTTGAAATCTCCAGAAGTCTGTAAGGTGATATTTCCTTCTTCACTCTGGTGGATCAGTGTTTCGACTTCAGGGGTCCAGGTACATTGAACGGTAAGCAATAAGGTGATGACGGTTCCACAAAACTTGAGGAAAAAATGATGCGAAATTTTAAAGTACGCAGTACTCAAAAGAGCACATAGGGTTGCAGACTTTTTATGGTTGAGATGGATGACAGGAACCTGTTAAGAGATGGGCCGGAAGCGAATGCCGTCAATCAAGCGGGTTTTATGTTTGGCGAATTCCGCATGCCCGCGCAATCCCATCTTGATAACGTCCCCACAAGGTTAACGCCTCTTCTAATCGGGAGAGGAGCTGGGATTGTTGTTCGGTTTCGGTGGCATGGTGGATAATCATATCGTAAATGACTTTTCTCGCTCCTGGGGCAAACATATGTTGGGCTCGAATGTAGTCCATCGATTCGAGGGAGAGGCCTTGGTACTGAACGAGTGGATACTTTTTAATTAAATCTTCAATTTCAGCTTGGTTTTGTGGAGCCTTGGGATAGAGGACTTCTTCAGGGTCACTGGACGTACCTTTGATGAAAATGGTGAGGGCCGCTGCTCCGAATGTCCAGTCATCTTCCTGGCAAATAGCATTTAACCATTCCCGATATGCCCGGCTCGGAGCCAATAATTCAACGTCCCGAAACCCGACTCGATTGAAACCCAGGCCTTTCATCATCTGAAGAAATAATTCCTGGTGGGGCTGCCCCAGCGAAAATCCCCCGGTTTCTTCTTCGTAAATGATGGTGGCTAAACGTCGCCGGGCTTCCCATGGTGGATTTTTCCCAAGAATTTGAGCCAGAAGTATGGAAAAGTCGCGGATATACACGACATATTCTTGATGGAAAAAAATATTTAATTGTTTTTTTGTGATGGCGTTGCTTTGGAAATATGACGTAGCCCAATGCTGTTTGCGACGAAGGACATCAAAAATGCGGTCGCGAAATTGTTCGGGGGAGAGTGTTTTAAACATGGAATTTTGGGAAATGGCTGAGGAGTTGTTGTAATTATCGTGGAAGGTTGTTCCTACTCACGGTATTCGATATAACATTAGGATATCACAAATGTAGGGAGTCTGTAACCATGCAACCAATTAGTATCGCGGATCCTCAGAGCATTTTGGAGTTGTTGTCTCAGGTGGCATTGAAAGGTGAGGGGGTGAAGACCGATAATCTCATGGAGTATGTGATGGATGAGGGGTTTATGGAGCCCACCTACTTAAGTGCTAAGGGAGAGGATCCCGACGCGTATTATAAGGGGGAGGCTAATGCCTGGGCTGTCTATCAACTGCGGGAATGGAAGCGTGTCTTAGTTATTTCGGGTGGACGGGGAAAAGAGCGTCGGATGCAAATTACCGAAACGCCTTGAAGTGAGGATGAAAATGCACCCATGAGGAGAGACTGGGTTACAAAGCCGGCTGTTGAGGAATTAGTACCATCCACCTAAGAGTTTTCCCTCTTCAAAGTATAAATAACGGTGTTTGATGGTACTGGAATCAATCCAATCCTCATACACCCATTCTTCTCGACGGACGCCCTTTTCGGTATAGGTGACATTCATTTGATAGGGGGACCCCCATGCTTTCATGACTTGCTCTCGACTCATCCCAGCCATCACAGCCTTATCTTCCACATGTTGTTCAAATGTGGGATCCATTAAACGGGGGATGATGCCCCAGCCCAACATCCAGAGGGCAAAGGCCACCAAGAGTGCATAAAGGGTCAGCCGTACCGGTCGTCGACAAATCCAGGGTGTCGGAGAAGTTTGAGTGGTCGGACTGTGTGAGGAAGGCATGTTCACGGAGATAACCGAAGGTGGAGAAGTATACAGGAGCGCTCAGGAATTTTATAAAAAATTCAATCTTGATGCAGTATTGTAACGCACAGGAAGCGTAAATACTCTATCAGCGGGCTTTAAAAGGGGTCAAGGATACACGTGTATGTTTATTGAAGTTGAAAATAATCCTAATTTCGATGGATCGTATTTTGTCAGATTTAATGAACTGGGGCCTCCTCGATTACTGACTCATGTGAAGTCATATGAACGACAATCTCGCGGGGAATGGTGTCAGGTCACCGGATGGTGTGACGATCCTGATCAGCCGCTGTGCCCCGCTTATGCCCAGAAAGTGGAAGATTCAGGTGCTGGAACCGTGTATATTATCTATGGGGGAACTTGGGGTATACGTTTAAAGCCAGAAGGTGATGCCGGAGAGTGGAGCCTCTATGATGATGCGCAATGGGGCGAGGGATATCTCTCAATAGGGGAAGAGCGAGACCTTCGATTGCTTTAGATGGTTTGCGAAAAATCGATAGTCATGAAGCCGGCTCAATCGGCATATTGAGGGCGTGGAATGGATTTCACTGTCGGTGCTTCCGTGGGAGGCTTTTGTTGAAATTCGGGAGAAAAGGGATTGAGGATGGGTTCGTGGGTTAATCGTTGTTGCCGCTGAACCAGTTGGAGGCTTTGTGTGCCTATTTCCAATCGATCGATCTGGGTTTGAGGGGATAGATATGGGGGGATCCCATTAACCGCAAACATTTGGTACGCTAGTGACCAGGACAGTTTTTCTCGGTCTCGTTCTTTGACGATAAACGAGGCTTCAGGTGATGGGGGGCCCTTAAACACCAAAACCCATAGATTAGAGCGAAACGCTGGTGCCGCCTGTTCGGAGGGAGGGAGGAATTCTGGCACGAGAGATGGGAGCATTTCCAAGGAGACCGCAGGAGAAAATTCAATTTCACATCGTTGTACGTATAAAGTGGGAAAATCCTTACCCTCATTGAGATCGGGGATATAGGTAAAGGAATACCGCACTTGAATGCCATTTCGTGTATAGGTATACACGTCTTCCCCATTTTCCGGGGAAACTAAATTTTTGAAATATTTTTGCCAATCAGTATACGTATAATAGCTAAATATTCGAAGAGCGGCCTTTCGGGAACGAACCGCCATGGGGGTACCGAGTTGGGCATGTAATTCCTCTTGTGTCAGGCCCAGATAACCATCCTCAAAGTATGGCTCGGCAAGAGTTTCGACAGGAGAACTTGCTAGCGCTGCAAAACAGAAGACTAATCCGCAGGCAAGAGTGAGCGGCTGGGAGTAGGACCTTTTACAATGTTGAGAGAGAAATGTCATAACAAGGTTGTGCCCGAGAGCGAGTTATTTATCCTATTTGGTGAAAATCCTCTAAGTCAAGAAAGAGAAGAGGGAGTGTAGGCTGAAAAAGGGCAGAGTGCAGAAGTAGCAAGTGTCACACAACTGGGTAATAGGGAGGACAGGCATGATCGAGAAAATGGAAGAGCTCTTGAATCATCGAATTCTTGTGCTGGACGGTGCCATGGGGACGATGATTCAAAACCATAAATTGAATGAAGATGAGTTTCGCGGAATTCGGTATGCCGATCATGTTTGTGACGTGAAAGGGAACAATGACCTGCTGGTCCTGACGCAACCAAAAATTATTGAAGATATTCATGTCCAATACCTTCAGGCTGGCGCCGATATTATCGAAACCAATACGTTTAATTCCAACGCCATTTCTTTGGCAGATTATCAAATGGAAAGTCTGGCATATGAATTGAACCTGGCGGGCGCTCAAGTGGCCAAACGGGCAACGGCGCGTGTGCAGGCTGAACAACCGGGTCGGCAGTGTTTTGTGGCCGGAGCGCTAGGACCAACGAATCGAACAGCGTCAATGTCGCCTGATGTGAATAATCCGGCTTTTAGGGCGGTCACCTTCGATGACCTATCTCAGGCCTATTATGACCAGGTCCGTGGTTTAGTCGAGGGCGGGGTCGACCTTCTGATGGTTGAAACCATTTTTGACACGCTTAATGCCAAAGCGGCATTTTTTGCCATTGCCCAGTACTGCGAGGAAATCCACAGGGAAATCCCCATCATGGCTTCTGTGACCATTACGGATCTCAGTGGACGTACGTTATCCGGCCAGTTGATCGAAGCCTTTTGGAACTCAATCTCCCATGCCAAGCTTTTGAGTGTAGGGATTAATTGTGCGTTAGGGGCCAAACAAATGCGGCCCTATATCGCAGAACTGTCCAAGGTGGCGCCCATCTATATCAGTTGCTATCCCAATGCGGGATTGCCCAATGCCTTCGGAGGATTCGATGAGACGCCGGAACGCATGGGGGCAGATCTTCGAGACTTTGCGACACAAGGATGGGTCAATATCGTGGGCGGGTGTTGCGGGAGTACCCCTGAGCATATTCAAGCGATAGCGGAAGGGGTCAAAGATTGTGCGCCGCACAAAAAAACGCATATTCCGCGAATGACTCGTCTGAGCGGTTTTGAACCACTAACTATTCGGCCTGAAGCTAATTTCGTCAATATTGGTGAGCGGACCAATGTCACGGGCTCGCCAAAGTTTTCCCAATTGATTCTGAATGGAAAGTTGGAAGAGGCGTTGGCTGTGGCCCGTCAACAAGTGGAAGGGGGGGCACAAATCATCGATGTGAATATGGATGAAGGGTTATTAGATTCGGAAATGGCCATGGTGGAATTTTTACATCTGATTGGGTCAGAGCCGGATATTGCGCGGGTGCCCGTCATGATTGACAGTTCTAAATGGTCCGTCATTGAAGCGGGCCTGAAGTGCATTCAAGGTAAAGGCGTTGTCAATTCCATCAGTTTAAAAGAAGGCGAAGAGAAATTTCTAGAACAGGCACGCCTTATTCAACGATATGGGGCGGCGGTAGTTGTTATGGCGTTCGATGAAGCGGGACAGGCCGATACACTTGAACGAAAAGTTGAAATCTGCACCAGAGTCTATCGTCTCTTGACCGACAAGCTGAATTTCCCACCGGAAGACATTATTTTTGATCCGAATATTTTGACGGTGGCCACTGGCATGGAAGAACACAATGCCTATGCCGTCAATTTTATTGAAGCCACCAGGCAAATCAAAGCTTCGTTACCCTTCTGTAAAGTCAGCGGAGGTGTCAGTAATATTTCTTTTTCTTTCCGTGGGAACAATGCTGTGCGCGAAGCCATGCACACAGCCTTCCTCTATCATGCCGTCAAGGCCGGGTTGGATATGGGGATTGTCAATGCCGGGCAATTAGGAGTCTATGAGGAAATCCCCAAAGACCTGCTTAATCTGGTGGAAGATGTTTTATTAAATCGCCGGCCGGAAGCCACAGAGGAATTGGTCACCTTTGCTGAGACCGTCAAGCAACAGGGTAAGGCCGTTGTGAAAGATGATGCGTGGCGTCATGGGCCAGTAGAAGAACGTCTGGCTCATTCATTGATTAAAGGGATTGTCGAATTCATAGATGCTGATGTGGAGGAAGCTCGTCAAAAACTCAATAAGCCCCTGGATGTTATTGAGGGGCCACTCATGGATGGTATGAATGTGGTGGGAGAACTCTTCGGCTCAGGGAAAATGTTTTTGCCACAAGTCGTCAAAAGTGCGAGGGTCATGAAAAAGGCTGTTGCGTATTTGTTGCCGTTTATGGATGCGGAAAAAGAAAAAGGCGCGAGTCAGAGCCAAGGGAAAATCCTGCTCGCCACCGTGAAGGGCGATGTGCATGACATCGGGAAAAATATCGTCGGGGTCGTGCTGGCCTGCAATAACTACGAAATCATTGATTTGGGAGTGATGGTTCCCTGTGACAAAATCCTACAAACAGCGCGTCAGGAAAAAGTTGATCTGATTGGTCTCAGCGGGTTGATCACCCCTTCGTTGGATGAAATGGTTCAGAATGCTCGAGAAATGGCGAGAGAAGGCTTTTCCATCCCCTTGCTCATTGGAGGAGCCACAACCAGTAAGGCGCATACGGCCGTGAAAATTGCTCCGGGCTATCCCAGCCCCGTTGTGCACGTGTTAGATGCGTCCTTGGCGGTGAATGTGGTGCGCAAACTCATGAGCCAGGACGATAAAGCGGCCTTTGTGAAAGATATTGAAGAGAAGCAACAAAAAACCCGGGAAGCCTATGCATCCAAATCAACCGCCAAAAAACTTGTCTCCCTAGAGGAAGCCAGAAAACAGCGCGTTGCTAGTGATTGGGAGTCGATGGACATTCCCAAGCCCGACTCCTTAGGGATCACAGTTTTTGAAAATCTCTCACTTGAAACGTTAGTCCCAATCATTGATTGGTCGCCATTTTTTCAGGCCTGGGAATTGCGTGGGAAATACCCCAAAATTTTTGAAGATCCTGTGGTTGGTCCAAAAGCGAAAGAACTCTTTGACGATGCTCAAAAGCTTTTACAAGAAATCATTGACAAAAAACTCCTTATCGCAAAGGGTGTCTATGGATTATTTCCAGCAAACAGCCAAGGCGACGATATTTTCATCTATGCAAATGAGACGCGCTCAGAGGCGATTTCGGTCTTCCATACCTTGCGCCAGCAGACCGAAAAGCCTGTGGGGGAAGCGAATTATGCTTTGGCAGATTTTGTGGCCCCGCAGTCGTGCGGCAAGGCCGATTATATTGGGGGCTTTGCGGTTACCGCTGGCATTGGTATCGAAGCGCTATGCCATCGCTTTGAACAGGATCATGATGATTATAACTCCATCATGTCGAAAGCATTGGCCGATCGATTAGCCGAAGCGTTTGCCGAATGGCTGCACCGAGAAGTGAGGAAGGAATGGGGCTTTGGGCAGGACGAGAAATTAAGCAACCAGGAACTCATTCAAGAAAAGTATCGAGGTATTCGCCCAGCGCCGGGCTATCCAGCCTGTCCGGACCACACCGAGAAAAAAGACCTATTTGAGTTGTTGCAAGTAGAGAAATCTATAAATATTCAGCTCACTGAGTCGTACGCCATGTATCCGGCCGCTTCAGTCAGTGGCTTCTATTTTTCGCATCCACAAGCCAAATATTTTTCAGTTGGAAAATTGAAAAAAGACCAAATACAAGACTACGCCAAACGGAAAGATATGGACGTCTCGGTGGTAGAGCGTTGGCTCTCGCCTAATCTGGGGTACGATCCAGACAGGGCCTGATGTAGCTTGATTCTAGTCTTCGCGGTAACAACAAGTGTGCTAAGGGAATGGAACTGGCGCAGACCCCTGGCCTAATTCAATCGTGATGGTTATGTAAAAATTAAAAGCCATAAAAAAGCGAACGCCGGAAGATCCTGCCTCCTTTAAATAGGGTTTGTTTTAGCTCATGCTTGGATTTGGACCTCCGTGCTGTATGTGGGATGGAATGTCTCTAAGAGGAGAAAAACGAGACATTGCGGATTTTTAGTCGAGTCTGACCCCACGCGTATCTCCATTCAATCGGGATCGGAATAACGTTGCCCTCCTGCCCCGGACCAACTGGTATTGCCGATTTCTTGCGATTCCCACAGGGCTTGGGTTTCCTGATCGGCGAGTGCCGATTCTTTTTCAATTGGCGTTTCTTCCCCTTCGGTCATTAGCTCTTCCTGCTTTTCACCGAAAGCATAGGTTGGCTCGGGGCCTCGGCCGCGTGGGGTGTCTTTTGGTAGGACGTTGATTGGCATTGGTTCTTACCGTAGCAGGGTTAGCGGTTAGTATTCCACCAATACAGGTTGTAAGTCGGTGACCTGTACAACTGGAGTCGTTTCACCACGGTGAGCAGACGTTCGAAGCGCTGACACAATCCATCCATATCGTTCCCCGGCCCATTCATTAAATGCCGTCGAGGATTCAAAGACGATATCCCAGGCGGGCACAGAATCGAGTAATAATAATTGATGGGGCTGATTCTGCCCTGGATGATAAACGACGAGTACTGCGGATTTTCCCATGAGGCTGATGTCGGTAAACATATGAATCATTGCTGGTTTTGGAATTTCAACGGTTCGTGACGCGGCCTCTACAATGGGACCATAGACGCGGTGTAATAATTGTTGAATGGTTTCATAGGGGGACTTTGAGTGATGTAAATTGGTGTTTGGCGCTTCCCCAATCAGATGAGTCGTGAGGTATTCAAGGGCTTCCCAGGCGGGCATGGCTCCGGAATTGACTAATGAGTCCATTAAATAGGACATCCAATTTCGCGATTCAGGCATAGGCATGGCTTTCATGGTTGATTCCTCATACTCACTCCTTTTCTCTTGAAAAGGAAGGGCGACAGTTGTGAATGAAGGAGTCTGCTTTTTAGGCGGGACTGTATATCTGTAATTGCGTACATTAATCGATATTGCCTTTTGGGTCAATTTTGAAGGGTCCCCCTTCAATAAATCATTTTGTGCGTGCCCTTGACCATCCATTTTTCAAGGACTTAGAATGCACAAACGCTTTGGTAAAATTTATTGATAAATCAAAGAGTTACTTTTATCTTGATCCTTTGTTTTGACCTGGTCTTTCTCGGATATTTCCCAGCGAGAGATAATCCATATTTTTACCTAGGAACTATAGATGAGAATAAATTATGACAAAGGCAGTTTAATTAGTCCTCTTCGAACTAAAGCTCAACCCTTGGAGCATACGGGCAATCCAGGGAAACGGGCAAAGGTCATGTTGGTTTTTCCTCCCGATTGGTATCCCTCTGAACCGTATCTGAGTCTTCCGACATTAACGGCGTTCATCCGAGGGGCTGGACATGAGGTGGTGCAAAAGGACGTCAATCTCGAAATGTATGATTGGTTTTTTAGTGGGGATTTTCTGCGTCGAGTGCTTAAAAAGGTCCCACAGCAGTTGGATCGGTTGAAAAAAATCGCCAGAGACCGAGATTTGACGGATGCCGAGGTCGATTTGCAACTAGCCCTGTGTGACTGCTCTCGGAGTCGAATTGGAGAGTTGATCGGTAAGGCCGAGGAAGCCAAACGCATAGTGCGTGAACCTGAATTTTATGACGGTGAAAAGCTGGAATGGGCGATTGCCGTGTTTCGAGAAGTGACTGCCACGATTTCTCTCGTATATTCCCCAGCCAGAATTTGCATGCCCCCGATGGAAACGGATTTATCCTATAAGCTCTTTATGTCCTCTGAGGTGCTGGCTGCGGTGAGCGACACCCAAGTCAATGTGTATCGTGAGGTGTTTGAACACATTTTAAAGCCAGCTATTCTTGCGGAACAGCCTGATGTCATTGGTATTTCTATTGTTCTTCGCCAGCAATTATTTTCTTCTATGACCTTTTGCTCGATGATTAAAGAACAGTTCCCAGGCATTCATGTCACGATAGGCGGCAATACGGTCACCCGTTTACGTGAGGTGTTACCTGACACGCCCAATTTATTTGCCCTATTTGATAGTGCCATTGTCTATGAAGGTGAAACCGCGCTGTTGCGGTTGGTGGAAGGGATTGCAAATGGGACTGAGCTCTCCCATGTGCCGAATCTGATGTTTAAAGATGCAACGGGTATCCATGTGAATAGCGAAACCTTTGCTGAGAATATGGGCGCATTACCGCCTCCGGATTTTGATGGGTTGCCGATGGAAAAATATTTTGTTCCGGAACCGATCTTGCCGTATCTCGCGACGCGGGGCTGTTATTGGGGACGATGTGAGTTTTGTGATCATGGCGAAGGTTATACCGCAGGGTATCGTACGAAAAAAGATTGGCAAATTATCGAAGAGCTCACATACTTAAAAGAGAAATATCAGACTCGTCATTTCCATTTTACTGATGAGTCCTATCCCCCGGCACTCTTCCGAAAGGTGACAAGGAAGTTGGTAGAATCCAAGCTGGATATTGCCTGGACTACGCATATTCGATTTGAAAAAAGTCTGTTGTCTGATGAGATTTGGCAGGACGCCCAAGATGCGGGCTGTAAGTACTTGCATATGGGCTATGAATCGGGGAGTGAGCGGGTCTTGCAACTCATGGATAAGGCGACGACCACTGAAATTATCCAACAGAGTTTGGAGCTGTCTTCACGACATGGGGTGTGGAATCACGTGATGGGGTTTTTTGGGTTTCCCGGAGAAACCTACGAGGACGCCAAGTTTTCGACCCAATTCTTGGAGGACAATCGAGAGCATGTGCATTCGATCGGGTTTGGCACGTTCGATTTGAGCAAGCATACCCCTGTGGCCAAGAATCCCGAAAAATTTGGCATCACCTTTTATCAAAATCCTGAATGGGATTTAGCCATGGACTATTACTTTACAGTTAAAGAAGGCTTGAGTATTGAAGATGCCGAACGGGTCTTCGAGGA
The DNA here is from genome assembly GCA_040904705.1 of Nitrospirales bacterium. GTDB lineage: Bacteria > Nitrospirota > Nitrospiria > Nitrospirales > UBA8639 > Nitrospira_E. Next base: position 14,668 of record JBBDSY010000029.1, on the reverse strand, counting down.
ATTTGAGCAAAATCATTATTCCGGTTGGGATTTGAAAATTTTTGTTCGTGAATATGTCTTTCTCTATGTTTCGCATTTTGGCTCCAATAAATTGCCAACCTTGCAGTTTCAATTGGGCTCACAAGACCCCTCCTCGAATCTTGCCTCGGTTTAACCAATGGGAAGGGATGACGATGACTGATACCCTCATTGACATAGACGGGGCTGCATCGATGCCCAAGCCTCGCCGTACTTTTAAAACCATGCTTCTGTTCCCTCCGGAATGGGTCCCTACCGCGCCGTATCTTGCGCTTCCCAGCCTCACTGCCGTCTTGCGTGAATATGGGCATGAGGTCATTCAAAAAGACATAAATATTGAAATGTATGATCTCTTTTTTACCGACACTTTTCTTATTTGGGTCAAGATGCGTATGGACCAGCAGCGGCGGGGTTTGGAAGAGCGGGAAGCCCGTCAACAATTGTCTGACGTGGAGCGTGATAGACTGACGTGTTTGCGGGCTCATGAGCGGATTGACGTGTTGGCTTTGGCCGACAAGGCCCAGGAAGCGAAGACCATCGTCCGGGGAGAGGCCTTTTACCATGCTGAAAAATTGGAAGGTGCTCTGAATACCTTTCGCGATGTGATGCAATATATTTCCGCAGCCTATTTCCCAGCTTCCCTGGTATTTTATCCCATGGAAAGCAATTTGGGATACCGTTCGGGGGTGTCCACGGAGGTATTAGCTAGCTTGGAAGATGAGAGCGTTAATATTTATCGTGATGTCTGCCGGCAACTTGTGCTTCCCGCCGTTCATAAGGAACAACCGGAGGTCATCGGTATTTCTATCGGTACGCAAATGCAATTGTTGGCGGGCATGACGTTTTGCAAAATGATCAAAACGGAATTTCCGGACATTCATGTAACGGTGGGCGGCAATGTCATCACGCGGTTGCAAGAAGATCTCCCTAAGCAAGATAAGTTTTTTAAAGATGTATTTGATACGGCCATTCTGTATGAAGGCGAACATGCCTTGCTATGGCTGCTGGAGGCGCTGGCTGGGGAGCGTGGCTGGGAGCAGGTTCCGAATCTCATGTGGTGCCAGAATGGGCAAGTGAAGGTGAACACAGAAATTTATACAGAGAAAACAACAGCATTACCGTTGCCGGATTTTGATGGACTGCCGCTTGATATGTATTTTGTTCCAGAACGGATATTGCCGTATCTTGCGACTAGAGGGTGTTATTGGGGACGCTGTACGTTTTGCGATCATGGGCAAGGGTACTTCGATCAATATCGAGGGAAGCCAGCGCAGGATGTTGTCCGGGAGATTAAAGCATTACAAGATAAATATGATGCGAAACATTTTCTCTTTTCGGATGAATCCTATCCACCAGCGTTGTTGAAAAAAGTGTCGCAACTGCTCATTCAAGAAAAAGTAAAGATTAAATGGACAACCCTCATTCGGTTTGAGGAGACATTGCAAGATCCTGAAATCTGGAAACAGGCTGTGCAAGCCGGGTGCTGTACCCTGTATTACGGGATGGAGTCTGCTAACGAGCGTGTGCTGGAGCTGATGGATAAACATGCCAAGAAATCTGTGATCGAGAACAATTTGCGAGAGGCGGCCAAAGCGGGGATTTGGAATCATGTCATGGCCTTCTATGGATTTCCTGGTGAAAAGCGGGATGAAGCCGAAGAAACTCGTCAATTTCTTTTGGATAACAAACGGTATATTCATTCAGTTGAATTGTTTTATTTCGTGGCGTATCGCCATACGCCAATGGTCAGAAATCCTGATAAATTCGGCATTACGATTCATAAGCAGGGCGAATATGATATGCCGTTGGACTATTATTATACCTTGAACGAACCTGGGGGAATGACTTGTTTGGATGCCATGAAAATGGCGGAAGAGTTTTACCAAAAAGACTTTGAACCCTGGGCTGTTCGTGTGAATGCTCGGGAGCATGTTTTTTTGTATATTTCTAAATTTGGCACGAATTATCTTCCTCAAATTTATGCCCTAGAAGCTGGGCAAGAAGAACAACGAACGGATGGTGTTCAAGGGCTCATAACCTGGCCGGTCGCTCATGGCCCTGCCGAGAATGATTCGAATGGAGAATCGGGCATGTCCCGTGTGGTCAGTCATGCGGCTCCCTGATCCAATCTTCAGCATCTCCGTAAAGGATCCGACGAGATTCTTGAAAAAATGAAATTTCTAGGTTGTGGGAAAAATTTTGAAGGGAGGGGAGAGTTAATTTTCCTGCTGGGTATTCAGGTAGTTCAGGAGTAGTTGATAGGCTGCTTGAATTTCTTTGGTTTTGGCCTCTCCTTTTTTATACATTTCCATGTATTTTCCAGGGTTGTTCGTGAGCCCGGCATAACGGGACGGATACCATGTCCGACGAGCTTCCTCGTATCGTTGCGTGAGTGCTTCGCGTGAGAATGGTGCGGTGAGACTGAACAATTGCATGGCTTCTTTAAAAGCTGTCGGCGGTGATGGTTTGGTTGAGGGCATGAGTAAGGGGTCTTTAGTTTGGTTGAGTTTTTCAAATAAAGGGTCTTCCTGTCAATTCTTTTTCATAGGCTAAAAATAGAATGTCTCGTGATCTTCCGCTATTAGAAGCTCCTCAGTTATTCGCAAAGCAGAACTACCGTGATGTGTTGAAGCGGGAGATGGATGCTGGGAAGATCCCTCTCAGTCTTGGCAAAGCCTGCCCGGTCAAATGTGAGTTTTGTTATGAATTGGATCATTCCTATCGAGAAACGCTTGATCCACCAAAAACTACACAAGAAGACTGGGAATTTATGTTGAACTATATCAATTCTCGCCCCACCAATCCGCTGCAGTTTTGGTGTTTGGGTGGGAATGAATTCATGGAATGGACGGATCTCTTTCTTCATCCCAAGGCGATGGAATGGCTAGAAGATTTCTTGATACACACGGATAAAAATGTTCAATTCTTTACAGTAGGATTTGTCCATGTTCCGAAGATTCATCGTTTGTTTGATCAATATCCGGGACGCATTAATTTTGAATTATCTGTAATTACTCTTGGCGAGTATCGGCAAAAACTCATGCCTCATGCTCCCTCGGTGAAACATTTAATGAAAGTTCTGGATGGTCCCGCTGTCTCCTCGGCAAACTTTTATGCTTTTGATCAGGATACGATGGCCGAAGATGCTAAAATGATTTCCAAAATCAATTCGACGTGCGTATTGTGGATGGGATGCCTGACGCCGGTGGGTGGAATTAACGAGGCCACAAAAACCATCATGCGACAAGGTCGACGATATCTGCCTGTTGAGGCCGAAAAAATCTATGATGCGGGACTGCCGAATTCGACAACGATCCATACTGAAGCCTACGTCACGGCTTTTCTCAATCGACGACGCATTATTAGTCTCTTTGATTCCTTAGAGTTGGAAAAACGGGATCCCGTGGTGATGGCGGGGAGTGTCTATCGTATTTTGACGATGTTTCGAAAGAAACGAGCGAAGTTTTTACACGTTCCGAATGCCACACTGGGTGGAGATTCAGACTGCACCGTGTTGCTGACCCTTAACGATATTGCCAAATGTCTGACCCATGAAAAATATGTCTATATCCCGCAATGTATTGTAGAGTCCGGCCGAGGTTCTGGTCGGGATATCGCCGGCGTGCATATAGATGAGTTTGTGAAAATGACAGGTGTGAAGGTGCGTTTGCTGCGGAAAATTGATACAAAGTTTGCAAATAACCGCCTGTATCGGAATGGCTCATTGCAAAATTATGTGGAAGACTATGTGCGAAATCCACTGACCCGTTCCTATGAAGCGTTTCCGCTCACCGCATAAAGAGGAGGTTTTCCCCGGGGTCGTTATTGAGAAGGATCGCCGGCTTTTTCATCCATACCTCTAATTGCAATCTAAATGAATATTCCTCGAAACGGGCTTCAATTTTATCAGGTGGATGTTTTTACCAATGAACCGTTTGGAGGCAATCCCCTTGCTGTGTTTCCGGACGCTGGTGAATTGACCGATCGAGAATTTCAGCAAATTGCTCGGGAAATGAATCTCTCGGAAACTGTTTTTGTGTTGCCCCCGACCGAGGCTCGAGCCCTCGCGAAAATCCGCATTTTTACCCCATCTCAAGAAATTCCATTTGCCGGGCACCCCGTATTGGGGACGTTCTATCTGCTGGGCCTACTCAAGCGCCTTCCCCTACAAGAGCCCGTGACTAAAATTTTCTATGAATGCCATATTGGAGTATTTCCGCTTGAGCTCATTATTCTCAAGGGGCAGATTGAACAGGTGGTGATGACGCAACCGGCCCCTGAATTTCTTGAAGTGGTGAGCGAGGTGGAGACGCTGTATGAATTGGCCAAGGCCTTAGGTGTGCACAAATCGCTGATTACCGATTCGCATTTTCCTGTGGAGGTGGTTTCAACGGGATTGCCCGTATTAATCGTGCCAATCCGAACCTTGACGGCTGTGAAGTCCATAGAAGTGAATCACGAAGCGGTTCGAGATGTCTGTGCGCGGTTAGGGGCAAATGGCATCCTCGTATTTACCACGATGACTCTTGAAGAAGAGGCCACCGTGCATACTCGGATGTTTGCCGACCCCATTGGGATTCCAGAAGATCCAGCCACCGGTAGTGCTAGTGGGGCGTTGGGAGCTTATTTGGTGAAAAATGGTGTGGTGGAAGTGGGACCGACCACCGAAGTAGTGATTGAGCAGGGGTATGAGATCGATCGTCCGTCACGGATTCTCGTTCAAGTCTTTTCTGACGATGATGTGATTCAGGAAATCAAAGTGGGCGGGCAAGTTGTTATGATTGCGGAAGGCAAGATGGTGTATTGAGTCAATATTTTCTACGATTTTGACAAATTATTTCGTCAACTCTCCAGCAATGTGACCCATTTCAGGCAGAATTAATTTCTCCATGGCGAGCCGAACGGCACCTTCAGACCCTGGAATCGAAAAAATAACCAAGTGTTCATGGATACCGCCTGTTGCACGGCTTAGCATGGACGGTGAACCAATTTCTTGAAAGCTCAAGTAGCGAAATAACTCCCCGAATCCATCCAATCGTTTTTGTAAAAATCCATCCACCGCTTCAAATGTTGAATCTCGACGGGAAATGCCAGTTCCACCGTTGATGATGACCACCTGCTTGTCGATCTGTTGGGCAGCTACTTTGAGGAGTCGGGTAATATCCTCTGGCTCATCTTTTATCAGATGGTATTCCTTCAGCACATGTCCGTGTTCTTTGAGTAAATGACAAATGAGTTTCCCGCTCGTGTCGCTATCCTTGGTTCGTGTGTCGCTACAGGTCACGACAATACAACCCAATGAAACTGAGCTGGCCTTATGGGCCACATGAGATGGTTGGCCATCGGACTCCTGTTGGGCATGTAGGCGATGATCACCCATGATCCTGCGCTTGCTTCAGTGAGAGAATATTACGACCACACCGAATCGGGATTAAGCTGAGTGGCCGGCTCACCCTTTTTAATATGTTCGTCTAAGATGACGGGCACATCTGAATCTTTGACTTTCGAGTACCAGGTACCTGTTGGATAGACCACAACATTTGGCCCTTCTTCGCAGGGCCCAAGGCAGGTGGTTCCTGTCACAAGCACTTCGCCTGGTTGAACGCCGCGCTCAATAAGCCCCATATTCAAAGCCATAAGCAAATTTTGGGCGCCAGCTGCGCCACAAGAAGGTTTAGGATGTCCGGGTGGACGGGAATTGGTGCACACGAGGATATGGTATTTTGGCTTAGGCATAGAACCTCCTTCTAATGAATGGACGTGAAAGTACTTTGGGCTATGATGAAATGTTTCTGGGTATGGTGACGTTAACGAGTTCGAAAGAGATCCCACATATCCATACATTCGTCAGGTAACTTCCAGTGTCGAACACCTGCCTTGACCCAATCCAAATAATGCTCTTTGGCTTTAAACTTCCCGATGGCCTGCCCGACATGTGTGGTCACAAATTCTTTGTGGTCGTCTTCTGTATAGACATGAATCTCCACATGTCGAAAGGCTTCTTCTGGGAGATCTCCCTCGAATTTGTCTAGCTCTTTGACGTCTTCCGGAGTTAATTCAAACACGGCGCCCCATACGCGTTCGCCGGAAGAGGGCGTGATCGTTGCAAGTCCGCATCGCCATTGATTGGACCAACGTCCGAAGGTGATAGTGTGATTTGGTAGGTAGGCCTTGAATAAAAATTGGTGCTCCGGGGCACGTCGTTTCAGCTGAGTGGGATTGAGGTTGTCAGCATACATGAAAAATCGCATAGTCAAATCCTGTTCGTTGAAGCAACAGGTAGTATTACCATACTGCCTTCTCAGACTGTCAAGGAAAGATTTTGTCCGGCACCCTTGATGAAGGTAGTGCGAAGGACTAGAAGCAATCTTTGGAAAAGAGTTTGAGATTGAGGTTTGTCAAGGTAGGAGAATTTTTCTAGGATCCCTTATGGGTGAGGTGAAGTTGCTGCTGGGAATGGTCTAACCGGACCATGAAGCGATCAAAGAAGCTGAGGCCCAAAAGCCCATCGATTCCCTCTGGAAGATTGGGGATGGTGTGAATAACGACCTTGACATCATCCCGTCCGGCATGGCCGACTCGAATTCTTGTGGCAATGCCCATTTTGGCTTTGACGTTTCCGCCGGCGGTATGCAAATTAATGTTTGGGTTGCGCGGGTCTGATTGAATTCCCGCGTCAAAAGCGAGGTCCTCTGAAATTGTGGTAAAGGTCGCCCCGGTGTCTACAATAAGATTGGCCGAATATAAATCGTTAAGTTCCACACTTGCAATCCATACTCCACCTTGTCGTGTTAATGGGATAATCGAATCTTCGGAGCCAGCTGAGATGCGACCAGATGTGGCCAGGCCCGATTTGGCTTTGAGAAGGAGCTGATCCAGGGGAACCTGACTGAAAATGGCTTGAGCGCCTACGACAGCCCCTATGACCATGAGCCCAAACACGATGAAAGAACGACTTGATGCCATAAAAAGCGCCTATAGGTCTCGCAGCAAATATTTCAATTCCAAACAGATTGACTTAGTTGTGCTTGTCGGCTTCTTCGTGAGAACTCTTGAAACATTGGACTTTCGCAGGCCAAAGAAGGGTGAATTCTTGTAAGACCATGGGAGGTCTGGGCCTGAAGATGGACACAGGTCTCCTTAATCCTTGTTGTGTTCAGAAAGAGGAAAAGTTTTATTGCAAATTAATTGCAAGAACTATTGACAGTCAAAACCCTCTTTGCTAGCTTCGGCGCACAGATAATCATCATGAGCCGATCGAAATTTTCCACTCCATCTACATTCCTAGTTGGCCTGACTCTTTCCCTAGCTTTGGTGCTCGTGGCCTCGGTTCCATTTGGGCATGCCCTCGAGATTCATCATATCTTTTCCACAATCGATCATGATGTCCACCAACATTCCGATTTCGATTTATGTCAGTGGGTGCAACAGCACACTAGTAATTTCTTGGCTTGGGACCTTCCTCAAGACGGACAACGGTCTTGGCTCTATTCGCGGTTTAATATAACGAACAATAAAATTCCTCCTACTTTCTCTTCTCGTCTTCTGCATTCTCGTGGTCCTCCTAATTTTCTTTTCTTCTAATTTTCATTTCTCATCTCGGTTTTTCTAGCAAGGTGATATGCGTTGTCCAAAAATAGGGTGCCCATTTTCGTCTTGATAGACCGGTAGATATTCTTTTTGTGAAAAAGGAGAAAAGGTTTATGAAAGTGTGGCAACTATTAGGTATACGAAGTTGGATGGTCGGTTTGAGTCTTTTATCTCTATTGATTGGAGATTGGCTGGTTTTTGCCGAAGAGAATACGACCAAAAACATGGAACGAGTTTGGATTATTTCCGGTGTAGTGCAATACGAGGACCTTCGACATGTTTCTCAAGCAACTGTGCAATTGCGAGATCAGGAAGGTTCTTTACTTGAGACGCAGGTGACCAATGACGGAGGTGAATTTATTTTTGGTGCTCCTGATTCTGGTATCTATTCCATTCGAGCTCTTCAGGATTCTTTGTCCAGTGAATCAGTTATTGTGAACATTACCACGGAACCATTAACCGAGGTAATGCTCACGTTGGCCTCTCGGCAAGAATTAACTTTAGAAGTCGTGGCGCCGTTGCCGCCGATTCAACATCATGCCTCAAGTGAGACGTTTGTCGTGAGTCGAAAAGATATTGAAGAGCTGCCACGAGGGAATAATGCTGAACTGCATGACGTCTTGCTCACGCTCCCCAGTGCGGTGAATGGCGGTCTTGGACAAGTGCATATTCGTCAAGAGCATGCAGGACTGCAGTTTAGAATTGATGGTGTCCCCATTCCCGATACTGTTTCCTCGGTGTTCTCTGATGTTCTTTCTCCTCGAACCTGGGAACGGGCAGATATTATTCTGGGTGGCCCTGAAGCGCAATTTGGCAATCGAACAACGGCGGTGTTAGATGTCACCACCAAGAGTGGGACCGATCCTACCAGAGGCTCGGTTCAGTTTTTTGGAGGATCCAATGAAACGATCAATCCTGCCTTTGAATATGGAGGAACTGTCGGCTCAGCCTTTCGATTCTATGTCCAAAATAGTTATACCTCGACAAATCGAGGGTTGAATCCTCCCACTCTAGGCAAGACCATCTTCCATGACCAAAGTACCAGAAATCAAACTTTTCTGCGTGGAGATTGGCAAGTTAATAATCAGAATAATGTGACATGGCTCTTTCTCAATTCAATTGCCAAGTTCCAAATTCCCACTCGACCCGATCTTACCGTCAATCCGACCCTGGTCAGTTTGATTCAGACTCAAAACCCAGGGTTTAGTCCAGTTGGGTCGCAAGATGTTGATGAATTTCAAAAAGAGAACAATCAATATAGTCATGCAGTTTGGCGTCATGATGTGGGTGCGCAACGATTTTTTAATGTTGCGGCGTATTTCCGACATACGCGAGCCACATTCTCTACTGATCCGTTAAACGTATTAGCCTATACGCAGGACCCTGATGAGCCATTTTCAGCGGGGGGGCAAGACCGATTCGCGTATTCAGGAGGTCTTCGGTTTGACTATACGCATCGGTTGAATCCAGATCATTTACTGAAAGCGGGGTTTCAAATTGATCGAACGCAGGCTGTGAACAAAACGAGGCTGTCTGTTTTTCTTCGTGATGGAGCGGGTAATCCTACTGGTGGTGTGGAGTCTCGGAATGCTGATAGCCAAATTATTGGTTGGCGTGAAGAATTTTGGATACAAGATCAATGGACCCCATGGGAGAAGTGGACATTCAACCTCGGGCTCCGATTTGATCAAATTCAAGGTCTGACTCATGATGGACAAGTGAGCCCTCGGGTGGGCATCACCTATGCGAGGACGCCGCAACATGTCTTTCATGTCTTTTATGGACGATTGTTTACTCCGCCAAATTTAGAAGCAGTTCGTTTTGCACAACTCAATACGGTTGGCACGACGGCTGAACCTGAAAACTTGACGAATCGGACAGTCGAACCAGAACGGGCGCATTATTTTGAAGTAGGGTCTTCTCACGCACTTAGTGATGTGGTCACGGTGGCATTAACGGGGTTTTACAAATTGAGTAAAAATCTTTCTGATGCCGGACAATTTGGCACGACACCGCTTCTCAATTATTTTGCGTTTGAACGAGGATGGCAGCGAGGCGTCGACCTCAGTATCAAAGCCAAAATTTTCGATAATCTCTATGGGCGGGGAAACGTCGCCTGGGGACAATGCCGTGGTAAGAATTTACAGTCTGGGCATTTTCTCTTAGAGCAAGAAGAAATTAATGATATTAATAGCGGCAGCGGTGTGTTTTGTGATCATATGCAGCTCGTGACGAGTTCGGCTGTCTTGACGTATCATCCTTTCAAAGATACGACGGTGACAGGGCAAATGTTATTTGGGTCGGGTTTGCGGACGGCAAATCCTGGAGAAAAGACCAATTCAAATAATAGCGCTTCTCATACGACCTATAACCTCTCGATTGACCAGGTTATCTCGCTATGGGATAACTATAAAGCTATCGTGGGGTTTGATGTGATCAATGTTTTGGATCAACAGGTTTTTTTAAATAGTGGCGAGGGAAGTATCGGCTTGGGGGTCTCTCATGCCAATCTCCCCCGTTCCTATTTTTTTAGGGGACAATTTTTCTTTGGTGGATGAACGCCTGATAATTCGACGGATGTTTTGGTCCCTATGGCTTATGTGTATTTTCATGACCCTAGGACCGTATTCGTGGTCCCAGGGCGCGGATTTTTCCACGCATCATGGCGATCATGATGAAGATTCCAACGTAGAAACACTTCCGACGGTCCATGTTCATGGATTGCGGCTGAATAAAGATCAACAACTCGGCCCTGTTCCTCAAAAAACGCCCTGGCCGACAATTCCCAGGCAATTGGAGGGAAAGGAATTGGATGATTGGCTCAAAGCGAGGTTTCTCGTCGGAAAAGACGGAACCGCGACCATCGTCATCCTTCAGCCTGCTATGCATCGTGAGCTGACCCAGGAGTCCTTGCTCTCGCTTAAACAATGGACGTTTTTGCCACAAATGGAAGGTGATCACCCCGTGGAAGGCGAGGTTTCCATCCGCATTCATTTCAGGACGCAATAACCTCGAAATGAAATGTTCAAGATTGGAAGCCAGCCAGCCTTTAGTCTCTATCTTCTATTTACCTTTTCTTTTCATAGACTTTTGTTGAGAAAACGCGTATTCTTGATCCCCTAATTAATTTTGGTTCCCTGGTTTTCCCACCTGTTGAGAGTAGGGAATATGGTTGGCCTCTCCGCTTTCGGTGATTGGGTTATCATTTCCTTTTCCTGTTATTCCTTCCAGCACTCACCCCACCATTTCTCCATAGGTTATTGATGCTTAGGAGTAGGCTAAGAAGTCGGCGCCTCTTTTTTGTGCTGGCAAGCGGGCTTATCGTCACGAGTTGGCTCCTGCTGTACTGGCTATATTTGGGATCTTTTGAACGGGAGAAGCTTCGGTTAATGGATCTGGCTCTCTTACATGTTCATCAATTGGAGGCCATGAGCCAAGTTGGAGAGGGAAGTGCCGCCAAAAATGTGGAGCCAATGGCAAAAGCCGATCAAGCAAAAGCTATTTTCAATTCTCAATCCTTATCCCATCGTTTTGGAGTAACGGGGAAAATTATTTTGGTGGAAGGAGATCTTACCGTCTTTAGGTTGAACCAGTCTGGGCAACGAGAAACGAAAACTATTTCCGATGTCGATGGGCGGAAATGGCTTATGGCGTATGCCCCAATGCTTGGAACTTCTATTGGTGTTGCTGCCACGATTGATCTTCATAAAATACAGTTGCCATATTTGCTGTCAGGTTTCGGGATAGGGATCATGGAATTGCTCGCAATGGTGTTAGGAGGCATGTTTATATTTTATCGCAAGAATTCTGTTCCTCCGTGTCCACAGGATGAAGCGACTATTCGGGCCATTATTGCGAGTGCTGGTGAAGGAATTGTGACATTTAATGAGTACTCAAAAATTGAAACATTTAATGAAACCGCAGAATCGATGTTTCTGTATCGTATGGAGGAAATCATCGGAAAACCTTTTCAGACACTTTTTGTATCTTCCGCTCAAAATACTTGTGATACTTTTTTATTGACTTACCGCTCTCAGGGTACGACACGAATTTCAGGGGTAGTTAAAGAGTTTCAGGCTCAGCGAAAAGATGGAACTGTCTTTCCGCTTACTTTGACGTTGACGGAAGCTCCAATTTGGGGTCATCGCCTTTTTACGGTGTTGTTACGAGACATCACTGAACAGAAAATGGCCGAGCGTCGGTTAGCTGCCCAATATGCGGTGGCCCAAGTGTTGGCGGAATGTACATCGATTCAGGAAGCGACACCAGAAATCCTTCGAGCGGTCTGCGAAAGTTTGGGCTGGCAGCTTGGAATTCTGTGGCAAATTGATCCAGATGTGCAGGTACTGCGGTGCGTGGAGGTCTGGCGGGCTTCAGAGGATCGGTTCTCTCGATTTGTGGCGTTGACACAGGGGATGGCCTTTTCAAAAGGAGTGGGACTTCCCGGTCGAACCTGGAGTGGAGGACAACCCGTTTGGATTCCAGATGTGGTCCAAGATAAAAATTTTCCTCGTGCACCGATGGCAGCCGAGGAGGAGCTTCATGCAGCCTTTGCCTTTCCTATTCAGTTAGGACCGGCGACTCATGGAGTCATGGAGTTTTTTAGTCGAGAAATCCAAGAACCAGACCAAGATTTATTGCATCAAATGTTATCGGTGGGGAGTCAAATCGGGCAATTTATGGAAAGAAAAAACACCGAAATAGCATTGCAGGAACGTGAGGAGGAAACTCGATTGATTTTGGATACAGCGCTGGACGCGGTGGTCACTTTTAATCAGACAGGAAATATTCTGAGTTGGAATTCGCAGGCGGAACGAATGTTTGGTTGGTCTCGTCAGGAGATCCTTGGCCAATCGTTGGTTAGAACTATTATTCCCCCTATCTATCGAGAAGGCTATCTTGAAGGATTGAAAAGTTATGTTCAGACTGGTGTCAGTGAAATCTTAAATCATCGAGTAGAATTATCCGGGTTGCATCGTGATGGCCATGATTTTCCACTTGAGATGGCGATGACAGCCGTGCGTTCAAAAGGGCAATTTATTTTCAGTGGATTTTTCAGAGATTTAACCGAACGGCGACACACCGAAGAAGCTTTACGCAAAAGTGGGGAACAGTTGCGACAAGCGCAAAAAATGGAAGCGATCGGGACCTTAGCCGGTGGAATTGCTCATGATTTTAATAACATCCTGGCTTCCATTATTGGGTATACGGAGCTTGCGATGGCGCAAAGTGGGGTGAACAGTGGTGTTGTGCCACGATTGCAGGAAGTGCTACGGGCTGGCTATCGGGCTAAGAAACTTGTCCGACAAATTTTGACGTTTAGTCGGCAGGATGAATCCGGGAAAAAAATTCTATTCATCCAACCCATCGTTGAAGAGGCATTGAATTTGCTTCGTGCGTCACTTCCGTCCACTATTTCCTTGGAAGCTGCCTTACAATCAAATACGTCACCTGTGCTGGCTGATGCGACACAAATCCACCAAGTGATCATGAATCTTGGAGCGAATGCCGAATATGCTATGCGCGAATCAGGTGGGAAATTAATCGTCAAACTTGATCAGATCGACATGGCAGAAGGCCATCCTCTTTTGAGACAGGGTAAATCAGGTGGGGCGTATATTCGTCTTACCGTTTCAGATTCAGGAATGGGCATAGCCCCCAATATTCAAAAACGAATATTTGACCCGTTTTTTACGACAAAAGATGTCGGCGAAGGGACTGGATTGGGACTTTCAGTCATTCATGGCGTCGTCACAAGCCATGGTGGGATTATTCAGGTGGAAAGTAGGGAAGGGGGGAGCACGACATTTTTTATTTACCTTCCATGCTCAACATCGGTGCCGAGTGCAGGGCCATCGATTTCCGTGATGCCTGCCTCCAGATTTGGGCAAGGACGGGTCATGTTTGTCGACGATGAAATCTCGATTGCTCGGTGGGGGAAAGATATGTTGGAAGCCTTGGGGTATGAGGTCAAAGTTTTTACCAATGCCGCAGATGCTTTAGAGGCATTTAAACAGAATCCTGACCATTTTGATGTGCTGGTCACTGATCAAACGATGCCCGGGATGACAGGGGAACGGTTGGCACAACAGGTGATGAGTTATCGGCCCAAATTTCCCGTGATTTTATGCTCTGGTTTTAGTTACTCAATGAATGAGGATAAAGCGGACACGATGGGGCTTCAGGCATATTTAACGAAGCCGGTTCTTATGGGCGACATGGCCCATGCCATTCAATCTGCCATGCAATATAAAATATTACATAGTACGGCCTGAGTTTATGATGAAGCTGGATTATGACGAAAACGATCCCATGCCTTACCGGCTTGGGTTAGAGGATTTTTAAATGGAAAAAGATGGTTCAATTTCAAGAAATGTTTCTACCGCCGAGTGAATTTTTGTCGGCGCTCTTGGAATGGAACGCTAAGCCTGCTGCGGCCATGAGGGGTTGAAGAACTCCATATTCACCGACTGGCCGCTAACCTCCACGTATTTCGCCCCGTCCCTGAAATACTGAATTCAGGTTGCTGGCGGCAAGTTGGAATCAGTGAAAAATTATCGACAAGGGCCAAAAAATATTTTGATGAATCGTGCACATGGTGTCTCCACTTTAATGATTAGCTTTGTGAATCCCTCGAATGTTACCACTCACTAGGATATTCTGAGCGATCTCCATCGCCATATTGGTTCCTGTTCCAATCGCAATTCCGGCGTCTGCATGTGCGCGAGCGGTGACGGTATTATGCCATTCCCAACCATGGCTTCTTGATTTTTCCCTATCCTGTTGAAGTTTTTGAGCATCTGAGCTCTTTTGGGCCGGGAGAATCTCCGCAAAAAAGTGCGTAAGCCTATGGTCTGATGCAATGGCTTCTGCGATCTGATGATCGATCTTCCGTAAGCATGGCCACGTCCAACCCCTGTTGCTTAAGTTGTTGGAAAATTTCTTCTGATTCGGGCCGAATGGCATACGCGATAGCGATGAATTTTTTAATTTGCCCCTTGATGCTAATTAGGGCTTGCCGAACAAAGCCTAATGAGTTGATTCGAGCGGGCTTTTGCTT
>JBBDSY010000028.1:0-52030 GCA_040904705.1 Nitrospirales bacterium | reverse complement strand
GAAGTTTTTGGTGCGCCCGGCAGGAATCGAACCTGCGACCACCGGCTTAGAAGGCCGATGCTCTATCCAACTGAGCTACGGGCGCATATTTAGGTTCAACCAGTTAGGCGAGTCACTCACTTAGGGTATGGATGGTCTCAAATGAGTATTAATACGAGACGCAGCTTCTTATAAATCCTTCACCAGGAAGCTATATTGTAGCTCTTAAAGGCCGCCATTGTCTTGTGTCCGATGATGGTCATTATGGTGAAATGATTAATCCCTGGCCATCTCAGTTAAATCACTGCCCTATGCCTGAATCATGGCAATGAAATCCTTCAATTCCAGGAAGACGACACGCTTCATTGAACGCAGTTTTGATTGACAACAGACCGGCCCTGCACAGGAATCTCTTTTGTTCATGAAGTTACCGCACCTTATACAAATCCTTCAATAAAACCGGCAACTCATGCGTGAGTGAAAGCAGGTTAACATCGTCTGTTTTTCGGATCTTCAGATTGTAACCGAATTATGCCTGACTGAAAGTTATCCTCGCCCAAGTGAGACCTCACATCTCACCCAAACGTCTCCCCTAGAAATTTAGATCTTCCTCCCGGGAACACTATCAGCTTTAAGCTCTTGACCCACAATCATCCTGCCTCCATATCGAATACGATACGAACGTGTATCCGTTCCGATAACACGCCATTCGTAGTTAATGAAAACCTTCATTTCCCTTCACATTCCTGTTTCTTTTAATAAATCAATCATTTGTCAACATTGCGAGGGGAGTCCGTGGCGGGGTTTCGCATGGCATTGAGGTTGCTATTCCATGAACTATATGCAGCCATCTGACGACAGACTGATAAAGGAGGAGGCAATGATGAACTGGGCACTCTGGATCGTCTGCAGTCTTACAGGTTTCCTCGGGCCTCTCGCCAAGTATCTTGCCATGGAGATAGCGCCCCTGAAGAACAAATCATACTTTAAACCAAGGAGAAGAAATAATGCGTACTGACACGCGCTCGTGGTCTCTCATCGAAACCGGCCAATGGGGAACACTTTCCCCGACGTATTTTTTTCGCTTCAATGGCCCAGGCAATTTGTATTGTCTGGGGTGCGCACGTGACATTCGATTGGTGTGCCGCACCAAGACAGGGGTAAGATGTTTGGACTGTGGGCAACCCGTGGCCGTTGACTTTCCATAAGAAAGCACGCTGGTTCTTTTCTGGGAAGAAGACATTTGCCGTTACTCTTTCCTGCGTCCAACTTTCCTCAAAGAATCCGAACGGTTCCAGTTTTTCGTCAACAAAAGATTATTCAAAGACCAAAGCCTGACGCCGAGAGATGTCACTCCTTGGCACAAAAGGCGTATTTGTATCATCTAAGGGCTTTCGTTGTTCGGCTCAAACTTGGAACTCCCTGGATCGTTTGGTTATCAAGCTGACAGTCATTGTACTTTCTTGAGTACATACGTTCCCGCCAACAACAAGACGACCCCTTCGGAGGCCGTCTTGAGCATTGAGTCCATCCGGCAACCATGCCTGAGAGCGATTATTTTTTCCGCCCGCCGCCTCCTGCCCCCTTTCCGTTTTCTGCAAATTCCGCCTTCACGACCTGATCATTCAAGAGCTGAATGACGCACTCACCGGTGCCGCTACAGGCCCCGCTCCAGCCCGTAAACTTCCACCTTTTCTCCGGGTTGGCTGTCAGTGTGACGGTACTTCCATTTCCATAAGATGCGGAACAGGAATGACTGGAGCAACTGATTCCATTAGGACTGCTGGTGACCATCCCATTGCCAACGACGGACACCTTTAGTGTGGCGGTAGAAGGAGGCAGCGTGAGACTTACCGGTTTTGAAAGTCCGGAAGTATTGCCGGCCTGATCGTAGGCCTTCACCGTGTAGGTATAGGTAAACCCTGAGGAAAGGCCAGAATCACGATAAGAGGGGGTCATGGTTGTTGCAAGCAGAACATTATTTTTCATGACTTGGTAACCTGCTACTTGAACATTATCTGTCGAAGTATCCCAGGAAAGTGCGATTTCTGAATTGGAAAGTATAGTGCCTGCCATCCCTGTAGGAATGCTGGGTGGGGTGGTATCCGGAGGCGCCTGGGTGGTGGCAGACACGGAAGTTGACGGCATCGACTCATTCCCAGCTGCGTCCCATGCCGTAACTGTGTAGGCATAGGTGGTCAACGGAGCTAACTTGGCATCTTTATAACTGGTGATGCTAGTGCTGGTAATGAATGCACCGTTACGAAAAATATGATACCCGGTGATGCCCACATTGTCGGTAGAGGCCAACCAATTCAGGGAAATCTCCGAACTTGAAATCACTTGGGTTGTAAGGGTTCCCGGGACGCTCGGTGGGGTTGAATCCCGTGGAGCTTCCACTGTCACGGAAACAGGTGTGGAAGTCGTGGAATTTCCTGTCGCATCACGGGCAATTGCGCTTAACGAATATTGACCGGCAGCTATCCCAGTCGTATCCCAGGAAACTGAATACGGGTTGGTCGTATCTTCAGCACCAAAATTGACACCATTGAGTTGGAACCGTACGCCGACGACTCCTACATTATCCGTGGCGGTAGCAGTGAGAGTCACGACTCCCGACAGTGTACTCCCCTGAGATGGAGCCGTTAGGCTAACGGAAGGGGGCGTCGTGTCTGTCTGAGGGTCGGTAATGAGCTTACTCACTTCAATGGAAGGAGCACTTTCATTACCACTGGTGTCATGGGCGGCTACCGCAAAATAATAGGTGAGCCCATCTTTAAGGTTTTGAGCGGTATAGACCGTGGTATTCCCGACCTCAATTGCGGAGCCGTACGACCCCGGCGTTGTTCCTTGATATACCTTGTATCCAGCCAAATCAGATTCAGAATTAGCCGCCCACTGGAGCATGACGGAGTTATTCGAAACGCCACCTGAGCCCATCGTATAGGCATGAAGCTGATGCTGCCAGGTGCACGTACTACAGGTCCGCGAAAAGTATTTGACGTAAATCGCTCCACTAGACGGTAATCCGGACACCGTGAACTGATGGCTCCCATTTACCCCCCCGGCGTAGTAGTCATTGGCTCCCGACGTCGAGCCGACATACACCCAATGCTGGGTATCTTCACTGGAATGTGCACCCGTAAAGGTGACCGTACTGCTGGTCAACGTAGCGCCCGGGGCGGGGGTAACAATCGGGGGGGGAAAGCTACTGGTTGAAGATTGCGCGGTATCGGGCACCAAGAACAGACAACCCACAAAGACAGAGGCGAGGAATACTTTTATAAACGTAGGACAACCAGGACTGTTGGACATGGGAACCCTCCTGCCACAAAAAAGGCCCCATCCCCACACTCTTCCCTTCCTTCGGTAACCCGGCTCTCAGGGATTTTCCCTGACCCGTGGCTTTGCGTCCCCACCTCACGATGGATTTGCCCTTATCGAGAAGGGGCCTTATTGCCAATTAAAAACGTTCGTTCATTTTCTTCTCTCTATAGATTGATGAACCTCAAATAAGCCTTCAGCACTTCTCGGCAGAAGACTCAAAACCTGTAAAGGGTACCAAAAGGGTTATGAGCAACAAAAAACATAATGGGAGTAAAATAATAAGACCGTTTCATACTACGATTAACATCTCTACCTCTCCCCGCATTACAAAGGAATTTCCTTCAATTGGTTTGGGAAAAAAGATGCCCGCAAGATTAGGAAGGAATGGGGCGGTGTTGGGACTTTCCCAAATTTTAAGGATTCCACGAGTTTAACGTGGCATGTGGGAAGCGGAGATCTAGATGTCGGTGAGGTGTGGCTGGGAGGCGATACAATCGTGGTAACGGTATCAGGTTCGTTTAGCAGGAAAACTGTTACCGAATTACGGATTCGTATCTCGATGAGGTCAAAACAGGAAATGACGGACAAGCGGCATGCTCTGAATGATGCCACTCTGACCGGGAAGCTGGAGAAAAATCCGTTTGCCAATTTTGATATCCCGATAGCCTCACAGAGGGCGAACACGATTTTTGACGCTGGAGAAAGAAGCTGCCTTATATGAAGGGGGTTCCCTCCTGGAAAAACTCCACGTGGGTTATCCTGAGTCAAACCCTGGAGCCATATGGATACTTACAACTTCTACGGGGGAATCTTTTTCTCTGGCGTGGAGAAAGCCAATTTTCAACCGGTGCTCTGGCACACCTTGCGATACACCTTGGCGCATGGCTGGGTATGAATATGACCGCCGCTCTGCTTCGACATAGCGGCCAGCTTGGTCCAACGCCATACCCATCTCTCCCCTACCCACCTGTCAAACACCGTAGAGAGTATCTGGCTTTGGGAAAGCGACTCGAAAAGAAGAGCAACCTACAAAGAACAATCAGGAGATCCAGGTTGGTACCGGCACAGGAATCGGGAAGGGGGAAATAAACAAGGAGAAGGAAATTGCGTAAAGTGTTGATTATATTGGTCGGGGCGAGAGGATTTGAACCTCCGACATCCTGCTCCCAAAGCAGGCGCGCTACCGGGCTGCGCTACGCCCCGACTGATGGTGTGTGTGAACGTTGTCGTTTCAGCAGGTCTTTGGCCAATCGCAAGGCCTGCCCGCGATGGCTCAGTTCGTTTTTTTCTTCCAGGGTCATTTCGGCCAACGTTTTGCGAGCGTTCGGCACATAGAAGACTGGATCATACCCGAAACCTTGGCTCCCGTAAAACTGTTCTGTAATGTGACCCTGTAACACCCCCTCAACCGTCTCGGTTTGGCCTTCAGGGTCCGAGAGAGCCATAACGGTGAGAAACCGCGCCCCACGTTGGCCCACGGGAATATGGTGAAGTTCTTCTAACAATTTTTCACAATTATCGGCATAGCTGGCTCCTTCGCCGGCATACCGTGCGGCATACACACCGGGCCGTCCACCTAAAGCATTAACCTCCAATCCCGTATCATCGGCTAATGCCCAATGGCCAGTCCCCGCAGCCGTTTCCCTGGCCTTTTTGACCGCATTCTCCTGACAGGTCGTGCCGTCCTCAACCACCTCGGGCAAATCAGGGAAATCAGCTAACGAGAGAAAGGTCAATGAAACATCAGCGAGCAAGGCTTGTATTTCTTCGACCTTATGCTGATTTCTTGTGGCCAAAACCACCGTATTCAGTGGAAAATTCACTTAATTCAAACTCCCCACCAAATCCTTTTGAAGCTGAACCAGATGCTGAATGCCACTCCAGCCTAGAGCTAAAAATTCATCAAGATCCTGTTTGGAAAAGGGCGCCTGCTCGGCAGTCCCTTGGACTTCTACCATGCGGCCATTCCCGGTCATCACAAGATTCATGTCGACATCCGCTTGCGAGTCTTCCTCATAGGCTAAATCCAGTCGAATTTCCCCGCAGACTTTGCCTATGCTTATGGCCGCCAAATAATCCAGCAAGGGGCATTGTGTGATGCGATTTTTCGCTTTCAACGTGGCAAAGGCATCAGCCAAGGCAATGAAGGACCCGGTAATAGAGGCTGTTCGGGTACCGCCATCCGCTTGGATCACATCGCAATCAATCCACACGGTCCGCTCCCCCATTTGATGCATATCGGTGACCGCTCGCAGTGCCCGACCCACCAACCGTTGAATTTCCAGCGTCCGTCCGCCTTGTTTTCCCTTACTGGCTTCACGAGACATGCGATCATGCGTCGAACGGGGCAGCATGCCATATTCGGCGGTGATCCATCCTTGGCCCTTGTCGCGTAAAAACGGAGGAACTTTTTCTTCTACTGAAGCGGTACAGATGACTTTCGTCTCCCCCATTTCAATTAGAACCGAACCTTCAGCATATTTGGTAAACGGACGCGTAATTTTGACCGGACGAAGGTCACGTGGCCCGCGATTATCGGTTCTGGCAATGTCAGACGGTGGCAAAATGAATCCTTTCGGTAAAAATGGAGACGAATTATAGAGAGCACTTCTTTAAAAGACAACACAAACTCATGCGCCGATCAACTACCGCGAGGTGACGTCCACCGATACTCTGGCTTGAACGAGTCATAATTTTCTGAAAGCTCAAAGTGGGACGACTCATAGTTGCGATTTCTGCCGCTTACCAATCCATCGTTTGGCCATCAACAAGCCCACAATGAGCAAGCCGAGAATGAGGACAAATTCCGTTTCATAGGGAAAAATATAGGGCATTGCGATATTTGATTTTGAGAAAATCTCAAAGACTCCACCAGCTTCATTGACTGCTATAAGAACCCATGATAGATTCGGATTCCTTCCAACGCAACCATGCACGATCCCCGCTTACTCAGTGACCAGCTAGACTCGCTTCGGGCACAACTTGGTGCTCGCGGAAACGATGTTCCATGGGACACGATTCAATCGCTTTCTGAGCAACGCCGCACCTTAATTCAACAGGTCGAAGACATGCGTCACCAACTCAAACAAGGGTCGGAGCGTATTGCGGAACTCAAGCGGAGCAAACAACCTGCGGATGATCAGATGGCTGCCCTTCGGCAGGTGCGCGAACAGATTCAAGCCATGGAACAAGAGTTACGCATGGTGGAAGAACCCTTGCGGGAGCAAGCGCTGAGCATTCCTAATGTGCCCCATCAGTCGGTACCGCTTGGGGGCCATGAAGCAGACAATCAGGAAATTCGCCAATGGGGCGACATCCCCCGCTTGGATTTTACCCCTCGTTCGCACTTCGACCTTGGAGAATCCCTGGGCATTTTAGATTTTCCGCGCGCCACGAAAATTGCCGGAGCACGATTTTCGGTAGGGATCGGCATGGGTGCCCATTTAGAACGGGCCTTGGTCAACTTCATGATTGACTGTCATGTTCAAGAACATGGCTATACCGAAGTGCTTCCGCCCGTGTTGGTCAATCGTGCCAGCATGACGGGCACCGGACAGTTACCTAAATTCGAAGATGATGCCTTTCATGTGTCAGGGGAAGATTTATTTCTTATCCCCACGGCTGAAGTACCCGTCACCAATCTGTATCGAGACGACGTTCTTGAGGTAAACCGACTTCCCATCCGTTATGTGGCGCAGAGCTCTTGCTTTCGCCGCGAAGCAGGTTCGTATGGCAAAGACACGCAAGGACTCATTCGCGTGCATCAATTTCAAAAAGTTGAACTCGTGAACTTTGTTCATCCTGATCATTCGTATGATGAGTTAGAACGATTAACGCGAGCCGCAGAAACCGTCCTGCAGAAATTACGATTGCCCTATCGAGTCATGGCCCTCTGCACAGGTGATCTCGGATTTTCTGCCGCCAAAACATACGATTTAGAAGTCTGGCTCCCCTCACAGCAACGATACCGGGAAATTTCCTCCTGTAGTAACTTCGAAGAGTTTCAGGCGAGACGGGCCAATATAAAGTTTCGCGAAAAAGGCGAGAAGCCGAAGTTTTTACACACGCTCAACGGCTCAGGCTTGGCTATTGGCCGAACGGTTGTGGCTATCCTCGAAAACTACCAACAAGCCGATGGATCGGTTACAATTCCTGAGGCTCTGCAACCCTATCTGCATGGAGTCAAAAGTATCCGCCCATCAAACGGATAACAACCTCTTACCCATCAACATATTTCGGAGGGGTGCTAGAGTGGTCGAATAGACCGGTCTTGAAAACCGGCGTGGTGCAAGCCACCGTGGGTTCGAATCCCACCCCCTCCGCCATACAATTTTCCTCTTTCATTTCATCCATAAAAAGTTCTAAGGCTTAGGCCCCAAGCCCAGTCTGCAAGAGCGCCAAATGTTCATTATTGTCGGATGTTAGACGTAGATTGAAAAAGGGAAGAGAGGCCTTCCCGGAGAGAAGTCATATTTGGTGCCCCCAAAAGAGACGAAAGCTTAACGATATCAGCCTCGGAAAATGGAATGTCCCCCGTTCGTGCAGGCAGATGAGCCACGTCTATTTTCCGATTGACACAGCGGGATAAGACTTCGATGAGATGTAGCAAGGTGATGCTCCGACCCGTGGCCACATTACATATTCCCGACATTTCACTCTGTAGGGCTTGAACATTGGCCTTCGCAATGTCTTTGACAAATATGAAATCTCGTGTTTGTGTCCCATCGCCAAAAACGGACAGGGATCGCTCTTGTTCAATCATGGAAATAAATTTACTGATGACACCGGCGTAAGGGGATGAGGGATCTTGCCGCGGCCCATACACATTGAAATAGCGAAGGCCCAAAAGCGATTGTCCAAATTCTTTCGCAAATAATGCCGCATATTGGTCATTCACCAATTTTTCTAATCCGTAAGGGGAACAGGGTTGTGGCATATCCGTTTCAGTCAGCGGCAATCGAATGGGACGACCATAAGCCGCTGCACTGGAGGCATACACCATACGTTCCACACCACATAATCGTGCAGCTTGAAGAACATTGACAAATCCACCAATATTGGTAGAGGAAGACTGAACGGGATCCTCAATAGAGGCTTGGACCGAAACTTGAGCAGCAAGATGGAGAACGTGAGAAACACCCTCCATGGCTTTGTGAACGGCCACCTTATTTTGAATATCACCCACCTGAACATCAAGTAAGGAATGCGTCGGCAAATTTTGCCGAGAGCCGGTAGAAAAATTGTCGAGTACTCGGACAGGAAGATTGGATTCCAGGAGTGCTTCCACGGAATGGGACCCGATAAAACCTGCACCACCAGTGACTAAAACATGCATGTTGTTGTGCTCCTTTTGGTACATTGGGGGAGCAAAGTCAATGCCAGGACTGAATTAAACCATTCTTTCAAAAGTTGCAGGCATCTGTGAAGGGTTGTTCACCCTAGAGCCGTTCCTTATAATGCCAGAAGGTATTCATCAAAACATCACATTTTTTAAGATCAGTTTTAAGGAGCCGGCATTATGGAAACAGATACCCGAAAAGAACCAAGCACTGACGTACAGGATGACTCGAAAGCTCGAGATCTCCTTCAAGCGGCCTTCGCCAAGACGGCCCGCTGGCAACCTGACTTCAAAGGGTTTCAAGCCGATTTACGGGTGAATGTGAACGGAAAAGAAACCAAGGGCACGGTGACGGTAAAAGGACCACGGGAGGTCACCGTTGTCATTGATGATGCTGATCTTCAGACCTGGGCACAAAACCAAATTAGCATGATCGCGGGGCATCGAGGCCATAGGAACTTCCAGGAATCCGACGGCAAACATATCCTGACGCTAGGTGGAGAGGAGGAACATCCCCTGGGCCAGCGCATCAATATTCATGGAGACGGTATGGGTTCCTGGTATCGCCTCAAAGATAACCGCATCACGCAAATCAATCGCAACATGCCCCAAGCGGCCTTTACGATCAATGTCGAAGATAGCGCGATCACCCAAGACCAACAGCATCTCACCACTCGATATACCGTGTATTATTTTTCTCCAAAGGATCGGTCGCTGAAAAATGTGGATAGCTTTTATGATACCCATATACGAGTAGCCAATTCGGATCTCCCCGCGACTCGTCGTATCATCTCGTATGAAGATGGAGAAATTGTGACCCGGACATTAACGTTCGAAAATCACGCACTGCTTTAAGGATTCACCACAGGGCTAAGTATTGAAGGAGTGAGGGTGTGAGGGTGTAGAGAGCAAACTTTCTACCTTTCTCGCTCCTTTTGATATGAGAGAAGGAGATGGGATGCTCAAAGCGTTTTCCTTCCGAATCGAGACGAAAGTTATGCTCATTAACGTAAACCCTGTCCTCCGGTGCCACCACCAAATCCACCAAAATTCCCGCCAAATCCACCCTGCCCGGTGCCCCAATACTCCCCTCGTTTCCAACGGGGAAATGGATGCCGCCGTTCAGGCCGGGTAAACCGCCACAGTGCATACACCATCAAAAATACGACGGTGAGATTCATCCAAAAAGCGGCAATTCGTTTTGATGGTTTCTTTTCATCGGGCAGTGGAACCTTACCTGCTATCGAAGCCAATGACAGAACCGAACGGTACACATTGGTCCCATACTCTCCTGAAAGAAACATGGGTTGCAAAAAATCCCGGGATAGTTCATCGAGTTTTTGAGGGGTCACGACCGACAAAAGACTTTTCCCGACTACTACCACAGCTTGCCGTTCCTTGACCGCGACCAATAACAACATCCCTCGTTCTTGTTGAGCAGTCCCAACTTGCCAGTCTTCATATAGCCGAGAAGCATACTCTTGGGCATGTGGAAGTGGCTGAATGGTATCAAGGGTGACGACCAACATTTCCACCGCCGTATTCGTCTCTAAGTCTTTGCAGATCGCCCTAATCTGCGCATACCATTCGTCATCCAGTAAATGAGCGTAGTCACTCACATAGCCCAGTGGCGTTGGAAAATGTTGTTCTTGCGGAGACTTTCCCCAAGATGGCCCGCCGAAAAACATCAAGAACCCTAAAAACACCCCAGGCACCAAAAGATAGGGATGTGTCATAGCCGCCCTTCTTGACGAATCTCTTCTACACGCGCCGTGAAAAGTTCTAAATTTTGAAGATACCGCGCATAGGCATTCAGCCATTCCAAGGAACCAGGACTACTCAGCCCCCGTTTCATATTGAGAATATCCAAGAAATTGGTCGAATCAAATTGTACCGTAGAAGGAAGAGATTCAAGAATGTTGAGATCTTTTTCTTGTGAGTTCTGTCCTAAACAATACAACAGGCCACGAATGCAAGGCAGAACAGCCGTGATAGAGAGAATGAGTAATGCCTGAATGGCTTCAATGCGACCTTCACCTTCAATAAACCGCTGCCGGACACGAAAAAGATTGGCCATCAGTTCGTGTTCACATTGCCAAGCTAAACGGCCAGTATCAATCGATGTCTCAGGAAACGGATCCTGCCCCGCCAGGAGCATGTGATGTTGCGCCATTTGCAGAAATTCTAATGGAAAAATACGGGTTGTTCGGATCAGATCCTCCTTTGTCATAACCAACGGTGCGATAATTTTTTGTTGTCCCCATTGACGATGCAGGTTCCCAGCGCGTTGCAAAACTTCGACTGATTGATTCCTGACCACCAAGAGCACATTCAGGTTGGACCGGCCTGTGATAAAATCCCCTCGCGCAGCGCTCCCGAACAAAACCAGTCCCCCCAGATCCGCAGACCATTGCTCGTGAATCTGCTCCACATATCGAGCGAGAACATCTTGAATATCTTCGGGAAGATCTAATGAAGAGGAAAAAGGTTGAGACATAGGTGTAAAAAGTCCTACGAAGGTTCGGGGTGAACAGGAACAATATCTGCTCGAGGATCTGGCAAGAAGCCCGCTGCTTGCACACGATCCAGCCAACCAAATGGGGCTGTCGTCCGCAACCCCGCTGTGGCCGAAAGGACTTGATATTGTAGACGTCGATTAGAATCCATAGTCCGAAAGACTCGGTCTCGCAGCTTGACAAGCAAGGGATTTCCGGTATTCCAAAAAAAGACTTCCTCATCCGCTAACCGCTGTAACATGGTGACCTGTGTCCGTCTCGCGGCTTCAAACGACTTGAGAGCAGCCGCCGACCAATCCTGGGTACGGTGACAACGTTCAAGCACATTGGCAAGCAGCACGGCATCCTCCATGGCTTGCATTCGCCCTTGCGACGCATGGGGATTCATCCCATGTGCCGCATCACCCATGACCACCGCCCGATCCATGACCCAGGTTTTAGCTCGGACGCGTCCTGTGCCCATATATGCGGTTTGCTTCCAGTCAACAAAGGCATCGAAAAGCGATCCACATTCTGGGGCAATCCTTTTCCATTGTTCTCGAAGTACTGTTACCCCAGCATCTTTGAGTTTTTTTAGCGAATCCGAGGACACCATATACAACACATAGACCTTCTTCCCCGGAGCCGGGAACAGCCCTAAAATTGTTTGTTGCCCCACAAAATACTGGGCTTCGTGGAGTTCTTCAGAGGAATCCAAAGCCGCAACTAAATAACTGTCTTTGTATCGATGCAAGGAAGCGGGGATTCCCATCGCCTCCCGAACTTGCGAAAACGGTCCATCCGCTCCCACCACCACTTGCGCACCTATGTTAAGAGGCTCACCATCGATCTCAGCTTGAACACCAATGATGCGCCCACCTTCACGAAGAAATGATTTGAAGGTGGCATGAAACCGAAGGCCAGAGGGATTTTCTTGTTGAAGGCAATGTAAGATGGTGTGATGGACGACGTTTGGCCACATCACTAATGCTCGATTGAACGGCGACGGCAACATGTCATAATCAATCGTACAGAGCCGATTTCCCCCACTTTTACGAAAATGGAAAAATCTTACCGATTTTGAAGCATCTGCCGGGAGCGCCTGTAATAATCCTAATTGGTGAAGCAGGGCCTGCCCATTGGGTTGAAGGATTTCTCCGCGCAGTCCCTGTGGAGGACCGGCAGCTTGTTCTAAAACAAGATTCGGAACATTTTTTCTGGTCAAGGCGACGCCCAGAATAGCCCCACCGCCTCCCGCCCCAACAATCAACACATCTGTAGTGAGGTCCATCTTACTCCAGGATGCAAAGGAGAAATATTAAAGAAAATCATTAATTCGTGAATGTAAGATGAATGGGCTCATAGCAATGAAACGGCTCTGGCCAAATCTGACAGGCACTACTCGGAAAAAATCGACTGAAAGTGATCTTCGGATTCTTTCCAAGCCTGTGGATGCGCATGGGAGAGCCAGTTACGAAGATAGAGCTTTTGTTGACCCGACAACATACTTTTGATTTGGCGCGCGCGCCCTTGAAGCGGTTGAAGAAAGCCCACTTTTTTCACGGGGTCTAGCGTGGCCGTCCGTACATACATCGTGGTATAGACCGAAGGTGTTTCTTCATTGCCATCCCCTTGCAGCCAAACTGAAATATATTTATCCATCTGCAAACCGGAGCTATCCAACGCCGGATCGGTTTCGTGAAATAATTCGTTTTCGGTTTGCTCTAAGGGGACCGCATCTTCTGCCCGAAATAAAAAATTCCTCTTCCACATACGCCACGTTCCTTTATCAATATGAACCAAATGGCCGAACCGATAGTCTCAAGGCATTTAGAAGAAAGTCAAGGCAGTGTATCCTACTTATTCTTTTCCCAATTTTGTTGTTTAAATCGCCCTGCCTTTTACGTTAAAATCTGTTATATCTTCGAATCCTAGACGGTGTAACCCCCCGATTCTGGGCATACTCCAGAACACTCAGCAAGATATTGACTGGCTTTATCTATGGAGGACACATTCGTGAAGACACCATCTACATGCAGACGACTCGTGTGGTGCCTCGCAGGCATGCTTCTGTTGAGCGGCTGCCAAGGCACGGGGAATACCGTCAACTTTGATCCCCGCGCCATCTCTACTCCGAACCGGACCGGGAGCCTTCATGGCGATGGCCTAACCATTCTGGTGGAACCCTTTCAGGATGCCAGACCGCAACAACAGCGGCTTGGCTCTCGAACCCATTTTTGGGGAGGCGTCACCAATTTCAGTGCCTGGAATGGCAATATTAGCGAAGGCATGGCGAATCTGGCGATCGACTATCTCACACAACGCCAATGGCAGGCTTCCCTAGCGATGGCCGACCAGACGGGCCAAGACTCCTCTGCCGATGTCAAACTTACCGGGACGGTGCTTGCCTTAAATGCCAATGCCAAAAGCGGATTTGGCTTTACAGACATTGTGGTGGAGATGAAGGTTCGCTTTGAAGCCAAAAATAAGATCGATGGCAGCACCGTAAGAATGGTCCTGGGGGCCAACGGGTCAGATACGGTTGCGATTTTCGATCCCAAAGATGTGGATCGACTGATCAATCTTGTGGCAATGGATTTATATAAACAATTGTTTCAAGATCTTACGGTGAAGGATAAGGCTTTCCATTTACAACCTGGACGCTCGTAGCCTTTCTGAATCAAAGTATGCCAGAATTACGGAATAGCGGTTACCCTACTCCCATGAATTCACCCGTATAAATCAGGAGGTGTCACGCACAATCCCATTTTCACGTTCTTAAAAATCACGAAGCTGATCTCAACTTCTCCAGAATACGCAATTCTTTTTTTCTCTTGAATGATTTTTATTTTTTCCGTCTTCATGAGGCGTACTGACTGGAAAAAGGAGTTGTGAATGCAAAGCGTGACGACTGACCCCTCCGTTCCTCAAGCCAACATTTTAATAGTTGAGGACGAGCAAGGCCCCCGAGAAGCCCTAAAGGTTATTCTCTCCCCCTATTTTAATCTTTATACTGTTGATCGCGCCGAAATTGCGCAACAAATTCTTGCCACCCATCCTATTGATCTGGTCACCCTTGATTTAAAACTCCCAGATCAACCAGGCACGAACCTGCTTTCCAAAATTCGAGAAGATGGACACGATGTCGATGTGGTCATTATTACCGGTTATGGCACGCTGCAATCCGCCATCGATGCCATTCGTCATGGTGTGGCAGCCTATATTCTTAAGCCGTTTAATGTTTCGGACTTATTAGACGTCATCAAAAAAACTCTTGATCGACGGAAACGTCTCTCCTCACTTCATGGCGCGCTTCAAGCCATGGGCAATCTCTGGGCCTCTGGGATTGACGTCAAAACCGCCATGGCCAATCTTGAAACCCTGTTAGGCGCCAAACATCCCGAACTGGTTCAACATGCCAGCCGGGTAAACT
Source organism: Nitrospirales bacterium (assembly GCA_040904705.1). Lineage (GTDB taxonomy): Bacteria > Nitrospirota > Nitrospiria > Nitrospirales > UBA8639 > Nitrospira_E. The sequence goes on along the minus strand of JBBDSY010000028.1, from coordinate 37,458 downwards.
TTTATGCCTCATTACTGACTGAACACCTTCAATTATCTCAAGAAGATCGGGAAGCCATTCACCTTGGGGCCTATTTACATGATATAGGGAAAATCGGCATTCATGATCGATTGATTGCGGGGCATCATGACCTCTCGGATCAAGATCAGAAACTCATGACCTGTCATCCGACAATTGGAGCACAATTCATCCAGAGTATCCCTTTTCACCCTGCCGTTGAACAAATCATTCGCTCCCATCATGAAAAATTTGACGGATCAGGATTCCCGGAGGGGTTGGCAGGCGACCAAATACCATTTCCCGCTCGAATCGTCAGTTTGGCTAATGTCTTTGACAATTATGTCACAGGACAGGGAGATGTTCCTCAAGCCATGCCGGTACCGGAGGCACGAGAGTCAATTCGACAGCAAGGCGGGAAAAGCCTTGACCCGAAATTAGCCGAATTATTTGCCAACGTCGTCTGGTAACACGATCCGTTCGACAAAGATTCCAGGAATGCCGGCATCCCAATGATAAATAAAACCATCCCACATCTGGCCCAGTTACCCCATTCTGAAACGACGGAAAAATGGGAGCAAGCGTTTGACGCACTACCGGATCACGTCATGATCTTGGATCAAGGCGGGAACATTGTGTGGGCCAATCTAGCCATTCGAGATCAAGTTGAACCGTACCTGGGACCGATCGTGGGCCAACATTACCGACTCCCCTATTATGGGAAACAGAGTCCTCTCAGCCCTCCGCCCTGGGAAACCGTGCTCGCCGGAGCCCTTTCGGCTATCGTGGAAACGTCATTCCCGGCCATGGAGGGCTATTTTCTGGTGTCTTGTTACCCCCTGTTCGATTCCCAAGGAATACAGTGGGGCGCCATTTCTGTGGTCAAAAACATTACCGACCATAAGCGCATAGAAGAAGCATTAAGAAAGATTGCTCAAAGTGATCCTACGCCAGGAAGTATTGCGTTTTTACGATCATTGGTCAAAGACTTATGCCAAGCCATCAATGTCCCGTACGCCATCTTGGCAGACATCAAGAACTCGACCACTCCAAACGCACAGACCGTGGCCATTTGTGCCAATGGCAACTATGTAGAAAATTTAGCATGGACCCCGCCACCCATGCTCTTACATGATCTGGTACGGGAAAAAGGGTGTGCCTGGAACACCGTATCCATACCCCTTTTCCCGCCCTCATCTATTCTGTCAACATGGCCCATCACAAGTTATATGGGAAGTGCGCTGCGCGGCCAAGCTGGGCAAATCATCGGACTGCTTGTTGTCTTGAGCCCAGAACCCATCGTCAATCCTCATGTGGCCAAATCCATCGTTCAAATTTTTGCGGCGAGAGCGGCCAACGAACTCCAACGAAAAAAAACAGAAGACGCCTTACGAGACAGCGAGCAACGGTATCGAGCCATCGTAGAAAATGCCTATGATTTGATCATTGAAATAAGCAGCCAGGGCGAATGCCACTATGTCAGCCCAAACTGCCAGGCCATGCTGGGATATGATTCGTTGACCATGGTCGGGAAAAACTTTTTCGACTTTGTGTATCCTAAAGAACGGCCGGCCTTAGTCGAATCATTTCAGAACAACATCAGCTCCCTGCAAGAAATTGACATGACGTACCGTCTTCAAACGAAGCAGGGCGAATGGCGATGGTGTGAAAGCCATGTCCATCCCTTCCGTACCAGTATGGGAGCGGTAAAAGGTGTCATCGTCACCCGAGATATTACCGAACACAAACGAGTGGAAGAAGAGCGCCTGCGAGCAACAAAACTCGAGTCTGTGGGATTGTTAGCAGGAGGAATCGCGCATGATTTCAATAATATCTTAACCTCGGTATTTGCCAATATTGGTTTAGCTAAAATGCTGACCGCGAAAAATCCTCCATCAGCCACATCGGTGGTGGAACGATTAAGCGCAGCCGAAAAAGCCTGCCTCAGGGCTCGTGACCTCACGAAGCAACTCCTCACCTTTGCTAAAGGGGGCGCGCCCGTCAAAAGCACAACCTCGATCGCCTCGATCGTCAGTGATACGGTAGAATTCGCCCTGCGTGGCTCCAAAGTCCGTTGTCACAAACATCTTCCCGAATACCTCTGGCCCGTCGTCGTTGATGAAGGACAAATCAGTCAGGTCTTACAAAATCTGATCATCAACGCCGAGCAAGCCATGCCGAAAGGCGGCATGATGGACGTCACCGTGGCCAATGATTCCATTACCGCACTTTCGGATCTTCCACTTAAGCCAGGCAATTATGTCCGCGTGACAGTCCAGGACCAGGGCGTCGGAATTCCGCAGGATCATCTATCAAAAATTTTTGATCCCTATTTTACGACGAAACAAAAAGGGAGCGGATTAGGGCTTGCCACCACCTATTCGATTATTAAACGTCACGAGGGACACATTACCGTCTCTTCGACACCGGGCCAAGGTTCCTGTTTTACACTCTATCTCCCTGCATCATCCACGAAAGAAACCTCCAGAGACGAAAGTCCCCATGAGTTGATTTCCGGAAAAGGGCGAATCCTTGTGATGGATGATGAAGATGAAATCCAAGAGGTCCTGGGGAAAATGCTCGAACATCTTGGCTTTGACGTAGATTTCGCCAGTGATGGGGAAAAAGCTTTACGCGAATACACCCTGGCGCTACAACGAAATACTCCCTACATGGCCACGATTCTGGATCTCACCATTCCCGGAGGGATGGGAGGAAAAGAGACGCTTCGACAGATTAAGGCCTTGCACCCAGATGCGGCCGTCATTGTGTCAAGCGGGTATTCGAATGATCCCGTCATGGCACGGTTTCAGGAATTTGGGTTTTCCGGCGTCATTGCCAAACCCTATAACCTCGTTGACCTATCCAAAGTTCTCGGTCAAGTACTCTAAGCACAAGACAACGAATCCTCCGATGTGGATTATGGAGTCGGCAATTCATGTGGAGATAAAATCCCTCGTTCCGTGATAATCCCCGTAATTAAATTGGCCGGCGTCACATCAAACGCCGGGTTCCACACAGAAATGCCAGCAGGCGCGATCATACGACTGCCATGCACCTGCGTCACTTCCGAGGCATTCCGTTCCTCAATTGGAATCGACTCTCCATTCGGTGTTTGCATATCAATCGTCGAAAACGGGGCAGCCACGTAAAACGGGATGCCATGTGCCTTGGCTAAGACGGCAACCGAATACGTGCCGATTTTATTTGCCACATCCCCATTGGCCGCAATGCGGTCAGCACCGACAACACAACACTGAACCTTCTTTTTTTGCATAAGGGCTCCCGCCATATTATCGGTAATCAACGTCACGGGAATCCCATCCTGTTGAAGCTCCCACGCCGTTAACCGTGCGCCTTGAAGCACCGGACGGGTTTCATCGGCAAAGACATGTAGGGCTTTGCCTTCCTCCCACGCCGCTCTCACCACACCCAATGCGGTCCCATAGCCTGCCGTCGCCAAGGCCCCGGCATTACAATGCGTAAGGATGTGATCGCCATCGTGGATAATGGCCGCACCACATTTCCCCAGCGTTCGATTGACCCGCACATCTTCTTCAAGTATGGCGTGGGCTTCTTCAAGGAGAAGCCGTTGGCATGCCTCGACGGTAGGGAGTGAATCCCCCGCCAGGATTCGTTTCATGCGATCTACTGCCCAAAACAAGTTCACGGCCGTTGGTCGTGTCGCGGCAAGCACCGTACAAACCCGATCGAGATGCAGCCGAAAGCCAGCAAGATCCGTCCCGATATATTGCCTTGCTCCCAAGGCAATTCCTAAAGCCGCCGTGACGCCAATTGCCGGAGCGCCACGAACCTTGAGCGATCGAATGGCCTCGGCAACTTCAGCATAATCTGAACATTCGAGAAAACGAACATCCTCGGGCAAGACACTTTGATCCAGGATACGAACGTGATGATTCTTCCACTCAACCGTTGGAACCATGTAATCAGCCTTTCATAAATTGAAAAAAAACTACAATTTTACCCATGATAGTTCGTTGAACATTTTCTGATTTTGTAAAAAAATATCCTGAATCCAAGCAGTTGTCTCAGCTATTTTGGCGTTGTGGCCGGTTCCTCGGCAGTTAATGGTAGGGAGCCTGGGGGTTGAGACCGCAGTGAATCCAATGGAGATGAGGCGGAATTCTTGGACTCTTTGAGAACATCAATCGGCAAGAGAACCGTATTATTTAAAACATCAAACGCCAATTGAGCAAATCCGGTCAGCCCATTCTTGAAGGACTCTTGGGGCAGATACACGACTTCAGGTTCAGCCAAAGGTCCATTCAAGTTAAACATGGCAGTCGCCAGCCCGTTTCGATCTCCGGAAAATATCTTTCCGAAAAGTGGAATACTTTTCAACAGGTCTGAATAGGCCCCAAATGGACTCACCGCAACCGCTCCGTCCAAGTCATCCCTGTTAAAATCATACCGTCCTGCAACAGTGGCATTCATAATCGGACTTCGTAAAATGAAATCCTTCGTGGAAAAATTTCCTTCTTCAATCGTCAACGTTGAAGAGATCGATTCAAAGGGAAACCCACTTTTCTCAAAACTGACCTTTCCGCGCAGGACATGAGGAAGGTTCAGAAGTTTCAGGATTTTGGGAAGGACTCTTCCCTGTCGAACGTACCCATTTTTGATTTCAAGCTCTATGCCGCCTTCTAAGGTCGGAATGACCCCTTGTTCATCTCGTCCATGGCCTTGAACCTTTCCACGAATCGTCATCTGCCCTGTCACTAAATCACGCTCATCCCCGACGACCGTTAAAAACTTTTCAAACGGGAGATTCTCCCCCTTAAATGAGGCCCGCACCGCCGCCGGCTTTCCTGGGGGAAGATGGACAAGCACTCGACCCTTGAGACTTCCATCCTTCTCAACCGTCGTTTGAATTTTATCCATAGTCACCAAGTTGTCATGCATATTCAACTCAGCAGAGAGTGTTTGCCCCAAGAAGGTTTTATAGCGAGGCCGTTCGATCAGGACCGATCCTGCCAGCTTGCCATGGTGAGCCAACCATTCAACCCCATCACGCAAGACCGATCGCTCATCTTTGGGAATCAGTACATCAAGATCGAATCGCGGGGCATTCCACACGAGACTCACCTGAGGTGTGGAACTCCATTGTTTCACAAGCCCGGTCACCACCGCCTCACTGTCGTTGAGATGGAATTCCATCCGCTTTAAATCCAGCAAATCTTTTTCAATGCGTAACCGAACGAACAGATTGGACACAGACTCAGACAGACCAGGAATCCTCACAACCCCATCGGTGATCGCGACCCACCCTTTGACATCCCATTGAGTCCAATCCGGCCCCAACCCCTTCCCGCCTAATTGAACTTCCACAATGCCTGACTGAATCGCAGAATCAAGCACTTGAACCTTTTCGGGGAGCAAGGCAATGGATACGGGCCCGGAATCCAGACGTCCTTCCCACACCCATGTCGGACGAAATCTCACTGTACCCTGGCCTCGCACACGAAGCGGGAGCATTGCCAACTCAATTCTTGTCAATCGCGCCGTATGCCCAGAAACCAATTGTCCGTCAAACTCGAGTACGGCCGCTTGCCCCGCCCCTTTTTTCAATATCGATGGCAGGGACATCCTCGCCTTCTTCCCATCGATTTTCCCCTTAATATTGAGACGATTCATCGGGCCTCGCATGACCACCGAAGCCTGAAGTGGACCGATCAGGTGAAGGCCTCCAGATTCAGTCTGGCCATGGGCTGAAGGGGCCAAAACATCTCGTCCATCAAATCCCGCAGTCACATTCAAGGGCTCGAAACGAAGAGTTCCCTGATGAATAAGCGTCCCGTTCATCGACCAGGGGAAGATACCCATCTCCCCTTGAATGCCATCGAAAACCGTACTATCAGGAGAAAACGTCACCTTCCCATGTCCGTGAGAAAGGGCATGGGGCAAGCCGGGAATGGTGAACACAACGTCCTGCGGCTCATAGACACCCTGTTGAAACCTCAGGCCTTCGTCTTCGAATAGAGGTCCCGAAAACTGTAAAACCAGCGGGCCTTGGCCCTGAGAAACCTTCCAGGCTTGCAACCCATGAGAAGCCGCAGCCGAGGGCCTTAAATGCGTGACAAAATCCCAGACCTTCTCAACCGGAACATCGCCCCGAATTTCTACATCACCCCAAGGGCTAGATTCTTTGAATAAGAATATCCCGCGGGTCACGTCGACTACGATACCGTCATAGATACCCTGGGCGTCAGAAATCTGTATCCGATCTGGCTCAACCACAACCGTCCCTCGCACGTGATCGGTACTCGGCCAGGTCGGAATGTGGACAAAGCCATTCTTCACGCGAAAGGTACCAGCCAAGGACGTCCCGACATCCTCTCGCGTGGACCCGCTGATGCGGGCCTCAACCACCTCCAATTCTCCACCCCATTTTCCTTCTTTCCACAGATCAACTATGGGATCAGGAAGCCAGGCTTGAGGTAGCATTTTGGGGATCATCTCCAGGTTCAGACTAGATGATCGCAGGGAAACCTGGGCCATATGATGCCCATCCTCCAACTGCTCGATATTGGCATGGCCTGCAAGAGTAATGGCGGAGTTGGCAAAAGCAATATTTGTGAGATGGAGTTGAGAGCCCTCCTTTTTCTTTAACCATTTAAATTGAGAGGCTGCCTTCAGCGCACCGGGAAATTGCGAGAGAATCTCGCCATAGGCCCCAAATTCGGCTAACTGATTGACTGCAAAATTATCCGCCTCTAACTGGCCAGCCAAGGTCATCTGTTCAAATTTGACGTCTTGGCCGTCCAGAGCCGACCACGGCACATTCGACACGCCCTCAAGGGTCCCCGACATACGAAAGGACGCCGCATCCTGAGCCTGACGCAAGTTACCGGATACCGTCAGATGGGAAAGAACGGTTGCCCCTTCGTAAGACGTTTCCGACACACCGGCCACATTTTCAAATACCACACCTCGGACACTATCGGATGGGGATTCATCAATCACAATAATTTTGCCATTGGCCACTTCAAGTCGTCCAAACACTAAGAACGATGCTAGCGAAGCCAGAGATGAATCCTGATTAGACTGGCCTAACAAACGCCAGGCACCGTTCTTATCTCGATGAATCTCAATTTCTGGATAATCAAGGAAAAATTCTTTCACGACCAATTTTTTTTGAAGCAATTGCCCAATCCCTAACTCCAAATTCATCGTTTGGGCACGAAAAACGGCATGCGAATCCGGGCGCTCTTGCACCACAATATCGGACACGAGAAAATGAGGAGAGGGAAACAAGGCAAAAGACGTGCGCCCGACACGCACCTGAGAGCCCAATGTGTCTTGAATCTGTCGTAGGACGAGGGTCTTCACGTAATCGGGGTTTAAAAACCACGGAAGAATAATGAGCACGGCAGAAAGGACGAGAAGTCCAAGACCGACCCCGAGAATACTTTGTGTTACTGACACACGCACGGTCGTCGCTCCAGAACTCTCATCACACCTGTATCCTACTGGATTTTCGGGGAAATGTAAGAAAAGATCCCAGGATAGCACGTGGAAAAAATCATCTGGAGGTATTGTACAAAAATTAGGGGATAAATGAACGGAAAAACGAACGGGACGCGTCACATCTCCAGACACGGATTCTTGACCCTTTGGACGACGGTACGATATCCTGAAACGTCAAAAAACGAACGGTACTCGGCATCTGCTGACGCACCACCCTCATAGCCAGGGCCTCAAACACCCCGACACCAGCATTGAACGCTTCTCACACATTTCTCACGAGACGACAAGTCTCATCACTATTGAAATTATATGATGTCGTTCATCCACAGAATCCGCGAAAAATGCTCCCCGGCTATGATAAGGCCCATGCGCATCGCACCGCACGCATGTGTGTGCCGGTCGCGGAGGCGCTAGGACATCCGTTCCCGCGACTGAAACAATTTGAAACCGCTTGCCTTTTGCATGATATGGGCCGGGCCGGGCTCAATTCCAAACTCTTCGGCACTATCTGGTCCTGGGCCAAGCAACAGGGCATTCCTACGCGACCACGAGAGTGGCGAGCCAAGCATCCTGAGACACCGTATGGACAAGAAGCGCAAGACTTTATAAAACGGTATAAGAATGAGCTCCGAGAGCAAGGACTGAAACTCACACCATTAGTCAAAGACCATATTGCCATGAGATTGGGGTTTGCTCGACGCCTTAAAAAATGTCTGCGTCCAGTCAAGACCACACTACATATTCTGGAAATCGAATGGGCTCCGTGGATGGAACGAATCATGTTGTATTATTATTACCCGGAAAAATTGGACAGCGCCCCCGGCTGGATGCATCAACTCGGTGAAATTCTGGTTGCCTGCGAACAACTTGAAGCCTATAGCAACCATCGACGTGGCCAAGATTATTACGCACGCTCCGAAGAAAGCTTTCAGGCAGCCTACAGCTATCTGCGCCAACTTACGAAACAGAAGATCGTCAGTCAGGAGGTTTTTCGAACAATTTGCCGGTTAACCCGCGAAGGATGCTTTACGGCAACCCTCCGACAAGCACGTGGGGGAAAACTGTCCTCAGCAGAACAGCGTTTCCTCATCTCAGTGGCAGCCTAGACCAACCATGACGGTTTCGACTCACTCCTTACAAGTTTCCATGAAGGGGGATTCTCTCATGGAGAATCTTACCGTATCCATGCAAAACGCTCTTAGCAAGTCCGGGATCACAAACGGCACATTAACGCTGTTCGTCAAACACACAACGGCATCGGTCATGATTATTGAAGACGAACCAGGCATTCGAGCGGACACGCGAAATTTTTGGAATGGTATCATTCCTCCCAAAAGGGACTGGGAACACAATACTCGTAACGCGGGCGAAGACAACGGCCACTCCCATTTACGCGGCCAATTGCAAGGACCATCACTCATCGTGCCTGTTGTTCATGGGGCACTCACGTTAGGCACCTGGCAACAAATCGTCCTGATTGATTTCGACACTCGCGCCCGAACCCGAGAACTTGTTGTCCAGATTATGGGGGAATAAGGGAATGGTGAAAACAAATGGCCCACCTTACAGGATGGGATAAGCAAGGCGCCGTTCTCGCCATTGTGCCGTGTTCACCTACTGGAAGTACGCTCCCCGCGGACAGATCATTGCGACCTCACTGAACGTGTTTTTGAACACTCCCGTCGTCGCCTGAAATGGAATATTTCTAGGACAGATCCGGGCTTGATACGAGAACTCATCAACGGGGCCAACCGAGGGGAAATGGTATACGTGCCTAAAAAAGAATTCATAACTCAGGTTTTCCAGATGTTCTCCCGATACTCCCTCGCCATACAATCTCATACACTCCACTCTCATATTTTACGCTTCCTTATCATCGTATTCATGCTTAATCTCATGAGCCCTCCTGTTCATGCTCGAACAGGTTCCGTACGGAGCGACCGGGTTCCCCCCGTTTTCCGCTTAGTCGCCGATCAATCACTCAGCGCGGAGGAGCGCAATACCATTTCGGTATTTGAAAAAGCTGCCAAGTCGGTCGTCTATATCACCAACACGGCCGTACGGCGCGATATCTGGTCGCTGAATACCTTTGAAGTACCTCAAGGGTCCGGGTCTGGATTTATCTGGAATACCCTAGGACACATCGTCACTAACTTTCATGTCGTCTATGGCGCTGATTCGATTCAAGTCGTCTTGGACGATCAATCCACCCATGATGCCCGTATCATCGGCGTCGACCCCGACCACGACCTGGCCGTCTTACAGATCAAGGCCTCCAAGAATCAACTCAATCCCCTCGACATCGGCAATTCCAGCAATCTGCTCGTCGGGCAGCACGTCTTGGCTATCGGTAATCCGTTCGGATTGGATCATACCTTGACGACCGGAGTCGTCAGTGCCTTAGGGCGCTCAATCAAATCGGTCAACGACCGCACTATAGAAGGCGTCATTCAAACCGACGCCGCCATCAATCCAGGCAATTCCGGAGGGCCACTCTTAAATAGCTCAGGGAAACTCATCGGCGTCAACACCCAAATCGTCAGTCCTAGCGGCGCCTTTGCGGGAATTGGCTTTGCCGTCCCGGTCGGCATCATCAAACGCATCGTGCCGCAACTCATTCAATACGGAAAAGTCATTCGTCCGGGTTTAGGCATTTCCCTGATTCCCGATTCAATGGCCAGGCGATGGGGCATAACCGGAATCGTTATCGCTCGAGTGCAACCGGGCAGCGCCGCAGCCAAGGCCGGATTAACCAGTCTCGAAGAACTCCAGTCGGGACGCATTCGTTTAGGGGATGTGATCATCTCCATCGATGGTGAACCCGTCAAATCCTACGACGATCTCGCCAGAATCCTAGACCGCCACAATGTCGGAGACCGCGTCACCCTAGGCCTTCGCCACAACAACAAAGAACGAACAATAAAGATCACCCTCCAAGCCGTCCATTAACCCGTCCCGTCTCCGTTTTACCTGTTTGGCCCCTTCCTCTGTCATTCCGCAACTCAACCGCATCCTGCTCCCCCTGCCCACCTCTTTCTTACAGTACCGGCGAAAGGAAAACCTATGTCTGATACTAGGAAATTACCCCTTTACCTCAAACCCCCTGATTCACAAACAGCAGGGCAATGGAAGAAATTTCCCTATTAGTAAGGCCTTAACCTAGAGACACGAAGGAGTAAAGCCTGGTTGAGAACCTGTTTCCTTTGTGGGTCGCTTTATTAACATTTCTGTTGAATAGGTTTTCGGGATAATACGCCAGAATCCTTAAGAAAGATGTTGAAGAAGACGATATACGACAAAGCACTACTTAACTTTATCAAACGATAAATCGGGTGCTGTCCATTATGACCGAACGTATTTCGCCAGAACTCGAACGAAAGCTCAAAACGTGCCGGAGCCTCCCGAGCCCACCGGCCTACGCTCTCAGAATCATTGACCTGGTGAATGATCCGGAATTGGACATTGACCAAGCGGTGAAGGTGTTCTCTCTTGACCCGGTCATTGTGAGTAAAATCCTTCGAATCGCCAACTCACCTCTCTATGCCAATCAACGAAAAATCGACACCCTCCACATGGCGATTCTCGTCCTAGGCCTCAATGCGACGAAATCTCTTGCCCTGTCGTTTTCCTTAATCACCGGTCTGCGCCAAGGTAAACATGACGCAAGCCTCAATCATCCTCTCTATTGGAAGCGGACGGGACTCGCGGCTGCCGCCAGCCGGGTTCTGGGTACCTATAGTGAATTGCGATGTCTGGAAGAACTCTTTATCGCAGCTCTACTACAGGATATAGGCATGTTGGCCCTAGACCGTCTCTCCCCTGATCTGTATGGGGACCCCACTCTTAATCAGCGCCAGCATACCCAGATTATCGATCACGAGCGCAGGCAATTGGGATGTAGTCATGCGGACGTGGGAGGCTGGCTCTTGACCCAATGGCGGCTCCCCGACCGTTTACATATGGCCGTTACCTATAGTGAAAATCCCTTGGAACTGGAATCGGATGATGAAGAGGAAAAGTTTGTACGGTGTGTGGCTGGAGCGGGAACTCTGACCGATTTATTGCTTAATGACGGACAGGACGGAACCTTTCAAAGCACCATGGAAAAGTTGAAAATCTGGCTTGGAATTTCTCATAAGCACCTGCCTAAACTGCTCGAACAGTTGCAGCCGGTGCTGACTGAAGTGGACGCTCTCTTTGATATGAATATAAGCCATGAGGCGCATCCAGAAGACCTTATCGACATGGCGCGTGAAAGCCAGTTGCTTACCAGCCTTCACCTGTGTCATGAGGTCGAAAAATTAAAGGAAGGGAAGATAAATCTCGAAGTCCAATACGAACAGTTACAGAATTCTGCGCAACGAGACGAACTGACCAAATTGTATAATCGTAGTTTTCTGGATGAATACCTGGAGACCCTATTTAAAAAATCGTTACGAGATGGGGGAACGTTTACTCTGGGATTTTTAGATCTCGATCATTTCAAACAGGTGAATGACACCCATGGACATTCAGTGGGTGACCAGATTCTCAAAGCCGCCGCTGAACTCCTACAAGCACAGGTCAGAGCCCATGATGTGGTGGGTCGTTATGGAGGGGAAGAGTTTCTCATTGTGCTGCCAGAGACCGCACCATCCTGCGTAGAGGAAGTCTTTCAACGGATACTGAAAGCACTTCGCCAAGCACGCTACGCACTTTCTACCGGTCAAAAAATTGGGGTGACGGCCTCCATTGGAATCGCCACGCATTCCCCGGAACACCCGTACGCCACGATTGGCCACCTGATCGATGCCGCGGACCAGGCGTTATACCAGGTCAAACATCATGGACGAAATAACATCGGGATGTGTGAAGAAGTGCCGACCGGCATTTTGAGTCAAGCATCACCCCTAAAGGGATAACCTCCGCCAGAGGTATTTCCCCTGATTCTTCACGATTTCAGGTATAACCGTTCAGTGCCAGTGCCGAATGAATACCTCAATCAAAAACATCATCCTTCACCTCTTTAGCATCATCCATCTTCCTTCGTAGGTCGACTTTTTGACGGTTCGGCCGCGAAGGCCGAGGCCTTTTTCTTTCGGGTCAATGACCCAAGCCCCTTACACTCTGTCCGGCCATATTGAATGGGTAGGTCGGAGAAAGATGGTTTACAGTGACTGCCGGGGGAAATGACGGAGTGCTTGGCTGAGCGAGTCATTCCCTTTGCCCGTACGGTTCCTTTTTCTTCGGACCAACCCCTTAAAAGAGTGAGGGAGCTCTGTAAATTTTGTATTCGAGGGTTGGTCTGAGTTTCACACATCATAACCACCCCCCTATGCCATGAGCCCTTTCTCCCCTACCCCATTTTCCGAGACCAAAACCATGCCTGAATGAGTGAATTTTCTTGTTTTTGGTTTTTTAGAAGATTTTTTAATCGCCGATATTTTTTTGTTGACCCGCGCGTCTAACTCCTTCCATACGGTTGGCTCCCCACCGCACTGCCGAGTTGCATCTTGTGCGAGTGCGAGGATGTCCTGATACGACCACACGTGCAACGACACTTGATCCTGCCGAACGGTTTTGGTGAATGTCGTCCATGCCTGGGATTCGACCATTTGCGCCATGGACAGGTCGGGATGATCGGCATAGACGATGACTACTGCGGGTTGTTTATTTTTCTGCCGAGCCACCTTATAGGCCAACACAAGATTGCGCATCCATTGGTAGACTGATCCCGCGAATGGGCAGGGCTCAAATCGGTCTCGGCATCAAAATGAAAAACCTTGGGGATAATTTCCCAATACTGAATGCCTTTTCCGGTTAAGGCGTACCGATTGGACATGTCCTTCTCATGATTGCTTTGCTGCACATACTAATACCCCAAGCAAATAACTGACAATTATCCAGCATATCTCACGGCGGGAGCCCGGAAGTAAGACCGGGTGCGTGCTGGCTGCCGCTGCAACGATTGCATGGTGGCTCGCACCTGCTTCACCAGTGAGGGTTTGTCCCGCGGTTTGGGGCGGAGGCTCAGGCGTTGCTTCAGATCGTTGTTGAGGTATTCATCAGGATTGAGCTCGGGCGCATAGGGGGGCAGAAAACACAGCTCCAAGGCTGACTGATGCTGCGCCACCCAAGCCTGGACTTTATAGGCATGATGCACCTTCAAATTGTCCACGATCAGGAAAAGTTTCTGCTGGCGTCCTCGGATCAACCGTCGAAGAAAGCGCAGGAAGGTGGCGACGTTTAAGGCCCCGTCATAGACCATAAAGCGCAGGTCGCCGCGATTTGAGACGACGGAAATCATTGCGGTCGAAAACCGCTTGGTCGTCTTCGTGAGCACGGGCGTCTGGCCTTGGGGGGCATAGGAACGTCCGATCTGATCCTGATTACACACGCCCGTTTCATCCCCCCACAAGATGAGCGCCCCCTCGGTCTTGGCCCGTCGAAGAATTGCGGGATACTCCTTGGCTAGCCACCGGTGGATCCGGGCGGGGCAGCGTTCTTTCGCACGCATGAGCGGTTTTTGGGGCGTGAACCCCCACCGCTGTAAATACAGGCGAACGGTTGACAGGGCAAGGTGCTTCCCCCATTCGCGGTCGATCAGCTCTTGCACCGCCGCCGCCGTCCACAGCGCAAACGGCAGTTTCAGCTGATCGGGGCATTTGTCGCGAATCATCCGCTGGAGTCGGTGTTCCTCCCGTCCCGTTAACGCTTTCTGAGACGCACTGTCTCGGCCACGTTTTTGGGACTGGAGCGCTGACGAGCCCCCACGCCCCCACGCGCTCACCCACTTGCTCACAGTTTGCCGCGCCACTCCCACGGCGTCCGCGGCATATTGATGCGTACACGCCTTCTCCACCACCAACCGTACCGCCCGGCGGCGCAAGGCTTCTTGAGTCGAGGCATCCAGCTTGCGCGCATCGTCCAATTGCATGACCGGAGTCTAGCATACCAACCCTCATACTGTCATCTATTTGCTTGTTTTATTAGTAGTTGGCCATGGCACAGCTTAGAGTTGTTTCGCTTCATCGTCTGGGAACAGGCGCCACCACCCTGCTCGGTGAATTTGCATTCAAACAGAACGATTCCCCGTGGGCTTTCGGCATAAACATCCACCTGGGTCGGAAGGAGGAGAAGAAACTTTTAGGATGAATCCCCGCCCACGAGCTGCGGGGATGACGGCGAAAGGAAGATGGATAGCTAACGGCGGCTGTGGGACAAGCTGTGCCCTTTCAGGAAGACATGAATTCACCTTATGACCTCTTAATGATTGCCCTCGGGAGGATCTGTCGCTCCGCTTCCAGCCAATCCTCGAGATCATGTCCGTGTTCTTGGCCGCGTTGTACATAGAGTTCATACGCCTTTTCGGCAATCCGGGAACCAAGACCTTCATAATATTTGTGTTGAGATTCCGCTTGGGTTGGTGCAACCACACGATCTTTTTTTGGCTTGACCGTTGTACCCGAAGAACCCTTTGGTTTAGGAACTGTTTTGGACTTTGGAGAAATTTTGGCGGAATCAGAAGTCTTCTGAGATTTTTTTGAGGGTGTTTTTTTGAGGCTGGTAGTTGATGTTTTTTTAAGATTTTTTGCCGGCTTTTCCATGGATGTCTCTCCTTTTATCTGTAAGTATTGAGTTGGAAGCTGAACTTCCCCTACTTGTACGCACACATTAGCCAAAACACTATTCATGGGATGGATACCTGAGGCAGACGCCCAGGGCTTATCCCCCTACATTTGGTCATCGTCTCCTGTAGGCTGAAGTTCAGTAATATTCGCGACCACGAGGGAAAAGTCAGTGAGAGTTTTCCCAAACGCCGGTTCTTCCGTCACGTGCTCCTGTTGCTCAAGAATCTTTCGAATGTGTTCAGGATCCGTTGAATCCAGATCAGACAGGATTCGATCTTTGTTCAACAAGACGGGTTTCCCATCCTCTCCCGCAGCCGTCACCGTATAGTTCACACGGACAATTTTCATCTTACTTTGTGACCTCTTCTCTCCGTGGTTGTTCTTCATCATTTTCACGGAGCTGTTGCAGAATTTTCCAGCAGGTAAAGGTAGGAGGGGTCATGAATCCTCTGCGTCATTGACGGGTCGTTGGGTGCTGATATCGGGATATGAGTGTATGCCATGGTGCGACCACCGGGATCTCATCAGTACAGTCGATTCTAATTTGAACAGGGGATAAAAGCTAGGCAACCCTCGGTCAGAACGGAGTAAAAGGGGTCTGGAGTATTTTTGGTTTCACCGTACGGGAAACATCAAGCAAAAACCTCGGCCTACGGGGACGAGACCCCATTGAGTTCTGGAAACCACACACTGTTCTCGCATCGAAGGCTCACGAGCAAATTTCCCTTCATCCCAACCCTCCCTCCAAGGGGCGAGGGAAATTATATGCATGATTCAGTTAAAAATAAAAACAATCCGTCTTTAGTTAGGACAGACATGACGCGGGAGGACGAGGGAAGAAGGATTGGCTGTCTCCCCTCGTCATTTGAAAGGAATGTTAGCTTTCCATTTTTTGCTGGGCGGTCAGCATCAATTTCCCGTCCACCAGATCCCCCACGATATGGTTACCATCCAAGGCCTTGCCCTGAATGATCAACCTGGAGAGCGGCGTTTCGATGTCTTGTTGAATGAGTCGCTTTAATGGGCGCGCTCCATAGACATGGTCATAGCCCCTGGCTGCCAGATCGGACACGGCTGCGGGCGAAAGCTCCAGAGTCATCTGCCGATCCGCCAACCTTGCCCGCAATCGCTGCAATTGAATTTCTACAATCGGACCCAGTTCTGCCTGCGTCAACGAATGAAAGACCACCACTTCATCCACCCGGTTGAGGAATTCCGGTCGGAAATGTAGTTGGATTTCTTTGAGGACTAACGCCCGAATCCCTTCGTACTCCATATGGCGTTGCTGGGCATCGAGAATTTCCTGACTACCCAGGTTGGAGGTCATGATGAGTACAGTGTTTTTGAAATCGACGGTTCGCCCTTGCGAGTCGGTCAGTCGGCCATCATCTAAAACTTGAAGTAATACATTAAATACATCATGGTGAGCTTTTTCCACTTCATCAAACAAAATCACAGAGAAGGGCTTGCGCCGCACCGCTTCCGTGAGTTGCCCGCCTTCTTCATAACCCACATATCCCGGAGGTGCGCCGATCAATCTGGCGACCGTATGTTTTTCCATATATTCGGACATGTCGATGCGAACCATGTTGGCCTCATCGTCAAAAAGAGTATGGGCCAAAGCCCTCGCCAATTCGGTTTTGCCCACGCCTGTCGGACCAAGGAATAAGAACGACCCGATTGGGCGATTGGGATCTTTGATGCCTGATCGTGCCCGCAATACGGCGTCTGCCACCGCACGCACGGCTTCATCTTGTCCGATCACGCGTTGGTGTAAATATTCATCCAAATGTAGAAGTTTTTCCACTTCGCCTTGCATCAACCGGTTCAGGGGAATACCTGTCCAGCGACTCACCACTTCGGCAATATCTTCTTCATCGACTTCTTCTTTTAGGAGTCGGCTGGTCACCTGTTGGTTGGCCAATCGCTCCTCTTCTTCCTCCATATCTTTTTCCAGCTTAGGGAGCGTGCCGTAGCGCAATTCCGCCACGCGATTCAAATCATATTGCCGCTCCGCTTTTTCGATTTCTAGCTTCGCACTTTCTGTTTCTTGTCGAATTTGTTGTAATTTTTCCACCGAGGACTTCTCCGCGTCCCATTGCGTGTTCAATTCCTGAAGAGCGGCCTGCTTGGTCTGAAGCTCCTGCTCCAGGTTGGCTAACCGGGTTTGACTTCCCGTGTCGGTTTCTTTTTTTAATGCTTCCCTTTCAATTTCCAGTTGCAACACTTTTCTGGAAATCTCATCCATTTCCGCTGGCATACTGTCGATTTCGGTGCGCAACCTGGCCGCCGATTCATCGATCAAATCAATGGCTTTATCTGGCAAAAATCGATCCCCGATATAGCGATGTGACAAGCGCGCCGCGGCCACCAGTGCCGAGTCTTTAATGCGCACGCCATGATGGACTTCGTAGCGTTCTCTCAGGCCGCGTAGAATGGAAATCGTATCCTCCACTGAGGGTTGGTCAACCACAACCGGTTGAAACCGTCGCTCTAAGGCTGCGTCCTTTTCAATATGTTTCCGGTATTCATCCAGAGTCGTGGCCCCGATCAAATGCAGTTCCCCTCGAGCCAACATCGGCTTCAAGAGATTGGCTGCATCCATCGCACCTTCTGCAGCGCCTGCCCCCACCACCGTGTGTAGTTCGTCAATGAACAGCAAAATCTGCCCTTGCGACGATTGCACTTCTTTTAAGACGGCTTTCAGCCGTTCTTCAAATTCTCCTCGAAATTTGGCACCCGCAACCAGTGCCCCCATGTCCAGCACAATCAGCCGTTTTTGCTTGAGTCCTTCCGGCACATCTCCTTTGATGATGCGCTGGGCCAGTCCTTCCACAATAGCGGTTTTCCCCACCCCGGGTTCGCCGATGAGGACCGGATTATTTTTTGTCCTTCGTGACAATATTTGAATGACCCGACGAATTTCTTCGTCTCGTCCGATGACGGGATCGAGTTTTCCCTGACTGGCAAACCGCGTCAGATCCCGGCCATATTTTTCCAAGGATTGGAATGTGCCTTCAGGATCCTGGCTCGTCACTCGTTGATTGCCACGCACATGCTGGAGACCGGCTAAGACTTTATCCCGCTTCAACCCTAGAGCCGCAAACACTCCTCCTTCTTCCACCATGGCCAACAACACATGTTCCACACTCAGGTATTCGTCCCGAAGCTCTTTCATTTCAGCTTCAGCCTGATTGAGGACTTTGCCCAACCGTGGGGTCAGATGGACTTGCCCAGGGGCGGAACCGCTGACTTGCACCTGGGCAATTTTTTTCAGCGCCTGCTCGGCGGCATTGCTGACTGATTTGGGAGACACACCCGCTTGCTCCAGAATGGGTATGGTGGAACCATCGGCTTGTTCCAATAAGGCGACCAACAGATGTTCGACATCTATGCCTTGATGATTGCGCCGCATCGCCAAACCGGATGCGGTTTGTAAGGCTTCTTGTAATTTGATCGTCATCTCATTGGGATTCATCAGCTCACCCCCTCCGTAATATTCATCGCTACATGGAAATATGACATGTTGATCTTGCCCATCTGCTGCCTTGTGGGTTCACTTCCCAGATAACCACAGACAACAGGCTTTCAAGCCCTCACACTCAAGTTTTTCAACTCCAAAAGCCATATGGCCTCCTGAATAAATTATTAGAGACACACAGCAAGACCTTAGGAAGTGGTTCTGCCTCCCTGCTTGCCAAGGAATGCCTGAATGGCCGTTTCACGAGGACACTGACAGCGAAGGAAAAGAATATCGCGTGGGGAAAGACCCGTCTCTGACCCCTATCCGGATTCGCCCATTATGACGATTTTTTGGTATAGACGGTGGACTTGTTCGGTATGCCCACGATAGTCCGCCAACAAATACTCAGCGGTCTGCTTAATGGTGTCACCTTTCGGATACCCCATTCTAATCGCCGATTTTGCGATCTCTTCGGATTTGACAGGCAGAAGATGTGTTTGTAACTCGTGCACCATTTGAATTTTATTCTCAAGATTGCGTAAAAACAGATAGGATGCTGTGAGTTGCTGCAACACACCCCTCTGTAATTTTCCCACCTTCGTTAATTTCATCAAACTTTTGAGGGTTTGGCGATCACGAATATCGGGATATCGATAACCCCACCGCAACTGCAGACTCTGGACAATAAATTCAATTTCCCGAATGCCGCCTCTTCCCAATTTAACATTACGTTCCAGCTCTCCTCTTCGCGTGATCTTCGCCACCATTTGCGCACGAAGGTCTTGAATGGCCCTGAACACCTGAGGGGCCTCCTCTCTCGTACCATACACAAATGTATCCAAATTTTTAATCAGCGATTGCCCAATGCGAAGATTCCCTGCAATGGCTTTGGCCTTCAGAAATGCTAAACGTTCCCATGTCCGCCCCCGCGTTTGATAATACCGACAGGCATCTTCCACGGAGCAGGCTAATGGGCCAACCTGTCCTTCAGGACGTAACCGCATATCCACGCGAAATAACGCCCCTTCAGCGGTGGAGGCCGATAAGACATTGGTTAATTCTCTGGCCAGAGCATGAAAATAATCCGGGCCCGAAAGCGCCTGCTGACCTTTCCCTGCGTTCGTCATCTGTTGTGGGGCCTGAAACACATAAATCAGATCGACATCCGAACTATAATTGAGTTCCCAGCCCCCCAATTTCCCCATGGCCAACACTGAAAAACCTATTCGATTGGACCCGACTCTCGACGATGGAGTCTCCCACCCCCCATATTGCTGTTGAAGATCGCACTCGACCAATTCATACGCGGCTTGAATGATCTCTGCGGCGAGGTCGGACAACGTGGTATAGGTTTCCCTCGGCGTGGCAATACTAAGGAGATCACGAATACCTATACGCAGCATTTCTCGACGCTTGAAGCGGCGCAACGCTTCACACTTGCCCCCATAACTTTTCACCGCTGCCAACGCCGTGTGTAGAGCTCCGGTTAGATTTGCACTCGTTTGCCGCCGAACGAGGACGCGATCATCTTCTATCCAATACACTAATAAGGGATCTCGTATGAGTGTTTGGGCCATGGCCTGACTGTTCCCAAAGACCGTGCTCAGGGCATCCACCACATGCGGTACTTGCTCTAAATATTGAAAGAGTTGCAGGCGATGAATGCCAGTATCCACGTAGCGTTCCCATTCATTCAAAGCCTGATCGGGATCGGCAGTCTGAGACGCACTCGACAGAAGCTTGGGCAGAATATTCGCTAGGGCTTTTCGAGTATTGGGTTCCCCGGCCATGGCTTGGAGATTGTGGTCAGCTCGTTTCCAGTCTTGAATGCCATGGGCTTGGAGCAGTCGAGCCACTTCAGTCGAAGCCAGATCCCTGGCCAGTAAAATGGTTGTGGGATCAGGTCGATGAGATTGACTCACCCTTTTCCTGACCGTCGATTGTTGTGAGGGGTATTTGGGGGAAGATTTCATGAAGACAGGAAATTATACGAGACCCAACCACACCTTACAATGCTATGAAATTTGAGTATACTCCACGATAATGAGCTCTTCTGCCTTACTCGAACAGATTCAATCCCGCGCTCCCCATCTTCCCGCCTCGTTAGTGCAAGATTTTCTTACCCAGATGGACCCGGACTATTTCGAACAATTTTCGCTCGACACCATTCTTCAACATCTCGCTTTGACGACCCAGCTCACCTTCGACTCCCCCTGTTCGGTGACCATTGAAACCCTGTCATCTAAGCAATATCAGATACATATCGTAGCCTATGATTATTTTTCAGAATTTGCCACGTTCTGCGGGGTGTTGGCTTCGTTTGGTCTCGATATTCGCGAAGCCGCCATTTTTACGTCTCGTGAAGCGCCGGCTTCATCCCGTCACATTCAGGCTTCGCGAAAACTGAACCCATGGAAACGTCCTCCCCTCAAACGACAGGCGCAAGGCCTGTCTCGGAAGATCGCCGTGGATGTGTTTCGCGTCCAAGCCTTGCAAGGATTTTCCTTCTCCTCCGCCGCTCAACAGGATTTTCAAGAACACGTGCAAGCCTTGCTTCGTTTACTCCAAAAGAATCATGTACGACAGGCTCGACGACAGGTCAATCGGCGTCTCATTGAACATCTTGGAAACACGCAGAAAAAAACAGGCGATATTCTACATCCCGTCCATATTGCGTTTTCCAATCCCCCATCGTCGCCGGACACCGTCTTGGATATTCGGTCAACCGACACACCGGCCTTTCTCTATGCCTTTGCCAATGCGTTGGCCATGCGCGGCATTTACCTGGTCAAAGCCAAGATTGAAGTCAAAGATCACCAAGTCTTCAATCGACTCCATGTCCGTAGCCGCCAGGGTGAAAAAATTCAAAGCCAATCGGAACAGCAGGAGCTGCGCACTGCAGCCGCTCTTCTCAAGGAATTTACCTACTATTTGAGTTGGGCACCCGACCCTGGAAAAGCGCTTGACCATTTCGATCAATTCCTGGATCAGCTGTTGAACCAACCTCAGAAGGCTTCGACGTTGAGCACCTTAGGACAAGCCTCCACCCTGGAAAATCTCGCGCAATTATTTGGCAGCAGCGATTATCTCTGGGAGGATTTACTTCGGCGGCAGCATGATAATCTGTTACCCATGATGAGACGCTACCAAAAGGGGCCGCTAATTCGCTCCAAATCCGTCCTCACCAAGGCTCTGGAAAAACGGCTACAGCAGGCCAAGACGCCATCTCAAAAAAAACAGGTCCTGAACGAATTTAAAGATGAGGAACTCTTCCGGATCGATATGCGTCATCTTTTGGAAAACAGCTCTCTCCCAGATTTTTCTCGTGCCTTAACAAATTTAGCGGATGTGATTTTAAGTCAGGCGCTCGAACAATCCTATCGTGCCATGAAGCCGAAGGGCTCGCGAACTCCCCCGCCGCCGATGGCCATTTTTGGATTAGGGAAATTAGGTGGAGGCGAATTGGGTTATGCCTCAGACATTGAAATTCTTTTCGTCTATGACCATCCGAAACCAACGACGGGGCGCCAAGCATCAACGATCTCAGCTGATTTCTATGAACGGTGGTCACAGGAATTTCTCCAATGGATCGAAAGCAAGCAAGAAGGCATTTTCCATGTGGATACCCGACTTCGGCCAAATGGCGACAAAGGCACCTTGGCGAATTCGTTAGAGGAAATTCGGCAGTATTACGTTATTCCGGGAAAGGCCGCGTCTTTTGAACGACAGGCCTTCATCAAGCTTCGTTTTATCGCTGGCCATCGGGCGCTCGGAAAGGCTGTTGAAGTCCACAGAAACCGCTTTGTCTATGGCGCTGAAATCTGGGATCTGCCAACCGCCCTGCACCTTCGAAAGCGGCAAATGGCAGAACTTGTCCAACCTGGCACCATCCATGTGAAGTATGGCCCTGGGGGATTATTGGATGTCGAGTATATGGTGCAATATCTTCAGCTGATTCATGGACATCAACACCGGTCCCTTCGCACACCCAATACGTTAGAAGCCATCGAACATCTCTGCCATACCTCCCTTCTTTCGTTATCAGAAAGGGAAGGCTTACATGACGATTATCTCTTTTTGCGCCAATTAATCGATGGCTTGCGCATCGTGCGCGGCAACGCCAAAGACTTAGTGCTGCCACCTTCAGGGTCGGACGAAATGGTATTTTTGGCTCGAAGATTGGGGATGGGGTCCACTGATTGGGAAAAGAGTGCCGAGGCCTTTGAACAGGCGACTCGTGAGCGAATGAAACACATTCACGAACGGTTCTTGGAAAATTTTTCACACGACAAGTGAGTGGGAGGGAGTGAGAATTCAGGGGTAGATGGGCAGAAAAGGAGGAGGGGTAAGGGCCTCAGAAATTCTCCTGAGCCCTTACTCCTCACGCCAGACTAAATGTTACACGTCGTAATACATGAAGAATTCATGGGGATGCGGTCTGAGCCGCATGGGATCCACGTCATTCGCTCGTTTATATGAAATCCACGCTTCGACCACATCTTCCGTAAACACTCCGCCCTTCAGGAGGAATTCATGATCATTGGCCAGATTGTCTAACGCTTCCTCTAAACTTGACGGCATGGTTTCAATATTGCCGAGCTCTTCCGGCTCCAGATCGTAGAGGTTTTTGTCCATCGCTTCGCCTGGATCAATTTTATTCTGGATACCATCCAATCCCGCCATTAACATGGCACTGAAGGCCAGATACGGATTACAAGAAGGATCCGGGAACCGGACCTCAATGCGTTTGGCTTTGGGGCTTGGTGAATACATCGGAATCCGTATGCCCGCCGATCGATTTCGACTGGAGTAGGCTAACATCACTGGCGCTTCAAATCCTGGCACCAACCGCTTGTAGGAATTGGTTGTGGGATTCGTCAACGCGGCTAAGGCCTGTCCATGCTTCAAGATTCCGCCAATATAATACAGGCATTGTTGTGATACCCCCGCATATTCTTTGCCGGCAAAGTTTGGCTTGCCATCTTTCCAAATACTTTGGTGGGTGTGCATGCCGGTTCCATTGTCCCCAAAAATCGGTTTGGGCATGAACGTGGCCGTTTTCCCATGACGCCGCGCCACATTGCGCACAATGTATTTATACATCAACATTTGATCGGCCATTTTCACCAGGGTATCGAAACGTAGATCGATTTCAGCCTGGCCGGCGGTAGCGACTTCATGATGATGTTTTTCAACATGGATGCCCGCCCGTTCCATTTCCCGACACATCTCGGATCGAATATCTTGTTGGGAATCCACTGGGGCGACAGGGAAATAGCCTTCCTTATGTCGGGGACGCGACCCCAGATTTTGGCCATCTTTTCCCGAATTCCAAATACCTTCTTCTGAATCCACAAAGTAATAGCCTGAGTGCCCATCCTGATCGAAGCTGACATGATCAAATATGAAAAATTCGGCTTCTGGACCCCAGTACGACGTATCACCGATTTTTGTGCTTTTCAGGTATTGTTCCGCTCGAAGCGCCACGCCACGCGGATCCCGCTCATAGATGGTCCGCGTGATGGGATCTTCAATATTGGCCAACATGCTCAAGGTCGGGATCTCCGTAAACGGATCCATCCGAGCCGTCTTGGGATCCGGCACCACTAACATGTCACTATTTTCAATCATTTTCCATCCACGAATGGACGATCCATCAAACCCCGAACCTTCTTTAAATAAGTCCAACGATAATTCAGAGGTGGGGATGGAAAAATGCTGCCACGTTCCAATCAAGTCGACAAACTTAAGGTCGACCATTTCCACCTTATTCTTCTTCGCAAAATCCAACACGTCTTTCGGGGTCATTCACCTACCTCCTTCTTCATGAAACAGTCATTTATAAAAAACACCATCTTTTTCGAGTAGTCACGTGGCACGTCCTTGTTGATTAGGAATAGGCCCGTTCACTATGTTGGCTCAAATCCAAACCCATTTCTTCGTCCTGAGCGTTGATTCGAAGCCCAATAGTCAGGTCCACGATTTTCAATATGATATAGGTGCCCACCACAGAAAACGCTAAGGTTACCAAAGCCAGAATGACTTGTATACCGAACAATCCGGCATTACCAAAAAACAACCCGGCCGCCCCTATCGAGGCAAACAGGCCGGTGGCGAGGATTCCCATAAACCCTCCCACACCATGAATGCCCACCACATCCAAGGAGTCGTCGTAGCCCAATTTGTTCTTCCATACCACGGCGACATAGCACATGGTTCCAGCGACCAATCCAATAAGAATGGCTGACATGGGCCCGACAAATCCTGCGGCAGGGGTAATGGTGGCTAATCCCGCAATAATTCCACTGGCTATTCCGAGAACCGTCGGTTTGCCTCGATGCACCCATTCCGCCCCCATCCAACTTAACCCACCGGCTGCCGCTGCAATATGAGTCGCAATAAAGGCGCCCCCCGCACCGCCATTGGCCGCTAGAGCGCTCCCGCCATTAAATCCAAACCATCCAAACCATAACAAGCCAGTTCCCAACACCGTCATGGGCAAATTATGAGGAGGCATCGGCTCTTTTCCATACCCTTTGCGGGGACCTAACATGATCGCGCAGACCAACGCGCCAAATCCTGAACTGATATGGACGACTGCTCCTCCAGCAAAATCTAAGGCTCCCATTTTAGACAACCACCCCCCACCCCAGACCCAATGGGCCAATGGGGAATAAATACAGACGGACCATAAAACAGAAAAGAGGAGCAAGGCTTTAAAATTCATGCGTTCCGCAAAACTCCCCGTAATAAGTGCAACTGTGATCGCCGCAAACATGAGCTGAAACACCATAAAGACTTGATGAGGAATCGTCGTCGCATAGACGGCGCTGGGTTCTGCGCCCACTCCTTGTAAACCGATCCATTCCAGACTTCCAATGACGCCACCCACATCCGGACCAAAGGCTAAACTATACCCACAAATCACCCAAACCAGGGTGATTAAACACAGGATGACGGCCGTATGCATGATAGTGCCTAACACGTTTTTACTGCGGACCAATCCTCCATAAAATAAGGCCAATCCAGGCAGCATCATACACAGGACCAACGCGGAGGACATTAAAATCCAGGCCGTATCACCTGAATCAATCCTTGGCGTACTCCCTTCCTCAGCTAGAGCCATCGACCACTCCCCCATGCCGACCATGATAGCGAGTGGGAGTCCCATCCTCATGAGCACGTTGGGTACCTTCATCGTGTCTCCTTTAAGCTTGTGCGGGTAAAAAACTGATAAATAAAAAATTACAGGGCACCTTCTCCGGTCTCTCCCGTCCGGATACGGATCACGCTCTGCAAATCAGACACAAAAATCTTTCCATCCCCGATACTTCCGGTTTTTGCGGCCCGGGTAATCGCTTCTAAGGCTTCGTTCAGCCGACTATCCGCTACGGCAATTTCCAGTTTAATTTTGGGGACAAATTCTATTTGATATTCTGTGCCGCGATACGTTTCTTTATGACCTTTTTGCCGTCCAAATCCTTTCACCTCGGTGACCGTCATACCTTGAATACCTACCTCAAGAAGCGCTTCTTTCACTTCATCAAGTTTGAAGGGTTTAATAATGGCGTGAATAAGTTTCATCGGAATGTTCCCTCCATTGGATTAAGAATCGATGAAAATAAAATGAATGTGCGGACTTCTGCGCATTTTCCTACACGTGATGCCCGCTTCAATTTGCCCACACAGATATGGCGCATCTATTTTCAACCATAAGCCCGTTCGCTATGCTGAGTGAGGTCTAACCCGAGGATTTCCGCTTCCTTGCTCACACGCAAGCCCACCACACCATCCACAATTTTCAGAATGATGAACGTTCCGACCCCGGCAAAGATCCACGTGGCTCCGACGCCAATGGCTTGAATCCAAACCTGACCCGGATTACCGAAAAAAAGCCCCGTGCCGCCACCGACACTGGCAAACAGTCCCGTGGCCAACGCGCCCCATGTCCCACCGATACCGTGAATCCCGAGAACATCTAACGCATCATCATACCCCATCTTATTTTTTAAAAAGACTCCAAGATAACACACCACGCCGCCACCTAACCCGATGAGAATCGCCGAAACAGGTCCGACAAATCCGGCAGCCGGGGTAATGGCCACCAAGCCAGCCACTGCGCCGCTGGCTGCGCCAAGAATGGTCGGCTTTCCCCGATAGCCCCATTCGACCCCTAACCACGCGAGTGCCCCGGCCGCGGCGGCCACTTGTGTCGCCACAAAGGCACCCGCAGCAATCCCATCAGCGGCTAACGCGCTTCCTGCATTAAACCCAAACCATCCTACCCATAATAATCCCGCACCTATGACCGTAAAGGGAACATTGTGCGGACTCATATTATCCGATCCATATCCGTGCCGTTTTCCTAAGACAAGGGCACAGGTTAACGCGGCAACGCCCGAACTAATATGCACCACGGTCCCACCGGCAAAATCTAAATCGCCGAGACCCGCGAGCCAGCCGCCACCCCACACCCAATGCGCCAATGGCGCATAAATACACGTGACCCACAGCATCCCAAATAACACAAACGCGGAAAACTTGATGCGTTCGGCAATCGCACCGCTGATCAAGGCCACCGTTATACCTGCAAACATTAACTGAAAAACCATAAAGGCCAGATGAGGTATCGAGGAGCCCACTGATGGTTCCGGACCAACGCCAGCTAATCCCACAAAGTCCAAGTTGCCAATGATTCCACCAATATCTGGACCGAACGCCAGACTATACCCCCAAAACACCCACACCACACTCACGAGGCAAATCGAAATAAAGCTGTGCATCATCGTACTCAACACATTTTTACTACGGACCATCCCACCATAAAACAACGCCAGGCCTGGAACGATCATCAGCAGAACCAAAGCCGATGAAGTCAGCACCCAACTCGTATCTCCGGCACTGAGCTGCGGGACACTCACAACCTCCTGGGCTTGCGCGCGAGGTACCACGCCCCATAAAAAGATGAACACTATAATGGTGACCCCAAATATTCTATGACGAAATAAAGATGTCATCTTCCCCTCCTCAAGTCAGTTAAAAAAGATAAATGACTTCGACGGCGAGAGTTTGTTGATTGTCCACCGGCTTGGTCCCTTTGAGGAAGGTTTTTTCATCCGATTTATCGTAACGAAACTCCAAGCGAGTGATCAGCGAGGGCACCGGTTTGTATTGTAACGTATACGTGGTTTCCCATAATGTTTGCCCAGCTGTCCCCTGACCCGGTGCACAAGTTGCAGGTTTCCTGCCCGCAAGTCCCGTACCGAAGCAGGACACGAATCCAGAGGCATCTTCAAAGATTTCACCCCGAAATCGTAGCCCCCATTCCTTCGTAAAATCATGGACAATATAGCCCGCAAATCCATTCCAACGCGCATTGCCACCGTTCGGAAACGCATTTTCTTGATTGGCATAATAGCCCTCCAGGATAATTGCGGTAGACTCCGTGGCTTGAATGTCAATGATTCCTCCACCTAACAATCGACCGGCCTGCTGACCTCTGGCTCCTTCGTTGCCTGAATAATACCCATATGCGGTTAATCCCAACCAATCTGTCGGAGTTAAAAACAGAGCCGACTCTACTCCTTTCGTATTATTATCATCGGAAATACTTCCCTTAAAATCATTGATCAGACCAATGGCAAATGAGATCTTCTCAGTAAAAGGATATAAGACCCGAAGGCCGGTCGTGGTAAACGGTTGCCCGAAACCAAAGAGCCAAGAACGAGAATAGTTATGATTATTAGGAGCTTCAATGACTTCATATCCTATTAAGGTATTCATGCGTCCCATTCGAAGATCAATCCCATTTCCAAATGGCGCAATAAATTGCGCATAGACCTCTTGAAAATCGACATCATCGCCAGAGAACGTTCCGCCTGTGAATTGCGCATCTTCGCCGAAATTCAGTTTGACGCGAAATCCGGCAGCATCCTCTAACGGTCCACCCGTTTTACCCACTTTCTCCAACACAATTTGGGCCAGATTCACTCTGAAGGAATTGGAATCCACGTCAAAGATCCGGTTCTGATTGGTATCATCCGATGGATTATTAAAATTTCGGGTATGGGAAATCTCGACATAGCCATAGAGCGACAACCCCAATTTGGACAGTGAATACTTCTTCACCATTTCTTCCACCATTTCCTCAAGCCGTCCCACCTTCCCGGGTTCGAGCGCTTCCTCCTCAAGCGATTCGACTTTGCCAGGCTCCACAACCGCTTTGCTCTCTGAGTCAGCGGCAGAAACCAATCCTGAGGACATGGCAAAATCTCCAAGCACCAAAAATCCGACCAAGAGAAGTTGGACAATTGTATATTTCCACAAGAGATATTCCGACCTGTTCATAAAAATTCTCCTCATTTCATTGGCGCAACTTTCTACCGAACTCAGGTTCCTCATCGCGGCGCATAAACTTAAGGATTCCTCCCGCCTAATCGATCATGCCAGTTCGTAAGCCCGTCGTTGCGCTTGTGTGATGACCGTAACTTTTCAAAAGTTCGCGGAAGGAAATTCGCAAAAAAAAAGCCCTCAGCCAGATTTTCCTGGTTGAGGACTTCGTCGTCCGGATTCTTTTCGGTTCGATGATTGAAACGTCGTTGTTTCAACTCATCGACTGTGTTGGAATATCTACCATTGAAATCGTAAGGTGTCAAGAGAAAATGTGGGCAAGAGTCGCCATCTGGTCTACGCCCGTAGAACTGGTTTAATGAAACTTTTCTCCTGAACTGCTCCCATTATGTATGAGTGCCGCCAAAAAGTTGGCATCGGACGACCCGACTTGGCATTTGCCCTAACCCTTGTAAGAATACCAAAGAACCGGGTCCTGACAAGATCACACAACCTTACAATCTCAACACGATCGGGAAGAAGGAGCGAACCGTATGAATCAGTTTTTCACCGAACAACTTTTCCCATTTCTAACCCTCAAGTCACTGGCTATGGTCGAAGCCAGCCTTCGCATTCTTTTAATCCTCGCCATCGCGTATTTGGCAGTTCGAGCCATGAAATTTGGACTCAGAAAGCTTGAGAATGTCCTCCTCACTTGGCGAGAGAGAGAAGACAACGAACGCATCGCGAATGAAAAACGCGTCAAAACCCTCACCGGTATGTTAGGAGCCATTTGCCTTACACTCTTGTGGGTGGTCGGAATCGTTATGAGTTTGGATCAAATCGGGCTAGATATCACTCCGATTTTGGCCGGTGCAGGGATCGTGGGGTTAGCCGTAGGTTTTGGTGCACAAAACCTGGTACGAGATGTCATCAATGGATTTTTTATGATTTTAGAAAATCAAATTCGTGTCGGAGATGTGGCGATCGTGAATGGAACCGGTGGACTGGTTGAGGCCATCACTTTTCGTACAATTACTCTTCGTGATCTGTCCGGCACTGTACACATTTTTCCCAATGGAATGGTCACCACATTAGCGAACATGACGAAAGATTGGTCCGCCTACGTCATGGAAATCGGTGTGGCCTATAAAGAAGATACGGATCGGGTGGTAACCATCATGAGAGAGGTGGGGGAAGATCTTCAGCAGGATCCGAACGTAGGCAGGAAGATGTTGGAACCCATAGAAATTATGGGGGTAGATGCGTTTGGGGAATCGGCAGTGGTCATCAAAGCCCGCATTAAAACACTTCCTATTCAGCAATGGGCTGTGGGGAGAGAATACCGACGGCGACTGAAAAAGGCTTTTGATCGGGAGAATATTGAAATTCCATTTCCCCATCGAACCTTGTATATGGGAGAAGCCAGTCCGCCCTGGCTCGTAAAAAATATGACTTCGGCCACAGCCTCTTAGGTGAGAGACTTGTGAAAAACCCGTTAGGGGTCCTCTTGAGATTTGGGAGATGAAGGGAGAAAAGAAAGCGGGGGCTTCCGATAGCCCCAAGCCAGGAGCCCCCAGCCAACGAGAAAGGCCAATCCGCCAAAGGGCGTGAGCATGCCTAATGTTCGAATTTCTGTGAGAGCTAACATGTAGAGACTTCCAGAAAAAATAAGTATCCCAAGCAAAAAACTCCAGCCAGCCCGGACAAATATCCGATGACTGAACCAATGGGCGCTTAACCCGGCAATGAGCATAGCGACCGCATGCACCACATGATAGCGGACCCCAGTCTCAAAGACGGTCATCATTTTTTCGGAAAGAATGGGTCGAAGGCCATGTGCCCCAAACGCTCCGGCTGCTACCCCGATGCCAGCCATAAAAGCCCCGATAACTAAGATGCGATTGTTCATGTTTGATCCCTTCATTGGCTGCATAACCCTTACGGGGAAGTGGCCGGAGGACTCTTTCGCCCCCATTCCACCCTTTGCCAAAGACGCTCATGCCCCCAAAACAGGCCAATTTTTACTAATGAATCACTCAATCCGGCAAACAACGCCATGGCGACTTCACCGGAAATAAACCAGACGACTGCCGTTGTGACGAGGGTCGCGATTACTCGCCAACTCATTCCCTTCACTATGCTGCGTAAATGTGTTTCCATCTCTTGCCCCTTACCAAATGGGTCTACGTTCAGATGAAATCTTTAAAAAAAACGTTTGTTCAAGTTTTGCTCAAGAAGTCTCAAATGACAGTCCTGTTTCAAACGGCCGGTTTTTTATCCGTGAGCTTTTTTTGGGCATGCGCAAAATCCTCCAACGAATAATGATCCAGGACCGAGGCAATCGCATTCCGCACCTCCAGCATGATCCTTTGAATCGGGCAGGTCGTCGTGTCCGCATGGGGACAATCTTCACACTTTTGATAAGCTGTTTGACTCACACAGGCAATCGGTGCGAGGGGGCCATCTAAAATTCGAATAATTTGGCCTAATGTAATTTCCTTCGGCGCTTTAATTAAATACACACCGCCATTCATGCCCCGACGACTTCCAATGAGGCCGGCATTTTTTAAGGATATGAGGATCATTTCGAGAAAACCTAAAGGAATCTTCTGCCGGTCGGCCAAGATTTTTCGTTGAACCAATCCATGCCCATATCCCTGTGTCAGTTCAATCATGGCCCGGAGGCCATACTCACTTTTCTTGGAGAAACGCATAAAATTCCCAAAAGTTAATCAATTTAATTAACAATATTAACATATTGGGATTCACTGTCCATACGCCTAAAGGAGTATGAATGATCTAGCCAACGCTGAATGCCGCAAAAAGTCGTGTTTCTCCATCAAAAGATCATCCTCCACCTGGACAAGTGCACAATTTTTTGAGGTTTCTTGCCAATCTTCACTCAAAAGATTGTCAGTCCATTGGCAATGAATAACGACCGTTAGATGGGAAAAAACAGTGGTGCGGTATTAGGGGGATGTAGGTTTGAACGCACAAGGCCGCGTGTCAATTTCTGCAAGGTTACAAATTCGACCATCGACCTTCGGTTGAATCGGTTTTGTACTCGCACGAAGAATGTGGTGGAGATGTTCCTTCAGAGATCCTGCAAGAGGCACCCATTTCAGGGGTTGTAACATGTCATATCCATCACCACCCTCAATGAGAAATTGGTAGGTGATAGCTTGAAGAGGCCTGGCCGGTAGCTCCATCATTTTTCCATTTTTCCAAAGCATAATGGCGTCAACCCTATGCCCTTCTGGTTTGTGAGGATCATGTTGGAAGGCGAATCCGCTTACCTGAAGCCACTGTCCTCTCCCAGACCAACTTTCCGTCGCCCTCTCCAAGACGGCATCCAAGAGTTCTTTGTCGAGTTCGAATTGGACAAGCTCGCTGTTATAAGGCAAGAGTTCTTCTAGGTCGCGTAGCGTGATAGGGCCTCGTGGAATATTGTGGTGAGCGCGCAGAGAGCCGGCATTGATAAAAGCAATATCGGCATCCTCAACAGCTGCCCGGACCTGGTCGGCCACCCAATTACCCAGATTCGTCTCGTAACTTCGAATCTCCAACTCTTCTCCAATAAGCGGGACCGCTGTCTCCCCCACCGGTTGCTGAAGACACCCTGAAACCTCATGGTGCTCCGAACAAAACCACTTCTCATGTTCTTTCAAGGCTTGATCCACTTGCATCTGCATTTCAGGATCTGGGGTCAAATGATCCCGGTCTAGAAAGCGATAGCCAAAAGAGATAAATGGCCGCTGCCCAATCATTGTAATGCGTGCAACCGTGGCAGTTCGGGCATCGGCATCCGCCTTTACAATCCACCGTCCTTCGATTTCGACATGATGCCGTTGATGTTCGTGGCCACCAATAATGAGATCTGGTCCCCTCTCGCGCAATTTTTCCAGAATTTCACGATCCTTTTCCAAGGCCAGATGGGTTAATGCGATCACCACTTCAGCCCCATGCGCGCGTAGGAGCGTGGTCTGCTCCTCGGCCACACGAACCGGATCGAGAAATTCATCCACATAGGCAATCGTATCCGCAGATGGCTTATCCGTCGTCAGACCAAAAATCCCCACTCGTACACCGGCACTTTCGACAATCCTGCCAACCTGTAAATTATTCGAAGCGACTAAGGGCTTCCCGTCCTCTTGAGCAAACCGAATGTTCGTTCCAAGCCATTGGAATTCCGATTCATCAATCCTTGCTTGCAAGAGAGCCGCATGCTTCAAACTCGATTTATCAAATTCATGATTCCCAAATACCACAAACATGCGAGGATCAAAAACGCCAGGAGCCCCATCTAGTCTATTCATCATTTCCACCATATGTGCGCCTTGCGTCCATTCTGAAAGAAGTGAAGGAAACAAAAAGTCCCCTGCATGAAGAAAAAGCAAATCAGGATTTTGTTGCTCAAGTTGCCGACGGAGCGCCCGAACCAGCCCCATTCCACCCCGCTGGCCTCCCTCCACACCCTCGATTCGGTACACATCATTCATCGCCAAAACCACCACTTCACGTTCTAGCGGTTCCTGGGCAAGCACCAAGGTCGGAGACAAAAGGAAGACGAAAAAAAGGAAACGTGGCAACAAGGAACGTACACTCCATTTCGGCATATTCAAGGTCCGTTTCCATACAGATGGGCTTTGACATGTGAGGAGACAGGGGTTTGGGGACCCCGGGGGTTGGGCAACCGTTTCATGAACTGGTGTAATGTTTTGGCGGCAGCGCCGGGTTCAGGTTCCGGCTGGACGGCACGAAGTTCGGCGACAACCTCAACATGTACCGAAATCTGCACACTGGCGCCGGCATCATGTTGAACCTGTCGAACCAACGCGGGAAACTGTCTCCGGACTTCGCTAATAGAAAGTTTCATCATGGCCTTCTCAATGATTGGACAAAATCGTACAATTCGGTGTGATCGCTGTCAAAAAAAGAGGGTATTTTCCCCGGCTTGCAGCGGAGTGCGTGTGATGCAATCTGTCTCACTCCGGGAAGCCGTCCGGCAGGAAGCCAACGCCATTGCCGACCAACCGCAAGACGTGCCGAGCCAACCCTGGCCGCTTCCTTCACCCGCAACCGGGAGAGTCAACAGGCACCCAGACGAAAGAAAAGACTCAATCACGTCGTTCCCCACACGCCACGCAAGAACGCGCATGATACCCGCTAAAAGGAAACGCCACGCATGACTCCAGAAACCTCCCTACCCGACCCACTCCTCGCACGCATCAAACAGGCCATGCACCGGGCCTCCGAGGGGATGCCGTTAGAAGCCGAAACGGCACAGGCTGAATATCACACGGCCATGGACCTGTGCCAAGCGGTGGGAACAGACGAAACCCGCTTAACCGACCTCGATGAACAACACGACCTGTTCCTCCTGGATTGGGCGATTGAACTGCCCTTTCAACTGGCCCGCGCCGGGCTGGTTGATGAAGCCGCCACACTCGCGATGCGATTCGCGGCCATCACCGAGGCCGACAACTTTCTCCCCGATCGCGCCATCATCCTTGCCGAA
Organism: Nitrospirales bacterium; assembly: GCA_040904705.1. Classification (GTDB taxonomy): domain Bacteria; phylum Nitrospirota; class Nitrospiria; order Nitrospirales; family UBA8639; genus Nitrospira_E. Next base: position 3,050 of record JBBDSY010000028.1, on the reverse strand, counting down.
GCCGGACGACGGGAAGAGGCGCTGGCCCAAGTCATCGACAACCTGACCCGCTTTGCCGAGGATCCATGGGTGGTTATCAAGAGTGGTGATGTGCATGACACGCTGGGAGAACACGACCAGGCTGAGCAACTCTACCGACGCGGGTTAGAGTTGGCGGGAGACGATACCTATACGCGGGCCGGCGCGGTCGAGCGACTCATCCCACTCCTCGACAAGACCGGGCGAAACGCGGAAGCCGACGCACTCGTCGACGCCGAAACAGCCCGGGACATTGAATGGAAAGAACGGGTGAGCGATGAGCTGGACCGAAAACTAGGCTACTCGCCTCCTCTAGCGCCTGCCGACACAACATTCGATCCCTTCGCGGAACCGGACGACTTCGACGCCTTCCCTATGCCCTACACGAGACCCGATCCCAAAATCGGCCGCAACGACCCCTGTCCCTGCGGCAGCGGGAAAAAATACAAAAAATGCTGCCTGGGGAAAACATGATGAAGGCAAGGAACGAATGGAGGGAAGGAATGCTGTCTATGAATCACTTCACTGCGTATACACCCATCCAGGCTGGAGAGCCCTGGACATGAAGCCAAGCTCGCTCAGCGCGGAGCACCGGCTCAATGTGATTTTTGTGGAAACCGAGACCGAGTTCATCGTCGTCACGTTTTATCCTGGAAGGAGGGAACGATATGAAGGTGCAATATAACCGGGAGGATGATGTCCTCACCATTCATTTGTCCGAGGGAACCATCGACCATGCAGAAGAGACGGAAGGCGTGATTGTCCATTTTTCGACAGATGATCGACCCGTGTTGCTGGAAGTATTGGACGCAAGCGAGTTTCTCTCACGGCTCACAAAAATTACCGCCACGGCGCAACCCGGCACAGTCATGACACTGTAAAAGTTAGGGAGCGCGGGTGAGGACACGGTTGCGGGAAAACCCCTCATGGCCGGAAAGACCACCAGGGGGCACCACACGACGGTTAAGCCGGGTTTGATACATACAGGGAAAGATTAGGGATATGGCGAAAATCCTCGTCGAGACTATAGACCGAACAGGCATGTTGTTGTGCCAGCGCAGCGATCAGAAGGTCAGGAAAGCCCAGGGTCCTTCCTTTGCGACGCAACACGGAGGAAAGGTCTCCCGCCAAAAGCCATGTCTCAAACGTCATCTCCAAATACGGGAGGGCTGAGAGGAGATCGTGGAGGGTTTCCCGTTCGGGTTGAGAGCGAACGCCTTGCAAGAGTTCGGTGAGCACGACACCGACGAGGACAACCTCATCGCGATCAAGAAGGTCATCCAACGTGTGCTTTTCTACCGAGGTGGGTCGATTGAAAAAGGATATCCAAATAGACGTATCAACGACGACCATGCCAAAGCCGTTGGTGAAGGGCTTGACGTTTTTTTTCTGCGCGGCGTTGAGACGTGGCAGAGTCGGCCACTGACAGTTTTCCGCTTAACGCCTTCAACTTCTCGATCTTCTTCCGTCGAATCAGTTCGGCAATAGCCAGGTGAATCGCGTCGGTCTTGGTTTTGGCTTGCGTCACGTGAAGAAGTTCGGCAACCAGTTCGTCATCCAGAATCAGGGTCGTCCTCATCAATCAACAAACCTCCCTTGATATGCACCTATCATATGCATGAACTAAGCATACGTCAAGAATTGAGACTAACCGTCCCTGCAAAAAAGCTCTGGTACCAGCCCGCCCTTGGGCGTAACCCGGAGCCTCCGGTATGCCCGCAGGTGTTGCCAAGCATCTCGCCCGCTTCCGTCCTTGCCCGACATTCTTAATCGGGCATCCATCTTCTCTCCCCAATCCCCCTCTTTTGCAAACATACGTGCATTGGCGACAGCATTAAGCGTATCTACCGATTATTTATTGGGAACAGATAAAGCAGGCACAACAGCTTTTAGAGATGAAGAAAACCTCTCGGATAAGGATCGAGGCTACATTCAGGGCATCATCGACATGATGGTCAGCAAAAAAACTGAGTCCTAAAAATGGCAGGCTTTAGATTAAAGATGGCTACCCAGCACGGGGAAAAAATCGCCAAGGACTTTGGTTTTAATGATTTCCCAATTAACCCTTTTAAGATCGCTCGGCGAGAAAAAATAGAAGTTCAAGCAAAGCCTCCGGAGTTTAAGGGGGTTTCTGGTGCGTTGATTTTTGCCAATGATAAAGTGACTTTGATTTACTCACAGCAACATAACAATCCTGGCTTTGAAAATTTCAGCATTTGCCATGAACTTGGACATTATTTTTTGTCTGGACATCCGGATGAAATTATAAAGCATGGTGGTACCCATCTATCGCGGGCAAATTTTACTGAAGGGTTATCGTCCATTGAGCTTGAAGCTGATCATTTCGCCAGCGGTCTGTTAATGCCTTATTCGCTTGTCCGCAAACACTTGTCACGACAACAGATTGGTCTTGATGGGATTATTACATTAGCCGATGAAGCCAAATGCTCTAGAACATCGGCGGCAATTCGGGCCGCAGAATGCAGCGAATATCCTGTCGCCATCATCATGAGCCAACAAGACAAAGTAGCTTACGCCTTCATGACAGATGGATTTAAAAGTCTTGGTAAGCTCACATATTTAAGAAAGGGGAGTCCTCTTCCAGCATCAGCAACTCGAACTTTTAATAAAAATCCCGAGAATATTCTTAATATGCAGCGAACATGTGGTGAGACAACTTTAGCCGATTGGTTTGATGGGCAGCGAAAGATAGCGCTAGATGAGGAAGTCTTAGGGCTTGGGAAGTACGGTTATACCTTGACCGTTCTTTCCAGCGAAGACCTTCCTGTTGATTCAGATGATGCCGATTATGATGAAGATGAAGAGCTTGAAGAAAGCTGGACACCACGTTTCGCGTACGGCAGGTAATGTAGGAAAATGCGTTCATTGTTTTTAACACAAGAGAAGTAGCGCCCACCTTTCGAGGTGGGCGAGGATTGAAACATACCAGCACCAACTACAAATACCGCTGTCTGGCGTAGCGCCCACCTTTCGAGGTGGGCGAGGATTGAAACGCTATACTCGGCGTGCCC
>JBBDSY010000027.1:0-10237 GCA_040904705.1 Nitrospirales bacterium | reverse complement strand
ACTTCGCCATCAGGCGGTCGAGCCCAAACCGACGCTTGCCCTGTCCAAACTTGCCCCTTCTACCGCCCGCCTGACCCTCTTTGCCTAAAGGGTTTGGGGACAATGCCAAAGTGGTTTATCCCGAAAGTCCCAATGAACAAGTGACGGTTCGCCTTGATGCTGATATTTTGGGATGGTTCAAAAACCAGGGTCGAGGGCTATCAAACCCGGATGAATGCGGTGCTGCGTTCGTATTACGAGGCGCACAAAAATGAACCGACCCGTGAAGCGGTAAACCCACGTCTTATTGATCATAGGAATGCTTTGGGTCACAGGCCATGAACGCTTCAAGGTCTTTGGCGGTTGTTATGTGGGCCATTAAACGGGAAGCGACTCCATTTCGGGAAATCGCTTTACTTTGATCGTTTTGGCGGTTTTCTCAATATTGGCCAGGTCATAGGCCATTTGCATCCGCATCCAATGCTCAACGGTCGAGCCAAAAGCCTTGGACACTCTGACGGCCATTTCAGGCGAGAGTGACGTTTTCTCATTCGTCACACGAGATAGGGTCTGCCGGGTCACGCCGAGCCGTTCCGCAGCATCGGTGACACTGAGGCCCGAAGCCTCAATGGAATGTTTAATGATCTTGCCCGGATGGACAGGGTTTTTCATAGCCATGATATTCTCTCCTCAATGATAGTCGACTAAATCCACATCAAAGGCGTGGCCATCTTCAAACCGGAAAATGATCCGGTGATTCCGTGACACGGGGACACTGTAAAACCCCTTTCAGGTTGTCAGTGAGCCCATGAAAGCCAAAGCCGGTAATGTCGAGTTCTTGTGCAGTACGGGCGGTATCTAGGATCGAGAGATACAACTCCGCTTTGTTGGCAATATCCGTGCGAAGGCCGCTCCGATCGCCTTTTCCGTAGAGTTCTTTAAGCCTCGATACCTAAAATTCTCAATCATTGGTTATTGTAACACGTAACATGCCATGTTACAATCAGCTTTTGTGGTGGGAATAAGTCTTTGAAGTGGCTAGCAAAAGATGGGATGAGTTTTCGTAATCTATATTATCACTCTTCGATATGCTAACTGACATTTTCGCCAGACGGTACGAAGGAACAGTCCTATGGGAAACCTTCGAAGAAAAAGATAGGCAGTTCCTCGTTCAGGCATTTCGCATAATCAGTGAACAATTCCACCCTTATTACAACCATGCATATGGATCGGAAGACCCTGGATCTAAGAAGTACTGGGGGATGCTGAATGACAAACTTAGCTTAGAGCTTGGCTTGGAGACTCTTTCAGCCAAAGCGTATAGCTATCCCCTTGCAATCCAAGGAACGACCACTAATCAAGTAGGTACATATTCGCTCCTTAATGTGTGCAAAAATTTCGTGTGTGGGACATATATTAGTTCTATTCCCGCAGACCGTTTCATGAAAGAGCGCATTAGTTTTATAGAAATAGCTTTCCGAGAACGTGAATATGAAATTGATGCAGAGATTGAGAGTTGGAATAGCAGTTATGTTGGAAGAAGACTTGAACATGGAATGCAAGCAGCTATACAAATTACTCCTACTAAGTTTGAAGGGAAGGAAACCTTTGCTGAAAGAAAGAGAGCCCCTTTTTTAAGCGCAGTCACGGAGCTAAACACCCGTTTTAGTCAAGCGAACTATGATCTTCACTATCATAATGGGTTCATTCAACGCTCTACGGATCAACTAACTGAGGAACAAATAGAAGACCCTTTCTGGTCTCTGGTTTCCGATGCGATGTGGAAAAATGTTGACACTGACATGAAGGAGGCTATTGACCGAAGAGATAATCAGGGTCGTGATCCCGCCCTTTATGCCGCAAAAGCATTAGAGAGTGCTATTAAAATTATTTCTATTCATAAGAGGTGGACCACTGGTCATGAAAAAGGTGTTCAATATTACCTTGATAACTTGGGCAGTAAAAAGAATAAATATATTAACGACTGGGAAAAGGAGTCGCTTAAGATTTTTTTTGGAAACGTTCGTAACCCTTTGGGCCATGGCCCCGGAAATGAACCTATGCCAGAACTCACATTACAACAAACGGATTGGGCCATTGAGTTCTGTATGATTTGGATCAAAACTCTAATTCGACGTTTTTAGTTGCGCCATCCATCCTAGAAAACAATTCATTTAATTTTACAGTCCTATTTCCAGAAGTTACATTATCACTCATTGAACACTGGCTGATTTATGGACCAGAAATAAGAACAAAACCCTTACCCTATTAGTTCAATGAATACCATTCTCGACAATGCTGTGCAGTCAATTCAAATTGGAATAGAAGACTATCAAGCTTCTAGTGACGATCAACGTCGTGTCTTATCGGCAGTTCGCAATATAACAGCGGGAATTTTACTTCTCTTTAAAGAAAAACTTCGAGAACTTTCTCCCATCGGTTCTGATGAGGTTTTAATTTTCCAGAAAATTTTGCCAACCCTTGATTCAAAAGGAAAACTTATATTTCAGGGGTCCGGAAGGAAAACAGTAGATGTTCAACAGATTATTGAACGTTTTAAAAGTCTTGGAATCATTATCGAAGACAGGGCACTTAAAGGCATCTTGGATATTAGGAATGACATAGAGCATTATTGTACGCCGGAAACTCCATCACGGTTAAAAGAGCTAATGGCTGATTCTTTCATTATCTTAAGAAACTTCATCACGACTCAGTTAAATGAAGACCCGATCGAACTTTTAGGAGATGATACATGGAAAGTTTTGCTTGATGTTGCAGCCGTCTACAATAAAGAGTTGGAAGATTGTAAAAAGGAGTTCGACAAAATCAATTGGAAAGAAGCCGAACTATCCACCATTGCAAAATTTTTACGCTGCTCTTCTTGTAAGTCAGAATTAATAAAACCACATAATCCTGAAGTAGAAGACAGCATGGAACTTTACTTTGATTGCCGAGCGTGCGGCGAGATGTCTGAATTCGAAAATATTATAGAGTCAGCATGTGCGAAAGCATATGAATGGGACAATTATGTAGCGATGACCGATGGCGGGGAATCTCCTCTGACTACTTGTTTCGAGTGCGGGCTGGAAACTTACCTTAGAGGAGAGGATTTTTGCGTTGCTTGTACTACAACGAGAAAACATGAAAAATGCTCTATATGTAGCGCCGATCTTACCCCTGAAGAGCAAGATTTAGGAGGTTTGTGTGGATACCACGATTACATAATGTCAAAAGACGACTAATCTATTTTCCTGAATGACGATTATCACATTGGTCATGTCACTCAATCACGGCATGTCTTCATAACCTACCAAACCGGTAACTTCGAGTACCGGCTTCGAAGGTAAAGGCTCACCCTCATTTATGAGTTGCCATGTTTTCTCAACCTCATCGGGACTAGCCAAACCAACAGTGAATGCATTTGTTATTACAGCCCCTGTTTGTTCATCCTTGAACCCACTAATCTTCGAAATTGGCATTTGTCCAAAATACGTTCTCTTTGATACCCACAACGAGGCCTTTAGTTCAACACGCGTTAATTGACCATACCCATTGTCAATGAGAGTTGTGTCACGATCAAAAATATCTAAATCACAGTGTATCCCAGGGGCAATAGGAAAATGCCCTTTATTCCAGCGATTCATGGTCGCTTTCAACATAGTATCTAAGGAGTTTTTCCTTTCATCGAAAACCATAAGACTCGAAAAAAAATCTCTAGGAATACTGAACGGGAGGGGGTCTGATTGGCTAATTCCAAATCCTATCCGAGCTTCTCTAAAATCACATAACGCAGGAGCAGTTGCCTGAACTTGCCATTTATGCGGGTCTGTATCTACTGGACTGTATAGATCAATTTGAAGACCTAAAGCTCTTTCTTTCGCCGCTTGAGAAAATCCTTTTGGGCAAACCAATGACCCTTTATGAGCACCGACATCATCGACTAGGCCCCAAAATTCTTCTACCCCCTTCACATCAACGGGTCGGCCGTAATCTTTACAGTCAATGACGATCATAATGTCATATTGGCCGATCTTATCCCGGACCAGTACATCAATTTGTCGTGAACGATTACTTTTACGGCCTAACAGCTTTGCATCATGGGTGACTTCTGCATGCGGTGCCAGAACTTGTTGTATTTTAGTTACAAGAAGTTCTAATTCTTTACTCTGGTTCTTAGCCATAGAATGAATTTACGCAGGCTGCCCAAGCTTGGCAATCTTTTTACACAATAACGGTTATCCGACAAAATTAAATTCTTCGGCTCGTATTACAAACGGAGAGTCCTGAGAAAACCGATACCACTGGGGTTCAATAAATCCCCCTACCCTGTTAAACCGCCGGTACAAGCCTTCATTGGGCTTAATGGTGCAGGCGTGGTCAAACAAAAAAAATATCGTCTTCCAGATACACAAGGCGCAATTGAAAGGCCGACTGCAATCGATTCTTCATCGATTCACCTCAATCATGCTGTGTGATCTTTTGTTCCTAAACCTGTTGAATACGTTTCACTGTTATCGTTTGTGCGATCAAAATCATCAGCGGAAAGAGTATTTCCCTCATGGGTAGACTTGATCACGTCTTCGTTTTATCGAGTTTGTGAGGATGTCGATTTGGACAGGACCGATCACTGCATCTGGTGGGAATCGTTTTGGTTCCCTCTACCCTTAAGGCCCCGCAACGTTGGCCATTTCGCAGGAAGGTACATTTCTTCCCCGTAGGCCGAGCATCTAACCAAAACGTACAGCCTTTGGTCGTGCATTTATAGACGGCCCCAAACCGGCCGCGTGCAGGATCGACTATACCTTTTCGACATTGCGGGCACTTCACCCCCGTTGAAGACAGTTCGCTTACGTTAGAGCCTTCTTTGTTTGTTGGCATATCGTACTCTTTTCCATTCACTGGCAAAGTGGCCTGTCCTCCTTACCCTTCACCACAGTCCCTCATAGCCGGGTAAAGCTGACGTAACTGTGTCCTGACCAGATTTTCTAATGGGTTTCCTTACAATGGATACTCTGCGCCCAACCAGACATGACACACCGCTGGGCGATGAGTGGAACAAAGCTTGTCGTATCGGCGGCAATGCTCTGCATGAACGATTCTGCTAATTTTTGATCGGCAAAACATTCGTAGACATCGTCTAAAAAACCGCCTCGGAGTAAGGGATGATAGAGAAATTCATTTCCCGCACCGGTTTCAACTTCCAACGGATATTCGGCCACGTCGATTCGTTCGAGACCACCAGACTGCAACCACGACCGCGCATCCTCTGCTGATGGCCTTTCAGCAAGATATTCGGCAAATTTATCGCGTTCTGTCTTGAATCCTCTGGCCAGCATTTCCTGATCAACCCGTTGCCACAACGAATCGAATGTCCCAAGCGACGGGAACGTCAGGACGAGTTGGCCCCCCGGCTGAAGAAATCTTAACAATTGATGCAACGCGGTCTCCCGGTCAGGCCGAAAAAACATAAAGGAAAGATTTCCAGTGATACGATGGAAACGACCTACATTCTCCGGTAGCTGCTTGACGTCTTCACGACGGAATTCCAGCCAAGGAAAGTAGGGACCTTGCACCGCTCTGGCCCTCATGAGTTGGCCCTCACTAACATCAATGGCCAGCACCCGTCCTGCCGAACCAACTTGATGCGCGAGATAGAAGGCAGGAATACCATCTCCACAGTTCACATCTAAGACCGTTAATCCGGCTTGAAGATCAAGATGGGTGAGGAGGCTTTCTGCAAACGGCCTGGACCATGGATCTTTTTTCGGCAATTCACAGAGCCATGGTGGTGGCGTTTTCGGAAAGGAAGACGGGGAAGGAGTTGGCATCATCATTCTGTTTACCTGAAAAGTTGAGTCACTCTATCATTCTTCAAACAATCAAGACGAATATGCCAGAAATAATCTCTTGCTGGAATTGGGAAAGACCGAAAACCCCTCTCATGGACGGAAGGTCAAAGATCGATGACTTTAGGATGCCCACCCGGAGAGCACGAATTTGCCGATCATATGGCCCGCCTCGATTTTGGCATGAGCCGTTCGAAGATTCGCCGCATTGATGGGTGAGAGCGTTTCGGTTAGCGTGGATTGAATTTTCTGTTCATCAATCCATTGGGACATTTTCGTGAGAAGATGATGTTGTTCAATCATATCTTCCGTCTCATACATCGAACGCGTAAACATAAATTCCCACACATAGGTCGCACTCTTTCGTTTCAGGGCGTTCAGGTCTACGGATGTGGTGGTATCGACGATGCCGCAAATGCGGCCTTGCGGTTTGATGGCCTCGCACATGGCCTGCCAATGTTGATCGCTCTGCGACGTATTGAAAATATACTCGACCATGGGCCGATGTAATTGTTCGAGTTGATCGGGTAACGATTGAGTGTGATCAATCACTTCATCGGCCCCCATTTTCCGACACCAGGCTTGAGATTCAGGACGCGAAGCGGTGGCAATCACATGCAGCTTCGCAAGTTTGGCGAGTTGAATTGCCAGAGATCCCACCCCGCCAGCTCCACCAATGATGAGAATGGCATTTCCCGCTAATTTACCCTGCTGCGAAATTCCCAACCGATCAAACAGGGCCTCATAGGCGGTGATGGCGGTAAGCGGCAATGCAGCGGCCTGCGCCATATTCCATGAAGCAGGCTTCTTGGCCACAAGGCGTTCGTCCACCACGTGATATTCACTATTGGCCCCGGGCCGAATTAGACTCCCTGAATAATAGACCTCGTCTCCGGGCTGGAACAAGCGAACATCCGACCCGACCGACTCCACGATCCCTGTGACATCCCAACCCAGTACACGTGGGTTCGCTTCTTGACGATCAGCCGGTGGAGAACGACGAACCTTGGTATCCACTGGATTGACTGACACCGCTTCCACGCGCACCAATAGGTCACGCTCCCGTGGATCGGGCCTGGGAAGCTCGAAGTCCTGAAGCGAATCAGGGTCCGTGATAGGAAGTGGGCGGATGAATCCAACTGCTCTCATGATTCGGCGAAATTATTCTGGGGGAGACGGGTAGTACTGTCCGTCTTTAACATCAATCTGATGGAGCAACGCATTCGTGTTATCAAACCATTCAATCCGAGCTGATGGAGTGGGGCCATCTGGATGGACGGTCACTTTGCCATAGTTTGGAGAGGTTCCATAAAAGAACTCAAACCTGGGCTCACGACTCGATATCTTGGAGTTCATGGGCGCCGCTAAGGGACCAAAGATAAATTCGCGAACCGCAGGATCGTGCGGCATATGACTCACAGCCGCATGGTGCACATCGCCCGCCAGGAAAATCACACCGGCAATCTTGTTCTCTTGAATAGTCTTCAAAATCTCATCACGCTCAGCAGGATATTCGCCCCATTTGTCATCTCGCGGGTCGGAGAAAGGCACGGAAGACACAATGAATTTAAAGGTCGCGGACGAAGCCGCTAACTGCTGAAGAAGCCATTGTTTTTGTTCGAAGCCTATCATGGTTTTGTTTACTGGATCCCGATACTGTCGGCAATCTAACAAAAACACCTCCACACCTTTGCCCCATTGAAATGATCGGTACATACGGTGAGGGTCTTGTGTGGAAGGACGAATCGGCCAATAATCAAAGAACGCTTGCCGCCCAATGGGCAAGCGCCGATGGGTCATGGTGAAATCATTCTCGACTTCATGATCGTCCCACATGACAAATAGTGGCGTCCTCGCAAAAAATCGTTGGGCAAACCCATCACGGTTTTCCTTATATTTTGCCCAATAATCGGCCAACGTTATCGCCACCGTGTCCCGGTCCGAATAAACCGTATCCCCCAGGTAGACAAAAAAATCCGGTTGAGCCGACCGCATGAAGTCCATAATGGAAAAGGGCAGAAAACTGTGGCGGGTATCGCCCCCAATCACAAACGTCACCGGCGCAGGGTCATTGGGAAGTGGGGCCGTGACAAATTCACAAATTGGTCCTTGTTTTTTCCCCGGGATGAGCATCCGGTACAGGTACCGGGTATGGGGCGCCAGATCGACTAAGGGAATATGAGCCGTAAAATCTCTTTCGGCATTGGTTGAAATGAACAACGTTTCTTTCGATGCCTCCCACAGGGGATCTGTCGTATAGAGGATTTTGACATCCTGCGAACCTTCGGTTTTCACCCAAACCAGCGCTTCATGGGGAGTCACATCACCAACAGCACACCCCATCTCTAACCCATTGGATGAAAAGACATTTATTTCCTCAGCGGAGACGCAACTTCCTAGCGCAAGAGCCAAGCCCAAACAACTCACCCGCCACATCCCGTTATAGAAGAAACGCTTCATTGATGATCCTAGCCTTCGAGAAAATTAGCAAAAAAACGAAAAGATGGCTTCCCCTTTTGAATCAGGCTTGCCAGAGTATCCTGGCTATTCCAACCCATCTTTTTTGTGAGAAGAAGATCCATCCTTTCAAACCGCCGTTTCCCATGTTCTGAGGTTTCAAGGAATTCGATCTTCCTTAGCCATCCCTCATTCCACTATGATGTATTGTATGCGAATGCTTTCCGTTATTCATCACCGCTGTCGGTTTGCCAGAATTCTCTCATACACCATGGTCGTGTTGAGTGGGCTGATCGTTGGAACGGTATGGGGCCAACAGGAGGCAAGTCAGGTGACCGCCAGTTGGACCTTCCCTGTCGCATTGAATGCCTCTCCGTTTTCTTCTATTCAACCACGACCCAAGCTCCCCGTTGAACCGGACGAATTCGATCCCCGTGAGATCAACGCCTATTATGACTGGCGCAACGATATGTTTTTCAGAGAGTTCGATTTAACCGGATCGGGGTTCGTTAACTTCATGACTGCCCGCCGAACGTATAAAGTCTGGCTGGATGAATTTGGAACCCCCGTCGTCCTGACCATGGGTGACCCCGTGTTCTATTGGATTGATCTGAATGGCAATGGAAAATTTGAACAGGAACTGGGCGAGATGTTTAAAGATTCCTATGAAGATGGGGTCACCGGAAACGAAGAACCCTATGATAATAGCGACCTACAAGAACCAGCCGGCCCCGGCCCCCAATGGACCCCACCCCAGCACTGAAAATTCGAACAATGACATTGGCATAGTTGAGCCACTTACTCCAACCATTGCTATACAGACTGCCCAAATATCAAGAACCCACCTGCTTCCATCGTCTTTTATTATTTAGAAACTACGGTTTATTTGTCATAAGAAAGCCTTTTCTTCACTCCAGGCGAAAACCGTGCAGTTTTCCAGGTTTTTTGGTATTCTAAACCCATGAGTGATATAGAAACTGTCGATATTTCCGGGATCAAATTCTCTTCAACCGTCTTTCCCAGCAAAGAAGACATAAAGCTGTGGGAAAGCCTCACGCCTGAACAGCGCAAAGCTGTCGAAGTGCGGGATGTAAAGGAAGGCCGCGCCAGTGGGTTAGCCGAACCCTGCACCATGGCGGATATCATTGCTGAAGCCAAAGCCGAGATGAATGGTGGATGACCTACCGGCTCACGCGGCAAGCAAAATCTGACATCAAAGCCATTTACCGCTACACAGTTAAATACTTTGGAGAAGGCCAAGCCCAGGAATATCTGGACGGGTTGGACTATAGCTTTGAACTACTCACGGACAATCCCAATATCGGGCGTTTGTTCGCGGGAAAAATCAGGCGTTACGTCTACAAAAGCCATCTAGTTTATTACGAAATCAAGAAGGATGAAATCCATATCATTCGAATTCGACATGGACAGCAGAAGCCTTAACGCATGAAATTTTTTAACAATATACCTATTTGGGAAAATAGGCGCCGATTGAAACTTCTTAAAGACTTTCGGGGGTTGGTCGTTACTTACTTTGATAACAGTGACTACAGTTGGCAAGTTGAAGGCAGGATAGAAAAACCTTTAGGCAAAAGCACGCGAGAACGAATAAACTTGAATCTTAATCAGGTCTACCCCGTCGTGATTTTGGGTGATGTTTCTCCCGTGATGCAGTGGACGCCGCCCCCAGCAATCGGCGGGTATATTCAGAACATTGATCTTCTTCTAAACATTTTCAATTTGCATAACTACCAACTTCCCTATAACGAATTACTTGGTTATTTAGATCGAGCGATTGGTGCATATGAAGCGGATCAATCGAATTCATGGGTTAGGACTTTTAATCCTTTTTGGTGGGTCAACCAGCTTTTAATCTGGGTAACTCATCTTCCTTTTAAATTTTTGGGTCTTCATCAAATCGAGTGGGTCAGTTTTATCTACGAACCCCTTCTGGA
>JBBDSY010000026.1:0-52412 GCA_040904705.1 Nitrospirales bacterium | reverse complement strand
ATCAATTGTAGCTTAACTTCGCCGCAAACCTGTCCAAGGAAGTAGGACCACCTCTATCACCTGCCAACGTCCAACAGATGAAACTCGTGTCGGGGTTTTGCCGTCCGCCAATAAGCCCATCATGAACTGTCGCGGTTGCGGTATTGGATTCTAGGGAGAAGCTGGAATCGGGATCGACAAAGCTGACCACTCTGGCCCACACAGTCCCAAGATGGATCCAAATGCTAATGCGTGAGCCTTCATCACTTACCTCCGCCTTTTTCACTTCCACATCGGAATCCGGTTGGACCGTCAGGGTGCTCCCATCTAAAAACGTCACCAAGGCTATAGCTTTAGGTCCCGTCACAATCCGGTCATGAACATTCAAACTCATACCATTCTTCGCATCATGAGATTCCGTGCTTTCAGCCGGAATGACATTCACAGGGCCAGCGAGAATACTCAGCGTGGCGGTGGCCGTCACCATGGTAGGGTTAGCGACCTGTGCTGCCGCTGGCCCGCTCAATGCCAACAACCCGAGGACGCTCATCATGCAAAGCGCCTTGAGGAAACCGAGGCAAGGAAAGGTCTTTCTTTTATTTAAAAAGGAAATACCAAGACTCATGGCAGTATGAGACGTACCATCTGTATCCATGCGAGTCTCCTTTCCAAACTGAAAAGCTCATTTTTGCATAACTGAATGCGATACCTGGATCTCATCCTTCGTGTATGTGCATCAGGTGGCTCCGATAACTCGGGTAGATATCCCCAACGGAATGACCGACCTCCCAACCAAGGTGTAGAATTTATGATTGATCATCCTTTTTCCTTGAGTTGGGTCAAAAAATGTAGGTTATTGAATTAAGGGTTAACCGAGGAATCCGTTCAATATGAGAGGTAGCACGTTATTATTTGAAAATAGCAAAATAGAGACCCTTTTTGTATTTCAGACGTGGATCGTTGCTTTTGCAGGGTATTTCGCAAGAGGGCGTTGAGATTCTAACCCCACAGGTATCCCCTCGTCAGAAACAAGAACGTATCTTCTTCGATACACACATGTATCCATTGAGATAACTTTTGTCGTTGGAATCTTGAATCCTGCCCAACACTCTAGAACCAAAGACCAGGGCGTATTGGAGGAAGGAATCTACACCGGGGTTACATTGGTAAAAAGTTTACAGAAAAACGTAATCCTTGTTCCTGACGAGGCGATTGAATGGTAGATTTTCTTTTAAGGATATATGGAAAGTGTCAATTGCCACTTACCAGTGAAAGAGCCTAGCTGCCTTTTTAGTTGCAGGGTGCCACAACTTTGCTGACAAAGGAAGGGCAAACAAAAACGATCCGACACAATTCAGGAGATTCAGTTGCTCTTTAACAGAGGAAAATTGTGGGAAGGCCTCGGAGCAGATTTGAGGAATTTATTCGCCGACACGAACAAGCATGCCTTTGTCTTTGCAGATGTTGAACGTGTGATAAAACCAGGCCACAATAACGACAAAGAAGAAGAGATTTAAGCCGGTTGCCCAAACGATATGATTAACGGGTGTGACCCCATCGACGAGCACGGCGCGCATGCCTTCAAAAATATGGGTGGGAGGAACCATCCAGGCAATGGATTGGAGAATGGGTGGGAGAACTTCAAGCGGGTAAAACACACAGGAGATGGGTTGGAATAAAAAGACCATGCCCCAGGCCAGGACTTCAGCTTGTTGCCCGAATCGCATAATGATCGAGGTCGTCAGGACGCCAATAATCCAGCCTGATAGCACTAAGTTCAGAATAAACGGGAGAAGTGATAGTCCTATTTTCAACATATCATAAGAATACAACATCCAGGCAATCACCATCATGAGACTGGCCACTGCGGTGACTTTTAAGATACTCATGATCATGGTTGAGGCCAAGTATTCACCGACCGTCAATGGACTGGCAAAGAGGTTCATGAGATTTCGAGACCACATTTCTTCCAGAAAGGATACGGCCACTCCTTGTTGAGACCGGAATAAGACGTCCCACAGAATTAAGGCTCCCAAGAAAAAGGCGACCGCTCCATGAAGGGACACTCCCGATTCTTTTAAATACATGGTAATGAAGCCCCACACCACGAGATCTAAAAACGGCCAATAAAAAATCTCCAGCATGCGCGCAAAGCTGCGCTTATAGAGATACATGTGGCGAGAGAGCAACCCTCCTATTCGTCCCAGGTTCATTGTGCTTTGGGTTCCCGTGCTAATTTCAAAAAGACTTCTTCTAAATCCCGTTGCCCATAGCGTTGAATAATTTGGTTCGACGTGCCTTCTGCCACAATATGGCCATGTTGCAAAAAGATGATGCGATTGGACATCTCTTCCATTTCCCGCATGTTATGCGACGTATAGAGAATGCTTAATCCAGTGGTTCGCTGATATTCCTTCAAAAATTTCTTAATTTTGTTCACGATGTCCGGGTCTAAACTGGCCGTGGGTTCGTCTAAAAAGAGGACTCTAGGTTCTGTCATGAGAGCCTTGGCTAACGTCAACCGAGACATTTGGCCTGATGACAATTTTCGAGTGAGCTTGTGCTGAATATCTCCCATTTCCAATTTTTCAATAATATTATCGATGCGCTGCTGAATGTTCTGCAGGTTATAGAGCCTGGCTATTACTTTGAGATTTTCTTCGACCGTCAAGGAAAATGGCATGGAAATATACGTCGATGAGAAGTTGACTTGCTGAAGAATTTTTTCACGATGCTGGGCAAGGTCTAACCCAAACATATGAATCGTGCCCGCCGTCGGGGTAATGAGACCCAGCAACATGTGAATGGTAGTGGTTTTCCCAGCGCCGTTTGGCCCCAACAGACCTAAGATTTCCCCTTCATGAATATCAAAGGAGATATTGTCCACTGCGGTAAAATCGCCAAACCGTTTGGTCAAATTTCGAACTTCGCCAATGGGTTTAGACATGGGGACGGCGGACATTGTTAGAACAAAAATCCGCCGATTTTATCTGGCAGGTGACACGTTTCACACTTATTACTGAGCACTTCGCCTTCATGTGTTTGCTTCCCATCATGACAGCGCAGGCAATCCGCCATTGTGGTCTTCCAGAGTTTGGAGTCCGGAGGAAGATTAGGTGGATGCGGTTGATCATCAAACTTCACGTGCCCGCGTGGAATAACAATCGGGTACCCTTTGATTGGAGCCCCATGCACCACGCGTGAATGGCACGTCGTACAGCCTTCCCCCTGCCCTCGTTTTTCAAAGGCGGCCATATGTTGTCGATGGTCCATGATGAGCCCCACCTCTTTCACCGGTGCGGGCAAATCTCGGATTGGCACCTCACTCACCCGGAGTATGGCGCGATGACATCCCAGACACACGGACGAATACACCTGCGATTGCAGATCATGAGGTTCAGTGGGTGTCCCAAAGAAGGTGATCGCGACATCTTTTAAGCCCGCGTATACCTTATCGTGGAGAAACCCAGAAACTCCAGGCCTCACATGGCAATCTACACAGGTGACTTCTTTATGACTGGAGCGAATCCAAGAATCATAAGAAGGCTTAATGGTGTGACAACTGGCGCAGAAGGTCGGATGATTGGTGAGAGGAATCGCGGCCGCCCCTCCTAAGGCCAGGACAAGAAGCGTGGCCAAAATGAGGGTCAGACTTTTACCCATGTGAATTACGTATCCGCTTGGAGTGGGAACCGTGTGATAAGGAGTTGGGCCAACCCGTGCGCGTCATCTCGATCAAACCACGGTACATTGACATCAATGGGCTTGATGGACGCGACCGCAATTAACCCTTCAAGTGACACTTCAACTTCTTGTAGTTCCTCCCGCACCACAACGACTTTAGGGAATCCCTGGCTTTTCCACCCCTCCGCAATAATTAAATCAATGTCCCTATTGATGAATCGAGCACGGATTTCTTCGATAGGAAGTTCCTCAGCCACATCGGTAAACATGGCCAGGCTTCCCTGAGAAAGTATGACTACCTGGCTTGCCCCTGCTCGCTTATGGCGCCAACTATCTTTGCCTTCGGTATCGAGATCAAATCCATGCCCAGCATGTTTGATGGTGGCCACTCTATAGCCTTCTCCGGTTAATTCCAGGATTAATCGTTCGATGAGGGTGGTTTTGCCGCTGTTGGAGCGGCCCACGAAGCACACTATGGGAGGAGTCATCTTGAAGTTTATATGTCCTTTTATGGCTAGGAACAATAATCAATCGATGAGGCTGTTTAAAAATTTCTGGATAATAGCTGCACATTCACGACATCACCCGGTTGAAGTGCTTCCACTTCTTCCGGCACATCAATAAATCCATTGGCCTTGACCATCGACGTTAAAATCCCAGACCCCTGTTTACCCGTGGTCCTGACGACTAAGGCCCCGTTTTCATGCGCGAGAACCCCTCGGAGAAAATGGCGACGATCATTTTGCTTCGAAAAATTTTCTTGAAAAACGGCTCTCACCGTTGGGCGTTCCCAGGTCGCGTGCCCTCCGAGTTTCAGCATGGCCGGTCGGACCAATTGATCAAACGTGACCATGGACGACACCGGATTCCCTGGTAACCCAAAAGCCAATTTCCCCTGAATTTTTCCAAAGGCCACAGGCTGACCAGGTCGAATGGCCAATTTCCAAAAGTTCATGTCGGCACCAAGCTCGGCAAACACCGGCTTGGTAAAATCATAATCTCCCATCGAGACGCCGCCGGATAACACTAGAATATCGCAGGTTAATCCTTGACGGATTTTATCTTTGAGTGAGTCCGGATTATCTTTGGCAATGCCCAATAAGATAGGGATGCCACCGGCTTCCTGTACGCCAGCCGCAATCCCATAGCTATTGGAGTTCACAATTTTGTTCTCATCGAAGGATTCATCCAGATCAGCTAACTCATCGCCGGTCGAGAGAATACCTACCCGTGGCCGCTGATGAACCAAAACAAACGACTTCGCTAAAATCGCCAGCATGCCAATTTCGCCGGAACGGAGCGGAGTGCCTTTGGCGATAATACAATCGCCTTCTTGAACATCATCTCCTTTTGGCCGAATGTTTGCCCCCTGGCCATATTCGGGGAGCATGATTCGAACGGTGGAGTCAGAGGGTTCGGTATATTCAATACGAACAACCGTATCGGCTCCAGCCGGTATCGGCGCACCGGTCATGATACGAATGGCTTCCCCGAGTCCCACAGATTTTGTCGCCACGGCACCGGCAGCCACATCCTCGATAACCTTCAATTCAGGAATTCTGGCAATCGCATGCTCCTGTTTAATATCGGCCCATCGAACGGCAAACCCGTCCATGGCTGAGTTATCCCAAGGAGGATTGGAACGTGGAGCAATAATATCTTCTCCCAATACTCGCCCCAAGGCATCCAGCAATCCAACTTTTTCACAACCCAACACACTTGTCGCGTCTAATACAATGTGCTGAGCAGCGCTTAACGACGTTAATGACATAATAGAACCAAACTTCCTAAGACAATTGGCTGTGAATATATGGCCTAGCTAAACGGTTACGGCTTTTTAAATGGCGCGGGGCGCGCCGAGACATTGACAAGCGAGCCTTTCTTTTTACAAAACTCCTCAATTTTATTGGCCACACCATGAATGGCCTCTGCCGTTGGAAGGTCAGAATGAAACAGGGCATAAGGCTCGCCTCGATCGCATTGCAACACCATTTCTGGATCAAGCGGTATTCGTCCAAGGAACGGCACCCCCATATCGGCAGCCGAGGCTTCTCCTCCACCTTTTCGAAAGACTTCAATAGACTTATGACAATGCGGACAATCCAAACCACTCATATTTTCGATAATACCGATGATCGGCAATTCACTATCCCTCACAAATGTTACCGACTTGCGAGAATCTAACAGCGCCACTTCTTGAGGCGTCGACACAATCACGCACCCCGTGACATCTCCGATCAAGTCCATGGTGGTCACAGACTCATTGCCTGTGCCCGGTGGCAAATCAATGAATAAATAATTTAAATCTTGCCATTCCACTCCACCCAACAATTGATTGATGAATTCAAATTTATAGGCATCTCGCCAAATAATCGGATCATCAGAATTCTGAAGGAGAAACGACATCGAGGCAATTTTCAGGTTATATACTTGATGAGGGATGATGCCTCCACCAGTACTAATTTTCAGTTTTTCTCCTTCAACTCCCATCATTTTTGGAATATTAGGGCCATGAATATCCATGTCACACACGCCCACTTCATATCCCTTCAATGCGAGACTAATGGCCAAGTTCGTCGTCATCGTACTCTTTCCGACTCCTCCCTTGTTACTCATGACCAGGATTTTATGCTCAATCCTCTCCATGCGCTTATTCACTAACCATCGGCTATGGCCTTCTCGGTCTTTCTGACAGGTTTCCGTTTCGTCACAAATCGCACAGGCCCACATATAGGTGCAGACATCACCACTTGACGACGGAGATGGTTGAACCATTTTAAGTTCGCTTGCCATATATTCCTCCAAAAAAATAACGCCAATAAAATTTTATGAACCCAAGCTGCCGATATAATAGGGTAAATTTCAAGAATCTTCTCTTAATTCACCATGTGCCCCATTTTTTGAACAAGATGATCTATCAGGGGAAAAACTATCTCACAATTTTCTTTGACGCCTTTCGCACTTCCAGGCAAATTAATAATGACCGTCTTATCTTTTATGCCCGCGATCCCTCGAGAAAGCATCGCGGTGCGGACTTTTTTCAGACTTTCAGCACGCATGGCTTCTGCAATCCCTGGAATTTCCTTTTCAATCACGTCCCGGGTAGCCTCCGGAACCCAATCGGTTGGCCTCACCCCCGTTCCGCCAAGCGTCAGGACGACCGGCGAACGCCTCGTCTCACATAGAGCTTGCAGTCGTTGGACAATCACTTCTCGCTGATCAGGTAGGATTTCATAGGATAAAAGAGTCATTTGGTAGTTCGTCAAGGTGTCTTCAAGTATTTTCCGACAGGGATCGGGTTCCTGACCCGAAAGGATTTTACTGCTAATCATCAAAGCGGCGACGCCGATCACGTGATTGTCCAGGTTTCCTGTTCTACCTTAGCGCGGACCGGATTCAGGTACACTCACATAATCATCATCTCCAGCAGGTACTGCCCCTTCTGCCTGCACAACGGGACGTGCCACCGGAGGAGCGGTAGACGCCACGGGTGCACTATCACTCGATTCTTTTGGTTTCTTTTTGCCAAAGATTTGGGCACTGATTATTCCCACTTCGTAAAAGAAATACATGGGAATCGCCATAATACATTGATTGAAGGGATCAGGCGTCGGGGTCAGGATCGCGGCAAATAGAAATGAGCCCAGAAAAGCCCACTTCCGATATCGTCTCAAAAGTGGAGCATCAACCCACCCGAGCTTGGCCATGAGCGTCAGGGCTAACGGTACTTCAAAAATAAGCCCGAAGACCAAGAGAAACCACAGAATAAAGCCGACAAATTGGGCAATGGAGATTTGTGCGATAAACCCTGAAGCCAACCCATAGGACAGCAAAAAATGCAGCGCGAAGGGGAGCACGAAAAAGAAGCAAAAACTTAACCCAAGAAAAAACGCGACAGTACTAATGGCCGTAAAGGGGGCAACAAACCGCCGTTCTTGCGCGTGCAATCCAGGAACCACAAATTGCCAAATTTCCCATAACCAATAAGGCGTGGTAAGGACGAAGGCACTGAGCCCGGCCACTTTCACATTTTGCCACAGGGCTTCAGCCGGAGCGAGAAAGACCAAAGGAATTTTCGGCAAATCTGAGGGCACCCACTCCCAGGAATCTAAAATAAAGAAATTTTGAAGCGGGACCCGCAGCCAGGTTACTAAGGTATCGGCATAAAAAAATGTTCCAACAAATACGAGGGCCATCACGACTACAGCACGGGTTAGTCGATGTTGAAATTCATGAAGATGCTCCATAACTGGCATCTTCTTATCTTCCAATGGCTTAAAGACTTTCTCTTCAAACCACTGACCCCATTGACTTTGCTTCGCCATAATGTTCGCGCGTGTAGGTTACAAATAAAGAGGGAGGCGCTCTGGCCTCCCTCTTTCTAGAATAGAGAAATTATTTAGGATTCACCGCTACAAACAGGTTGTTCCCGCGGCGGTTCACTAAGAGGACGACTAATTCTTCTTTCGCAATCTTTGTCGCTATTTGCTGGTATTCATCAAGACTCTTCACCGCAGTACGGCTGACCTCCTGAATGAGATCCCCAGGTTGGAGACCCGCTGCCTCAACCGCACTCCCAGCCTCCACTTTCGTCACCACCACGCCTTTGGCTTCTTCAGAGATACCAAATTGACTCCGATGGTCCGCAGAGATGGCTTCCACCGTTAATCCGGACAACACATTATCTAACTTCGAGATGGCGGGGGGCGTTTCTTCTGGAGGGCTGGACTTTGCCAACACTTGATCAGATGGCCGTTCTCCCAATACCAGGACCAACGTTGTTTCCTTCCCTTCGCGCAGCACCTTGATTTCCTTTTGTTCTCCGACTTTTGTCCGAGCCACAATATTGCGAAGATGATTGACATCCTTCACCAATTCATTGTCGTATTTCAGAATGACATCTCCTCGCTGCAGTCCGGCCTTTGCTGAAGGACCATCCTGATGCACTTCGCTAATCAGTACTCCGCCTTGCTGGTCTTCAGGTAATTGAAAAGATTGGGCCAACGCGGGAGTCAATTCTTGAATGGCTACGCCCATCCATCCGCGAACGACTTTTCCCGATTCGATGAGGCTGCTCGCAATATCTTTGGCAATACTCACTGCAATTGCAAACCCTACACCTTCCGACCCACCCGTTCTGGAAAAAATGGCTGTATTGATGCCAATGAGTTCCCCTTTCATATTGACTAAGGCGCCTCCGGAATTGCCTGGATTGATGGCGGCATCCGTTTGAATGAAATCTTCATATTCAGTGATCCCGACGCTCCCGCGTCCCAATGCGCTGATAATTCCGAATGAGACCGATGATTTCAATCCAAATGGACTACCGACCGCCAAGACCATATCACCAACCCGAAGGACGTCATAGTTTCCCCAGGCAATGGAATGCAGTTGTCCATTTTCAACTTTGACTTTAATGACCGCTAAATCAGTTTTTGGATCTGTCCCCACAATTGTGGCGGGAACTTCCCGACCGTCATTAAACGTCACCTTAATATCATTCGCATCTTCGACGACATGATTATTCGTGAGGATATAGCCTCGTGAATCAATGATGACCCCAGACCCCGCACTCATGCCTGGTCCGCCTGGACCTGGAGGACGACCGGGAGGGCCACCGCCTCCGGGAGGAGCCCCGCCAGGAGGGCCACCGAATGGCCCTGGGGGTAATGGCTTCGTTCCCCCCCCACCTCCTGTCACCGCCACATTGACAACCGCAGGCCCAACTTTTTCAACAATCTCAGAAAAACCTTCCACAAACGCACTGGGAAGGGCTGCTTGCGATTGAGCAGGAAACAGCCAGCCATTGCCCCCATACCCTCCCACAAGGACAAGACTTATCAAAAGAAGCGCAAATACCCAAAAGTGGGCAATCCGTAACGGCCTTTTGGAGCCAGAAAACATCCGTGACATATGCATTATCCCAATCTCCTGTTTTGAGGAAAAAATAGTTGAAACAAGGTGTGAAACAAACGTATTAACTTTCAAACCGCCATGCATTTCTAACTTTTGAAGCCTCGATAGACAAAATCAACACAACCCTATGATTCTACAATAATTGTTTCTCCACGTTCAAAGCCCAATCTAAGGTATTTTCTGTATTTCACTCCTTCTCTGGTCTTTTTATAGGTGCCACCTGGTCTTAAGCTAGAACTTTCTCAAGTGTATCAAGCCCGACAACGAAGGGGAAATCGCCCAGATTAGCGCCGGATTAACAGATAGGATGTTTGGAACCTACTGGCAAGATACCGTCATTCGAGAAATATTTAGCCCATGTTCAGAGGAAATTAGGAACTGCGAGAGAGTTCAGGAGAAGCGGCTAGAGCACTGATAAGGACAGATTCGCGACCGATTGCACGAAATTCTTCGCTATTCGACAATATCCAATAACGAGCCCAAAACCTTATCTTGCGTCCGTATACTGGCCAGATTGGCTTCGATGAGGTGGGTAGCTTCTAAAGTATGGAGAAGTTCTTCTTCTAACTCTACATTTGAGCCTTCTCGAAAAGTAAAGGGATCGTCCCCGGTGGGTAATTGTGGGCCAGGTCGCTGATCTTTGGTCAAACTCACGACCACACCACCTACCTGGGATTCTTCAAACGTCGCTTGTGTCCGTTTAAAATTCTCCGTTAGGGCATTTGCAATATTGTAACCACTGGCGCTAAGAAGTCGGCCGCCGGCCTGAACGCCTGAAAGGGCTGAGGTAAATCCTAGAAACATCACATCCTCACTTGGTCAGTTTGCGCATCATTATCTGTTCTATCTCGACCAAATTTTCGAAAACTTTCCTGGGGGAAGCAACACGATAACCAGTCTGTAGATTATGGCTTTGTTTCATTCTTCTTGAGCCTCTATACTTAATTTTCTGAACTCATTTACTAAAATCGATGCCATTGCTAAATTATTCTGGTCTTTTTTTTTGTGAGGAGACATGATGAGAGGACTAGTACTAGGGCCAGGTCTTTGCCTACAAGAGGATCGACCAAAGCCTGGGGGCAGACCTCAAGAAGCGGTCATTCAAGTCTTGCAAGCGGGAATCTGTTCGACTGACTTACATCTTGCCAAAGGCTATATGAATTTCCAAGGCGTCCTGGGGCATGAATTTGTGGGTATCGTAGATCAGGCGCCCAACCATTCTGGCCTTGTCGGAAAACGCGTGGTTGGCGAAATCAATGCTGCCTGTCGCACTTGTGGGACCTGTTTCCAGGGACGCCCGACCCATTGTCCCGATCGTACGACCTTAGGAATTATGGGCCGCGACGGGGCTTTTGCCGATTACCTCTCTCTTCCCATTGAAAACCTCTATTCAGTCCCAGAAAGTGTATCCAATGACCAGGCGGTATTTATTGAGCCCTTGGCTGCCGCCTGTGAAATACCCCAAATGGTTCCCATCAATCCCACAGACGGAATCGTTATCATCGGGGATGGGAAACTCGGATTACTCTGCGCACAAGTGTTGGCTTTGTTGGGTTGCCACGTCACGCTCCTCGGTCGGCATGAGGAGAATCATGCCTGGCTCACTCAAAAAGGAATCGCGGTCACTTCGGAAATCCAAGACATCCCACCAGGCGTCGATATTGTCGTCGAAGCCACGGGCAGCCCTCTAGGACTCACAATGGCCGCCAACCTTGTTCGACCACGCGGTACGATTGTGCTGAAATCCACCTATCACGGGGAAGTGCTCGTCAATATGACACAACTCGTCATGGACGAAATTTCGATTATTGGATCGCGTTGCGGCCCTTTTGCGCCAGCACTACGGTTAATAGCGAACGGAAAGATTGACGTTGAGCCACTGATTCATGCACGTTTTTCACTGAGCGAAGGCATCCAAGCTATGGAGCAAGCATCACACCCAGGAACGTTAAAAGTCTTGCTCACCATGTCGTAGAATTGTTTTGAAAACACAAAATTTTCTCCCTGGCTCCTAGTCCCAAACGTTAACCTTTGATATGATATGTTCGATCTTTTTATGTTGCTGGCGTAGCTCAGTTGGTAGAGCAGCGGTTTTGTAAACCGCAGGTCGCAGGTTCGATCCCTGTCGCCAGCTCCATGACTTGATTATCAATAATTTATTCAAGACTTATTTTTTTCTCACCGACTCTGTTCTGTTCCAACTATTCGTTTTCTTCCAAACTTCTCTGCGCCAACGCATTGTTAACTTGTTGATCAGATAAAGGAGTCATGATGCTTTCCACCTTGCCCGCCTGGAATCTCAAGGATTTATTACGCCATCCAATAAAGGATTCCCAACGAATTGAACAAGAACTGGAATCTCGCATTTCCTCATTTGAACGACAACGGGGTCGCCTGACTTCCGGACTATCTCATCAGGCCTTTCAACGCATCTTGAAGCAGATTGAAGAAATTAGCGAGCGGTTGAATACTCTGGGGGCCTATGGCTTTTTATGGTTCGCCGAAAACACGAAAAATCAAACAGCGCGGGCCTTTGACAATTATGTTCGAAATCGACTCGCTCAATATTATCCCCGTCTTTTGTTCTTTGATCTCTGGTGGCAAAGCCTCACGCCAAAGCAGGCGTCGCGTCTTTCTTCTCACGCCACACGGCATCGGTATTACCTGGATACCCTCACACGATTAACACGGCATACATTGCTCGAATCTGAAGAACGCATTGTGACCATAAAGAATACAACAGGTCGGCAGGCCTTAGAATCGTTGTATGGAGTCATCACCAATAGCTTAACGTTCCCACTCAAATATCGCGGCCGCACCAAGCGACTGAACCGCGAGCAATTGATGAGTTACGTCCGTCATCCATTGCCATCCGTTCGTCGAGAGGCCTATCAATCTCTGTTTAACGTCTATGGAACGCAACGAGACATTTTGGGTGATCTCTATAAGCACCTGGTCCAAGATTGGGGCAATGAGGGCTTGCAGTTACGCCATTATTCTTCTCCGATTGCTGTTCGAAATATGGCCAATGATCTTCCCGAGTTAGCGGTCGATGCACTTCTGAGTACATGTCGAAAAAATGTGAACGTGTTCCAACAGTATTTCCGCCTCAAACAACGACTCCTTAAACTCAAAACATTTCATCGCTACGATTTGTATGCTCCTTATGGCGGCAAGACGCGTCGCTATACATTTTCCCGTGCCGAGGGCATGGTGATGGACGCCTACCGAAGCTTTTCCCCGATCCTGGCGGATCGCGCCTCCCGAGTCATTCGAGAACGACATCTCGATGCCGTCATTCGTCCCGGCAAAATGGGCGGCGCCTTTTGCTATAGCCTCCGTCCCAAACACACGCCCTATGTATTGGTGAACTTCACAGGGGAAGCGCGAGATGTCTCGACTTTGGCGCATGAGTTAGGACATGCCGTTCATGCCATGTTGGCTGAGAAACATCCTGTCTTAACATTCCATTCCGCTCTTCCTCTAGCCGAAACGGCATCGATCTTTGGCGAACAATTACTCTCCGATTCTCTGCTCACGCAAGAGCACGACCAGACAACCAAGGTGAGCCTTCTCCTCAGTCAACTCGATGATATCTATGCCACCATTATGCGGCAGGCGTTTTTTGTGCTCTTTGAACGAGATGCCCATCGCATGATCGGCGAAGGGACGACGATTGATCAGTTGGCAGAGGTCTACCTCTCGTTTTTGCGGGAACAATTTGGAAAGGGCATCAAGGTCGGAGAGGAATTTCGTTGGGAATGGTTAGCGATCCCTCATATTTTTGGCAGTCCGTTTTATTGTTATTCCTATTGCTTTGGAAATTTATTAGTCCTCGCACTCTTCCAGCAATATAAAAAGGAAGGTGATACTTTTATCCCTAAATATATAGAGTTACTCGCTGGCGGCGGTTCAGACAGCCCCCGGGCGCTGCTCACCCCTTTAGGGGTTGACGTCAGTTCTCGGAAATTCTGGCAGGGAGGATTCACACGAATTCAATCACTGGTAAACCAGTTGGAGCAGCAGATGCCCTAAGGAGGCTTTAGAAAATCCCGGCTTGTCGTTGAAGCCAGCGAATATATCCAATGATTTGTGAAACATCTTCTGGCCGGACCCCATCAATTTTTGGCATATTCCCAAACTTCCAATGATGGGCCCGGACACCTTGCGCGGCCGCTCGCTGAAAGGCCACATCGGCATGGTGGTTCGGTTCATAGATTTTATGGACCAAGGGTGGCCCATTGTCGCTGCCCGTTCCTTGAGCCCCATGGCATCGGGAACAAAACTTATTAAATTTCGATTCGCCTTCTTCAAATTCAGCAGGTAACGGTTTATCAGCAGAAGTCAGGATGGTCGGCGATGGTGCCGGCGCACTCTGAGCATTTGAGCCATTCTCCGAGCACCCCCACAACAACACACAACAGATACAAAGCAGGAATTTTTTGGTCGTTCGCTGCGTGGGCCAAGGCGTCATATTCTTCTCTCCTTACGAGTGAGAATGCGTGCAGGGTCAGATAGTTGAGCGGACTGGAACCCTTCTTGACGGATCAAACAACTATCGCAATGGCCACAAGGACGATGATCGGGGCCAGGCTGATAACAACTACTCGTGAATTGAAAGGGCACATGCAGGGTCTGCCCTTTTTGAATAATCTCACGTTTCGTCATATACAGTAATGGAGCCAAGACCTCCACAGGATGGCCCTCCTGGCCGAGCCGCGTACCCTGTTTGGCGACTTCCATAAAAGCTTGAATGAATTCCGGACGACAATCAGGATACCCTGAGTAATCTCGAATATTTGCTCCAAAAAATATTTTCGTGGCGTTGAGCACCTCCGCATAGGCCAACGCTAAGCTCAAAAATATCGTGTTGCGCGCCGGTACATACGTGACAGGAATTCCATGCTCCCGTTCATGCGCTGGCCGATCAGTTGGCACAGAAATCTTGTCCGTTAATGCCGACCCACCGAATAACCCTAAGTCCAGCTGAAGAATTTTATGGTCTTTTGCCTCAAGCCACTGTGCAATTTTTTTGGCACATTCAATTTCAAACCGATGCCGCTGCCCATAGTCTATGGTCAACAAATACACATCACACCCCTCTGCCTTCGCCAAAGCCGCTGTGACTGTGGAATCGAGACCACCGCTCGCCAATATCACTACAGGGACACGTGCCATGGAGTTTCCCTCGTTCTCAGATCTGGGATGAATCCGATGACCATCTCGGAGGAGACCCCAACCAGTTTTTGAGATACAGAAGGTAATCTGTATTGTGGCAAACAGAAAATGGGAGTATCAGCTAGTGAAACCGAGTAGATGTTTGTAAAGGCGATGGCCTAAAACTCGGGTACACACTCATGGGTAAAGAGACTGTGCCGTTTGATTATGACCGCTGCTCCGATCGCTCAATTTTCTCCATCAGTTCCCGTTTGGATTGACACTCCACGCACAACCGCGCAAATGGCAATGCGTGAAGACGTTTCTCACTGATTTCTTCCTCGCAATCGGCACACACGCCATAGGTACCTTCATCCAAGCTATCTAACGCATCATCAATGAGTTGGCGCTCTCGGTTTCGCATTTCTTGCAGGGAAATGCCCATTTCTCGCTCTAAATCTACCAAAGCCTGATCGCCACTATCCATGGCAGCTTCTAGGCGGCGTTGTTGCTCCTCAGTGACGGACTGCCCCAATTGTAGCTTAATTTCTTGGATCAAGGCCTCACGTTTTGCAAGTAAAATCTCCTTAAGAGCGGCATGACGATTATCAGTGCCGTCTTTTTTCTTAGATTTTTTTGGAGAAGGTGCGGTTGGTTGAGAAACTATAGGTTTTATTTTTTTCATCGTCTTTTTTGAAGATGGCGAATTTTGAGCTGCGGCCTTCACTGCGGCCTTTTTCACACGTGTCGTGGTGGGTTTCGTGACTTGCTTCCCCGATCGTGCGGCCATTCTTATATTCCTTTCCCCTTTTAGAGGTTAGTACACAAATCACCCTGTTTGAGGATCACGTCTTTGAACATCAGCGCCATAATCGAGTCACACTAGTCAGGCACATTCATCGATCCGCCTTAGTCATAAGTGATTAACGAATAGACCTCGCAGCCATCTATTTTTTTTCGACCTCCAAGCGCGACTAATTCAACCAAAAATCCGACTCCAGCAATTTTCCCACCTAGCTGTTGGATTAAATGGACGGTTGCCGCCGCCGTTCCCCCTGTGGCTAGCAGATCATCCACAATAAGAACACACTCTCCTTCCTGGATCGCATCTCGATGAATAGCAAGAGAGTTAGAACCATATTCCAAATTGTATTTCACCTCAAAAACATCGGCCGGCAATTTCCCAGGTTTTCGGACAGGCACAAACCCCGCATTGAGATGATACGCCAAGGGACTTCCAAGAATGAAACCCCGTGACTCCATACCCACGACTTTGGTAATCCCTTTCCCCTGATAGGTCTTGACCAGATCATCGATAATACCCCGAAGACACGTCGGTTCTTTCAATAATGTCGTAATGTCATAAAACAAAATACCCGGCTTAGGGAAATCCGGAACTTCTCGAATAAACGATTTGTAATTCATAGCA
The DNA here is from genome assembly GCA_040904705.1 of Nitrospirales bacterium. Taxonomy (GTDB): domain Bacteria; phylum Nitrospirota; class Nitrospiria; order Nitrospirales; family UBA8639; genus Nitrospira_E. The sequence goes on along the minus strand of JBBDSY010000026.1, from coordinate 36,247 downwards.
AGGTCTCGAAACATCACCGGGACAAATTCAGGCCGCTATCAAACAAAATCTCTTCAGTCATCCGAAGGAAAAGGCTCAGGCTCTCCTCGCCGAATGGTAAACCCGTGAGTGTGCCTGTTTGCGGCTTTCCAGTCAACCATCATTTGCGTAACATGGGAGAGTGGTGGGCCTTCTTGAAGTACACGAAGAAAGGCCTCTAGCGCTGACCTGGAGCCTTCGGCTTCCAACTCAACCGTTCCGTCTGGTTTGTTACACACCCACCCGTGTAAACCCCTTTGGGTAGCCTGATGTTCCACAAACACCCGGAACCCAACCCCTTGGACCGTTCCCCTCACCACAACATGTACGCCAAGAATCTCTTCCATGTTCGCTTAGCTCTCAGTTGAACTCTTGCGAAAATTGCAAGGCATTTTCTTAAGAGGTTGGTGATGGTGGAAGCCACGATTGTATAAGGCTATCCGTAACCCGCTTCCCCTCGCGAATACAATCCGGAATGCCGATTCCATAGAGCCCTGCTCCGCTAATGTGAAGTGTAGGCCAAGGATCCAGATATTCCCTAATTTTGGCGACCCGGTCCTGATGACCGATAACATATTGCGGCATCCCTCGAATCCAGCGATGAACTTCCGTGTAGGTGGGAGACCCCGCAATTCCAACAATCGCTAGCAATTCTTTCCGGACGGATTCCACAAGATGCCTATCGTCATTTTCTAGAAGATGTTCACGGCCTCTTCCACCCATATAACAACGAATGAGCGTTTTACCTTTCTGGGTGCGGAACGGCCATTTGAGTGATGTCCAGGTACCGGCTAGGAGGGGCCGCTGTTCTTTCCGCGGGACAACAAAGCCAAACCCTCGAATATGCCTTTCAACCGCATCTGTCGGATAGACCATGGAAATTGTGGCCGTAGACGTATAGGGGATGCGCTCTAACACATTGGCCGCATCCGGAAGCAGTTCGCGAATTATTTTGGCCGTTTGGAATGCCGGCGTCGCAAGGACGACGGCATCTGCGCGGAGGACGGTGTCATTGGCCAGCGTGATGGCAAACGCCTTTCCACCGTCAGGGGATGACTGAACATGTTGACATCCTGACCCGGTCTGTAACTGAACCCCGTGATCAATCAATCGCTGCGTGAGGGTTTCAATCAGCTCCCCTAAACCATTTCGCAAGGTCATAAATAAGGAGGGAGACGAACCTGGCGGCTTGGGGGCCATCCCTTTTTTCATGCCGGCTTGTGCCGCCCGCATTCCTTTAATCACGCTTCCATGCTGCTGCGCTAATTCTTTAAACCGTGGAAAGGTAGCCTCTAGACTGAGTTCATCCGCATCTCCGGCATATATCCCGGCCACCAGTGGTTCAATCAGAAAATCAAAAGCTTCCGCCCCAAACCGCCGCCGGAAAAAACTCCCCAATGTTTCTTCAGATTGATCAGCAGATGATTGCGGCCAAAATCGCTCTGCGCCCATCCGCAAAAGACCTCTCCAGGATAACAGTCCACCGGACACCAATGTCGCCACTCGTTGTGGGCGAAAAGCCAGTAAACCCTGAGGCAATTCACGCAAGACTCCACGACACAATGAAAAAGTCCGATTATTTTCTGCATTCGTCGGAATGAGTTGATCCTCAAGTCCCAAGGTTCGGCACAACTCCATCGCCCAGGGCTTAGAGGTTAAAAAGGAGTCTGGGCCTCCTTCAATAAGAAGATTGGGGAGGTGGTTGGTCAAAATTTTCCCACCCCAACGGCCATCTTGCTCAACAACCGTACATTGTACCGGCAGTTGATGTGCTTCAGCCTCTTCCATGACAAAAAATGCGGTTGAGAGGCCAGAAATCCCACCACCGACAATAACGACATGAAAAGGAGATCGTGGCACGTTTTTTTTCTTGAATATTGAAAAGCAATTAAGGAGAAGAACATGACAATTGCGGCATCAACACACTTCTTAGTTGAAAGCAACCAGGTAGGATGAGGTTGAAGCTATCTAGGCGTCGGCATGGAACTCATGCGAAAAACGCTCCACGCAATCTATGGCATATTCGACACTGTGTAGGGGTGTGGTTGGAAGAATGCCATGACCCAAGTTAAAAATATGCCCAGGACGACCAGCGGCTTGTTGCATGATCTCCCGTACACGGCGTTCAATTTCCTTTTCTGATGCAAACAACACCATGGGGTCTAAATTACCCTGGATCGCCATGTCATGCCCAACCAGATTCCATCCTTCATCCAATCGAATACGCCAATCGACTCCCATCACGTCACTTCCGGCTTTTCGCATTAATGGCAACAACCCTGTGGTCCCGGTTCCAAAATAAATAAGAGGAATACCTTCAACTCGTAAAGCCGAAAAAATCGACTGAACATGAGGCAGGACATATTCTTCATAATCCCCCGGGCTTAAACATCCCACCCAACTATCGAATAATTGGATTGCCTGAGCTCCTGCGCGACTTTGAACTCGTAAATACTCGATCACCACGGCAGAAAGCTTAGACATTAATTGGTGCCAGACGATTGGCTGCGAAAACATGAGTTGCTTGGTGCGACCATAATCTTTGGAACTCCCGCCTTCAATCGCGTAGCTTGCTAACGTGAATGGCGCACCCGCAAACCCGATCAATGGAACCCGATTATCCAGGGCATCTAACGCTTGACGAATCGCTTCACCCGCATAGGCAAAGACTTCACCATCTACAGCACGGAGTTCGACAATTCCCATTTCACCGCGAATAGGATTGTCGATGACAGGGCCTTTCCCTTCGACAAATTCCAGGTGAAGCCCCATAGGTTCTAACGGTAATAAAATATCCGCAAAAATGATGGCGGCATCCAGCTGAAATCGTTGGATTGGTTGAAGCGTCACTTCAGCGGCCAGTGCAGGCGTTTTGCAGACTTCCAAAATGGAATGCCGGCGACGAATAGCTTGATACTCTGCCATATACCGACCGGCTTGCCGCATAAACCAAACCGGGGTGCGGTCTACCGTCTGCCGAAGGCAGGCTTTTAAAAATCGATCGTTCATACGGGCATTCTAGGAACCCCAAAAAAAGGAGTCAATGAAATTAAGAGGCCGGACATCAAGGTGTACTGTTATAGAATTTTGTCATCTGGGTAAGAAGCATTGGAACCTTACATAGAATGGAAGGCTTCACGAATACGTTGGGAAGCTGTCGTGATCGCTTCCCATTCAGCCTCGGCTACAATCCAGGCATCATCCGGTTCAAGTTCAATCCGGTAATGTTGTTGATCGAGCGAGAACCATTCAAAGTATGGATGCGGTGATAAAAGAGGATGCGGGTCAAACGAAAACAAGCTCACTTTTCCCAATTGTGGAATGGCGAAATCATGGAGGATCTCCCCGGCATATGGGTCATCCAGAAACTTTGGATTGCGAAACTGAATGACCTTTCCCGCAACTTCTCCGCCCAGGTCTCCTGAAAGACAAAAGTCTACGACTCCTAAAGCGGCAAATGTTATTTGCCCTACGACAACCTCAGCTGTCCGATTATCGAAATAGCCTTCTTTCACCCATCGAGCATTCCCAAACTTTTGTGCCATAACCGGACCTTACCTCATACACTGTTTGTGGGGAAATGGAGAAACAGGGGGAATCTGAGAAGACAGGAACCCTCACGGTTTACAGACAGGACATTTCAGCTGCGCCGTGGCATCGGTATTTTCCAGCGCATCCAAGGCGGAATCTTTGTCGGGATATTCCTCCCATCCCCCTTGCCAGTAATCTGCCCGATGGGGGCCAGAGGGAATTTCCAAACACCGGTCTCGATGCAACATGGCCTGGTCAAGGGATCGTTTCAAATGTATCCAATAGCCCATCTCACTATTTCCCTTTTTAGGAATGCATCCTAAGTTGCAATTTGGTAGGTTAAAAACACCGTATGTCAGCACAAAGATAGATGGAAGGGAAAGTAATGGAAGGATTTAATCTTCAAGCAGTTGCCATTCGTCCTTATCAATAAAGACTTTTTGCCCAGCTTCGAGTTTTGCTTTTCCTTCTTTGTCAAAAAACTGCATGTATCGTTCAATACGATCCGGCTCATCAATACGTTCTTCTTTCATCATTCCCGTGGGCAATTTAAACTTCCGAATAAGCACCGACATTGCGAAACCCTCCAAATTGTAGACGAAACGGAGAGTTTATAGAACTGACCAGTAAGCGTCAAGATCCTATTGCGCCAATTATTTGTGGCATTTGTAGAGGGAAATAGTACTGCAACCCATTGGCCTCACCAACCCCTTCTCCTATATAATTCAACGAACTTTCGTTCTACTTTCGTCATTTATGATAAGGAGCATGCTCATGCCATTATACGAATATGTCTGTGGGTCCTGCGATCATGGGTTTGAAGCCATGCAACCCCTGAGTGCCAAACCAGAAGAAACGACATGCCCGAAATGCCAAAAGGCAAACAGCCGTCGAATTATGTCATCCTTTGTTTCTAAAATTATTGGAACGCATAAAACAGGTCATTCTGAAATGAAAGCCTATAATATGCACGATGAACGAATGGAAAAATTTAAAAAACTTCCGCCCGTGTCTGGAATGCGTGCCGCTCCAACGGAAGCAAACTCCCAACCCGGTCCCGGTGAGTCATGGTGAAGACCAGGCTATTTACCTAAAAAGTATCGGGTAGAAGCCTTTCCCGCTACCTTTTCCTCTTGACATTCATTTCCTCAAACCGGAATGATGGCCCCGTTTTTTTTAAATATTGTCATTTTTTGCTCCCACTTTCTTCACCATCACATCAACAATTATCCTCACTAGCCTTTATTATGATCCGATGCTTCAAAAAATCAGCTAGCCTCCTTAGCTCATTCGGCTTTATTGGCTTTTTGTTAACCGGTCTTTTTCTTCCCCTGCCTCAGCCATTTGCCGCTCAAGAGCCCCTATCTCAACCCAACGTGGGCAATGATGCGTCAAACCCATCCAAGACCATTCTGATCTCCGGGAATGGACCTGAACGCTATCTCATGGAAAGTTTGGCGAACGCGTTTGAGCAACGCCACCCTTCAATTTCTGTTGATTTCTTTTGGCATCCCCATGCCAAACCCATTCGAACCATTGAGTTGGGTGAGGCAGATATTGCCGTTACAGGGGAAGAGGCACCTTCCTTCCGCTCCACGATGATTGCCAGAGATGGCATTGCGGTTATCACCAATTTCTCTAATCCTGTAAAAGAATTAACTTCTAGCCAACTTGCCGATGTTTTTTCGGGAAAAGTTCGCTATTGGTCCCAACTGTATGAAGAAGCTCCGCAGACAAAAATTGTTCTGGTGAATCGATCAACCAATCAAAATATTCGGCAAGCCTTTGAACGACAACTCAAAATTTCCGACGGAATTTTAACCTCTGCATCCCGGGTGGAAACCGAAAAAGAGGCTATCACCAGAGTGAGCGGCAATCTTGAAGCCATCACTTTTGTCTCGATCACGCCAGCCCTTCGGGCCAAAGAAGACGGTGTGGCCATTAACCTCCTCTTTGTTGATAGGATCGAGCCTGAGGTACAAACGGTCTTGGATAAACGCTACCCCCTTCAAAGACCGGTAATGCTCATCACAAATCAACAACCTGCTGCAGAAGTGCTGGCCTTTGAGCAATTTGTGCTCTCTTCTGATGGCCAACGACTCATCAAAAATGGCAGGTTCTATCCCCTAAGCGATCGTTAAAAAAGAATGAACGACAATTCGTTGCCGACCTGCTAGGATTCACGAAATATAATTAATTTTCAACCCGGTCGCCATGATCTGTGATGTTTAACAAAGTTTTAGTCGCCAATCGGGGTGAAATTGCTATGCGGATTATCCGGGCATGTCGAGAATTCGGCATTGCTGCGGCCGCCATTTATTCGGAAAGTGATGCGACGGCCATCTATGTAAAAAAAGCGAATGAAGCCTATCTGGTTGGCCCTGGACCCGTTCAAGGCTATTTGGATGCACGTCAGATCGTGGGGTTAGCCAAACGCATTCGCGCAGATGCGATACATCCCGGCTACGGATTTCTGGCTGAGAACGCGGCATTTGCCAAGCTTTGCGAAGAGGCCGGCATTAACTTTATTGGTCCCTCGCCCCATTCTTTGGAATTGTTAGGCGATAAGGTTAAAGCACGAGAACTTGCGATAAAAATTGGGGTTCCCGTGGTCCCGGGAACGGACGGTCCTGTGAAAGGGGTAGAAGATGGTCTGGCTTTTTGTCAACGAGCCGGCTATCCGGTCATGGTAAAAGCTAGCGCAGGGGGTGGCGGGCGAGGATTACGGGTAGTGCGATCGGATGAAGAACTCACAGAGGCCATGGAAGCCGGAGCGCGTGAAGCACTGGCGGCGTTTGGTAATGGAGAACTCTTTATCGAAAAATATATTGAACGACCTCACCATATTGAATTTCAGCTATTGGCAGACAAAAATGGCTATATCATTCATCTCGGAGAGCGTGACTGCTCTATTCAACGACGGCACCAAAAACTGGTCGAAATTGCTCCATCACTTGTCTTAACCCCTCGCCTTCGGGCAGAAATGGGTGAAGCCGCCATCGCCATGGCCCGAGCCGCACAGTTTTATAACGCCGGAACGGTAGAATTTCTCCTGGACCCTGATGGCCGATATTATTTCATGGAAATGAATCCTCGCATACAAGTCGAACATACCGTCACCGAGCAAATTACGACAGTCGATATTGTGCAATCACAACTCTGGATTGCGGCCGGTCGCCCTCTTGTCTTTGGGCAGCACGAGGTGAATCTCCAGGGTTTCGCGATCCAATCCCGCATTAATGCGGAGGATCCTCAAAATGGGTTTCGACCGTCTTCCGGAAAAATTACCGCATATCTTTCGCCTGGAGGAGTGGGGGTTCGCATTGATGGCGCTGTGTATAAAGATTATACGGTCCCCCCCTATTACGATGCGCTGTTGGCCAAACTCACAGTACATGGCCGCACGTGGGATGAAACCGTTCGCCGGACTCATCGCTCACTCGAAGAATTTGTGCTGAGAGGGGTGAAAACCACGATTCCTTTCTTAACAAAAATCATGGAAGAACCCGATTTCCGTGCCGGTCGGTTTGATACAAGCTATCTCGAAACCCACACTGCACTATTTGATTATGAGGAAATGGAAGAACCCGAAGATTTAGTTGTCGCCCTCTCCGCAGCTATTGCTGCGTATGAAGGTTTGTAGGCATCTTGGTCGCTCCAACGGATACCTCGTGTCCGTTGTTCACGTGAAAGGCTGCATATGCCATCAAAAAATTTTCGAAAATCTCAAAAACGAACGCCCATCGGACGTCCGGTTCCCACCCGTATGAAGTCTGGTGCGCCCCCTGCACTCGACATTAAGGCCTCGCCGAAACGTCAGGTCTACTTGACCGATGTGGCCTTACGCGATGGGCATCAATCACTTCTGGCGACACGCATGCGGACCGAGGATCTTCTGCCCGCTGCCGCAGACTTAGATGAAGTGGGATTCTGGTCATTGGAAGTCTGGGGTGGTGCCACATTTGATGCCTGTCTCAGATTTTTAAAGGAAGATCCCTGGGAACGGCTGCGAGCGTTTCGGCAAGCCATGCCGAAAACCCGCCTTCAAATGTTATTGCGTGGACAAAACGTGGTGGGCTATCGGCATTATGCCGACGACGTTCTTGAAAAATTCATTGAACTATCTGCCAAAAATGGTATCGATGTCTTTCGAATTTTTGATGCCCTCAATGATATTCGGAACATGAAACCAGCCATGGAAGTGGTGAAAGCCTGCGGAAAGCATGTGGAAGCCACGATCTGTTATACAGTAAGTCCGGTTCACAGTCTGAATCATTTTGTTGAGCAAGCGAAGCAACTCGAAGACCTCGGCGCCGATACCATTTGCATTAAAGACATGGCAGGATTACTCCCTCCATTTGAAGCCTACGAATTAATTAGTCGCTTGAAAGCGACCGTGCGCACTCCCATTCATCTTCATACGCACTACACCTCAGGGATGGCTTCGATGTCGGCCCTCATGGCGATTATGGGGGGACTGGATATCTTGGATACGGCTTTGTCCCCTCTATCGGGTGGCACGTCTCATCCGCCAACGGAATCTTTTATTGCGGCACTTCGGAATACGCCCTACGATACGAAGCTCGATCTTCAGCAACTCGCGCCAGCCGCAGATAAACTTCGAAAGTCACGAAAACGCTATCGGCAATTTGAAAGTGACTTTGCCGGCGTCGATACCGATATCCTTCTTTCTCAAGTACCGGGCGGCATGCTGTCAAATTTGGCCGCCCAGTTAGCCGAACAAAATGCCCTAGGAAAAATCAGAGAAGTGCTGGAAGAAATTCCACGCGTTCGAAAGGATATGGGCTATCCTCCCCTCGTGACCCCCACGAGTCAAATTGTCGGGACCCAGGCCACCTTAAATATTTTGACGGGTGAACGCTATAAGGTCATTACCAACGAAACGAAAAATTACTTTCAAGGCTTGTATGGAAAACCGCCAGGGAGTCTCAATTCCAAAATTCGTCAAAAATCCTTAGAAGGCGACAAACCGGTCTTGGGACGCCCCGCCGATAATCTCGACCCGGAGCTGGAAGACGCACAGCAAGAATTAATCGGAAGAGATGCCGCAGAAGAAGATATCGTATCGTATGCCCTACTTCCCTCCGTTGCGTTACAATTTTTTGATGAACGAGAGCGGGGAGAACTGAAACCCGAACCTCTGCAGACCCAGTCAGAAAGCGGCCCGGCGGCAGGACATGACTTGCATTTGGCCCCGGTTGAATTCAAGGTCACGGTTCATGGAGAGTCGTACCATATCCGTGTATCCGGATCTGGGCAAACGATTGATGGGACGAAACCGTATTACATCAAGGTGAACGATAAACTCGAAGAGGTCTACCTGGAACCGATACAAGAAGTATTAGCCGGGGCTCCAGATGCCCCCTCCACGCCCTCATCGAAAAAGGTAGACGGTCGCCCCAAGCCATCTCACCCTGGTGACGTGACCACGCCGATGCCGGGTCGTGTGGTCAAGCTCATGGTCGCGCAAGGCGATGACGTGAAAGCTGGAGACCCCTTGCTCGTCGTGGAAGCCATGAAAATGGAAAATCGGGTCCAAGCTCCTATTAAGGGTAAAGTCGTCACGATATACATCAAAGAAGGAGATGAGGTGAATCCGGACGAAACCCTGATTCATTTGGAATAATGAGGGATCGTTCGTGTTTGTGGGTTCAAGCCTCCCTCTCTTGCCTCATGTGGGCTTTCACCTCCCTGGGATGTTCCTCTTCCGTGACACTTCCTCCTTCGGTTGAACTCATCCAACGGGTTCCATTTCAGACGAGACAGGTCAATGATCACCGTATCGCCTACCTTGATGTCGGCCATGGAAAGCCAGTCATTCTCATCCATGGTTTTGGTGGATCAATGTGGCAATGGGAATATCAATACCTCCCGTTGGCTCAGGCCCATCGCGTCATCATTCCAGACCTTCTCGGCTCGGGGCTCTCGGACAAACCAGAAGCTCCATATAGCCCTGAGCATTTGGTGAATTTCTTTCTGGCATTTATGGATAGCCTGGCGATTCATCAGGCCACTCTTATTGGAAATTCTATGGGGGCCGGACTAGCGATGGCCATGGCCCTCGATCACCCGGACCGCGTTGATCGATTAGTGCTCATTTCCGGGTTTCCGGCTCAAATTGAAACCAGCGTGGCTTCACCGCAATACCGACGGTTCCTTGATCATCGCCCTCCCCTTTGGATAGCCACGCTAGGAAATCGCATAGCCGGGCGAGGGACTATAAAACGCTTACTCAAAGAAATTGTCTACAAACCCGAACTCATTTCCTCTACGGTCATCGAGCGATCCTTTCAGAATCGCCGACGCGGGGGATTACTCACTCCACTCTATTCCCTCTTGGACCATATGGACACCTGGGACGATCACTACGGCCAACGACTCGGCACGATTCCTCATCCAATTTTATTGTTATGGGGCGACCAGGATCGTATCTTTCCCTTAGAAATTGGAAAACAAGTACACACGCTTTTACCTCGAGCAGAATGGCACATTATCCCTGAAAGCGGTCATTTGCCCCAATGGGAACAACCTCAAGTGGTCAACCCGCTGATACTTTCATTTTTAGAGAAAGATGCAAATGAACTTTTCTGAACATTTGCGCCACTTAGCCGCTCCCATCTGGAAGGCTCAACTTCATCACCCCTTTGTCGTGGCCTTAGGAAAGGGCACCCTTCCCCTGGAAAAATTTCGCTACTACATTTTGCAAGATGCCCGCTATTTAGAAGAACTGGCTAAAGTCTTTGCTGCAGGAGCAGAAAAGGCGGAAGATGCCGAAACCACCATTCGCTTTGCTCAATTAATTGAAGAAACAATTGTGGTCGAGCGCAGCCTTCACGAATCTTACGGCACACAATGGAAATTGACCGCCCAAGACATGCGCTCGACACCCCTCTCACCCACGAATTATGCGTATTGTCGCCATATGCGAAGCGTCGTTCAAACCGGAACTCTTGGAGAAATCACGGTTGTTGCGCTACCTTGTGCCTGGGTCTACTGCGAAGTAGGGCAATATCTTCTTCACAAAGGTCCTCCCAAGCTTTCGCATCCATACTGTGAATGGCTGGAATTATATGGATCACCCGAATTCGCCAATGTAGCCAAATGGATGCGGGGTGTCGTGAACCGATGCGCCAAATCTGCGGGGAAAGCCGAAAAGGCCAGAATGGAAGAAGCCTTTTTAATCAGTTCACGATATGAATGGATGTTTTGGGATATGGCTTGGCGAGAGGAATGTTGGCCAGTGTAGAGGGTAATGGTAGCTGGCTTGCTCCGCCCTTGATGGGTCCCTGGCGTTCTAACTTTGTGAGCCCATTCAAAGGTGAATGCCCCGCCACTTTCATCTAACTCCCAATGTAATCATACTTGCTTCAACGTGTCATTTTGTTCATGACAACACGCAATTTTTATCCCAATAACCTTCTCTTCGCACTGTTATGCATATGGTCTCTCCAAGGGATCTCAACGGCCTACGGCCAAACGGGCTCCAGCGTGGGTATTCAACCACTTCTTGACCTTGGTGGAGAGTCAATTCACAGCCGTATTCCTGCCGACATTCAACCTCTCATCTTGCCCCAAGAAATTGAACGATTCCTCAAAAGATTAGAAGGTACCCCACCGGATTGGATACAACTCCAGGGCACTGATATCACGGAACAAAGTGAGCGTCTATTCCAATTTAATCGGCAACGGGATACAGCCCGGGCTGATAAACATGGCATCCTTCACCGACCCGTTGCCTTTCTGTGGGCTGGATTCCTTCGGCAATATTTACCCGACTATAAAGGTTTTTCTATCGCCTTAGGTCCGAACCTCACGAAAACATCTTGGGGAATCATTCGATTTAAGCCGGTCGATCTCCCTGATTATCTTGTCGCTATTCCAGCACACGACTTACGAATGGACCTTCTGGCTCGGCAAAAAACCCATGAACACATTGAATTGGTGGTGGTCTGTATAGGCACACTGATTTCTGATGAATCACTTATATACGGGTTTTCTCATGACGGTCACCACGAGGGAATGATCTTACCTGTCGTCTCCGTTCAGAAGATAATGTATTTCCTCAAACCTTCATAGGCACGTGGACGTTAATTTTCGCCCGAGCGCTCCGAAAGTAACTCGATGACTCCTCAACCGGTTCGCTCATCAAAAATGTGGCATTTCATTCGCTATTGGGTTCCTGTTTTCCTCTATTGCGCATTCATTGCCTACCTCTCATCTCAATCCTATCCAAGTCGCCATCTTCCCACTTTTGTATTTGATTTCAGTGATAAACTGATGCATGGAATAGAATTTGGCTTACTCGGCATTTTGCTGTTCCGGGCTTTTCACCCAACTCATGGAACAAGCAGAAGTATCGGCTTGGCTATCATCAGCGCCGTTGCCTTTGCCGTATCCGACGAAATCCACCAATGGTTTGTTCCTCATCGACAAGCCGACATGTGGGATATTTTGGCCGATACCCTCGGAGCCACCTCCTTTGTTGTGACATGGGCTTTCTTTACGAACCACACTTCCTTGCGTCGCCAACGTTCGTCGTGATGACATCATCCAATGACTCACTGATTTCAGGAAGTGTTCACCCTTGATACAGGAAGAGCGAATTAAGCTAACCATAGAGATAGACGATATACTAGAAGGGAGCGAACCCTCTTTCACAATATGAATGAAAAAATATTCGGCATACATCTTGGTCTTTTGCCTTTAGGGCGCACAGCCATGAGCATTTCTCCGTTATCGACCCGAAAAGCGCTGCAGGCATCTCTAGCCAGCCAAGCCGGCGTCACCTACCTGTTTGTGATGATCCTCGTGGTGGTTATGAGCATTTCACTCCTGGGTGTCACTCAGCAATGGTCGGTCATCCTAAAACGGGATCGAGAAGCTGAACTCCTCTTTCGTGGGACACGGATTAAGGAATCGATTGAACGGTATGTCGCCGATTATGAAGTCCAAAAAGCGACGAGGCCCAACCGTTGGCCAAGAACACTCAAGGAACTCACCGAGAAAAATCCCAAACGCTACCTACAGGCTGTCTACAAGGATCCCATTACCGGCAAGGATTTCGATTTAATAAAGGTGGGGGAAGAGCTTCATGGCGTTCGGAGTACCAGTGCGGATGTCCCCTATGACCTGGTTAATTTCAAAAATGCCAAAACGTACCAGACCATTCGATTTGAATCCACCGGAGCAGGCACCGAATGCCAACCCAATGCTCTCAATCCGCTTATTCAACAAAACTGCACATCACCTGACGGGGCTGGACCTACACCGGATCCCCCTTCCCCAGAGCTATCAGAACCCGTTTCTCAGGATCTCCCTCCTCCCGAGTGACATTCTTAGCGCCCACCAGAGGATGTCCATGCTCTGTCTAACCAAAAGAACAGGACAACATCACGCTGTGACCTTTTCTTTTTCGGATGAATGGCCACCTTAATATTGGATGCTCAGGATCCGATAGATGAAAGTAACTAGCGTCGATCTCTAGCCCAAATTCATTAAATGTGCTAGGCTTATAGGGATTCTGCGTTTTTCGACTCCCCCCGCCTAGTGACCAAAAGAAGGACATCAACTCATTATTATGCGTACATTTTATTGTAGCGGAATTATTCTTATTCTCACCCTCCTGGTGGCCTGCACCATGCAAGAGCTGCAACTAGGCGAAGAGCTTGAGAAAAATGGCGATTGGGATGGTGCCGTAGCCGTCTATCGAGATGCCGCCAAAAAGGACCCATTCAATAAAGAACTCGACAAGAAACTGCGGCATGCCAAAATCCGTTCGGCCGAACAGCATTATGCCCAAGGGCGTGAATGGCTTAAAAAGCGTCACGTGGCTGAAGCGCTTCAAGAATTTCAAATTGCTCTGGGCTTGGATCCGGAAAAGCCAGAGCATCACCAGGCCCTCAATGACGCCTGGCGATTAAAAACAGCCAGACAAACCCTCCTTGACGCCAAGCACCTTGAAAATTTGGGTCGCTATGATGAAGCACTCACTCTCTATGAAACCGCTGTTGAGTTAGACCCTGCGCTGAACGAGGCCGTTGAAGGCATCACCCGGGTTGTCCAAGCACAACAAAAGATTGACAACATAGGCGGCCCTGCAGAACCGGTCACCCTCCGATTTCAAAATACCCGGCTGAAACAGGTGTTTGAAATTTTAGCCAGAACGGCAAATATCGATATATTATTCGATAAAGATGTGCGCGATGACTTGGTCACGATTTTCACCAAAGATACCCCGTTTGAGGAAGCGCTCAATCTGATCTTGACGACCAATCAATTATTTGCCAAGCGAGCGGGCCCTGATCGCCTGCTGATCATTCCAGACACGAAGCAAAAACGCGAACAATATGAAGACCTGCAAATTCGCACATTTTATTTATCAAATGCCAAGGCGAAGGATATGGCCAACCTCCTACGCACCATTTTAGAAACGAAGCGGATCTACGTGAATGAACCACTTAATACGGTCGTGATCCGCGACCATCCCATGAAAATTTCCTTGGCTGAAAACATCATCCTGGCGAATGACCGTCAAGATGCTGAGGTGGTGTTGGATCTGGAGGTTTTAGAAGTCAATCGCACCAAAACCAAGGCAATTGGATTGAATTTCGCGAAACAAGCCGGATTTGGAGTTTTCCCTGATGGAGTGAATAGTGATGGATCCATTGCATCAAAAACATTTTCAACAGCCGCACAAACGTTTTCATTTCGCAACTTGACCAGCCTCGGACAGAGCTCTTATTTATTTACTTTTCCAAGCAGTATCTTGATGGACTTTTTCAAACAGGAATCAGATGCCAAAACCCTCGCCAATCCTAAGCTCCGCGTGTTGAATAATCAAAAAGCCTCCATCAATATTGGTGACAAGCAACCCATTCTGTTGTCGACCACGAATGTGTTACCAGGACAAGCCACCACGGGAGCGCTCTCGACGACATCAACCGTGACATCAATTGAGTTTAAAGACACCGGGATCAAACTGACCGTCGAGCCCACGATTCACTTAAACAATTCGATAACGCTACGACTTCAAATTGAGGTCACAAGGCTGGGCGACCGCGTCGTCCTACAGGCTGACCCTGAAATTTCCCAATTCCGGTTTGGAACCAGAACCGCTGATACAGCCCTCAGCATGCGCGATGGCGAAACGGTCGTTCTTGCCGGTCTCATCCAGGAAGAAGACCGGAAAAATCGAGAGGCCGTTCCTGGTATTGACGACATTCCAGGAATTGGAGACCTCCTGAGTAACCAGAGCACCGAAAAGATCACGACGGAGGTGATTGTGGTGATCACTCCACGCATCGTTCGAAACTTGGTTCCACCGCAATTAGCAAAGCACACACTCTGGTCGGGCACGGCGAACGAATACAGTACGAAACCGCTCTTTACGCACGGTACACCAGTAGCGACATCTCTCTACAATGATGAAGAAGGAAATGTTTCAAGTCCGGCAGAGCCCGAACCCTCTTCCCCCATTGAGGCATTTCCCGACAGCACAATCCCTACCCAGGAACCCGGGGAACCCGATCAACCAAAGACCGACCCGGCCCAGTTAGGCGTCCCTCTTTTACAAGTCATCCCCGCTTCGGCCTCGATCAAAATTGGCGAAAAAATTTCTCTAACTCTCCAGGGGCAAAACTTATCCTCTGCGGAACAAGCTTCCTTAACCCTCACCTATGATCCAGCTGTGGTAACCTTCAAACAAGCCATTGAGGGGTCATTTTGGGCGGGACAACAGGTGCCTCCAAGTCTGATCGTCTCGGCTGTGCCGAATGCCGGCCAACTCGTGATTCAAATGGGACAACCAGGGAAACCGGTACACGGAAGCGGCTCACTCGCCTCTCTGGTTTTTGAAGCCACGGGACCCGGAGCAACGAATTTTCACATTCAAAACCCGACGGTGTTAGAAGCGCAATCTCAACCCGTGCCGGTAATGGTGGAACATGGGAGAGTCCAGGTGGAATAAACCCGCTACCATGCGTGGCGTGACATTAATTGAACTCTTAGTGACCTTGGTGATTATGTTTATTTTGGCATCAGTGGCCCTTCCCTTCACGAAAGTCAGCGCTAAACGTTCGCAAGAACTCGAACTGCGCCAAACGTTGCGAACCGTTCGGGTGGCCATTGATACGTTTCGTCGGGATTGGGCCAGAGACGGCGGCACTCTGTTAGGTCCGTTATGCGTCAAAAATCAACTGACGTGCAAAGAATCCACAGGGATCACCGGGTATCCAAAAACGCTTGAGACTCTCTTGAAAATTGAATTAACGGGGGGAGAGGCCCAAGTCGGAGAACAGTCGGCGATCCGTCGCTATTTACGAAAAATTCCAACCGATCCCATGACGGATTCCACAAAATGGGGAATTCGATGCTATCAAGATGAACCTGATGAATCACGGTGGTGCGGGGAAGATGTTTTTGACATTTACACCACCAGTGATCGAATTGCAGTGAATGGGACCCCCTATCGTGAATGGTAATGAACATTTTTGTACTAATGGGCAAAAAAGGCTACACTTTACTCGAACTTATGATTGTCGTGGCCATCGTCGGAATTTTGGTGACGTTGGCTATCCCCAATTTCCAACAATCGGCAATAAAGGCTAGAGAAACGGCTCTCAAGCAAAATCTTTTTACAATGCGCTCTGTTCTGGATCAATACTATGCCGATCGCGGGGATTATCCCGATAGCTTGGAATCCTTGGTGGAAGCCAAATACCTTCGGTCTATTCCCGTCGATCCATTCACCAAATCTTCCACAACGTGGACGGAAATTTATGAAGAGCAGGAGGATGGGGATGACTCTTCTGCCGGTGTCTATGATATTAAAAGTGGGAGCGAGGACGTCGCTGTCGACGGGACTTCTTACAAAGATTGGTAGGTTATTTATGAAACGTCTTTATTTTCAACACATGATTCTGAGTGGAATGTTAGTCTTGGCATTAGGCGCCTGTGTCCACAAACCGACAAAAGACATGATAGCGGACAGGCCCATTGAAGCGTACTCGCCGCCCCCACAACAAGGGGTCCTCCTCCGGGAGGCCCGCTCCGAATCGGAGAATCTACGGAGCGAAGTGTCCAGCCTCAAAATCCTGGTGGGGAAGCAAATGGGAGAATTACAATCATTACGGGAACAATCACATTCCGTTCATGGGCGCGAACAAGTCCAAGGCCAGGAATTGCAGAATATCCGAAGCCAACTCATCTCTTCACAAGCCGAACGCGATCAATTGCGAAAACACAATATGGAATTGGAAGGCCAGCTCTCAAGCCTGCCTGATACCTCTCGATTAGTATCTGACCTTCAGTCCTTGCGGACTTCCTTTCAACAAATCATGAGTAGCATGAAATCGCTCGCCTCAGACATGACGCTCATTAAACAGGAACTGCGCATCACAACGAATAAGGTGAAACCCCAACAGACGAAATTATCCAAGAATCCTCCAAAGGTGGAAAGACCCAAGAACCTCACTCCTGATGCGAAGGGACGCATTGTCATACAGGAGGGAGATACGTTATGGAAATTATCCCGAACCTATCAGGTTTCCGTAGAACATTTGAGAGAATGGAATCACCTGTCATCCGATCTCATCATGACAGGGCTTCACTTGAAAGTGACTGGACCGACAGAACCAGTTGAAGTCCCACCTGATCAGGTCCGGGCCTCAATACAGCCCTTCACTCCCGAAGCCAACCCAGACAATCTGGATGGCCCAGTACAGGACATGCTTCTTCCAGACCTGGAAAATCTTGAAGGTCGTGACACTGAACCCACACATATTCTTTCTATCGCTCGTCCTCAATCAGATTTGCCCGAGTCACCCTAGTGCCGACCTTTCATTACAGGGCCGCTCGATCGGACGGAACTATTGTTGAAACAGATGTTGAAGGAGAAACGCCACGCGCCATACGCTCCAAATTAGAAGCCCAAGGCCTGCTGATTTTGGATCTCAGTGGATCAGGAACGCACCCTCGTCTCACCTTCGCATCTCGCCAGCGCCCGTTACCTCCAAGAGACTTTCTGGTGTTTAATCAGGAATTCTTGGCCTTGGTCAAAGCGGGATTACCCATGTTGCGATGTTTTGATCTCCTGACAGACCGTCTCGCACAAGGCGGCTTTCAACAAGCCCTGCAGGCTGTTCGTGAAAGCATTCGTGGCGGTTCTGCTATTTCCGAAGCGATGGCTATGCATCCAATCTATTTCCCTGAATTGTATCAAGCCTCTCTCAGAGCCGGAGAACAAGCTGGAAACTTGCCGGAAGTACTCAGGCGATATATCGACTATTTAAAAATGCTTATTGGGATTCGAGAAAAAGTGATCAAAGCCACAATCTATCCCTTGTTTCTTTTAGGCTTTGGACTCCTCGTCACGGTCGGGCTGTTATTTTTTGTGCTTCCATCTTTTGCCGAAGTGTATCAAGAAAGCCGTGTGGAATTACCTTGGGCAACCCAGGTATTGCTGAATATCACCAATTCAGCCAGCCAATGGTTCATTGTGGTATTTATCGTATTCGGATTAATCGGGGCCTGGGGGTATTGGTGGCGAACAACTCCTCAGGGCCAATGGCGTATTCACTGGCTCCTCCTCAATGCCCCGGTCTTAGGACCGCTATTTTTAAAAAATCAAGTCATTCGTCTGGCGAGGACCCTTTCCACAATTTTGGGCGGCGGCATTCCATTATTATCCGCCCTTGAAGTCACCGCGCAATCTATGCCCAATAAAGTCTTTGCCAAAGCCTTAGACGGGGTCATTACTCAAGTTCGAGAAGGGACCAGTCTTTCTGTGGCCCTGAAAAATGAAAAATTTCTACCGAACTTGACGCTTGAAATGATCGAGGTTGGTGAAACCACTGGTGCGTTAGAAACCATGCTCTTTGAGGTAGCAGAGTTTCATGAAGGTGAGTTGGATTTTCAATTATCCCGTATGATGACCTGGATCGAACCCATTTTTATCATTCTCATTGGACTCATTTTAGGAGGAGTCGTGATTGCCTTATATCTTCCAATTTTCCAAATGGCTGGAGCCGTCTAGCGAATAAATCTGAGCGATAAATCATGACTACACCCGTCAAACGCATGCCCTTCGAAGAGATCTTAGTGAAAAAAGGTCTGATCCAAGAACGAGAAAAAGAGACCCTCTTGGAAACAGCCAAAACCTCTAAGCAATCGATTGCGTCCATTTTATTAGAACGCGGCACGTTGACGGAGGACGTGGTGGGGCAAATCTTAGCCGATCAATATGGTTTATCGTGGAATAGCCTGGAAGATTTCCGGATCCCCTCCCTCCTCATGGAATCTATTCCCGTCGAACTTATGCATCGGTATGAATTTGTTCCGATGGAACAGGAGGACGACGTCCTGACTATTGCCATCGCGAAACCCCAAGACCTTCGCATGATGGATGAGTTAGAGCATCAGTTAGGACACGAGTTACGACTCGTCGTCTCATCCAAATCAGCCATTCTTGAAGCATTAAGTAACAGCGAGGGCAACAGTCAGGTTCTGACACGCATTAAAGCGGAATTGAATCCCGTTCTGATTAAAGAAGATGAAAAAGGTGAGGAGGTCCTTTCGGTCGAGCGTATTACCCAAGATTTGAGTCCCGTCGTCAAACTCGTCAACACCATCATTTTAACAGCGTTACAAAAGCACGCGAGCGACATTCATATTGAACCGACCGATCGGACGGTGGAGGTCAAATTTCGCATCGACGGCGTATTGTATTTGGCGATGGAACCCTTTGATACGGGGATTCATCCTTCCCTCATCTCCCGACTCAAAATCATGTCTGAATTGGATATCGCAGAACGACGGACCCCCCAAGATGGCCGGTTCAAATTGCTACTCAATCACCGCACTATCGATTTCCGGGTGTCCATTCTTCCCAGTGTGCATGGGGAATCGGTCGTCATCAGAATTCTGGACAAGCAATATGTATCAGCGGGAGTTCAGGGTCTTCGCCTTGAAGCCTTGGGATATACCGGGGAGGACCTTCTGCGTTTTCGACGAGCGATCACGCGGCCCTATGGCATGGTCCTGGTCACAGGACCCACTGGAAGCGGAAAGACCACCACGCTCTATGCCGCCTTAAATGAGGTCCATTCCGATGAGGATAAAATTATCACGATTGAAGACCCGGTCGAATACCAATTGAAAGGAATCGTCCAGATCCCCGTCAACGAGAAAAAAGGACTCACATTCGCCCGCGGGCTTCGGTCCATTTTACGTCATGACCCTGACAAAATTATGGTGGGAGAAATTCGAGACCTCGAAACCGCCCAAATTGCCATTCAATCCGCCTTAACGGGCCATTTAGTCTTTACGACCGTGCATGCCAATAATGCCTTTGATGTGATTAGCCGGTTTGTCAACATGGGCATTGAATCCTACAACTTCGTGGCTTCTTTGAGTTGCATTTTGGCGCAACGGTTAGTGCGATCCATTTGCCCGGATTGCCGGGTCCCGGTAGAAATCAATCCTGAGCAATGCCGGGAGTCCGGCATTGATTATCAGGCCGTGAAACATCAAACATTTTTCGAAGGCAAAGGATGTAACGAATGCCATGGGTTGGGATTCCGAGGCCGAAAAGCCATTACAGAATTTTTAGACATGACCGATTCCATTAAAGAAATGGTTTTAGCCGGGAAAACATCCTCTGAAATACGTGTATTGGCCATGGCACAAGGCATGACCTCCCTACGCCAGGCCGCATTGGAAAAAGTCTTTCGAGGAGAAAGCACCCTGAAAGAAATCAATCGTGTGACTCCTATCGAAGAAATATTATGAAAATCGCTCCTCTCCAGCACCCGACGATGGCTCTTTCCATTTCAGAAGATGCCCTTTTTATCACCGAAGTCAAACACTCATGGCGAACGACGACCCTGAGGGACGTGAAAAAAGTGGCACTTCCACCAGGCACACTTCGTCTCTCCTCTGCCAAACTCAACATAGAAAATATGGAAGTGTTTAAACAACACTTAGGCCTTGCAGTAGCGTCCCTCCAAAAACCCGTGTCCATTGCCTTGAGCCTTCCCGATCTTTGTGCACGGACAAGCCTGTTCGAATTCTCCACGTTTCCTGGAAAAAAAAGCGAGCAACTCGCACTTTTAAATTGGCGGTTTCAACAGGACTTAAAGTTGGATACGGTCCAATCACGGTTGGATTATGAGGTGTACGTGCCGACATCCCTTGCCGACGCATCAACAAAGTCCGGCAATCCCGAAAAAGTTCGAGTCCTAGGGACCGCGATTCGAAATGAAATCGTCGAGCAATATGAACGCGCGTGCCTCGAACTCAAACTTATACCGATTTCGGTGGGTATTTCCGGTTTGGACATTTTTGACCTGTATCAACCCACGATCAAAGAAATTTTAGAAGTTGAAGACCGACGCACGAGCAACACATCTCCTGAAGCCATGTTCATTTTTATCAGTCACTGGGGCTTTACTTTTTTTGCCTTTAATGAAGGATGTCCAAGCTTTGTCCGGACAAAAGCCATTACGATTCGACCGAATTCGAGCTTAGGGCGGAAGGATGCCTCACCATCCGGTTCGGCCAATGACGAACATCCGGCACCCAAAGTCCGGATAGACCTTCCAACTCTCTATCATGAGGAGGTCCCTGGCAACGAAGATTACTCCACACACCCTTACCCTTTCTATACGGTAATCAAAGTCGAGAAGGAAATCCTAGCCACACTGCAATATTACTTAGAAACATATTTACAAGATGGCTCTTTGCCGTCCCTCGCCAATCTCTTTGTGGTCAGCGATCTGGAATATGGGCAGAGCCTTCTTCCTGCACCCGAGCATCTTCAACAAACGGCCAAGGTCAGCGGGTTGAGCATTTCAGATATTCAAGTCACTCTGCTCTCTTCGGTTTCTCAATTCAATAAGCGAGAAAGCTCTGTGATGCACGATTCCAATATCTGGTCCGCCCTACCCGGCTATGCCAGCCTAATGGTGGCATGATGGTTCCACGTGTCCGCATTCAGCTGTCCACACCGGGTATCAAACACCTGCGGTTAATCCAGTTTGGACTGAAACTCATCACGGCCGGGTGTCTTTCCCTGGCTTTTTCTTTTTTTTGGGTGGGCACCACCCTACATGAAAAGATTGACGACCTTGAAACTCAAATGTTGACCACCATCACCGAAACCACCGACATCGTCGCTCAGGCTCAGGCAACAGGGATGGATCTCTCCGACCAAGCCATCCAAAAGATTCCAGGGAACATTTCCTTTATCAACCAAGTGCGAGAGCGGGTGGGGTTTTCCTGGACACAATTGCTCACCGATTTAGAGGCTGCCGTTCCAGGAAGGCTGACGATGAGTACAGTGTCGTTGGATGAAAAAACCAATACGGTGTTGCTCAATGGTTCGACTCCCTCACTCCAGGATTTAAACCAATTGATCCATCAACTCGAAAAGCATCGCGCCTTTCATGATGTCATATTAACCCAACATGCTAAAAAGAAAAATAACGATAGCTCGAGGCCCTCGTTTATCGTTTTCACTATGAAGGTTTCCTATGATCCGCCTTTTCAACTTTCAAAACCAGTGAAATCCTAACGAACCATGTACCCCTTACAGTCCATTAAGCAATCGAAGTCCACGCTTCTAATTTCACGGCATCTCTTGCCCCTGTTGATTGTGGCCATGTTGGCAGCGCTTTCCTCCATCGGAATGTTCGGTCTGATGTTTTATCCTGCTCAAGAACGGTTTGCCGATGTAGAATCCAACTTTCAAGCGGCCCAACAAACTAAAGCCCAGACCCAAGCCGCCAAACACACGCAGGAGATTATTTCTACAACCTGGAAAGCCCTTTCGGATTATCGAGAGTTTATGGATCTCAGTTTAGACATCGCCGATTTAGCCAAACGAAACCATGTCACCATCCCGGGCATGGGCTATGACTTTAAACCATTGACCCATAAATTGGCCGCCAAGGGCACCTTTGCGTTTGAGGCTCAAGGTAACTATGAAGCCATCAGAAAATTTATTTACGAACTGGAAAAACAATGGCCGTATCTGTTTATCGAAAAATTATCGGTAGAAAGCGCGAAAAAACATAATGGCGTGCTCTTTCGAATTACCATATCAACCTATCTCAAAGAATTCCCCAAAATTCTTAATAAAACAAGAGCCTGATGACCACTCAACAAAAAGGCATGATGTTAGCCGGATTATTCCTGGCCTGGGGTGGCCTCACGGTCTACCAGATGTCGGATTTATCGGGATCCAGTTCTCATGACCTTTCATCAGCACTCACCGAGGGGCACCCATCCCTCCCGTCGGTAAAAGACCTGTCATTAGAGCCATCATTCCCCAATTCCAGACAACAGGTGACGTTCTCCCAACCTCGCAACATTTTTTCCCCGCCGGAATTGCAAAAGGCGGTCGTCACCAAGCAGAAAATCCAGAACCCCCAACCGCCACGCCCAAGCATGGCCCCTTCCATTGCCCCGCCGCCGGGCCCCTCTCCCGGAGACCTGGCCGCACAGCGAGCTCGGCAACAGCTCAATCAATTTCGTTTTCTGGGGTATCTCACGAAGGGGGGAGAAAGTCAGGCCTTTCTCACGAATGGGCAGGCGATTTACATTGTGAAACAAGGGGAAATGTTGGAAGGCAAGGTTCAAGTCAACAAGATTGAACCGGAAACGATAGTCCTCTCAACGCTGGTTTGGGAGACCGGAAATCAGATTCAAGCCACAATTCCCCTCACACCCGAAACCAGTAGCTAATCTTCAGCATAGCTCTTTCACACTCCAGCCTGGTACTATTTTCTTGACCCGTACAGTGAACATGCTCGGGAATAGAACCTTTCCTATGACACCAATGCGGTTTGTATTATTCATGGTAACCCTAATAGTGTTCTGGACTTCACCGGGAATGACAGCGATGTATCGCTGCCAGGATCAATCCGGAACCACGATATTAACCGATAATCCTGCGCAGTTAGAAAATTGCTCTCAATTGGAATCGTCGGTTGTGCCGCCCCCCCCTCTAACCGGAGATGGCCATCAGCCCAGAACGAGGACTGAACGCCTCCACACCCCATACCCTGATGGGTCTCCTCCGGATTCCTCAACTCCACAGGAAGCCCGGAAGGATTCTATTCAAGAAAGCGATATCACGATCCCCCTCCAAAAGATTGGAGGGTCCTATGTAGTGCAAGCCCATCTGAATAATGAACGAACTGCCCATCTTATCGTGGATACGGGAGCCTCAATGACGGTGTTATCCACCACTATCGCCATTGACCTTGGCATTCTTGGCACCACTGACAATGAATTGCTCACCGTGAACACCGCAGGCGGATCCGTTCAAGTCAATATGAACTATCTGTCAATGCTCCAAGTGGGAACGGCCCAGGCCGAAAACGTCGCCGTCGCGATCCACGACCTCCCTGATATCCCCGAACAGATCGAAGGGTTGCTGGGCATGTCTTTTCTCAAGCATTTCCTGGTGACATTAGACGCGGAACATGCCCGTTTGATCCTGCGCCCAAAGCCCTCCTCCTAAACCCAAGAACGATCTCCGATTGTTGACAGTCGAAAAATTCCCACAACCGCGTTGAAATCCGGCTTGGTTGTAGACCGGGAAGAAATTACTGTCGAAGCGAAATTGGCGGGAGTGCGCCTAAATACGAAAATTCTCCGAGATGAAGCAACGAAGAATCTTGGCGCAATTGAAAGTCGTCCTCTTGAGGATTCACAAAACCGGGTGCCGAGGTCACATCTGTTTTTCCCGCACGTTGAGGACTCGAAACTTGGGGGGTTCCTTGCAAGATATAATCGCCTTGATTGTCGGAGAGCGCATTGAACGCCAAGGTCGTTTGGCTTTCCGGGGAAAATAGCAAGCCCACGGTGCTATAGCCAATAATATTCCCTCGAACAGCCGCCTCGGTCTTATCATGAAAGGCGATGCCTCCCCCATTACGCACCAACGTATTTTGAATCACCGTCGCCTTGGCTTGATCGGTCATGAGGACCGCCTCAAAGAGATTGTGAGAAATCACATTGTGTCGAAGCGTCGCCTCAGATTTCCCTCCCAAGGCGATACCATGATCGTTGTGGTGAATCCGATTTCCAACAAGCGTCCCGGTAGAATCGGCAAAAGCCACTCCGGTCGTTTCACTCTCCCCAATGATACAGTCTTCAATGTGAACATTTTGTACTTGTTGGCTAAAGACCATCCCCTTCACATGAATCTGCTTCAGATGAACCCCGCTTCCGTTAAAAATTCCCACACCCAATCCACCATGCTGAAGAACCGTCAATCCTTGAATCGTCACGTTGGTCGCCCCATACGGCCATTTCCCAATATGTAACGAGCCCACTCGTTTTTCTCCCGTAATGAAGACCTGATCCATCCCATCTCCAATGATCATCAAGCCATTTTTACTGTGCACCGTCACATCTTCGGGATAGGTCCCGGCTTTAATCAAAATCGTGTCACCCGATGTCGCCTGATCGATGGCTTCCTGAATGAGGGTAAATTGCCCGGACCCATCTGACGCAACCTGCCACACGTTCGTGTCAGAGGGTTTCGGCGTCACCTCACCGGGAGCATTCGCAATCGCGACATCTGAAAATCGGAGAAAACACGCCACGGTCACACAGAGAAAACACCATAGCATTGGCCTGAAAATTTGAATGAGGCTCATGGGTTCGAGTCTATCGAAAATTCACATTGACAAAAAGCGGGCTATTCATCGGATCTCCTACTCACATACCTGATGATATTCCGCAGGGTCAAGCCTGGGCAAAAGGTATTTCACTCGATTGTTGCCCCTCCTCCTCTATGCTATCGTTCGTCTCATGGTGATTGTGGGGCTAACCGGTGGTTTAGGGGCTGGAAAATCGACTATTGCAGGCATCTTTCAAGCGTGCGGAGCGACCATCATTGATGCCGACCAGCTGGCCCGGGATGTCGTCAAACCTGGAAAACCTGCCTGGAAAGACATTAAACGACAATTTGGTCCTGGAGTGCTTCATGCAAATCAGACACTGAATCGCCAAGCCCTGGCCCAGGTCGTGTTTCACCACCCCTCACAATTAAACATCCTCCAAAAGATTATTCATCCTCGCGTGGCTCGCGAGCAGGCGGCACGGACAAGAGCCATCGGGAAAGCCCATCCCCAGGCCGTCATTATTTACGAAGCAGCCTTACTCATTGAAGCCGGAGCACATCGCAGAATGGATCATGTCATCGTGGTCAAAGCAGACCGGTCCACACAAATTTCCCGCGTCTGTCGACGGGATGGGCTCACTAAGACGGCCGCGCTACGCCGCATCCACCAACAAATGCCACTCCGCCAAAAGCTTCATTATGCCGATACGATCCTGGATGGAACGTGGCCGCGTGCACGGTTGCGCCTTGCAGTGAAATCATTGTATAGAAGCTATCAAAATGAAGCCCGCCAGCACGGTCATCAGCGGGACCGCACTTGATTCTTCACATAACACGCTTATCTTATTCGTAAACATCACTTGGTAAAAGGAGTCCGACGATGGTACATGATGTGTTGATCCTTGGTTCCGGCCCGGCGGGACTCACTGCGGCCGTGTATAGCGCCAGAGCCAATCTTGCACCCTTGTTAATCGATGGATCGCAACCGGGCGGACAACTCACGTTAACCACGGACGTGGAAAACTTCCCGGGCTTTCCGAAAGGCATCATGGGCCCTCAGCTCATTCAGGACATGCGCGCACAAGCCGAACGATTTGGCACGCAATTCCGGCATGGACATGTCTCGGAAGTGGATCTGAAGTCACAACCCTTTCGCATCACCGTGGATGGCGAAGAAACCATTGAAACCAAAACGCTCATTATCTCTACAGGTGCCTCAGCCAATTTGCTCGGCCTCCCCTCCGAAAGCCGGTTGATGGGACACGGAGTCTCCACTTGCGCCACCTGTGACGGATTCTTCTTCCGTGGAAAAGAAATTGCGGTCATTGGCGGAGGGGATAGCGCGGTCGAGGAAGCAACCTTTCTCACCAAATTCGCATCGAAGGTCACACTCGTTCATCGACGCGATAAGCTACGGGCATCAAAAATTATGCAGGATCGCGCCATGAAAAACGAAAAAATCGCGTTTCAATGGAATAGCAGTTTGGAAGAAGTCATCGGGGACGACGTCGTGACCGGCGTTCGACTTCGCAATATCCAAACCCATCAAACAGAGGAGATTGCCCTATCAGGCGTCTTCGTCGCTATCGGCCATACCCCAAACACCGGTTTATTCAAAGGGAAAATCGATATGGACGAGGCCGGATATATTCGCACCCAACCCTTTCGCACCACCACGAATATCCCCGGAGTCTTTGCAGCAGGCGATGTGCAGGATTCCAATTATCGGCAGGCTATCACCGCCGCCGGTTCCGGGTGTATGGCGGCGATCGACGCCGAACGATATTTAGAAGCCGCCCACTAATGTTCCATGTGCTGGTGCATTATCATGAGTTAGCACTCAAGGGACGAAATCGGAAACACTTTGAATACCGGCTCGTCCAACACATCCGTCGCGCGCTGAAGCCACTCACGCATGTCCATGTCGACGCCCTGCAAGGGCGCATCCGTGTCAGCTTTGAAGATGAAGCCTCCTGGCCGGATCTCGAGGACCAATTAAAGAGGGTCTTTGGTATCGTCAATTTTTCGCTGACCCGATCGGTGCCACTTGCCCATGACAATGCTGATCTTTCCGCCCTCAAAACCGCCATCACCTCGCATCTTCCGACGTATCCTTACGACACCTTCCGCGTCCGCGCCAAACGCGCGGACAAACGATTCCCCAAAACGTCGATGGAAGTGGAACAGGAAATTGGAGCTGCCGTGGTGGAACAGGCCGGCAAGCGGGTCAGGCTGAAAAACCCGGATCTCACAATCCTGGTTGAACTGGTCCCGCCGGAAGCCTATTACGCTTGCCAAAGAGAAGAAGGCGCTGGTGGCCTCCCAACAGGAACCGGCGGAAAAGTCGTCTCACTGATATCCGGGGGAATTGATTCCCCGGTCGCGGCATATCGGATGCTCAAGCGAGGCTGCAAAGCGGTATTCGTCCATTTCCATGGACGACCGTATTTGTCGCGAGTTTCCGAAGAAAAGGTGGAGGATATCGTCAAGCTCTTAACCCGGTATCAATTGCATTCCCGCCTTCATCTCGTGCCCTTTGGAGAAATCCAAAGCCAAATCGTCGTCAATTCGCCCCCTCCCGTCCGCGTCGTCCTCTACCGACGGCTCATGCTCCGCATTGCCGCCAAAATTGCCGAACAGGAAGAGGCGTGGGGATTAGTCACGGGAGACAGTCTTGGCCAAGTCGCATCACAAACTCCCCAAAATATCGTGGTGGTGAATCAAGCCACGACCCTGCCGATACTTCGTCCACTCATCGGCATGGATAAATTAGAAATCACCCAACAAGCCCAGGCCATCGGTACGTTCGAAACCTCCATCGAACCGGATCAAGACTGCTGCACCCTCTTTGTCCCCAAACATCCTCGTACCCGCTGCGACCTACCCAGTATTCTCCGGGTTGAAGAACACCTGGACATCCCCGCCCTCATTCAGCAAGGCCTGAAAGGATCCGAACTCATGGAATTCACCCATTAAACAAAGGAGACGCTATGGAGTGGAGAGCCAGTCATATTTTAGTGAAAGAAAAAGGGTTAGCCGACGACCTGAGAAAACGTCTGAAAACCGGAGCAAAATTTGCGGAATTGGCGAAAGAATTTTCGACGTGTCCCAGCAAGTCCAAAAGTGGCGATCTGGGGTGGTTTGGTCCAGGGAAAATGGTCAAAGCCTTTGAAGCCGCCGTTAAACGCATGGGGCATGGAGGATTGAGCAACGTCGTCAAAACCCAATTCGGGTACCACATCATAAAAAAAACCGGACAGAAGGATTAATCCTTCTCAGAAAGATTGGGCATGTCCAAGATTCTCGATTATCGTGGTTACACAAAATAACAACAGCCCAAGCTAACAACGTCAGACTTCGGCCCTATTTCAAAAAAGACAATGACTGAGGCTCAGTGCCTGTGTCGCCAGGGTTACAGAACGTCTAAGCAGCTTGGATGGTTGCCCAACTTATGATTAAAGTCACCTATGGAAATTTCGAAAAAACTAATGACTAAAGGCCGGATAGCCACTATTCATTAATTCATGTACCGTGGCCGCCAATAAGTGGATGTTTCCATCTTCAAACTCAGCCCCCATAATGAAATAGAAATTTCCTTCAGCATGACTTCGGGGCAGACCTTCATAGGGCAGCGGGTAGTGGGACCGCGGAATATCTGTCTTGAATCGAGATTTTGACAAGATGGCATAGCGCTCAACGCCACGCCGCGGCAGTCGGTCTTTAAAAATATTCACGGCATTGGTCTGCGGTCCACTATCCGGTGGCCCTCCATCCAATAAAGCAAAGAGGTACCGAGAGCCCGGCAACTCCACAAAGGCCGCTTCCCCTCGCGCTCCCTTCTGAGTGCCATAGCCCAATCCTTTTGTCACAAGATCACCCCCCCGCACACTGACTTTCACCACGTTTGCTCCGGTATACAACTGCCCATTGGCCTCCACTTCCATCGTCATCTTTTGGTGCCAAGTGTAGGAAGCCAAAAATGTTGACAATAGGCCACGGACACAACAAGTAAGACTAGAACCACCATAAGAATTGTCTTTTTCATGCCATCCCCTCTTTCACCATGATCTCCTCTGTCTCTTTCATGACCACCCTTGCCAGGGACCCTTCCAGGCTGTGGGGCACCAGGCAATAGGAAATGACGGAGTGTCCCGTCATCACCGCTTTGGCGGATTCCTCCCTTATCCCTGTTATTTCGGATGAAATCCTCTCAAACCCCAGGACAAGGGGCCTCCCTGTCTTGACCGATTCACGATCTTGAGAGATGATGTGTTGGGTGAACTTCTTCTCCTGCGTATTGGGAGCATTCCTCATGATCGCTCACGTTGACCCATGAAAAAACTCTATGTCTCGCACAGTCTGATTGACGTGGAATCCAGAAAGGAACTCCTGGATCAGGCCGAGATCCCCTCCACCATTAAAAATCAACGATCCAACATGTTGGGTGGAGAAGTGCCGTTCGTGGAACTGTTTCCAGAACTCTGGGTCCTTCAGGATGAGGATTGGGATCGCGCTAAAAAATTACTGGACGAATGGGAATTGGCCAGGCCTCTCGGGACCACCGGATGGACGTGCGTGAGTTGTGGTGAGATCCATCAAAAAGAATTTACGACCTGTTGGAAATGCAATCAAGAAAGAACGTAAAGGAATACAGGAGAGAGAACGCAGAAGCGCTTACCCGCCGATTTTCATGAGCCGGATCACCTGCCTTGGCCTTCTTCTGACCGGGATTCTCATTTCGCCTCTGGCCGGGATTCTTCTGGCAGGAGATTCGTTCCCCACTCATCTCGCTCTTTTTCCTATCCCGACTGAACCTGGAACGTCGTCGCTTTCCTGGCTGGTGTGGGGAATAGTAACTGCACTTCTCGTCGCAACCCTTTCTCCTCTCATTTGGCGATTTTTCACCAACTCACATACAACCAGACTGGAATCCTTTCATGCTGCCGACTTCCCATGGTGGGGTTGGCTGGCTCTGCTCTGGGTTTTGGCTTCATGGACGTTGGCCTGGACACGATTGTCCTGGTTTGAGCCGTGGCAACCGCATACATTTCCCTTGCTCTGGCTTGGCTACATCATCACGGCGAATGCCCTGACCTATCGACGCGCCGGCCATTGTCTTCTTCTTGATCGTCCAAGGTTCCTGGCCCGACTATTTTTGCTCAGCGCAGGGTTTTGGTGGACCTTTGAATATCTCAACCAATATGTGAAGAATTGGCATTATGTGCATCTTCCAGAAACCTCGCATTTCGACTATGTCATCTTGACCTCCCTCTCGTTTTCTACCGTTCTGCCTGCCGTCCTTAGTACCTATGAATGGCTGACGACATTCCCCCGGCTCACACGGCCCTTCGAAAGATGGCACCCGATCCCTTGGATTGTTCATCACACAACCGGCTGGATTTCATTCAGCATAGGCAGTCTGGGGCTTATGCTGATTGGCATTTGGCCAACCGTTCTGTTCCCGCTCCTCTGGCTTTGCCCGTTGTTGCTGCTCCTGGGGATCCCATTCCTTCGAAAGGACACGACATGCTTCCACGCGTTGGCTCAGGGCGATTGGCGTCCGGTTATCCTTTCTGCCCTGGCTGCGCTCGTCTGTGGGTTCTGGTGGGAATTATGGAATGGCTTCAGCTTGGTCCATTGGGCATACACCATTCCCTCTGTCCATGCCCTGAAGATTTTTGAAATGCCGGTCTTGGGGTATTCGGGCTATCTGCCCTTCGGGATGTTGTGCCTGGCGATTACGGAGAGAGGGTTGGGATATCCAACGAATTACCCATGAAAAGGGGCATCCCAAACATGGCGAGATCATGCGCGGTAAAACTCGCCCGTTTGGTGGCATCGGCCGCAGCATCAAACCGTTCAGAAGTAACACATGGAACCCATGCGTTCGTGCGGATGCGCACCTGCGGAAACGCCGTTTTCTCAGTCGCTGTTGTGACAAGGGTATACGGCGCGCCTACGTGATCGAGCACGTCGGGAATGTGCTCTTGTCCGGGTTCGAGCTTCACATAGTAAGGCTGACCGGACATCATCACGTGTGAGTACCAGAACGCCGCGTTCTCTAAACAGGCCGTTTGGCTCATCGCATTGGAGCCATACCCCAGGATCACGGTCAGCACGATGCCCCCCATATCGCGCCACATGCGTGCACACCTTTCAACCCCGGGAAAAAATCTTCCGGAGACCCTGAGATCATGGACCCTCTTCCTTCTTCATTACGGTCAAACAGTTACAAACTTAAGAACCAAGCACTGTGGCTCAAGACTGTTATTGGCTGCATTCCTTCTTTCCACGACGCTTAATTTCTCTTAGCTTTTTCATGGAAATTCAAAGGCCGCGGAACGCAAGGATCTCCATTCATGAGTCTAGCCGTCTTACAATACGAGATCATTTCCAGACGAGAAAACGGTGTTTGTTATGCTCCGACAGTCGTGGTTGTGTCACACCGCGATGTTTTCGATGGCTTGGATATCCTCTTGTGAGAGTTCTGGCTGAGTCAGGACAGCCAGATCGTCCTTCATGTGTTGTTCGTTCGTGGTGCCGGTGAGGGGGAGCATGCCGATTTGGAGAGCAAAGCGGAAGATGACCTGAAGTGGATTAACCCCTACACGCTTAGCGATGTCCCAGACCTGAGGATCTCGTAAGACATCTTGATTGGCCGTCAGAAGTGAAAAGCCTTGGTAAATGATTCCCTGCGCTTGGCAGATGGTGCGCACCTCTTGATCCCATCCCATGACCGCATAACACCGGTTCTGGACGACCATGGGTTTGACGGAAGCCTTGTCGCATAATTCCCGCAGTTGTTCGGCTTGCACATTGCTGATGCCGATCATCCTGGTTTTGCCTATCTGGTAAAAGGCCTCCATGGCCGTCCACACATCCCAATCCCCTTGACTCAATCCCCGGCGCGAATTTGGACCGTGCATCACATAGGAATCCAGGTAGTCGGTATGAAGATGTTGCAGCGAGCTTTCAAATGACTGCTGAACTTGGGTGGGAAGATCGGCGGATTGATCGTATGGCGTGCGATGATCCTGCCCGGAGACTGAGGTATATTTCGTTTGAAGAAACAGCGACTCCCGCTTCACACCTTTCTTGGCTAACGCTACCAACGCCTCGCCGACCAGTGCTTCCTGATAATGGATCAGTTGGTTGGCTGTATCGATAGCCGTAAAACCTGAATCGACCGCACGTTCAACCAGCAGCGCGGTCTGGTCCTTTTTCCATGCCGTTCCATACATAAAGGCTGGAAGGGCGACCTTGTTATATGACAGGAAGGTTTCCATATATGTCTCCCGTGATTGAAAAAATATGTGTTTGACGAAAGAACCCTTGCCTATGATCTGTGCCGGTCGGTTATTGCGCCAATCGATACAGCCGGTCCTTCACCGTTTTGCCTTCAGCAGAGATATCAAATCGTTCGCTCATGGCATCCCCCAATTCCGCCAGTCTGGTATCGGGATGCGGTTGCGTCTTAAACAGCAAGGCCACACTGCTGTCATTGAGGCTGGCATGACCGATTTCCTGTAACACCATCGGCAGGCCATAGGAGTCATATCCTGCCCGAGTGGCCAGCACCACGCCGATCCTGTCGGCCTGATATTCCGCATCTTTATCCAACCCGCGGGCCATCACTTCCGCGCCACTGCCAATCAGGTTAATTACGATGGAGCCAAATACTTAAACCGTCATCCTCGTAGCACAACACGTACAATCGTTTACCCTTATCATTCAGGATCATTTTTTTATTGGTATCCTGATTATCGAGACTCTGGACACTTTTTAAGCTTCCTGTCTATTCCTAAGATGAAACCGTCTGTTTCGTTATGAGCATCCGTATGGCATCGGGAGCTTGCGGGCTTTATATGAGTGCCCATTGACTCTGGGAAAGATTCGACTCCGGGTTAAATGCCCTGGAACCCGGTCAGGGATTAGATGAAGCGACAACCCACTTCACAATTTTCGTCTAATCGCGAGGCTATATGTGAGTCCACAACGGGTCTTTCAGTTTTAATCTCTTTCACAACAAGTGGTTCCGCCTATGGATGGAGGGTATTCAATGTCTAATCATCGGGTCGTTCCAATGCCCGGCAGGGACCCAGGATTGTCATGATAATAATGCCCTGGCGAAGATCTACCCTATTGTGCAAACGCAGTCGGCTCCCCGATTGGCGGGCTACCGGAGAGTTCCCTGTACTGGATGTTAGTATGGGAGGTTCTGCGTTTACCTGGGATGTTTTCAGTGCTTCAGGCGTTTCCTTGCCTGGCTCCTCAGGAGATCCGTCTGAAGGCAGAAAAAGATCCTTAAGATCTCTGAGTGCAATGTCTCGACGTATTCTATCGTTCACCCATCGAATAGCCAGCGCAACTACTGATAAAAAAAGAAAGACGATGAAAGTCACGAGTGCTTCGATGCTCATTATTGCCTCACTGTTTCGATGATCCTGAAGATTCTTCTTCCGTGCCGGCAATGGTACCTCGCATAGCCGTATCG
This sequence comes from Nitrospirales bacterium, assembly GCA_040904705.1. Lineage (GTDB taxonomy): Bacteria > Nitrospirota > Nitrospiria > Nitrospirales > UBA8639 > Nitrospira_E. Next base: position 2,552 of record JBBDSY010000026.1, on the reverse strand, counting down.
GCTTGAACATTTTTCATCCGATAGTAATCCATGATTCCTAAATTTCCCTGACGAAAGGCTTCGGCCATGGCCTTGGGAACCTCTGCTTCCGCTTCGACGACCCGAGCTTGCATTTCCTGTTCCAACGCGACTGCCATAGCCCGCCGTTCTTCCGCTTTTGCCTGGGCAATTTGCTTATCCGCATTGGCCTGGTCGATTTGCAGTTTCGCGCCAATATTTTCACCGACGTCTACATCCGCAATATCAATGGACAGAATTTCGAATGCTGTGCCGGCATCGAGTCCCTTCCCTAAGATATTTTTAGAAATGTAATCCGGGTTTTCCAGAACATCCTTATGAGAGGCGGAAGAGCCGATCGTGCTGACCATGCCTTCTCCCACCCGGGCAATGATCGTCTCTTCACCCGCTCCACCGACCAAGCGGTCGATATTGGCACGAACGGTCACCCGGGACACGGCAATGAGCTGGATGCCATCTTTGGCGACAGCCGTTACACGAGGTGTTTCGATGACTTTGGGAAGGACCGACATTTTGACGGCCTCCAGCACGTCACGGCCGGCCAAATCAATCGCGGCGGCGCGTTTAAAGGTCATGGGGATATTGGCCTTGTCGGCTGAGATCATGGCATTGACGACTTTAACGATATTTCCCCCGGCCAGAAAGTGGGCTTCCAGGTCATTGACGGGTATATCGAGTCCGGCCTTCACCCCGCTGATTCTGGCATTGATCACGGTGACCGGAGGGACACGGCGCAACCGCATGCCAATAAGTGTAAAGAGTCCAACGTAGGCGTTGGAAGCCCATGCGGCAATCCACAAGGGAATAGGAATGACATAGAGAAGGCCAAATAAGAGGGCCAGGGCCACGACGAGGAGGCCAAGAGAACCGAATGCCTGGGTTTCAATTTCCATTATGTGTGGTCCTTTTCTGATGGGGGTGGCGCGAGCCGAACAACCACCCGATTGCCGTCGATCCGTACGACTGCAAGAGGTTGCCCTGCCTGAATAAAGGTTCCGTCGGATACCACATCCACTCGTTCTCCCTCAAAGCGAGCAATGCCGGAAGGATGAAGATCTGAAAGGGCTGTACCCTGCTTTCCCAGCCAACGATGATCTTCTGCCGGGCTCGATTCGTAGCCCTCTTGAGCCTGAAGGTTGGTTTCCAGGATCAGGCGTTTTCCGAATGGAAGGCGTGGAAAATAACGGACCAAAATGAGGGTGGCGATGATGGCCAACAGGATTGAGAGGGCCACTTGACCAAGCGCGGATAGGATGGAATCCCAGGAGGCTCCGGTCCCGATAAGGCTTAGTCCAAGTCCTCCCATAAGTGCCAAAATTCCTAAAATTCCTGCAATTCCAAATCCGGGAATGACAAAAATTTCCAACCCGACCAATATCAACCCGAGTCCGACTAACAGAAATTCTTCCAATCCTGCCAACTGGACCAGCCCATGTCCCCAAAAAAACAGTGCAAGGCACATAAGCCCGAGGGCGCCAGGTACTCCAAACCCGGGTACCCGCATTTCTAGCATAATTCCAAGAACCCCGACCGTCATAAGTAAGGAACTCACCACGGGATGCGTGAGGAATCGCACCAGTGATTCCGCCCACGTTTCAGAAACGTGACGAATCTCTGCATCCCCGAGGTTCAGAAAGTGTAGCACAGCGCGTAAATCATTGGCTTGAAAGTCTGCGACCTTGAGCTTCAGAGCTTCTTTCGTTGTAAGCGTTAACAATTTACCTTTCTCAATGACGTCAGGAATTTCCACGTCAGCATCGACCATGGCCTCCGCAATAGCTTGTGGGCGGTTTCGTTGTTCGGCCGTGGCCCCGAACTCTTTTCGCACATACGAGACCGTTTTTTCCTCGACAGGTTGAGCCGGAGTTCCTGGAGCACCTATCTGCACCGGAGTGGCGGCACCAATTGTGCCTCCGTCCGCCATGACAATCTTTTCAGCAGCCAGACTAATAAGCGCCCCGGCTGAAATAGCCCGTTTGTTGATGAATGCAATTGTGGGGACCGTGGAATTCAAAAGCGCATCGCGAATCAGTACTGCGGCGTCGACGCGACCGCCAAAAGTATTAATCTCTAAGATCACGGCTTTGGCTTCGGCAGCCGTGGCGACATCTAACACCCGCTGCACAAAAGGGGCGAGCCCAAGATCGATGACTCCCTCAATAGGGGCGACAAACACAGTAGGCTGTTCCGGGCGCGCTAGACCGTGGCCCAATACGATAAATACCGACACCGCCACGCCCAGCAGTATGACATTAAAACATTTGTGTGAACGCATCGTTCAGGATCCTCTTCTTTCATTCTACACGGTTTGACGGGATGAACGAGAGGGAATTGTTTAAAGACACTTGGAGAAATGATCCATTTCTTTATAAAGAGGAGTGTGGAGGAGTGTGGAGGCGTGTGAATCTGTGAGCATGATAATGCGACCAGGTGTGTTCCTGCGATTTCTTGGTCGTGTGGCAGATCGCTCTATTATAAAGGGTCTTCATCAAATCGAGTGGGTCAGTTTTATCTACGAACCCCTTCTGGATAGA
>JBBDSY010000025.1:0-10816 GCA_040904705.1 Nitrospirales bacterium | reverse complement strand
GTATTCCACGGGGGAGCCACTCATTCCAAATTCAACGGACTTTAGGATAACCTCTGGAGGAGGTACTGTTGCTAGCAGAAGCTGGACGGGATGTGTGGGCCGACTCAGCCTATCGCTCCGTAGAGATCGAAGCCCAGCTCCAGGCCAGGCACCTGCGCTCGAAGATTCACCAGAAAGGGTATCGGAATAAGCCCTTGACCGCTCAACAGAAGATCCATAACCGGGGCCGTTCTCGCATTCGCGCTCGCGTCGAACATGTCTTCGGCCATCAGGTCAGCGCGATGGGCGGCAAATTGATTCGAACGATTGGACTCGTTCGAGCTCGCCTCAAAATTGGACTGAAGAATCTCACGTATAACTTCCAACGATTTCTGCTCCTCTCCGTTCCACCGAAGAGACAAGTGGTCTGAGGTAGAGGGAAAAGGGGAAACAAAGGCCTCAAAGCTCTCCTGATGGCGCCACACACTCTCTCCTTCCAAGGCAATCCCAAATTTTCGAACCGAAGCTGCCGGGTATTCAGACAAAACTAAGGGTTTTTAGAGGTTCCCATATTTTATTTCAGCTGTAAGATCCGGATCTAGCTTAATTTCTAAGGTCTCCCCTTCCTTGAAAGAATCAAAAGGATTTTCCCGAAGCCATTGGAGGAATTCTTGGGGGGAGCCCTTTTCGGACGTTTCTTTCATTGTGATGAACCAAATTCGCTGTTCTGGAGTTTCAAAGGTTTTAGACCCTTGACAAATTAATTCTTGGCGTACCCAATGGTCCAGCACCTTCTCACTAAGAAGAGCTTCCATTGTACTGGTATATTCCACTTTAAATTTACCAGTAGCTACCTCCTGAACAACTAGATTTGCTAATTCAACATTAATGCCTTTGTTGTTAAGAGTTGTCACTGGCATGAGACCAGAACAGCCCATTGAATGATCATTTACTGGGACAACTCCACTTGAAGTGCATCCCACCAAAAAAAGAACTCCTAAACAAGATCCAATTTTTAACACCAACCCAATCCAATGATATTTTCTTTTCATAAGAATCCCTTTCTATACTGCAAGAAACCATAGATCAACTAGATATTAAAATCTAGTTGAAAGTGAATCTTTCTTCATTGAAAGGAATCTACAGCGCCAGATTTACTAAGCCTATTTGTCTGTCACAAACTCTAAAAATATTGGCGAGGGAGGAAGGTATGTTCTTTGGAGAAGGTATAGCCGGCTTTCTCCACGTTCGCAATGACACGCTCTCTCGGAACGAGATGGTGTTTGGAGAAGCCGAGGTTGCCTGACCGCTCGTCGTGATAGAAGTCGACGATAAGGACCCGTCCCTTGTGTTTAAGCACGTATTTGATTTTGCCCCAGAAATCCACATGATGTTCGACGTGATGATAGGCGTTGCAAAAGAAGTCCAGGTCCACGCTATTTTCGTCAAGTGACGGATCGTCCGGTTTGCCCAGAATGGATCTGGCCCTGTTGACGATCCCGAGTTTGTCCAGCTCATGTTTATTGTAGTCCAACATTTTCTGCTCGATATCCACACCCAACCCCGATCCCGTCTCTCCTGTCGATAACATGTTGAATTGTTTGTTGGAAAGTCTAGGGACGGAATCAATTGGGCGTGCGGTCAGTTCATGACCATGCCGTTCTTCAGGGTTGGTTGGCCACATCGCTGATGACTTGTTGCAGGCCGGAGACGACACGTGCAAGATGGCCATAGTGAATATGATCAGGCGTATCGTTAGCGGTGTGGTAGTGGGGATCTCGAAACAACGCGGTATCCGTCACCATGATGGCCGGGAATCCTTCCTGCCAAAAAGCCCAATGATCGGACCAGCCCACGCCGGGCAACCACCCGAATAACGCGGCGCCCTCTGAAGGAAATTGGGTGTGCTGTCGGAAATTTCCAACCGCCAGGCGCACCCAATCTCTGTTGGCGAGATTGCTCACAAACCCGATAAAGTTTCCCGTTGACGGGTAGATGAGACTGAGCGGCGGGGGATAGCGTTGACTGTTTGGCGCATCCGTGTAATAGCCAATGGTTTCGAGACTGATCATGAGAATGATATTCTCATTCCGCTGACGGCTGCGCCGGGCATACACCCAACTGCCCATGTCTCGGGTTTGAAAGAAGGGTGGTTCCTCGTTGGCGAAAGCGACAAATCTGAGGGTGCGGGAAGCCGGGGAATGGACGAACTGTCGCGCCAAGACCAACATTGCCGCGACCCCCGTGCCATTGTCATTTGCGCCGGGACTCCCTTTGACGGAATCATAGTGTGCACCGATGACGAGTATATCCTCCGGTCGATCGGTTCCGCGTACTTCCGCTTCGATGTTTTCGCAGATTTTCCCTGAGACGTCGTATTGTTGCCGGCGGACATCATATCCGGCCGCTTCGAATTCAGCGCGAATATATTCCGCTGCGAGCAGGAGTTTGTCGTAGTGAAAGAGATTGCGCTCTCCGATTTGGCTGCCAAGCATATGCACATGCGCGCGGAGTTCCTGTTCCAGAGCCCGTACTTCCCCGGTCGCTGTTGGCAAGGCCCCTTGATAACTGTTCCCTGGCATCCTGATCACGGTTGCCCAACCTCCGACACCCACCAACCCCAAAAAGCCGACGACCATGCCCCATTTGCTCACTCTCACATCCCCGGCCCTCGCCTTATTTGGATTTGGCCCAGGGAAAGAGGCATAGGAGAATTTCGTATGATGAAGTCTGTGCGGATGACGATTGGGACACGACCGATCGCTACACTGCGTGGAAAATGAGTTCGTGTCTTACTCCCCCGGGCGCCAGGCGGACATGACGCAGCGCTGCGCGAAGAGCGGCACGAAACTTTGGATATCCAGGGAAATCCTTTGCATAAAATGGTCTGCCAATGTTTGATCGGTAAAGCATTCATAGACATCATCCAGAAATCCGCCACGAAGCAACGGGTGAAAAAGAAATTCGTCTCCCGGACCCGTGTGTACTTCCAGGGGATATTCCGTAACGTCTATTTTTTCCAATCCACAGGTTTCCAGCCGTTCTCTGGCATCCTCCGCGGAAGGCCGTTCGGCAATATAGTCGGCGAGCCTATCACGCTCTTTCGTGAACCCTTGGTGGACCATTTCCCTATCAACGCGTTTCCATAGGGAATCAAACGTCCCGAGTGAGGGGAACGTCAGAACCAGTTGGCCGCCGGGCTTGAGAAACCTCGCCAATTGCTGAAGGGTTTCTTGACGTTGCGGCCGGAAAAACATAAAGGACAAATTGCCCGTGATTACCATCCCCCGGTCTCTTCGATACGTTTCCAATAACCAAAAAATAGCGTTTAAAGTTCCTATTCCCGGTTGCCAAAGAAAGGTAAGGGGTGAGCCATGCACCCGGACGAGCGAGACCTTTCTTTCGACAAGCAGGACTACTTACAAAAAGAACAACGATTCATAAAGTATCGTTTGATACTTTTGGTCAGCAACACCAGTGAAGTTCCGATCAACTTTTCGAACTGGTTCTTGCAATAAAGCTGGTGATCAGTTGTTCTAATTCTTTGCTCCCACATGAGGGACAAGTCGCGGTTCCTATTTCATGTTCTTTCAGTGTGAGAGCCAGAAGACATTCTTTCCCGCATTTGCGGCATTTGTAATCGTATAGAGGCATGACGTGTCCTCCTTGTGAAGTTCCCGGAATATTCCTATGAGAAGTGGTGAACGTTTCTGCGCATTTTCAATGCGAGTCTTGTTCCCTTGCTTACAAGCAATAGAAGGTTGGCAAGGCTACATCAGTTCACCGGTTTGAAAATGGTAAATCTGATCGGTCGGTAAATTTCGAAGAATGACGATCACTCCATTCTGCGGCAATTTTAGCCATTTCTGTTAGGCGTTGGGCGGCGAGTCCAAAGATCGTATTGGGAGGATACTGCCCATCCGGTTGCATGTCTCCTGCGGGAATTCCAGTGAGTAACTCGAGAGCTTCTTCAATGGTATTCACGCCGTACACGGAGAATCTGCCTGATTCCGCTGCATTCACCACCTCATGATTCAAGGCCAAATGGCGGATGTTTTTGGCGGGAATGAGTACGCCTTGTTTTCCTGAAAATCCTCGCTTTTTGCAGGATTAAAAAAACCCTCGATTTTTTCGTTCACCCCCCCGATAGGTTGAATGTCACCCAATTGATTGACCGATCCGGTGACGGCAAGCGATTGGCGTACCGGAACATTGGCAAGGCTGGAGATAATGGCGGCTAATTCTGCAACGGCGGCGCTGTCTCCCTCCACTTCCGAATATGTTTGTTCGAAGGTGAGAGTCGCACTCAAGGCGAACGGTTGGAATTCAGCAAATTTCCCGCCAAGAAATCCTGCCAGAGTCATAACCCCTTTGCTGTGGATTTCTCCGGCGAGTTCGGCTTCACGCTGTATATCGATGACGCCTTCATTGCCCACAAAGGTCCGGGCGGGGCGTCCGAACGAATAATCTCCCAGCTGATGAATGGACAGGCCATTGGCTTGCCCAACCGTCTCGCCTTCCAGGTCGACCATGAGGGTGCCTTCCTTGATTTCATCCTGGACTTTGTCTTCTATCAGATTGGTGCGGCGGCGTTTTTTGTCGAGGGCCATTTCCACGTGAGTTTTCGATACCAAGGCCCGGCCCTCCTGTTTCGCCCAATAGGCCGCTTCACGAAGCACGTCACTAATCCAACTGAGGCGCAAGGACAGGCGATCGCGGCGCTCCGCCAGACGAAGGCTGTGTCGAAGGACTTCACCCACAGCATCCGCTCCAAAAGGAAGAAGCCCTTCGTCCCGGCAGAGTTGCGCAATAAAGCGGGAATAGAGTTGTTCCTGTCGAGTATCCCGGAAGATATCCACATCAAAATCGGCTTTCACCTTGAACAGCTTGAAAAAGTCATTTTCATAAATTTGCAACAGAGAAAAAACATAGGGAGGACCTAGCAAAATGACTTTGATGTCAGTGAGAATCGGTTGAGGCTTGAGCCCGGTGGTGGAAAAGCTTAAGAATTCTGACGGATCTTCAATAGTGACTGAACGGGTTTTAATGACCCGCTTGAGCGCATCCCAGGAGAAGGGCTGCCGGAGCAAGTCCAGAACATTCATGATCAAAAACCCGCCATTTGCGCGGAGGCAGGAACCGGCTTTAATTTCCGTAAAGTCGGTGTAAACCACTCCCAAATGAGCCTTTCGCTCAATTTTCCCAATCAAATTTCCATAGGTCGGATGAGATTCATCAATTATGGGAGCTCCGGAATTTTGGGCATGTTCAATAAGGAGATTAACTTCATATCGGATGAGACTCGGTTTGCGGTCCCCCAAATCCAAACCCAGGAGAGCCAAATGAGGGCCTTCACGCGGCAAAAAGTCCTTATAGTTGGTGACAATGTCTTCTTCGACTTTTTGGAGGTATTCCAAAACATCCGGAAACGATTGGTGATGGTCCCGAAGAACCGCAAACCGGTTATGCATGACGGCTCTGACAACCTGACGATCCATTTCACTGAGTTGATGTTCGCCTTCATGGTCCAGGGCATGAACCTGAGCTTGAAATTCACGGATTTTGGCTTCGAGGATCTTTGCCTGCTCGGAAATTTCATCCTTTTCAGCCGTGGTCAGCATGTCGCGGTCTTTTTCCCGCAAGGGTTTCCCGTCCCGCATCGGAACGAGACTGAATCCCACCGGATCTTCTTTAAAACCAAATCCACGCGTGCGGGCTTCTTCATTGATTTCTTTAAAAAGAGCTTCTTCTTTTTGGTTGCGGTCCTCAATGATTTTTGCCCGGGCATCCAAATATTTATACCTTTCAAAGTCCAGGGGAAGATCTCTCTGAAGACTTTGAATCACAAAGGCCATGGCTTGTTTAAACTCCCGCCCCTTGGAGGCAGTAAATGAAAGACAGAGAGGAGAAGACGGGGCCAGGAAGTTATACACATAACACCAATCAGGAGGATCGGGCAGTGATAAGGCTACCTGTTGAACCTGTTTTTGAATAATGGACCATTTGCCGGTCCCAATCGGTCCAGAGGCATAAATGTTAAATCCGTGGCTTTTCATATTGAGCCCGAAATTCAGGGCCTCTATGGCCCGGGTCTGCCCGAGGGGTTCTCCCAGAGGCGGAAGTTCATTGGTGTCATTAAAACCCAAACTATCGATATCGATAATTGGAGCCAGCAATGAAATAGGAATTTTTAATTTCTCCATTTTTTCGCTAATTTTACGTGTGATAATGTGAGATGAACGGTCTTCCAAAGTGGATTCTCCGTTTTCCTGTTATATCCGGGGTTGGTAGGGGGCTAATTGCCTGATGTAGCCGATCACCGCACGTATTTCCTCTGAACTTAAACGGTCCCACCAACCATGCATCGGACTAAACACCACGCCCCAAATGATAATCGCACGAAGATCGATATCGCTTTTGGCTGTTGATTCAGGAGAATGGAAATCTCCAGGAGGTACTATTAACTTTATAGAATCCGGAACTCTGCCATCGCCAATTTTACCGTGGCATCGGAAACAATGTACACGATAAATTTTTTCTCCTGCAGAATCCGGCATTGATTTTGTGCCAAAATGTCTCCCATACAAAAAAACATCTGTGCATAAATGATGACTGGTATAAGGAGTATCTTTTCCTTTTTCCACATAATGAAGCAAGCCAATCGCCTACCCATAAGGAGTTTAATCCCTGATCTCAATTTTAGGAAATAGAAACATCTTGAAAGGGTGAAAAAAGTTTATGACAAAGGAGGATGGTGAAATTCATCTGGGAGATTTGAGGAGAGGAAGGCTTGTGCAGAAAAAGGACCATTTCAATGAAGACATTTTTGTTGTATTTTGCAACACCCCTTCATGCTCTCCGGGCCATATTTGCAACACTTTACTGGGATGACTTCCCGATCTATTGATCTGTTTCCCCCGAGGCTTTTTGGCCTAATAATCCCACGTCGACCCATACCCGCAGCAGATCCTGCCGGGTCAGGCAGCCTATCACTACCCCGTCCTGTTCAACCGGAAGGACCAGGAAATGATTATCTTTCATAAGTTTAACGGCTTCCGAAACTGTGGTGGAACCATTTATGGCCACGTGATCCTGTACCATGATTTCCTCAGCGGTGAGTTGGCTGACATCCCGTCCGGCTTCCAGCACACTCAGCACATCAAATTGGCTGATAAATCCAATATAATGGCCTTTAGCATTCACAACCGGGGCTCCCGGAAGGGAAGAAGAGAGCAGCTTTTCGGCAACCGCCAATCCATTCTGGTCGTGGTAAAAACGAAAATCATGAAGTAACGCCAGTTGCTGAATTGTTCGCAGGCCCACTGTGGCTATTGCATGGAGACTCATGCGTTGTCTTTTCTCTGCCGGGCCTCAGCCTGCCCCGAGCTTTGCCGAGGCATGGGCAAGTGGTCTTCCCTGCCTTTGCCGGAGCGGCTTTGAGTCTACGCACTGAACCGCTTAGGCGGCAAGAGACCGGTCCCTTCTCTTTTAAATAAAAAATTGACGCATGCCCGCAAATCTAAACAATTATTTCCGGAAAAATGAATGCCCATCTTTTATAGATTGGTGATGGTCAAGCATTCCTTCCGTCCCGAACGTAGAGTCCTCTAACTTCTAACACTGTTCCGTCATCCAGAGCAATGGACACATATTCTTGATTCTTCATGAGAGATTGCACTTCTCCGGACCATTTGGAGGGCTCAATCGAGACGATTTTTTTCCCACAAATTTTGCCCTTTAATAATTCTACCTTATCAGGTTTCTTCATATCGTCCTTTACAGGTTAAAAGGTGCGAGAGTCGGTGGTGGTCTGAGTACCGGTGACCTACCATCAATTACCCACGTGACGCCTGTTCGCAAAAAACATACTAAACTAAAGCAGAAATCACGCCCCCCCATGCCTTAATGAATAAAAAGTTGTGTTGACGATGCCGTGAGCTGCAAAAGTCCATAAGGCATTTCGAGCCGAGGGGCACAAATACCCTTTTGTGGCTGATGAGCACTTGCTGGATAAGGCTTATGCCCGGACATATTCTCTTCTTCCTCTCCGTCCAATAGACCTCTTCGTCCAACAGCCCAATATCTGAACGGCGAAAGCGGAATTTCTTCATGACAGGACCGTCGAGAAAATGTGTATGGCCTCTCCCGCTCTTAGCCTTCTAAATATATTTTACAAAATTCATATAAATTTTCGCCTCGGGGTGGAATTTTTTTTGAATTGACGCCATCTTAAAAACAGAACATGAGTCCGGCAAAAGGAGGAGTTATTCTTTCGCAGTCAAAGACACCTCAATTTTTGTCGATAAGATAGGGCATATAAGTTGCACTTGTATGCATGAGTAATCAATCAAGCTTATTTATTATTTTTTCACAAAAAAAGGAGGAAGCCATGGCTCAAGAAGTGGCGGAAAGAGAAAAAAAAGAAGTGGTTCCAGTTCAGAAAAGGGAAGTGGGGCGTCGAGGAGAATTTGAGCGAATGTTTGACCAGGTTGATCAAATGATGTCGGAGTGGTGGAGCCGTCCATTTTCAGGATTAATGCCTTCTTTTCCGAGTCAGTTGCGGCCGTCCCGAGCATTGATGGGGGAACCGTTGAGAGTGCGAATTTCTGCCGTTGATGTCTTTGAAGAGCCGGAGGAAGTCATCATGAAGGCGGAAATCCCTGGGCTCGCGAAAGAAGACCTGAAGATTGATCTGAGCGATTCCATCCTCACCATATCGGGAGAAAAGAAAAAAGAAGAGGATGTGAAAGAAGAAGATTATACTTATTCGGAACGATCTTATGGGACTTTTTCCAGGAGTCTGCAACTGCCTTGTGCGGTGAAAGCCGATAAAGTCAAAGCCACTTTTAAAAATGGAGTGCTGGAGGTCAAACTCCCGAAAACCGACGAGGCCAAAAAAAGGCGAGTTACTGTTAATATCGAATAGCCGGGAATAATCATTTTCTTTGGTGGGGACAGACGGAGAGCGGCTTCACGGGTTTCAAGGAAAGAAGAACTTGTTCAGAGAGGGGACCATGCTCTCCTCCTGAGCAGTTACCTATGTCCGGATATACCTGGTGTCAGGGCCTCGCACTCCCCCATCAATCAACTGAAAAGTCAGGTTTAAATAATAAAAACATTAAGGGGAAAGAAGAGGAGATCCTGAGGGTGAACCTTTCTACATTTTCCTTGTGCCCTTCGATTGATGAGTGGCACATGCGAGAGAAGCGCGATAATTGTCCAGTTCCCTAAGACCATGAAGACGCGTATTCTCATCCATCCGGCACCAGCCATTTCGGCAGATGCGCAACCTCTGGAAATTGTCGAACGGAAGGGCCAAGGACATCCCGATACCATCTGTGATTCCATAGCAGAGGCGGTTTCTGTTCGCCTGTCCGAGGCCTATCAAAAAGCCTTCGGCCGAATTTTGCATCATAATATCGATAAATGCCTGCTGGTGGCGGGGCAGGTGAACTTCCATCTCGGAGGCGGGAAGGTGACTCACCCGATGCGTCTGATTCTGGGAGACCGGGCTTCTTTCGGCACTCCGGAACATCCCATACCCGTGTCGGAAATCGCCATAGAAACCGCTCAAAACTGGATCAAAACACATTTGCCGCATGTGAATCCCAACAGACACATAAAATATGACATTGCGCTTCAACCGACTTCAGCTGAACTTGGGGCTATTTTTGAGCATGGCCAGGGAGTGCTTCCCGCGAATGATACTTCAGCCGGAGTGGGCTATGCCCCGCTCACTCCCACCGAGCAATTGGTGGTGAATGCTGAACAGTATTTAAACGGGCCCCGGTTCAAACAGGTATTTCCCGAAACGGGTGAAGATGTCAAAATCATGGCCGTTCGCATGGACCGGACTCTGTCGCTGACTGTGGCCATGCCCTTTCTTGCCACACGGATCACAACCGAAAAAGCCTATTTTTCCTTAAAGACGAAGGCCCTTCAGAATTTGCAGCGTTTTATTCATGAACAACCTCATTCTTGCAACCGGGTGACGGTGGTCATAAATGCTCTTGACCGCCCGCGTGAAGGCCTGAAAGGCATGTATCTGACTCTGTTGGGAACATCCGCGGAGCAAGGCGATTCCGGACAAGTGGGACGAGGAAATCAGGTTTGCGGGGTTATTGCGCTGACTCGACCCCTAAGCGGAGAAGCGGTGGCCGGCAAAAATCCCGTGAGCCATGTTGGAAAAATATATAATGTCATGGCTCGTGAACTTGCCAGGCGCGCCTGTGCACAGATTCCCGGAATTCGTGATGTTACCGTCTGGATGGTCAGCACCATCGGTGCACCTGTGAATCAGCCATTGGTGGTGTCGGCTCAGGTTGGCGTGAACAAGAGCTATTCCTTTAAGCGGATTTCGGGGGAGATCCAGGAATTGGTCGAGCACGAGCTGAATGATATGGAAAATTTTTGCGATGCTCTGGCCAAGAATCAATTTAGAGTCTATTGAATAGTTTATTGAACGATCTTTTCTTTTTGACTTTATGGTACCCTGAAAATCCCTCAGCTAAATGTCAGTTTTCGCATCGAGCCTACCTTGATAGAAGATCCTCCCCAAAAATCCGTTGCTCGAGAGGACGCACCCTCGCATCGGATTAGCGGATTTACAGCAGCGTGTGTGCTGATTAGCAGTGTGATTGGAACAGGGATTTTCACCACGACCGGTTTTATGGCGCGGGACGTGGGAAATCCCTGGCTGATACTTCTGTTATGGGGAGGGGGAGCTTTGGTGGCTCTGACCGAAGCGATGTGCTACAGCGAGCTGGGAGCGGCCTTTCCCTGGATATAGTAGGTTAACTTTTCATTAGTACATGGCAAAGATCATATCGATGGCTTT
>JBBDSY010000024.1:0-10903 GCA_040904705.1 Nitrospirales bacterium | reverse complement strand
GCCTTGGAACGGCCAAAGGACTTGTAGATGCCTTGCGCCAAGATGGCGCCGCCGGAGTGGCTGGAAGGTGCGGGTTCGATAGCTGCCATGACAACTCGGGACGCGAGCAGACGTCCGCCCTAAGTGTACCCGCTCATTTCACACAGCGTATTGCAGCCCAACTGGTTTCGACTATTGATGAGCAGGTTTGCGAGTAGCATCCACCCCAACGCTTGACACTAGTGGGTTTGCTTTCTATAGTCCGTTTCTCCAATGAGTCTGCCTAATCGTTATGAAGAGTGTTTCTTATAATGCTCCACACCTAGTTAAACAGCGGATACATTCAGGAAAGGGGGATTATTTTCGTCAGTTGGGTAGCCGAAGGGGTATCGGCCTAGGCAAAAAGCTCGCCAAATTCAACCGCAGTGGAGCAATTATGGCAAAAAAAGTATTGGCAGCCACGCTTGTGGAGCCTAAGCGGATGGAGGTGCGGGAGTATGACATGCCGGAGATTGGGCCTGACGAAGGCCTTCTCAAGGTGGAGCGGTGTGGCGTGTGCGGCAGCGATGTCCATGGCTGGGAGTCTATGCGGCGCGGAGTGCGGATCCTCGGGCATGAGAATCTTGGCTACATCGCCAAAATAGGACGCAATGCAGCGCAACGCTGGGGCGTGAAGGAAGGGGACCGAGTCGCCTTGGAGGAGTACGTTCCGTGCGGCGTATGTAGTATCTGTCGATCTGGCGACTACCGATTCTGCCCCCAGACGGACATCGGCTTGGGGCCGGACACCCTTTGGTATGGCTCCACATCGGTTTCTACCCAACCTGCCCTGTGGGGCGGCTATAGCCAATACCTCTACCTGCATGCGAACGCCGTCGTTCACAAAGTCCCTGAATCCGTTCCTGCAGATGAAGCCGCGTTCTTTCTCCCTTTCTCCAATGGCTTTGAGTGGGCTTGCAATTATGGGGGGGCGCATCTCGGGAAAGTAGTGTTGGTGCAAGGACCAGGTCAGCAGGGGCTAGCATCGGTCATCGCCGCGAAGGAAGTAGGAGCCGCTTGCATTGTCGTAAGTGGGATTACAAAGGACAAGGAACGTTTGCGCGTGGCACGCGAGCTGGGTGCCAACTATACCGTCAACGTTGAGGAGGAGAACCTAGTCGAACGAGTCATGGGAATTACAGGAGGGTATGGTGCTGACGTAGTCGTTAATGTTTCGGGAGCAGAGGGTACCATCGCGGAAAGCATGGCGCTTATAGCGCTTAACGGCACGATTGTTCTTGGGGGAGTTGGAAACCAGCAAATTCCCACAGCAGCTGTCGGTCGTAAGAATTTGGCTATCAAATGGGCTCACGGCCATTCATACCGATCCGTAGAAATGGCCATTCAAACGATCGCTTCCGGGAAATATCCTGTTGGTCTAGTGACTACGCATCATTTTGGCTTGAGCCAGGCGGATGTTGCGATCAAGTCCGTGGCGGGTGAGGGCGAACCCGGGGCGATCCACGTAAGCATTGACCCATGGGCCCCATTGCCATGAACACTTCTTCCTTGCCCGAGACCAGTCTGCATCCTATCAATGCGAAGTTAAATGGAGGACTCATGAAAGGGAAGATTCGGACATTTGCCGCCTTGGCCGGGCTAGCTGGCCTTCTCTCTATGCTGCTCATGGCGTGTGGATCGCCGGAGGTAACTCCGACTCCGTCTGATCCGGGCGAACCTGGGGAGGATCGCGAAGGATTACCCATTTCGGACGATTGGGACGAGGTAGTGGCTGCCGCGGAAAACGAACGTTTATCCGTATTCACTCACCCAGGCAGATGGAGGCAGGCAGTTATGGATGATTTTCATGCTGCCTACCCGAATATTGAATTTGAGCCCACACAAGCAAGGCCAAGCGAATTCGGGCCTCGGATTGTTGAAGAGCAAGGGGCTGGCATCTATGACTGGGATGTCGTGTGGGGCAGCACAAGTAACATGACCAACGTGATGCAGCCCGCCGGCACTTGGCAGGACATCCAACCATTCTTTATTCATTCAGACGTACTGAACGACGACAATTGGCGTGGCCCCCTGTGGTTTTGGACTTCCGATGAAGGTCCCTATGTGTTTGTGAATTCAATTGCCGCAGGCGGTTCAATCTGGGTAAACCGCGACGAGGTAAGCGAAGCGGAATTCAATTCCCTGGAAGACCTCATGAGTTCATCGGTTGCAGGGAAGATCATTATTGACAATTGTTCGGTTCCTGCCCACGGGATGGGTACACTAATGGCCGTGGCGGCTGCCCAAGGATTTGACTTCGTTGAGACGTTCTTGCGCGAACAGGACTACCTCTTCCAGGAAACGGTTCGGGTACTCACGGAGTGGGTTGCCACAGGCAGGTACCCCATTGGCATTGGCGTTGATTCAGGCCATCTCCTGGAGTTCCAAGAGCAAGGCATTGGGACAAACGTAGAAGAAATGTTCTTAGGTACTAGCGCCACCTCTGCAGGTATTGGGGTCTTGAAGAACGCGCCGAACCCGAATGCAGCGGCAGTTTTCGTCAACTGGTTTCTGAGCGAAGAAGGCCAAAGGTCGTTCATCGAACGGGCTGAGGAGTTTGACTCCCCTACAATGGAGTACAACACGCGCCGTAGTGATCTTCCAGTTCAGTACCCGGACGTTTACTTAGATGCGGACGAGTTGACAGAAGAGGACATTCTCACACTGCAGACCGGTGAGGGGGATGGCCGGTACATTTCATGGATGATGAAAAGCGGTCGAGAAGGAGTGCAGTTGATCCGGGGACTGTGCGCGGATCTCCAATAGCTGTTCTCTTTGTTTAATACCGCGGCTTTGCGATACACCTATTACTGGCGCGCATGAACATTTGTCATGTCTGTATTAGGTGTATCGCGACCGTCATCCAGATGCATCTAGGCCTCAATATAAGGGGAGACCTGCCCCAACGGTCCCCTTGGAGATAGGTATGGCTAACGCCCTGGCACAAGCAGAAACACCTTTGCAGCGCTTGCTTACTCGTCGGCCCACGGGTAGTGCATTGCTGTTTGTCGCTTTGCTCGCCTTCCTGGCTTTCTTGATTATCTATCCAATAGCTCTGCTTTTGATTGCCAGTTTCCAAGTCGGTGTTTATGGGCAAGAAACAACCTTTGGCTTCGCCAACTGGCAGGAGATTTTCGCTTCCGAGAGAATGCGAGAGGCGATGATTAATACGTTTAGCCTTGCCATAACCCGCCAGGCGATCGGGACAGTTATTGCCGTCCTCCTTGCGTGGTTGATTGCCCGTACCAATCTCCCGGGAAAAGGGTGGCTGGAGTTTGGTTTCTGGATCGCGTTCTTTATGCCCACTTTGACGATGGTACTTGGGTGGATCGTTCTTTTTGACAGTCATCGGGGGCTCGTAAATGAGGTTCTCGTCCGGTGGGTACCGTTTATCAACGAGGCCCCTTTTGAGATTTTCTCTTGGTGGGGTATTGTCTTTGCACATCTGATGAGCAGCGTCATACCCCTCAAAGTGATGCTCCTCGCGCCAGCCTTCCGAAACCTAGATGCCTCTCTGGAAGAGGCCTCGCGAGCATCGGGTGCCAGCACTCCCAAGACCATTCTCAAGATCGTTATCCCGCTTATGATGCCGCCTATACTGATCGTGACGCTGTTGGGCATCATCAATTCCATGCAGGCCTTCGAGATTGAACTAATTCTTGGTCGACTCGACAGTATCAACATATTCAGCACCATCATCTACCGGGATATGCTCGTTGAGCCTCCTCGGTTTGGGACCGCCACGGCGATGAGCATACTGTTCTTGCTGGCGATAACACCGTTTGTGTTGTTTCAACAATGGTTCGTCCGTCGTCGCAGCCATATTAGTACTCTATCCGGTAAGTCGTCGGTTAGGGTTCAAGACCTTGGAAGATGGAAGTGGCCGGTCTTCTGGGCCGTGGTCCTGCTCTTGGCGTTCATGACCATCATTCCGGTTCTATTTCTTTTCATCAGCACCTTTCAGCAGCTCTTCGGATTCTTTTTCGTTCCTGACCCCTGGACTTTGGATAATTGGATTCGGGCATTTGACAACCCAGCCCTCACGAGAGCGTTCAGAAACACGATGCTATTGGGAGGCGGAGCCGCGTTGCTCTCTATGACAGCGTTCATAACAATCGCCTATCTGATCGTCCGGACGCGGTTTCGGGGGCGTGGTCTTTTGGATTTCTTGACATGGGTTCCGACGATCATCCCAGGAATCATCATCGGCTTGGGATTCCTCTGGGCCATTCTTAATACTCCCGTGCTCAGACCACTTTATGGCTCTATGTGGATTCTCGTCGTTGCCATTAGTCTTGGCGTTATTACCATTGCGGTGCAGATGTTGAAAACTAATATCATGCAAATTGGACAGGAATTGGAAGAGGCGTCGTGGGCAAGTGGAGCGGGCCGTGTCTACACTGTTCGGCGGATTATTGCGCCCTTGATCGCTCCAGCAATTGCGGTCGTCGGTATTTTGGCATTCGCGACAGCGGCGAGAGCAACCAGTTTGGTGGCGCTGCTAGCGACTGGCAGCAGTAAGCCTCTTTCCTTGGTCCAACTCGACCATATGTTTGACGGGGCTTTCGGCGCGGCATCCGTAATCGGAGTGGTTCTTTTGATCATAATTCTCGCAGCGGCGATTCTTGCGAAATTTATTGGGGAGAAGTTCGGTGTTGCTCAGCGATAACACCAAGGTAGATACCCAAGCGCATCTGGCTACCCGTACTATCAGGCCGAGCATGAAGAAACAAAGAGGTTTTTATGGTTAGGACTCAAGAAGAATCGAGGACGGTAAGCAATATCTCCGAAAACGCGGTGGTTCGACTTGATCATGTTAGCAAAAATTTTGGTCCGGTAAGGGCCGTCAGCGATTCTTGTCTGGAGGTCCCTAGGGGAGAGATTGTAACGTTATTGGGGCCAAGCGGTTGCGGGAAGACGACAACTTTGCGCATGGTAATCGGCCTTGAGCGGGCATCGGAGGGAGAAGTTCATTACTTGGGCAAGGTAGTGGACTCTCCCCGCAGGCACGTTTTTGTTCCCGCGCATAAGCGGAACATGGGTATGGTGTTCCAGTCCTATGCCATTTGGCCGCACATGACGGTGTTCGAAAACGTGGCATACCCCTTGCGTATCCGCAGGGTAAGCGGTGCAGACATACGGCGCCGTGTTGGCTCGATGCTCGAGTTAGTGGGGCTAAGCGGATATGAAGAGCGCCCAGCCACTATGCTAAGCGGAGGCCAAATGCAGCGGGTGGCGGTGGCTAGGAGCCTTGTATTCGAGCCGGATATCCTTTTGTTGGACGAGCCATTCAGTAACTTGGACGCGAAGCTCCGTGAGCAAATGCGTGCCGAGATCAAGCTCCTCCAAAGGAGGTTGGGGGCTACTATCTTGTTCGTTACCCACGATCAGGTAGAGGCATTAAGCCTATCGGACCGGCTCGTGGTGATGCACCAAGGCCGTATTGAGCAAGAGGGCTCGCCGGTTGAATTGTACCGCAACCCCAAGACCGAGGCTGTGCGGGACTTTCTTGGACGAACCGTGATGCTGGCAGGGTTCATTCTGGAGCGAGAAGACTCCGGGATGGTGACGGTTCGCCTCCATGGCGAAAACGGGCCGGTGGTCCGGGGCAAACTACAGTCAGATGGTGGGGTTGCCTCCGGCTCCCCATGCGCAGTGGCCGTTCGCCCCGAGCAGACATATGTTGTCCCCGAAGCGGATGGACCAGTCGAGGAGCTGAACAACGTATCGGCGATCCTTAGTGCATTGCTATTCATTGGGGATAAGTACGAGGCCAGGGTGGAACTACCATGGGGGGAGAGCGTGTTGCTCTACCTGCCGTTGGATACTCAGTGGCACGAGGGGCAGCGTATTGTGATTAAACTCGACCCCAACGGCCTTCAAGTCTGGCCAACTTAGAAGATTGGAAGGCCGTAGAAACTTGGAATACCGCGCATTGCTGTCCGGTGATCAGCACTCTTGGAGGATTTGGCGTCATGCTAGACAAGGACCAGAACGAACTCCTAGCCCGTACAGGCCCTGGCACTTCTATGGGTGCGACTATGCGCCGGTACTGGCTTCCCGCACTGCTTACGTGGGAGCTACCTGAGGCAGATTGCCCACCTGTGAGTCTCAAGCTGCTGGGAGAGAAGCTCGTGGCTTTTCGAGATTCTGGTGGCCAGGTGGGCATAGTAGACGAGGTTTGCCCGCACCGAGGGGCTTCGCTATGGCTCGGCAGAAACGAAGAATATGGCCTGCGGTGTGTTTACCATGGCTGGAAGTTTGACATCAATGGCAATTGCACCGCCATGATGAACGAACCGGAAAACTTGAGCTTTGCGCAAAAGGTGCATCTCAAGTCATATCCAGCATTGGAAAGTGGCGGAATCATTTGGACCTACATGGGGCCGCCAGATTTGCAACCGGAGCCTCCTGCATTTGAATTCACACGAGTCCCTGAAACCCATCGGCATGTTTCGAAAGTGTCAGAAGAATGCAATTGGCTGCAGGCTATGGAAGGAGGGATTGATACCTCGCATGCACCGATTCTGCACCGGAAGTTGCGAAACGATGTGCAAAGGGGGGGCATAAGCCCAACCAGCCCCTTTGTCCGTGGCCGCGCTCCTATTTTAGAAGTGGATACAACGGATTATGGGTATCGATATTTTGGAGTGCGGCCTTTGGACGAAGGTGGGGTTTTTGTCCGTGGTTATCACTTTGTGTTGCCTTTCACTCAAATGCGTCCAGGGGAACAGCGTATCAACGGCGAGGTGATACCTGGTCATTTTTGGGTGCCGATAGATGACCACAACACTATGGTCTGGAATTGGGAATACTCCACGGGTGACCCACTTACCGTTGAGGACCGTGAGCAACGCACAGACGGGAATGGCCCAGAGGATGTGGACTACTTGGATGCGTTTCGCAGCCGCAGGAACATGCGAAACAAATGGCTAATAGACCGAAATGTGCAAAAGTATGAAACGTTCACAGGAATTGAGGGTATCAACACTCAAGACCGTGCCGTGCAGGAAAGTATGGGACCGATCGTCGACAGGAGCAAAGAGCATTTGGGACCTGCGGACAGGGCGATAATCGCAGCCCGCAAGCTATTGCTGGAAGCTGTTAGGACTGTACAGGACGGCGGGGAACCATATGGTGTCAGGGCTACCTATGCCCATGCCAGGGCTGCCCAAGAAATAGTGCCTGACTCGGGTGACTGGCGGCAGTCGCTCATCCCCAAAATGTATGGAGAAAAATGAGTCCCTCATCGAGCGACCGGTTCCAGTATCCATCTAGTTCCTGCCCGAACAAGGGGGCAGGGACTGCTTACACATGCCAGGTCTAGGAGGTCAGATCGTGCCAGCATATGAGGTGATTGTCGTTGGGGGCGGGCCAGTTGGCGTGGCCCTTGCCGTCGAGTTGGGGTTAAGGGGCATTTCGTGCGCCCTCATCGAGCGGCATAAGAGCCCGCAGCGCATCCCCAAAGGTCAGAATCTAACGCAACGGACGCTGGAACATTTCTATTTCTGGGGGATTGCGGATGAGCTCCGGGCACGCCGATTGCTGCCTCCGGGTTACCCCATCGGCGGAGTAACTGCCTACGGCGACTTGATGAGTCCCTATTGGTTTTCTCAAGCCGGGCGAGGAGCAGTCCAACCCTATTATTATCAACCCAACGAACGCCTGCCTCAATATCTTACCGAGGAAGTGCTTCGGGAACGCCTGAGGGACATCCCCAACGTAACCACCTATTTTGGATGGACTGCGGAATCCGTGCAGCAGAATACTGACGGAGTGCGCGTCACCATCACGGAAACAGCGGGGCCAGGCCGGGAAGAAACCTCATATGAATGGGGTGGGTTTATTGACGCCAGTGAGCCCTCTAAGACAGAGGGAGCTAATAAACGTATCTTGGAGGCCGCCTACATTGTAGGCGCCGACGGGGCGCGCTCTATGGTCAGGGAACAGTCAGGCATCGGCCGAGAGGGTCCCGATTGGGATCAGCGCATGGTGTTGGCGGTATTCCGCTCAAGGGAACTGCATGAAGGTCTCAAGCGGTTTCCTGAGCTGACTACCTATCGGGTGCTGCGACCGGAGCTTCAGGGTTACTGGCAATTCTTTGGCCGTGTGGATGTAGGGGAAAGTTGGTTCTTCCATGCTCCCGTGCCCCAGAGCGCCACGGTAGATAGCTATGATTTCCATGGCCTGCTGCAAGAAGCGGCGGGATTTAAGTTCCATTGCACACTTGATCACGTTGGCTTTTGGGACCTCCGCATCATGGTTGCCAACACATACCGCCAAGGAAGGGCTTTCATCGTTGGCGATGCATGCCACAGTCACCCCCCCTATGGCGGATTCGGACTTAACTCTGGCCTGGAAGACGCGGTGAACCTTGGGTGGAAGCTCGCTGCTGTCCTCCGAGGTTGGGGAAGCGAAAGGCTGCTCGATTCTTACACAGAAGAGCGCCGTCCGATTTTCGTAGAGACGGGGGAAGCCATGATCAAGGGCGGGATTGAAAAGGATCGTGATTTCTTGGAGCGTCACAGCCCAAACCGCGACCGGGAGGATTTCGAACGGGCGTGGCAAGAACTGGGTGAAATGTCAAACCAAAGGCAGCAGTCCTACGAGCCTCATTACGAAGGCTCCTCGGTGGTCCTTGGTCCTCCAGGTGCTGCTTGTAGCGTCCACGGTAGCCATTCCTTCGCGGCCCAGGTCGGACACCATTTGGCACCGCAAGCCCTTTCATCTGGCCGCAACACGTTCGAGGAGTTGGGCGGGGGCTACACGCTGCTGGCGTTTGACGCGAACGAGGATTCCATCAAGGCGTTTGAACACGCTGCGGAGACTGTCCACGCGCCGCTGAAAGTGGTTCGGGACTCCTTCGAGGGAGACCGAAGGAAATACGAATCACCGTTGGTGCTGGTGAGGCCGGATCAATACGTGGCCTGGATAGGAGACGCCAGCTTGCCGGATGCGAAAGGAATCTTTAGGAAAGTAACTGGTCTGGGTTGATCGAGCACTAGAACATCAGACAGCCGTCAAACCGAATAAACGGTCTGTATGAATAGCACTAGCTGCGCATCGACTTGTTTGTGCTTAGCGCGATGTTCGAACAGGAATCAACTGGAGGTAAGCACCCATGCTGTCCACGCAGGATAATGAAAAGATCACTCGGGTGGGCCGTGGCACGCCCATGGGCGAGTTGCTACGACGGTTTTGGGTACCGTTCTTACAGGCTTGGGAATTGCCGGAGCCTGACTGTGACCCCGTCCGGGTTACTTTGATGGGGGAACGGCTTGTAGCCTTCCGTGACACCAACAACCAACTGGGTCTGGTCAGCAAGTACTGCCCTCACCGGAGAGCAGACCTGTTCTTTGGGAGGAATGAGGAAGGGGGGCTCCGTTGTACTTACCATGGCTGGAAGTTTGATGTCGCAGGGGCATGCGTGGACATGCCCACTGAATCGCCGGAACGTCGGTTTGGGGAGAAAGTGCGCCTGACGGCCTATCCAGTGGTTGAACGGGCAGGTGTGCTATGGGCGTACCTCGGACCGAAGAATCTCATGCCAGAGATGCCGGAGTTCGAGTGGATGCACGTTCCGGAATCACACCGGCATATCTCATGGAATCATCAGGAAACCAACTTCGTGCAGGCCGTTGAAGGAGGGATTGACTCGGCCCACGTGAACTTCCTTCACTCTAGTGTGGATGCCCACCGTCAGAAGGATAATGAACCAGTGAAGGAAGGCGCCAGGGATCTTGCCGCTGCGTATATGAACTTGGACACGCAACCCAAATTCCACGTGCAGAAAACCGGCTACGGTTTAGTCATAGGCGCTCGCCGCTCTGCCGGGAAAGACGGTTACTATTGGCGTTTAAACAATTTTTTCGTGCCCTTCTATACAACGCCCCCTGGCACTTCGTGGCACGCCTTCGTGCCTTTGGATGACGAGCACACGGCACGCTGGTGTGTAACTTGGCGAATAGACCGACCGTACACAGCGGCTGAGATGGCGCAGTTCCGAAAGGGTATGAGTATTCATTCCGAGCTAATACCAGGGACCCACTTCCCTACGCATAACAAGTCCAACGATTATCAAATCGATCGCTATACCCAGCGGCACTACACGTTTACTGGCATCAAGGATTTTGGGGCACAGGACTATTCCGTCCAGGAGGGCATGGACCCAATCAGCGATCGGTCGCAGGAGCACCTCGGCATGACTGATGCGGGGATCATTCAGATGAGGCGAATGCTCCTGTCAGCGGCCACTGACCTTCAAGAAGGAACCGAGCCAGTCTGGGCGAACAATGGAGAGGCCTACCTTGTGCATGGAGCGCAAATGTTGCTGCCAGAGGACGCCGTGTGGGGCGAGGATGATGGCTTTACAGAAGCTACGGCGGGAACGTGGTGGAATGGGGAAAAGTCCTCATCAAAGGCGTCTAAATAGACAGGCTGTGAGGCTGCCTCGCGAAGGCTTTTTTTAAGTACGATCCCGATGAGTTCCTGCCTTCCTCGATGGCCCGTCCGTCAGCGGACGGGCCATTTGAGCAACGCCATCGAGCCGGTCCTTTCAGAAGGTGCACCGTAGTGCGAAGCCCATGAGTTGCTTCCAGAACCCCGCCCGCGTAAACCATATCATCTATGGAGTCATCACCCTTCCAAAAACCTGGGTGGCTACGCGCGTCCCCAATTAACACGATACTTGACGCTACCACGCTCTATAACAAGCCAATCCGCTACCACCTACTGCATGGCTGAATTAATTCAGCCGAACGGCAACCGCTACGCTACGAAGCTGGCCCGGACTGTCCGCCGGACTGGGATGCTATCTGGTCTTGGATACGCTGCTTGAGATCGGGAGGAGCGGAACGTTTGGGGAGGTCTCGGATGGTGAGAACGG
>JBBDSY010000023.1:0-55297 GCA_040904705.1 Nitrospirales bacterium | reverse complement strand
CTTTCGCGGGACTTTAACCCGCTAGACACACCGCCGATGACGGCATACGGTCAGGTCTTGCATTCACACATTTCCAGCAGGTTTCGGGGAGAACGGGATTGAGAAGATGGTACAGACCCTCCACTCAGGCGTGACTACAGCTTGTCTTCGAGCATCCCCCGGAGATCCTCCAATCGTTTCCGGTTGACTCCGAAGTCGTAGTAGCCGCTGCGTGCAGCCGAACGAAAGTGGATGGTTTTGGATTCTTCATCAAACTGAAACTCGACGTCATCCACAAATTGAAAGAGAAAACTTCTGGCTTCGAAATGCAGGTAGGCTTCTTCTTCCTTCACGAGTTCCGTGCGAGGAAATTCACTGAAAATTTGTATCAGCCGCGCTTTGGCTTCATAGACGGGTTTCTGAAATCGATAGGGGGCAATGGCTTGGCTTTCCTCGGTCGCCAACGTGGAGACGCAGTTGGGGGAGTTCGGACAGGCCAGAAGACGTTGCGTGCTCTCCGTCATGTTCTCCCCTGTCGCTCCCTGCGCGAGGACGGCTGCCCCGATCAAGCTTAGCAGGGCCACGCCCTGGAAGAGCCGTCGTGTCCACCCTAAAGCTGGCCTCGTGAACATGTGCTAGCTTACGATTTTCTTGTGGGACTGCGGTAGACCTGGCAGGCCCTGTGGGCCATCCTATTTTTTCTTCCTGGCACCCGATTTGGGATTTTTCCCGTTGGTGGACGTTAATCCGTTCCCCTCCATGAGTTGCTCTTTGCGTTGGACGACTTTTTCGTACAGCCGGCCCCAGTCGATATCCTGCTTTTCCGCCTTGGGCAGCATTTCTTCCTCTTCTTCTTTGATATGATGTTTACACAGTTCACCGAGCACGGTGAATTTAGCATCATAGCGCTCATCGCCCGGCTCCATCTCCTTGAGTTCTTCGATGACCCCATGCACGACATGGTGCTCCTCCAGGGCCTCATCCATGAGATCGTCGTCTTTCATTTTCGGACGAACGGCTGGATAGATCAATTGTTCTTCCAACTCCGCATGAATCTCCAGCTCGGTTAATACCGTCTCGACGATCTCCCGCTTTTCCTCGGCGCGGTTCGTTTTTTGGAATTTCTTGAACAGTCCTTTCACTTTTTTGTGATCTTTTCGCAGCATGTCCGTAACGTGTGTCGCTTGAACTTCTTGAGTGGTTGTGGCCATCCTTGTTCTCCTTGTGTCAGATTGCTCTCTTGCGCCGTATTGCTCATTCATCTATAGCAGGGGATATTCCATCCGGCCAAGGTATAAAAATCGCGCAAGTGACGATGTTTTGTTCAGCCACCTTATGCGTCATGTTCTCTGCGGGATCTGGTGGGGAGGGTTATTCAAAGGAACGATGGTTCACCATGGAGGATCGGCGAGGATGGCAGAGAAACGGAAAAGGGATGGTGGCGGCTGACGGGTGAGGGAGAGAATACGATCCAGTGTGGTCTCCTGTTTCGCTTTGTTCTGCTTTTTGCGGTATGATTTTACTATGAAGATACAGTCATGGTGGGTTGCACTCACCGTCACATTCGGGATGGTTGTCCTGACAAGCTGTCAGTCCGTGGCTGCGGTGGACTTTCCACATGAACCACCTGAGGTCCTGTTGGTCAAGATTGTCCCTCTGGACACCACGATGTTTGAACAACGCCTGAAGGTCGACCTGCGCGTTCGCAATCCCAATGATTATGATTTAAATGTCACCGGTCTTGATTTTACGCTGCACCTGAATGAGCAACGCCTGGCCCGCGGCCTGACCAATCAATCCTCGACCATTCCCAGGTTAAGCGATGCGGTGCTTTCCGTGGAGACGACGACCTCCATTCTCGACGTCGTGCGGCAACTCCTCAATTTTCGCCACGACCAGGACCTGATTTATCAAATGAGTGGTGTGGTGCATGTCCAAGGCACACGGCTGCCCTTCGAGAACAAGGGCGTCTTAATGGAAGCCAGGCCATCTTCGGATTCTCCCACCGGATCATAACGATCCCCTTCAACCATCCAGTCTGCTGGGGTATAAGAGGTAGAGGCCGGGTTTCGGCCCATAGGTGTTAAGCTAAAGCCTGGGGGTGCGCACCAGGTTTGATCACGAGCCAGCGGGACGCGACAACTTACAAAGAAGAGCTATCATCCCGGAGTATCGGGGCCAGCAGTATTATGTTCTGAGGCAATCGTCTCGTCATGAGTCCATTGCCCCAATCTCCTGATTGAGCCATGCGCAACATCCCTCTCATGGTCGTCAAGAGGTCCGTCCCACATGACCATGGGCACCGTGGTCGCTAGTAAATGATGGGGGGGCGCTTCTCCTTGATGACCAGCATCAATCGGCTTGGTTGAAGGGGTTGATCGGGATCTCGCGTATAGCGTGAGAAGTCCTCCGATACTTCAACCTGGCTGAGCGGGAGGGAAAGGTGTTGTTTCATATGCGTTACCTGCGTCTCAATGGCAAGGTCAACCAATAGCTCAGTACAGCCCGTCACTTCGGCGTTCAGGTCCGGCGCGTCAAGAAAATTAACCGTGATCCGTTCGTCTGGGTCAATCCACGGACGGATGAGCTTTTCCTTTTCCTCCCTCGTCATGTGCGCTCCTTCTTTGAAGTTGAAAAAATATTCGCCAGGAGAACCAACTCAAAGGGGATGCCCTTCTTCTCCTGTCCAGCCGATCGGTGTCCGGATCCCGTCCCTGGGACTTTCCGGGTTCGACCTAAAATAGCAGAGGCGGGCTCAATAACGAAATCCCGACGACGGATGGCGGTGTGTCCCCCTGATCGCCTCATGCGTTCCTTCATGGGCTCTTGTCTCAGGAGAAAGGGATCGGGTTGAATGGGAATTTTTTCATTGAG
This sequence comes from Nitrospirales bacterium, assembly GCA_040904705.1. Classification (GTDB taxonomy): domain Bacteria; phylum Nitrospirota; class Nitrospiria; order Nitrospirales; family UBA8639; genus Nitrospira_E. The sequence goes on along the minus strand of JBBDSY010000023.1, from coordinate 52,444 downwards.
GGTTTGGCTGCAGTGAACACCGATCGGGTTCTTTCCACTCCCTCGTCTCATCCTTCCACAGCGTTACATCCACACGGCCTTGCAACGTTGTGGTCTGCGCAAGCGGGAGGCTGTCCGGATACCCGCGCATGCGTCCGGTCCCTGGTCCGGCTTCACCATCCTCGCACATGAGGTCCACGGTTTGGATAGGGAATCAGACCGGCCATATACGCAGTCGACGATTTTCTGTACACGATATATAGCGTGTTCCTTTTGCCTAAAAATTCTGCTAGCGTACGGTTCTCAACATGAAATAGTGAATTTTTTTATACCCCCTTTTTTATTCCTTTCCGCATTTATCTTCTTTTTTCGTTAGGTGCCTATCAGGTCGAATTTTTCGTGTCGGGCATGATTCCGACGCGGTGGATTCCCAGAATATTCTGGAATGCCGTTGCCGTTTTCCGGGAAGGACCTGAAGGTGGATCATGGTAATCCTCGGATGGCTGAACGCTTTCATCTTCCCATGCCTGCGCCTGTGTGGCCGTATGAGAGAGAATGGGAGCATTCAACAAACTCCTATCTTCAGGAGGTGTCTTATGCCTACTCAGAATCGTGTGTCCTCCCGGTGGTCCATCATATTGGCTGGTGGTGATGGTGAGCGGCTTCAGCCTTCTATCCAAAAGTGGTTGGGATATCCGATGCCCAAGCAATACTGTACCTTTGTCGGGACCCGGTCCATGTTGCAACATACCTGGGGTCGAGCTAACCGGATTGTGTGGCCCCGCAACAAGGTGACCGTCCTTGGCCGCACGCATCAGACACAATCCTCTGCTCATTTTTTTGGCGACGGTGAAGAAGGGACCTTTCTCGTTCAACCACGGAATTGTGGTACGGCTCCAGGAGTATTTCTTCCCTTGACCTATGTGAAAGCCTTGGATCCCCACGCCATCATCGTGATTTTTCCTTCTGATCATTTTATCTTTCCCGAAGATCCCTTCGTGGAAACCGTGCGGCGTGCGGCACGGGCGGTGGAATTTTGGCGGGATCGGATGATCCTATTAGGGGTTCAACCGTCTCATCCCGAGCTTGATTATGGGTGGATGGCACCTGGCAGTATTCTGGGATGGAGTGAAGGGTCCGCTATTCGCCGGATTCAAGAGTTTGTCGAAAAGCCGGAATCCGCAGATGGCGAACGGTTACTGAATCAGGGGGCCTTATGGAATACCCTCGTATTCGTGGCCAATGTCGAGACGTTATGGAACGCCGGGTGGACATGCGTACCAGCGGTGATGGAACGATTTGAGCAATTACGGGTAAGTATCGGCACTCCGGCTGAAAAATTGGTGCTACAAACCATCTACGACGATATGCCCACTCACGACTTCTGCCGGGATGTCTTGCAAGGCCTTTCCGGACAATTAGGTGTCATGAAGTTGGAAAAGGTCTTGTGGAGTGATTGGGGTCGTCCCGAACGGATTCTTGAAACGCTTCAGGCTGTCGGGATCAGCCCTACCTTTCCCACCGAGGTCTTTCAGGAAAACCCAACCCTGGCCACATTGAAGGTCAAAGTCGAGGTGGCCTCAACAGTACATTAGCGCATGCGATCGCTCACGAGATCGCACGGCTCAAGCCTGGAATGTGGTGGATCGGTGGAACCGTTTCCTCTTTTTTGCCGGCTACCCTACCCTGCCCTATTCTCCGCTATAAAATTTGGATGCCCGATGAAAGATGTCGGGAATAATAGCAGAAGAACAGAAAATGTCCAGTGAAAGGGATATTAAGACCTCGGTTTAGAGGAGTTCCCGAAAGCGTTCGGAAGATATTTCAGCAGCGTCCAGGATCTGCTTCAGTGTTCCAGATTTGATGACGTGCTGACGAGGGATGATGAGGATATGTTTATCGTCGGTCATGGAGATGTGCTTGCCTTCTCGAAGAATGTAAAACCCTGCGCGCTTGAGGGCTCTCACGACGCGTTCATGAGAGACCTGTGGACGCTTGGTCATACGGTGACTTCGACAGTCCTCAGCTTCTTTGTTCGTTTCAAATCTTCAACACTTTCGAGATAGGTCTTAATGGCATCTTTAATGTTGTCCAGAGCTTCTTCCTCAGTTTCCCCTTGTGAAACGCACCCCTTTAATGTGGGACAAAAAACGACATATCCCCCGGCCTCAGGATCTTTTTCGATCATGATCGGATATTCCATAAGCACCCCCCAATACATATGATTCTCTACAAGGCTGGATTATAGCAGAAGTCGCTGACGATGGCAGTGGAGACCAGGGTTTGTTGCCAGCAAGTAGTCGTTAGGTTGAATAAGGAGCTGCGTCTTTTTTTCCATGTCCTGGCAGCACCCTCTTCTCTCTGATGCCTTCGGATGGTAGCTCGGTGAAACCGCTTCCTTTTTTCTGCCGGCCCCTCTCTCCCGTTCCTTCTATCCGTAAAAAAGATGGGTGCCCGCTGAAAGATGTCGGGCCGAACGGAATGGAGATGGATTCCAGGTCATCCACGCCTGAAAAGTCAAAGACCTTTTTCTTTGATGTGAAAAAAATGAATGTCTTCGAAAGAGGAAAACTTATGGGAATGGTCCTTTGGATTTCCTGGAAGCCATTCTTTTGAGGAACGCGTGCGCTGGCGCACGGACGAAGACTTAGAGGGTCAGCACGTGAAGAATCACGGCGAACAGAGAGACGGCCGATATGACGATGGCCGCAAGACTTATTTGCCAGGCCCGTTGATGCGTAGCTTTGGCGACTAAGGCCGCCTCTTCGATGGCCGCCACGGTTCGCTGCAATTGTTCGGCAAGTTCTTTGACATGCGTGGCATTTTGTGAGCTGGCCGCTTGCAACTCGCTAATCTGTTGCTGCAACAGGTGCGTGTGATCGGTGGCGGAAGCCGCACCTTTCTTGGTAAACGCCGGGGCGGTGGCCGAGAGAATTGTTCCGATATGGGGAAGCACGGCCTTCAGTGCCGGGATCAACCACATGGCCATAGGTATGTCCTCATAAGACCAAACGTGATGAGATGTAATGCATGCTCATGAGCAATATGCGGCATTGATCTGCGTTTGTCAAAGAATCTGCAAGGGCATTCATGAGATATTCCTTTTCCAATTCTGTGGGCCGCGTGGAGTTACGGTTCGGCTCCCATCCACTGCGGGACACGTAAGGCTTCCATGACGAATTCAGTCGATAACGCCGCCAGAATCATTCCCATGACCCGAACTATGATTGAAGCCCCATTCATTCCAATGACCTTGAGTATGGGAGTTGCTGCGAGCATAAAGACGAGCGTGACGGCCAGTACTCCAAGAAGAATGGCCGCAGTTGTTGCCTGCGTAGGAATAGAATACAGATGGTTATCCGTTAACAGGATGACAGCAAGAATGGCCCCTGGAGTGGCGATGGACGGCACGGCCAGCGGAAACACCGCGATATCATGACCGGGCTCTTCTCTTGTCTGATCGCTCGGGAACCCACTTCCAAAGACCATTTGGAGGCCGAATAAAAATAGAATGACTCCTCCCGCCACCTGTAACGACAAAAGCCGAATTCCCATGGCCGAGAGGAGAATCTGACCGATCACAATCGCTCCCAGTAGGATGGCTGCGCTGTACAAGATGGCTTTCCATGCCGTTTTTTTTCGCTGTTTGGCATTCATTTGACCGGTAATGGCCGTAAAAATTGCCAATGTTCCGATCGGGTCTATGGTCGTCCATAGAATCAAAACATCTCGAATCAACTTCTCAGTCATGTCTTCATCCTTTTTTCCATGCTCTTCGTGCAACGCAATTTTTTATCATCGCACAGAAAGACCACACCGTGCATGTCGCATATCTGCTCGTCATTCGATCGACCGGTCCGCCCGGTCTTATTTCTTCACCAGGAGATAAATGGCCAAACCGATGAGGGTGACGGCAAAGATTTTCTTGAACAGGTCCGGGGACACTTCCGTCAGCAGTCGCGCGCCGATTTGTGCCCCCACAATTCCGCCCAGGCCGATCAGGAAGCCATACTTATAATCGACGTGTCCCAGCTTGTCGTGGGCAAACAAGGCCGAGACCGCGATGATGAGGATGGCGAGAAATGAGGTGCCCACCGATTTTTGTGCCGTCAATCCCATGAATAAGAGCAAGGGGACCACCAGGAATCCGCCGCCCAACCCGGTGAAGGCCGCCGCCAATCCTACCACTATTCCACTCGCTATCATCGCTACCGCGGTGAGATCCATTCCGACCGTCCTTTGTTGTGTGGTTGATACAAGGACAACATCAAGGCTTCCGACATGTACGTTGCCAATCCCGCTCCTGTCATGTCGGAAAAAATGATATCCTCTCCTACCTGTTGAGACAAGGTTCCCCTGCGCAACAAAAGGGGCCGTGAGTGCGGGGATACAAGGTGAAGGCCTTATACACGATATCCGGCATGACGAACAAGAAAGCATTCCCGCCGACTCGCTGCGGGAATGAGGGACGGGTGAGAGAGCTATTCTGTTCTTGATACTTGGCTTCGCACGAAATATTCGCTACATTATCCCTGTACGCACCTTCTCGCCAGAGCACGATCCAGCCTGATCCACCCGATCACAGATCTTACGCATTGGCCCAGGATGACCGCCTGTTTTGTATGACGATGATTGTGTCCCCATCCCAAACGGAGACCCACACGGGCCGTGAAGCCTGGCAGGTCCTTGAGCACAAACGCCTGGGACTGATGGACACCGACACGATTGGCCTGGTCGTGCAGGGGGGCGGCATGCGCGGAGTGTATTCTATGGGTGCGCTGGCGGCGCTGGAGGAAATGGGCTTTACCCACTGCTTTGACCATCTTGTCGGGTCATCGGCAGGGGCCTTGAATGGGGCGTACTTTCTTACCGGCCAGGCCAGCTACGGCGTCGAGACGTACATTCACTATTTGTCTCAAAAAAGTTTTGTGAATCCGTTTCGTTTCAAAAGAATCGTGGATATCGATTATTTAGTGGATCAGATTGGTAAGAAAATTCGCCCGCTTCATCTGCCCAAGCTACTGTCCTCCCCCACGACACTCCATGTGTCGCTCACCGAAAGCACGTATGCTCACACCGAATGGATCACGAACCGCACGCCGGACATTGATATCTGGGAAGCCTTTCGCGCGACAGCCGCCCTTCCACTCCTTTACAACAAATCGGTGAAGGTCGGGGATGGCCACTATGTGGATGGGTCCATTAGCGCACGCCTCCCGGTCCAACGCATGATGGAATATGACTGCCGGTATGTCGTGGTGATTCTGACAATGCCCCTTGCACATCGCATCACGACGACTCATGGGTGGCTGCAATCGCTGACGTGGCCCGCGACCCGCCACTACAGTTCCGCGCTTCGGCAGGCGTTTTTCGGAGAGGACCTCGCCTATAACACCACCAAAGTCGATCTCTCAGGAACACGTCCCAGCCTGCCCGGCTGGGCCAATCGAATCATCGTCATCAGCCCCCAAATGGCTCCAGAAAGATTTTCGACCATTACCACCAACCCGAAACAATTGTTCCTCGGCGCCATGCAGGCACGAGAAGATACCTGGCGGGCCTTTGGACGCACACCGCCTCCCCTCACCAATCCTTTTGCGGCGTCCTGATACACCTGCGGTGAAGACCTACCTTTCTCGAAAATTTCCCCGCTGTGGCCCGTGACCAAGCTTTACACGCTTGAGAATTTTCAAGATCAACCCTTTTGAAGCCTGGCCACCAATCTGAACCATTCTTCTCGATGAATTGGTTCCACGAGTCATTCAACCCCACCTTTCAGCCGGGCATCTTCTTGGAACTGTCCACGCCTTGAACATGTTTTCTATGAGACGTGTCTCCAGCCTTTCTCCTGTCAATCCTGTGCACCAATGCAGACTATTTTGTCTCAGCTTGGACGATCAAGGACTTTCCAGCGAAATATTATTTCTCAACATGGGGACTCATTTTTTTGATCGTATGAATTGCTTCTCTAGCTTCCCTCGGGCACAATTCGTTTCCCTTGTCAGAACCATCATCCTTCGCGAACGAAAGGCACCCTTATGACCCCATTTGTTGATCGGATGATTCGAGCGGCCAAGCTCGATGTCAGTTTGTATGAAGAAGTGGAAGCCGACAAGAACGCCATGAGCCAAGCGGTCGGCGTGGTGGCGCTCTCCAGTCTGGCCGGCGGGATCGGGTTTATGGGCACAGCCGGGCTGACGGGTCTGGTCATCGGCACCGCCGGGTCCCTGATCGGCTGGTATGTGTGGGCGTTTTTTACCTACATCATTGGCACGAAGCTGTTGCCCGAACCTCAAACACATGCGGATCATGGTGAACTGCTCCGGACCATCGGCTTTTCAAGCGCACCGGGCGTGATTCGAATTTTCGCCATCATCCCCGGCCTGAGCACGCTGGTTAATCTGGTGGCAGGCGCCTGGATGCTGGTCGCCATGGTGATTGCTGTGCGCCAAGCCCTGGATTATCACAGTACCTATCGCGCCATTGGGGTGTGTCTGATCGGCTGGATAGTACAGGCCGTGATTATTGCGCTGGTGTTCTCGATCATGGGTGGGACGCCACAGCCCATACCCGAACCCTAATCGGATCAGCCCTGCCACGGAGAAACACACGCCCAACACATTCCCACGCTCGAGCAGGCGCTTGCCGTCATGCCGCAGAATATATGGGTGAATGTGGATATCAAGGACAATGATCCCCGCCTCGCCACACTTGTCGCTGAAACCGTCGCCAGGACACACCGATTTGATCAAGTCATCTTTGCCGCCAGAGACCAGGCGGCTTCCGCTATACGCCAAGTAGCCGAGGAGGCCGGAAGAAAAAGCCGGGTTGCCAATATGAGTCGTAAGCTTTTTCGTGACCAGTATGTTGAGGCCACCATTCATTCCTGTGCGGAGTTTATCCAGTTGGTTGACGTGCCCTATTTTCCCTTTGTGCGCGGCAAACCCGGCCCGGACACGATGAATCGTTTGAAGGAGGCAGGAGTCCGTGTGAATTATTCGTGGCTCAGAGAAGAAGACGAGATGGAGTTGAAGGCCAAGCTCCAAGATTTATTCGATCGTGGAGTGCATTTCATTCTCGTCGACCATGTGGAGCCCGCCATGAAAGCGGCCGCCACATTAGACATTCCTCCCCTCCTCCCGCGATGGGCTAAAGATTCGTTCCCAACCCGCGAATCGCCTTTCCATTGCCCATCGACGCCGTGACCGCCTGAACCTCCCGTGCCAAAGGACACAGAGTCTCTTAAAAAAAGGAGCCCACTATGTTACAGTGGGCTGGTTGTTTCAGCCGGGACGAACTTCACAAGAAAATGCTTATCATTTTTCCACACAGTAGGTGTCTCTATGAGTGATATCCCATCAGTCGCCATTGAAGAGTTTATGCAACGTGACCTTGAACTGGTGCCCGAAAGGACCACGGCCATACAGGCGGCTTTCCATATGGCCAGAAAGCGTATTGGCTGTCTCGTGGTGCAGGGCGAGGGGCCGGATGCGGAGGCGCAACCGATCGTGGGGCTGGTATCGGAAACGGATTTGGTTCGTCAGGTGATGGCTGCCGATCAGGCCGACGGCACCACCCCCATCGGGCAGATTATGTCGAGCCCCCTGCGCACCATTGCCAGCCATCGATCCATGCTTGATGCCAGTCATGCCATGGAGCAACACGGCGTTCGCCATCTGTGCGTGGCAGACGATGAAGAAATCGTGGGGCTGATTTCGATTCGTGACCTCGTCCGCTATTTTGTGTACGCCGAGTCCGGCCCGATCCGGGAGTTAGATGATGTGTACCGCCCGCTGAGCGTCTTGATGCAAACGTCTATTGAAACCATCGACGGTGATGTGCCCGTATGTCAGGCGGCCCAACACATGGCGCACAAAAAAGTCGGCGCCCTGTTGGTGCGACAACACGGGGCACTCAAAGGCATTGTGACCGAACGCGATCTGGTTCAAAAAGTGTTGAGTGAGGAAAAGGACGCGACCAGCCTCTTGGTCAAGGCCGTGATGAACTCCCCGCTCATCGACATTGACATTAATCGGACCATTCATGATGCCAGCGACCTCATGGCCGAAAAATGGATTCGTCACCTGCCGGTCACCGAAAACCGGAACATCGTGGGGATTCTTTCCGTGCGCGATCTGATCCGCATGATTGCCGTGCGTGACCGTCCCCGGTTCCTCCGTCAGCAATGATTCGAGGATTAGACGCTCTCCTGCTCATCAATAAATTTTCGTGCCTTCAATAAATCCTCGAGTGAACACACGTTCTTCGAGATCAGTACGTGCTCGACTGCGGCGATTCGCGCCATAACCTCGGGAAGCATCATATCGAGCCGTTCGCTCAAGGCGTCCAATGCCTCCGCGTGATTCTGCGCCGAAGGGGGAACCGACCGGCGTTGTGCTTTCGATTGGCTTTTGGGTGGTAATTCTTTACCTGACGTTTTGTTGTTCATGGCCCATACCATCCTCCAGTGAGAAATTATTTGTATCATGGGGAGGGCGGCAACCATTGCCGCCACCCCGCCTGCCTCAACCGGCTTGGAGATTATACAAGAGTCTTCATGCTTTTCCCATGGTGAGTGGGAAGGGATGTTTTTCTTCACCACCAGCACCTGCACAGGTGGATGACACTCAATCATCTTCGTTGAAATGGCTTCTCCTCCCTTTCTTCCTTGAAACCAGGTGTCTGGGGACACCCCCTCCGCATTTTACTCTTGTTCTTCCCGTGGTTCGTTATGGCATACTTGCCGAAGCACATTCGTTGATGAACACATTCATCCTGTCACAAGGAGGTAGCTCATGGGACCAACCAAGGCAGTCGTAAAGGATGGCGGGATCTATGACGCTAAATCGGGGAAGCTCATCCAGGATGGGTTGACGACCCCTGAAGCCATTCAGGATTATGCCGCGCATCATTATCTGGTCCTCCCGGTCCTGAATAAAGCCGGACAACCGTGGACGCTGGATGGCCAACCTATTTTTTGTTTGCGGGGCACCAAATATGAAAACATTCAAGACCAGGTGCTGCACTTAGCGCGCTGTCCGGATTGTGGCGGTATGGGCATCCGTGATGACGAACCCATCGTCGAATCCGACTGTATCCGATGCGTGTCCTGCGGTCATGAATTTGATACGCGGTTGGAGATGATGGAAAGCTAGAACAAGGCTTCGGCCAGGAATTCCAGCATCTCCGTTCCAGTGTGCCCGGTTGAGACGAGACTCGTGAACGGCAAGTGTACGGCAACGCACCGAACCCCTCAGCTCTTCAAATCGTTCCCCATACCCTGAAGCCCTGAGGCATCATTCCCCAGGCGTTTTCTTCCCCGAAAGGACCTATGCAAAAAACACGCATTATTTGCACGATCGGCCCGGCCACCGAATCGTATGAGATGTTGCGAAAGATGTATGAGGCCGGCATGAACATCGTGCGTTTGAATATGTCCCATGGCACCCACGACTCTCATGCCAAAGTCATCCGACATATTAAGACCCTGAATAAAAAGGTGGCCTTTCCTCTTCCGCTGTTGTTGGACACACAGGGCCCGGAAATCCGGACTGGAGACTTGGCTGTCGATCTGAACCTCCAGAGCGGGGCCATTGTGTCCATCTCCGCGCGCGGACCCGTGGATGTGGAAGAAAGCTCGATTCACATCGACTATGCCGATTTAACGGACACGGTCAATGTGGGCGATAAAATCACCGTCGACAATGGCCTCATCAATTTCGAGGTGCTGGAAAAAACCGGTCCACTCATGCAATGCCGCGTCCTGGACGGCGGCGTCCTGAAAAGTAAACGCCATGTGAATTTACCAGGGATTCGCGTCAATCTTCCGGCTATTACGGAAAAGGACAAAAAGGATATTCTCTTCGGTCTGGCACGGGATGTGGATTTCATTGCTCTGTCTTTTGTGCGCGAAGCTGAGGATATCCGGCAATTACGCCAGTTGTTGGGCCCCAAAGCCGGGCGCGTGAAAATTATTGCGAAAATTGAGGATCAGGAAGGCGTGCGTAACCTGGAAGATATTATCCGGGAAGCGGATGGGATTATGGTGGCTCGTGGCGATCTGGGAGTCGAAATTAACCTGGAAGATTTACCGAATGTCCAGCGTAAGATTGTGCGGCTCTGCGCGGAGTCCGGTAAACGCGTCATTGTCGCGACCCACCTGCTGGAATCCATGATTCACAACCCGATTCCGACGCGCGCCGAGGTGACCGATGTGGCGAATGCGGTCTATGAAGAAGCCGATGCCGTGATGTTGTCCGGTGAAACTACGGTCGGAAAATATCCGCTGAAATGTGTGGAATACCTGTGCAACATCGCCAGAAAAACTGAAGCGATTCCCGGATTACAATTTGCCAAGCACCTTCATATGACCAACGACAAACAACATTTGGCGGCCGCGGCGGTCACACTCGCTGAGGAATTACCCGCTCGCGGCATCGTGGTGATTACCCGCAGAGGCGTCATGGCCGATTTTGTCGCGAGTTGCCGTCCCTTTTCCACGAATATCTATGCCTTTACCAACGGAAGTCAAACACGTCGAACGATGACCCTCAATCGCGGGGTGTATCCTTTCCGAATCAATTTAAGCTCGGACCCCGAAAAAACGTTGCAAACCGCTTTTCGGATTTTAAAAACCCGCGAACATTTCCAGGCGGGAGAAAAAGTCGTGATTATCTCGGATGTGTTAGCCCAAGAACGGGTCGATTCGATTCAAATCCGAACCATCCCCTGACGCGCGGCAGGTGACGCTGTGTTTCACCTGTCATTGCCTCGGAACCCATCAAACGGAATCGTGCTTGATACTGAGCACGACTACGGAAGATCTGTTCCATGCATTCGCGCAAAGAGCTCCCAATCAAAGGGTTTCGGGGCCACGGCATGAAGAGGAATCGGCTGAATCGCTCCTGAGCTCTGGTAGGCCAGCATGCATCCCACAACCTGTTCGGGCTGTTCGACCAGGCGCCGAATCGCTTCATACGCCAAATGTTGCGCCATGGCTTTATCCGTCGGCGTGGGAGATGCCCCGCGTAAGGTATGGCCGAGAATGGTGGCTTTGGTGGCGACAGAAAGGGGATAGTGTCCGGATGTAGCCTGGAGGTGGGGCCACTCGGCAATTCTCCCCGCCACATACTTCGTTAAACCATGCACGCCACCGTCTGGATGATGGCGATGCGGTGTGCGTTCTGCCACCACGAACAGATGGCTTTTGTTCCGGACGCCCAGCGTTTTTTTCAGCGTTCCCAAAATCACTTCTTCGATATAGGCATCCGGGTCAGGATGTTCGTTGACCAATAAGCCCTCGGCTCTGGCTTGATAGGCACAGGTTAAAGCCAGATGCCCGGACCCGGCTCCCATCACCTCGACGAAAAATACACTCCCCATCGCCGCGCTTGTGGCTTTCAGCGATTCAATCGATTTATTGGCGAGCTCTACCGCCGAATGTAACCCCAAAGACGTGGTGCCGGCCAGATTGTCGTCAATCGATCCCGGAATGCCCACCACCTGCACGCCAAACTGTTCGAAAAGAGCGCGAGCCCCACGTAAACTTCCATCCCCGCCCATGACGATCAGGGCCCCATCCTGCAAAAAGGGCCTGAGGTGCTGCATGGCTGCCAGTTGAGCCCCCTCACCTTTGAAGTCTTCAAACCGGCTGCTGCCGATAGGGCTGCTGGGATGATTACTCATCCCACGTGTCTCCTCTTCCGAGACCAACTCGATCCAATTATTCACCAATCCAAGAAATCCATGGTGAACAAAATGGACGTCGAGACCCAATCGGGTCCCTGTCACCCGAAGCTCTTTCAACGCGGCCCCCGCTCCCGCAAAATCTCCGCCAGACACCAACGCGACGAGCCTTCGAATTTGCCGGGGCTTCAACGTGACCTTCTCACGACGAGTGTGTTCCACCGAAACCCAGGCCTCGCGCGCCGCCCGTTCACGCTCCGAAAGTCCGACCGCCGTCGAATATCCGGATAACTGCCCATGCTCGAACGTGAGAAGCACCACATTATCCTGCCCCTCTTTATACCCGCCGAATTCGGAAAAGGCTTCACTGAACGGGCGAGGGTCCAGATAAATTAAGAGTGCCCGCAAGGTTGAGCTGTGCGTGTACAAACACAACACGTGTCCCAGATGTGCCTGGCCTAATTGATGAAATCGATCCACCAATTCGACATAGAGTTCAAAAAACGAATGCCCTCCCGGGTAGCTGTAGAGCGGGTGCTTAATCAGTCGTTGCGCGGTTTTAACATCGACGCCGAACGCTTTGGCGGCTTCCTCGATTTCTTCGGTTTTTTCTATGCCGGTGGCCCAGCCAAAGTCCTGGGATTCCAACGCCTGTTCCATGATGGGCTCTTGTGTGGTGGTGGCCTTCGGATCCAGAATGGCGACCACCCGTTCAAAGAGCTGTCGAGTATTCGGACTGCGGCTCACCATATGCACAAAGGAGGAGGCATCGAGGTAATTATGTAACTGGAGAAAGTCCAGTTGCTTCCCGACCAGGCCCACCGTCCTGGCCAGCGCGGCACCAATGGCATCCGCCTTAGGAATACCCCGTTCAGGGTCCAACACGTTGCGTAACCGGCGCCCGACGCGACGCTTTTTACTGTCCACCTGCGAGATGCCATGACGCATGGTGAGAAATAGCGTTCGCTCATGTAAATCTCGTGGCATTAGCCAAAATCGATCGTCCCCGATGTCGAGCACAATGCGGCCTTCCGCCAAACTGGGCGTCATGTGTGGGCGTGGCACGATGGCGACGGGGCGGCGACGAATGGGCTTTTGTGTTGCCCCGATCGGCGCACGGAATAAGGCCGACAGTTCTCCCTGGGCAAGAAGCTGATTCCAGGCGGCAAAAAACACGATGTCATCTCTTCCGCACGCTTGGAGAATCAATCCTTGCCTCGCATGGTTATAGGCCGCGGCATTGGCAAAACCCGCTTGGGCCTGTTGCACGAATCCTCTGATTGCGACCATCGCCACGCGCACATCTTGTGAGCGGTTCATCGAGCTCACAGACGGATCCGGGAACTGAATTTCCTCCACTGCGGGTCGACGAGCAAGCGCTTCCCCATAGCTCAGGAGGCCGTCAACCGTGACAAAATCAAGCGTGTCTTTTTCGAAACTCATACGTTATTCCTTTTGTGCAGGATCATAAGCATTACGCAACGTCTCTTTCTACCGAACATCCCTTTCACGCAGAGTCACAGGGGAAATGTACCCGCGGAATTTGTCCGTCTGGTCATCGGGCGGCGCTTTCTCAATTCGCAAAGTCAGAGCCGATCACTGAAGGAGAACAAACTAAGTCAACAGCTTGCGAGCGTCAGGTGTCTCCAGACTGGTGCGCCCCAACGTGCCATTGCGATATTCGTTGAGCAGGATTTTTGCCGCTTTTTCCCGATCCAGTCCCCCACCCTGTCCTTTCGTGAGACAGCCCCGTTTTCTCGCAATCGCTTCGAGTACCCCCGCGCTATCCAGTTCTTCTCCCACGCATCCGTAACGCCTGGCGAGCAGTTCAGGGTAACGCGCAAGCAGGATGGTCGCGAGGAATTCGGCCAACTCTTCGTCAACGACAACCTTCGCACTCACCGCATAGATGGTGGCGAGCAGAAAACCGACAACCGGGTCTTCAATTTTTGGCCATAAGAGACCGGGAGAGTCGATGAGGATCATATGATCGTTTAACGTGTGACGCTGCTGCATTCTTGTGACGGCAGGTTCGTTCCCTACCTTGGCCAGACGGCGTTTGAGGAGCATGTTCATGAATGTGGATTTGCCGACGTTGGGAATGCCCATGATCAGCATGCGTAGCGGTTTCGTACTACTATTGCGATGTGGGGCCAACGGCTGACAAAGGTGAGGCACCTTGGCCGCCTGGCCAGGCTGATTGCAGGAAAGGGCGACGGCGTTGACGCCGGGTTCCTGGTTGAACATGTCGAGCCAGGCTTTGGTCACCGTAGGATCGGCAAGATCGGCTTTATTGAGCACTTTGAGGCAAGGCCGCTGGCGGTGTGCCCGCAATTCGGTAATCATCGGATTGCTGCTGGCCTTCGGCATACGCGCATCCAACACTTCAATGATGACATCGACGGTCTCCATCCGTTTTGCCGCCTCCTGACGCGCAATATTCATGTGACCGGGAAACCACTGTATGGTCATGACGGCTATTTTCTCCAAGCAATCGACGTGACATTTCGTATACGAAGCCACGTGTTTAAACTGAAACGGTCACCGAACACAACGGCCATCATTGTCCGGACACCTCTTTCACGTCACGACTCAATAACAGAGGACCGTAGCCGACGACGAATAGCAGATAGGCGCCACTCCAGCACCCCGCAGCTATGACCAGCATACCATCTCCCGATGGAGTCAGACTGGGCCCGACGATCCGGAGCAACGCTCCCACGTTGACCAGAATATAGATGAGGACGGTCAACACTCCGGCATGTTTCATTCGCCCCGTATGTCCCAGGCTGGCTCGGGTCATCACGGCCAGAGTCATGACACCCACAGCTCCTGTTGTGAGGACATGTATTGCCTCTTCTCTATACACCCCAATCCCAAGAAGAGCTCCACCAAGCATCAGGAACGCTATGGCCAACCACCCATATCCCACATGCAGAATCAGCACTAACGGTTCCCGCCAGGTGAGCCAGCCATACCAGCGACTCACACGCATTAAGTTGAGACTCCCGGCCGTCACAAACGCCACACCCGTAACGATCGAGTGCGCATGAAGGACCCACAGGACTCCGGCCACAGCGACGAGCAAGATCGAAAGACCATCAAACCAGGAAAATGGCGCCGGCTGTTTCGTCACCTTGAGCGCTTCCAAATAATCTCCAGTAAAACTCGGAGTAATTTTTCCACCAATCATGGCCAACAATATCATGATGAGGGTCAACCCCAATCGTTCAGCCAAGTCCGTCTCGGCACGATTGAGAAAGAGCCCATGAAAGAGCAGGTTGGCGATAGCATAGAGACTCATCAGCACGCCCATCGGCAACCGATCCCACGCCTGGGCCGCCAGAATCTCTCGCCAGACGATACCCGCAATGACGATCAAAAAGGCCCCGTCAATCAGAGCCACAAGCAACGGAGGCACCCATGGAAAGGCGAAGGATAATCGTCCGGCTAACCATAGGCTCCATAACCACATGAGCGGCCATCCCCTCATGGGAAGACGATCGGTCCAATTGGGAATAGCCGTCAGGAAAAACCCCGTGACCACGCAAGGCAGAAACCCAAATATCATTTCATGCACATGCCACTCTCGTAGCTGATAGCGGAGTGGGAGGCCTTCTATCCCGTTTAACAACAAGGCCCAAACAGGAATGGCGGTTCCCGCAAAAATCGCGGCACTCAAAAAGAACGGCCGGAATCCATAGGACCAGACTGCCGGTCCTTGATACACGGGGTTCTCGTTGTTGGCTTGAGACATGATGGGCGTTGGATGGATGTCTTGTCGGCACACACGATGCACACCGAACGAGACGGACACTCAGGTTAAAGAGGAAAGGCTTTACTGACCCATTTCATGACTTTATGAAGTTCGGGTTCCGTCATGGCTGCGCGCGATTTCCGAAACTGTGAGTAGACCGCCCGATTCACGGTGCCATGCGACAGTCTGCGTACCTGCTCATGTGTGCGGACATGTTTTTCAATTTGCTGGCGTAAGCGATCTACCCGCTCTTTGGGAGTCTCTTGATGCAATTCCGATTGAGCCGGCACCGCCAGATTGGCCCATAACGCCTGGTTACTCATCCCGAGCACCCCGGAATGGAGGGGTTGGATACTCGATTCCGCGCGATCGGACTGGGGAAACAGCCCCTGCCCATGTGGGAACGTCTGGTCTTCCGGCGCTTGGGATGATGACTGAGAACCTGCGATGGCGATGTGGCGTTGCGCCAAAATAAAGTCCAGGCATTCTCGGAAAGGCCTATCGTCCGGCGCATAAATATAGGCCCGCTGGTCGGCATAGGGACCAGCCAACGGGTCCATACGCGTTGCACGATGAACGACCTGTTCGATCCACGGCTTGGTACGAATATGGGTGAGACAAATCAGATGGGTAATCGCCGGAACATCCAAGCCCTCATAGGCCATGGCTACCGTAATCAAGCAATCGATGGCCCCGCTTCCTTGACGTTTAAACGCCTTGATGGCCTGATACGCGGCTGTAGAATCTTCACTGGTCGCGATGTTCGCCGGGACACCCCGCCCCTGAAGCCAGGTCGTATATTTCTGAGCTTGTTCAATATTGGCCGCGACCACCAATAATTTCGAGCGAGGATAACTCACGCGATGGTTCTGCCAATGCTTCACACCCGCATCTAAAAGTTCAAGCGCTGCTTCAGTTTTTAGCGCAGTAAGGAGAGCAGCCGACGATTGTTTTCCCGCTAAGGCCAAGCTCTCCACGTGATGCTCAACTCCCTGAGCATCCAACCATGTCGCCTGGCAGTTGGCGTAGTGGACGGTCAGATCGATGCAAGCCTGCTCGCGTAACGCATCGGCTAATGTGTAGCGAATCACAGCACGGGCTGGAGTATCCTCCCAATCAATGCGAGCGCCGCGAGCGGATTGCACATAGGGTAAAAATGCAATCGGGGTGCTTTCGCCACGTTCGAACGTGCCACTCATCAGCACCCGCAAAACGGCGTGATCGTAGAGGGGCTGAATAGCCTGGTGCCACATGCCCCCTTCTTCAAGATGATGCGGCTCATCCAGAACCAGCAGATAGCGCTTGCGGCGAAACTCTTTGGCGTTGACCTTTCGAATGTCCGCCGCGAGAGCCTGGTACGTGGTGACATACGCAGCACACCCCTTAGTCGGATGGGCCTGATTGGTGGTCATCATGGCCTCCAACCGATGACCAAGGAGGGCTCGGTGACCGGGATTCTGAAAGCCGCGGGCCCCCTGATCCTGCAACACACTGCGCGGAACGATCCAACACAGTGCGTCGGCCACGGCTGGAATCAGGCGGGCCGCAAGAATTTGCGGCAGCAGACTCTTCCCTCCGCCTGGCGTGACCGCACAGACAATGTCTGTGAGCCCTCGCCCACCCAGGATGTCCTCGCAGATGTCCGCTAATTCCCGTTGATGCCGGCGGAGCTTCATCCTACCCTTTGGCTATATGAATCGGAGGAAAGGGGTGCTCGGGGTCGCGTCGGATCTTGCCTTTTACGGTAGGTGATTGACTGATCTGCGCACGATTGCGGGCACTCACAGGATCTTCAATATGGCCACATTGAAGGCAACGGTCCATGAGGATGACCTGGCTGCTTCCTTCTCTATCATAGACCGACTCTTGCACAATCAGTCCGCCACATCGAGCACATGCCATGCTGCGCTCCTTTCTGTATAGAATCATATTTTTATTATATTCGGGAGCTGGAACCTTCCTTGGCACCCTTGACCACATACAGATACCGAATATGTGGGCAATTTGGCAATCTCATCCAGGAACTTCGTTTGCCCGATGAAATTCCTCTGAAATTTCGTCACACCAGACCTCCATTTTTTCTTCAATCGCACCTTGTGCCGTTTGCCAGACCTCCGACCCATGCTGTAGTCTCCCCATCCACCTTCCTGATCGGACAAGCCTGATGCGTCATTGCAGGAAGGATGGCTGCACCCATTCGGTTCCCAGGATTTCTCCCGGGGACATACACATTGTGAGCATGCACTCGAAGCAGGTGTCTTCCGGTACTACCCTCACCCTCATGTTGTTACTGCGGAAAAAGAATTCACGCGAGAGGAGAAGTGATGCCAAAAGCGAAACGAGAAAAGAATTGTTATGTGTGTGAAGAAGGAGGGTGGGTCCGCATGAGCTTTATGACCTGTGGGAAATGCGCCCGTCATTTTTGCAGTCAGCATGGTGACCCCAAAATGGATGAATGTACCGCCTGCCTGGAAAGTGGAGAGGAAACGTAACGCTCTTCAAAAATCGTGATTCCGTCATACGTTGCTCATCAATTCCCATCCCTCTATCATAGATTCTCGATCAACGCCTTTCAGCTCCCTGACTTCCATGGCTGTACCACCCAAAGTTTCTTTGAGCGATTCTCTTAAAAGCGCCCAACGTCAGGCCTTTTATGAGGGACACAGAGATATTGCCAAGATCATGATCCTTGTGGTGTTTTTATTTCCTCTTTTTGGCGTCTATATTAGCGGGTTACTCGGGGCGGCCTTGGGAATGATTCTCTCCCTTTTCGCCTATTTTTTGACTCCCTACGTCACTATGAAACTTGGCGCATAACCACTTTCCATTTTTCGGAGACCGATCAGGAACAGGACCTCATCAATGGCAAAACGCTCTCTAGGCTTAGGCTGAATGGAGCCCCTATAAATCTAAAGTATCGGATTATTATTTACTTTATATTTCATTTTCATCCAATCAATAATACCCGTTCCTACATTGAATATTCTTCATATTTCTCAGAATAGAATAATGCCAAATCTCTTAGCCTTCACTCAGCCAGCCCAGCCTAGGTAAATCTAAAGAATATGATTATATTTTCTCCGGCCATCGCCCGAAAAAACGAACACCCTCCCCGCCTGCCTCACACTTGCATGACCACCTCCTTACGCTTTTTTCTCATTTCCTTCCTCACTTCATGAACGCTCTCTACTACCCCTTTCACCTCTGCCATATCCGTACACTCGAACAGCTACTCGCAGACTATCAAACCGTCCACTTTCGAGATTTTATGGCCCTCCAACTTACTCCGCTGATGGGTACCACGGCTTTCCCCGACCGCATGGGAGACTATCACCCCGAAGACTTACACGCTGGTCGAATCGTTCAGGGCTATAACCTGAGTGGCGCCATGGCACCGGACACCGTGCTTGCCGTCAACCGGGATCTGGCCGATATGCCCTGGCGAACCTATTTTCAAGAAGTCATCCTGAAGGATGGCCGCTTTCAACGCGGGTTATTTGGCGAGCCCGATTCCGAACGAACCGGATCGAGTAATACGCCGTCCACACCCGAGTGGCATCAATTTCGTGACGATCTTTGGACGACCCGACTATTTGACGTCACAACCGTTCAGGCCTTAAGTCGCCAGCGACTGTCCGGAGAGGAATCGGCGCGGTTCGAATATGGATGGGCATTAATTAAGACATCCGCATCCCTTATCTACACGATTCAGCTGTGCCACCAACACCGCTTGGCCGCGGTGACCGACTCGGCAGCTCACCACCACTTGCTCACGCGAACCTGCGAGCGGGATCGGGTGACCCTCACGACTCGATGCGTCAAACGGGAAGGATATTAGAGAAACTGACATCGGAAGAACGTCTTTCCGTCCTGACCCACAACATCGGACCTTCATGTACCCTCACGTTCAGGCAGAAGGGCAACAAATCCCAGAAAACGTCTCGTTTTTTTCAATACACGCCTACTTTCACAAGCCGGCGTCGAGGAGAACCTCGCGAATGCTGATATGTCTCGTAAAATTTGCAGCCACTCTTCTCATGATCGTCTTATTGTCCGGCTGCAGCCCTCCATCCAGAAGCGAGGCGAATCATGCTCCCACCGTCGAGTCAGCCATTATCGTCATACCCGGTTATTATGGTACGCGTTTAGTCCGGGAGTCAGATGGGCAACTGATTTTCATTTCTCTCACGCAAGCCCTGTTCGGCGACCAGACGCTGACCCTTCCCGTGCCCGGCTTAGGACTTACCGGGACAATCAATTTACGACCTGAAGGCCTTCTGGAGGAGGTCGCTGTCATTCCCCTCCTCTACTCCATTGACGTCTATGCTTCATTGATGGCCCGGCTGCGCCATTCCAACAAGGCAAGCCAAAAGGTGGTCTCACTGACCTATGACTGGCGCGGAGATCCGATGGAGGCCGTTCGAAATTTAGATGGGCTCATTCGCCAACTCCGGATCGAGGGCACTCACGATATTTCCGTCGTAGCCCATAGTATGGGTGGCCTGATTGTGAGCTACTATCTGCGCTATGGAACCCAGGAAATTGAATCGGCCATCGAAACATGGGAGGGGGGCGATTCACTCAACAGCGTGGTGATGGTGGGAGTGCCTTTCCTTGGAGTCATGCACTCGTTTCGCAACATGAATTATGGCGTAACGGTCGGGTTGAATGCCTCCCTGCTAAGTGCCGAAGCCTATGCCTCCTTCCCCGCCAGTTACTACACCTTACCGTTAGCCGACTCTGATGAACTGCTCTCACCAGAGTTGCAACCTGTCATGGGCATGATCAGAAACCCAACGCATTGGCGACAATTCAACTGGGGGTTGCTCGACACTGCGATGACACCCGTTTCCAACGAGGTCGTTGAACGACGCACCGTCTACACCGCACATTGGCTCCAACGCTCTCAACGCTTCCTTGAACTGCTTGGCGCGCCTCCGACCACCACACACCCGGACCCGCCTCCTCTGTTGTATCTGTATGCGAAAGGCACACCAACCTTGGGCAAGGCCGTATGGAAGGGAAACCAGGCCAAAGGCCCCGACTCACTTGGCTTTGATGATCCTGAGGTATCGCTGTCAGATCGAGGGATGCCTCCACCAACCATCTATTCGGATGGAGATGGGACAGTCACGGTGTCATCCGCGTTGCTTCCACCAGCCTATCGCCAGACCCTACCGACGACCATCAGGGAATATGCAGTGGGACATACCGAATTGGTGAAGGACCCAACGATCCAGCAGGACATCGTCACGTTTCTCGACAACCAGGAGTAAGTCAACAGAAGGTGGGGACAATCAGGGCATCAGCGTTCTTGTGGGGCAGTACGCTCATCCTCCGCGACATGACCGCGCATTGACTTCTCAATGATCTGATTTTCTATTTCCAAGGCAATGACCTGCGCGAGTTGGTCGGTGGAGAGCGCGCCCATAGGCAATCCATCGGTCATGGCATAATACGGATCCTCAGGGACAGCCTTTCGATGAAGATTAATGAGGATCTTAGCGGGCTGAATCATCCTTCCCTTCTCCCCAACTTGCACCGCCTTCTCTTTTGGAAGGACACGGGTCCGCGTCCCCCAATCACGCGACTCGATGTGCGTGAATGCCACATTCCAAATTTTGCCGTTTAATAGGCTTTGAACAGCCTTGGGAGTTTTTTGCAAGAACTCGGGTTCCCGCACGATGCGTTTCAACGCCTGACGCACACGGATGTCGTAGAATTTTGTTGTCGAATCTGCTTGAGCCGCCGGGACCGGAGAGGCTGAGCCGCTCTCATAGTAGGGCTGGAGTTCTAAGCTATTATATTCATCGACTGTCGTGAGATAACCCTCAAAGAGAGCTTTCAGGGCCTTCTCACGCTCCGCCCCCGCCAGATTGTCGATTTCTTTTCTTGTCAGAACGGGAACGTGTTCCAGACTTCTCTCCTCCGCCATGACCTGCCGCTTTGGGGACGTATCGGATTTGCTCAAGACCCATTGAAATTCTCTCGCTAAGATCGGCACCAGTTTGCTTGGATGATTCACAAACCCCTGTTCTCTAAGGGCTGCTGCATTGATAAGGACATTCACCTGACCTTCCTGGTTCGTGCGGGCGACCAGAAACATAAATTCCTTCCCGTCACGATTGAACACGTGTGGCTCAATGATGACTTTGTGCAGCACACCTTTGGCGAGAGTTTCATCAAATCGTTGATAGTCGGCCCGATGAGTCGCCATCACAGTCAATGCATCGATCACGGTCTGGACGGTGTCATCGACTTGCGCGTGAGAGAACGTCTCCCCTCCAGGCAATCCGTTACTTTTTCCCCAATAAACTTTAAACCGCGCGCCCGGGATGGGATGACCGATTGTTTCTTCAATGCCCATCACTTCAGAACTCTCATAACCCGCCGAACCTCGGTGATTCGCCTTCGCGATGGAGATCGACAGCAGACAAAGCATGGTGCCGGATATCACCGACATCCATATGGCCTTGTGACGTCTCCATCGGTCCATCGTGTTCCTCATGGCGTGCTCAGTTTCTTCGCTTTTCATTTTACGCGTTCTTTCCTTCCTGCCCATAGATGAACCCGACTTCACTTGGTATTGTATACATCTTCCTCTGCTTTGGGTAACGGTGTTCACGTTCATCACACGCCACGAAGGACGACCTATGATCTGGCGAGCCCTGGCCGATTGTGTGCTTTTCCTCCACTTCAGCTTTATCGTCTTTGTCATCGTCGGCGGGTTCTTGGCCATTCGATGGCGATGGCTTTCATGGGTGCACCTTCCGGCAGCGGCTTGGGGCGCAGCCATCGAATTCGGTGGATGGATCTGTCCCCTCACACCACTTGAGAATTGGCTACGGATTGCAAGCGGGGAGGCGGGATTGGCAGGGGGATTTCTTGAGCATTATCTTTTGCGGGTCGTCTATCCGGTCGGACTGACTCCGGAGATCCAAACCTATATAGGCATTGGAGTCCTTCTCGTCAACGGTGTCGCCTATACCATTGCCTGGAATCGTTGGCCGAGGGGCCACTAAGAGTTCTTGATTTCCCTTCATTCGCCAACTAGGCAGTGCAACACCAAGCGCCTCCGGCAACCAGTCTCCACCGAACATCTTCTCTACCTCACAAGCGATCGCGCGTTGTAAGGGGTTATCCATACCGGAGCTTGAGGAGGAGGATCCATCCGGCTAAAAATAAGGTGACACCATTCGCAAGGGCCAACGGCCAATCGTGGTTGATCCAGGCATACCCACACCACAAGAGGATACCTGTGGTTAACACGGAATACATCGCCAAAGAAATATCTTTTGTGTGCTTCGTTTTGACAATTTTTATGGCCTGAGGCAGAAAGGCCGAAGTGGTACACACTCCGGCCACATATCCCATGAGCGTGACGACATCCATTGCCGCGTCCTTTCGTTGCTCTGTCCTTGAGTATTGAGATATCTCGCCAAATTCCAGAGATTGTTACTTCTCGTCAGGACTCAACGCAATATCTTCAGGATGAGTTGAACCTGCGGCCTCCGCAGCATGTCGCAAGGCATCCAATCGTTCGGCGTAGCGATGTCCAGGCGGAATGTGGCCTAACACCCCGAACCCCTCGAAGGCCTCGGTGACATGGGGTTGCATCCCCACAAAAAACAAATGCTGTTTATGGGCGCGAACAATACGCAGCATATCATCGATGGCTAACGCCGCGGTTCCATCGATGACCGGCACATCCGATAAGTCCAACACACAACTGATAAAGGTTGGCAGCCCCGAGATCGTCTCCAGTCGACGCACCATATTTTTAGCCGAACCGAAGCTCATCGGGCCATCCACATGAATGAGTACAATTTTCCCCGCGTTACGTTCCATCACCGACGCTTCTTCCGGAGTCAGAGGCGATTCTTCATGCACCTCGGTGATGACCTTCATATTCGCTAACTGCAAGTCGGCCATTTCCTTGACAAAGAGTAAGCTCGCCAACACCACGCCTGTCGCAACCGCTGTGACGAGATCCACCGCGACGGTCATGAGAAAGACCACGACCATAATGCCGACATCCGCCCGCGGGGCTTCCCAGACATGCCGTAAGAATCGCCAATCGATAATATCGACACCCACCTTCAACAAAATCCCGGCGAGTACCGCGAGCGGAATCTTTTCAGCCAACGGTCCCAACCAGAATAGCGTTGCTAAAAGCACCAACCCCATTAACGCGCCGGAAATCGGGGTGCGTCCCCCGGATCGAATATTGGCCACGGATCGCATCGTGGCACCAGCGCCAGGTAATCCGCCAAAGAAGCCGGCAACGATATTGCCGATACCCTGACCAATAAGCTCTCGATTTGAATCATGTTGTGTACGGGTCATGTTGTCGCACACCAGAGAGGTGAGCAAACTGTCGATGGCCCCCAGTAAGGCTAAGACGCACGCCCCCTTGATCACGATGGGGAGGAATTCGAGCTCCATCATAGGAAACAGAAATGGCGGGAAACCCGAGGGTACCGCCCCGATCACTGGCGCTTCAGGAAAGAACCAACTCGCTGCCGGTGTACAAACGAGTAACGCCAACAAAGGTGGCGGAACGATGCGGCCGATTGGTTGGGGCGTGAGATACATGACGATCAAGGCGATCCCCGCGAGAATGACGGCATGCATGAGAGGCTGGGTGACGAATTCCGCAATCCCCATCACATTTGGAATCACCCCACCAGCTTTGGCAGCATGACCGAGCAAAGGCCCGATTTGCAAAATGATGATGATGGCGCCAATGCCGCTCATAAACCCTGAGATCACCGGATAGGGCATCAGGCTGATGTAGCGTCCAATCCCCAGGAAGCCCAAGACGATCAAGCCCACGCCGCCCAAGACGACGGTCGTAAAGATCAATTGAGGATGACTGCTCATTTCCACCAAAAGCCCGGCAAAGACCACCGTCATGGGCCCAGTGGGCCCGGAAGCCTGCGCCGGCGTCCCCCCAAACAACGCCGCAAAGAACCCGACAAAAATCGCCCCATAGAGGCCCGCCTCGGCCCCTGCCCCAGACGCCACGCCAAATGCCAGAGCTAAGGGAACAGCAATGACCGCCGCCACGACGCCGCCAAAGATATCCCCTTTAATGTTGTTCAAGTGAAGCCCGTGAATCAGCATAGGCATTTTTTAGATCCTCAATGTAATAAGGAACAACATCTCTTGAATCTCAAGAACTATTGCAGGTAAAAGGAAGAAGAAAGATTTCGGTGACAAACATGAATCGACGAGACTGACGATTTCACCGCACAATTCGAAAGAAAGATTGAACAGGCCAGGGGTTACAGGTCTTGACACAAATGTTCCTCCATTGACTTCCTGAAAGCGCCGATTCAAAATTTTCCAACAGAAGGCACATATTTTCTCCAGAATCATTCATTGAAATTAGCCCCACTGGAATGGTCAAAACAGTCATCCAGCAAGGCCGCAACTTTTTGGACGCGCGGAGCGTACTTCCAGTACGTGAGCACGCGCCAAAAGCGAGAACGCCGCTGGTGGCTATTTTTTAACATTCCAGAAAGGAAATTGTACGATGCCGACTCTGATCACACAACCCACCATCATTCCTCCTGCCGGCACGAAGCCTAAACTCATCGAGGAATATGCCGGACGCGTGGCCACACAAAATGACACGGTGAGTATCGCAAGAATCGTGTGCCCATCCGGATGGACCGAAAATGGACAACAACCCGAGTTTGCGGAAACCAAGGTTGTCTTGACAGGCATGATCCAGGTTGAGCACCGAGACGGCGTCTTGGAAGTCCAGGCTGGTCAAGCCGTCACATGTCATCCAGGAGAATGGGTGCGATATAGTACACCGGAAGGGGCAGAATATCTCGCCGTCTGCGTCCCGGCGTTTTCGCTTCAGACCGTCCATCGAGACCCGGATCTTTAAGGAATCGGCGAGGATCGACTGAGGAGAGCACACCCGTGAAAAGGAAGGACCAACGATGACCTTACGCGCTCAGGTCGAGGCCATGTATGAAAGTATTGCCGGACACGTGGGAACGCATAATGCGGAAGACATACAAGCGCGATTGGAACGGGAGTTACGCCATGTCACGCCTCAATGGAGTGAACGTCTCCCGGACTGTCCCGGCTGGTACTGGTACAAACCTCCGGGGATTGGCGAACCGGCATTGCTCTTGGTGAGTCATGGCAGGATCGATACGAAACTGATGGCCGATCTTGGCCCGCCAAATAATTTAGTGGATGTCCAGCGGATTCAAGGGCAGTGGGCGGGGCCGTTACTTCCACCCGCTTGAAATCTTCGCGCCATGATTGGGTCTCGCCTCGATCTATCGACCCAATGACGCCATATCGATCACAAACCGAAATTTCACATCCCCTTTGACCACCCGTTCATACGCCTCACCGATCTGAGAAATGGGGATCACCTCCACGTCTGAGGTCAACCCATGCTCACCACAGAAATCCAACATTTCTTGTGTTTCCCGGATTCCGCCAATCAACGATCCCACTAATCGGCGACGCCGAAGAACCAGCGAAAAGGCAGACAGGGAAAGGGACTCGGGCGAAGCCCCCACCAGGATATACGTGCCATCGGTTTTCAGAAGTTCGAGATGGGCATTCAAATCATGGGGAGCCGAAATCGTATCAATCACGAAATCAAACCTGCGCTCTAATCGAGCAAAGGTCCCATCTTGTGAGGCTGCGGCAAAATCATGGGCTCCCAGCCGCTTCGCATCTTCCTGTTTCGCATCAGATCGACTCAAGACCGTCACCTCCGCGCCCAACGCTTTCCCAATTTTCACAGCCATATGACCCAAACCTCCGAGTCCGACTACGGCCAGCGCATGCCCCTTGCCCACACCCCATTGGTGCAAAGGCGAGTACGTGGTGATGCCGGCACACAACAGCGGAGCCACACCTTCCAGCGCGAGCCCGGATGGAATGGATAAGACATAGTGTTCATCAACGACGATGTGGTTCGAATAGCCACCATAGGTTGGTTGCTTGTTTTTGTCCATGCCGTTATACGTGACAATCATCCCGGTTTCACAATATTGCTCATCCCCTTTCGTACAGGACTGACAGGTCCGGCATGAATCCACAAAACAACCCACACCAACCGAATCGCCAGCCTTAAACTTCTTGACTTCATCGCCTACCCGCTCGACCGTACCGACGATCTCATGCCCGGGGACCATGGGAAAGATCGCCCCGCCCCATTCATCCCGAGCTTGATGAATATCGGAATGGCAGACCCCGCAATAGAGAATCTGAATAAGGATGTCCTTCGGCCCAACCTCTCGCCGTTCAAACGTAAAGGGTTGGAGCGAAGCCCCGGCTCGGTGAGCTGCATAGCCTTTAGTTGGTAACATGGCTACTCTCCTTATCTGTTTGACCTATCATTCATCCCCCTCTACCTGTCCATGGTCATGAATGAAGACATGTTGAAAGTTTTACCACCGTATGCCTATCGAAACAAATGTTGCACGAAAGGAAGACTCACCAGCAAGAGTTTTCCCTGACTTCGAAAGGCCCAAAATGTTTTTTCGGTGCCGAGAAATCCATTCATTTTGATTATGTATGGCAGAGCCGCCTGTTTGATGCCAGAGTATCCTCCCATGTCTAACGATGTCACCCAAAACAACGGCGCCTAGAGATCTCGCCTTGTAGTACACGGATGCTCCGATGGATTTTCAACCCATAGCATTTTTTTTCGAAGGCGCTCTGTTGTAGGAATCCCATGTCACACACACCATAACAAGGCTCGTTCCCTCATCACAGATTTTCCAATTCATTCTTAATTGTGGTCACACATTCGTGGCAAATTCCATGAGTCAGCTTTGGGAAGGCCTTACGCGCTAAAAGATCAAAATGATTAACCGCCTCTTCCAACTCCACCCATTTTTCTGACGGGAGACGGGCTTTTATGCACCAACTACAAATTGTTAAATATTGCTCCCCTCTTGCTGTATCGAGATCGAGCAAGGGAACGGGACTCCGTGAGACCTCACGAATGTGTTCAGTCGAGAGCATGAGTGCCTCATCTGGAAGAGGAGAAACCGTGAGGCGCAAATACCGTCGATAGGCTGGGGAATCGCACCGAAAACTGAAAACCGCATCTTTGTGTATCTTTCTGACCGCTTTAAATATTAAGTCGTACAGTTGCTTGACCTCTTGCCCGGCAATGAATTTCCAAATCAAATCCCCAAGGATATAGTCAGAGTTGAGTTCCTCCGCGCCATTTTGAGCTGCAAACTCAAACCAGGCTTCATTGATAAATTGAATCCGATTAGTCCCATCAATGTGATATTGAATTGGCACAGGTCAGGGTAACCCATAGTGTGAATGGATACCAGAAACGACTCGAAAGATTGGGCCATAGTACGTTAATTATGATGCAGTGCCAAGTTTACCCAGGACTGTGCCATGAAGGCTCTTGCAGGATTCGGGTAAAACAATGTCCCCCCTCCATCTTCTTTCTATGGTTTGGAAAAATTTGCATTCTCATGCCTTATGAGGCCTAGACAACATCCTTCCTTTAAAAGAGGGTTTTTTGCTGTTAGAATGCAAGCGCATTTCCTACTTGTTGCTCTATCTCATTGAGAAATACCTAAATGAAATATGCGCATCTTGGCCGATCGGGTCTAAAAATCAGTCGATTGTGTTTAGGCACAATGAACTTCGGACCGTTGACATCAGAGTCCGAAAGTTTTGCCATCATGGATCAGGCATTGGAACTGGGCATCAACTTTTTCGATACCGCCGATGTGTATGGCTGGGAATTAGGGGAAGGGGTGACCGAGCAGATTCTCGGGCGATGGCTCGCCCAGGGTGGAGGCCGCCGTGAAAAGGTGGTGCTCGCCACCAAAGTCTATGGTCGGATGGGTGAATGGCCGAATCAATCCCGCCTCTCCGCGTTACATATTAAGCGCGCTTGTGAAGACAGTCTCCGCCGGTTACAAACGGATCACATTGATCTGTATCAAATGCATCACGTCGACCGGCAGACTCCATGGGAAGAAATTTGGCAAGCCATGGAACAGCTCTACCGGGAAGGCAAGGTGCTGTATGTGGGCAGCAGCAACTTTGCCGGATGGCATCTGGCTCAAGCACAAGAAATGGCCAAACAGCGCCATTTCCTGGGGCTGGTCTCCGAACAAAGTCTCTATAATCTCAACGACCGCATGATCGAACTGGAGGTCATCCCCGCTTGTGAAGCCTATGGCATAGGCCTCATTCCCTGGAGTCCCGTCGCTCGTGGATTGTTGGCTGGGTCGCTGCAACCGACCACCACAGGACGGAGGGCCGATGAAGATCTGCAACAAACAATCGAGCAATATCGCCCGCGCTTGGAAGCCTATGAACAACTCTGTCGAGAGACAGGCGAAGCCCCAGCGCATATCGCCCTGGCCTGGCTCCTTCATCAACCAGCGGTCGCCGCGCCCATCATCGGCCCGCGAACGCTCGAACAATTACATGGCACCATCCGGGCACTCGAACTCACCCTGTCCAAAGATCTCCTCA
This sequence comes from Nitrospirales bacterium, assembly GCA_040904705.1. Classification (GTDB taxonomy): domain Bacteria; phylum Nitrospirota; class Nitrospiria; order Nitrospirales; family UBA8639; genus Nitrospira_E. The sequence goes on along the minus strand of JBBDSY010000023.1, from coordinate 23,520 downwards.
AACGCCTGGATGATATCTTTCCCGGCCCCGGCGGCCGCGCTCCCGAAGCCTACGCCTGGTAAGAAAATTTTCCGGAACTCGCGGGAGAGACGCAAGAAGAGTCCCTCTACTTTCTTCCGGCGAAAAAAATGACGGGTAGAGATGCCGAACGATGGCCGGGTTCATGGTATTCTTACAACAACAGCCATCTATCACTCTTGACAAAGGATGGACTCCCGCTTTCGCGAGAGTGCCGGTGAAGGAATGAACCGGAAGGTTACGAACAGGATCCAAGTCGAAAAGCATGTTCGGTAGCATCGACGCCGCGCAAATCGAAAGACTGACTATCCAAAAGGTGAATAGCCCATTCCCCCTCAAACATGTTTTTCACCGCATCGACATCGATTGAAAATGGTGGCCCTTCCCTAGCACCCAGGCGGTATTCGAAGGTGATCAGGAGGATTTGCGCTTTTGCCGGCAATGTCTTCGCCAACGCCTTGACATAATCACGGCGCATGTCCGGTGGCAGGGCAACCAACGCCGCACGATCATACACGCCTGTCACCTCTTGCAAGTCCTCGGCAGTGAGAGCAAAAAAGTCTCCCACCAAAAGTTCAATATTTTCCGCGGAATACCGTTGGAAAGAACCCCGTTGCTCGACCTGAGGCTGCACCTCCCATTCTTTAAAGAATTCCTGCACAGCGGCCTCGCTTAATTCGACGCCCAGCACATGATGGCCACGCTCCGCTAACCACCGCATATCTTTGGACTTCCCACAGAGAGGCACCAGGACCGTGCTATCTCCAGCCAATTCCAAGCTTGGCCAATACTGCTCCAGGAACCGATTTATTTCTGCTTGATGGAAGCCAATTTCCTGTTTCTCCCAACGTTGAAGCCAAAAATCCGGGTCCATCTAGAATCCCCCTATTCCCAACTTGGATAAAATTTTGGTTGTGTTTCTTACCATTCGAGCCAATCACATTTTCTCTTTGGAACCGCATTCCTCGATAGAGCAATGCGTGTGGGCGCTATGCCGAATTCTCGCGCAGTCACCGTGCAGGGTTGATTGACATGGATTAAAACCAACTATCAACCTCATCGTCCAACTCCGCCCTACAGGTTTTCAGTTGTTGGTTATACCGAATGGCACGCCGCTTCACTTTTTTGGCCACATGTTTGAGCCAGGGCTTGGCGTCATACGTGTTCCTCTCATAGCCGCCCCGACCCTCATGGTAGGCTAAATATTGTCCATAGGCATCCCACTTTGAAACCTTGAGGCGTTTCTGACTGCCATAGGTGTACCATCCAATAAAATCGATCGACTCTTCGAAATTATCCCTATCGGCACCCCAGTTGTCGTTTTGGCTCATATAGTCTTCCCATGCAGGATCCTGAGCCTGAGCATACCCATAGGCCGAAGAAGCTCGCGGCAGGGGAATAAACCCCAACAACCAATCACGCTCCGGCTGCGCATCATGGATAAACCGGGATTCCTGGTGCATGATAGCCATCATCACGAAGATGGGCGTTCCCCATTTCTGTTGCGCCTCCCTGGCAGCTTCGTACCAATCGGGTTCACCAAAAAAAATATGACAAACATTATCAGGATTATGAGGTTGGTACGTGAGACAACCTGACAGCAAAAGGCATAGACTGACGGTCATGGTTCTTGGGAGATTAAATTTCGGCATTGAGAAGCTTCTCGTGTCCGCCCGAAAATTGTGTCCGATCATATCAAAGGATTCACGGTCACCGCGAACTCGCCAAGAAGTATCCATCGAGAGAAGGAGCGCTGCGAAGGCTTTAAATACTTGGGGGAGTTTCGGTAAAGTATTTTTTGTTTTACTATAGTGAGGAAGTGTGAGGAAGTGTCACGTTCTCATTTTTTGAACCTGGAGATGCCATGAAAAATCTGAGTCCGCTTGCAGGGCAGCCAACCCAACCTTCCATGCTCGCCAATATTCCCCGGTTGATCACCGCCTATTACACCGGCCGGCCGGACGCTTCGGTACCCGAGCAACGGGTGGCCTTCGGGACATCGGGACACCGCGGCTCCTCCTTGAAGAATTCATTTAATGAAGCGCATATCCTGGCAACCACCCAGGCCATCTGCCTCTATCGGAAGCAACAGCAAATCGACGGGCCGCTCTTTTTAGGGATGGATACGCATGCACTCTCAGAACCTGCCCTGGCCAGCACGCTTGAAGTGCTGGCCGCCAATGGTGTGGTCGTGATGGTGGACCGTGACAACGGGTACACGCCGACGCCGGTCATTTCGCACGCCATCCTCACCTACAATCGCAATCGGAAGACGGGCTTGGCCGACGGCATTGTGATCACGCCCTCGCACAATCCGCCGGAAGACGGTGGGTTCAAATATAACCCCCCCCATGGCGGCCCGGCTGACGCCGACGTGACCAATGGGATCGAGAAGCACGCGAACGCATTTCTGACTGATGACCTCCGTGGTGTGAAACGTCTCTCCTATGAGAAGGCCCGCCGGGCTTCAACCACACACCAGCATGATTATGTGGGTTCGTATGTTGAAGATTTACGGAACGTCATCGATATGGAAGTCATCCGTGGCGCACAACTTTCCATTGGAGTCGATCCGCTTGGCGGCGCAGGGGTGGCTTATTGGGGACCCATTACCGAGCGGTACAAGTTCGCCGTGACGGTCGTGCACGAGGACGTGGACCCCACCTTTCGCTTCATGAACCTGGATTGGGATGGGAAGATTCGCATGGACTGCTCGTCCCCGTATGCCATGGCCGGACTGATTGCGTTAAAGGATCGCTTTGATATTGCCTTCGCCAACGACACCGATTACGACCGCCATGGGATCGTCACACGTACGGCAGGGCTCATGAACCCCAACCACTATCTGGCGGTGGCCATTTCCTACCTGTTTACCCAACGCACAGACTGGCCGCCACATGCCGCGGTCGGGAAAACCGTCGTGAGTAGCAGCATGATAGATCGAGTGGCAAAAAAGTTGGGACGGCGTCTTGTTGAAGTGCCGGTCGGGTTTAAATGGTTTGTGGACGGATTGCTTGACGGGTCTGTCGGCTTTGGGGGAGAAGAAAGTGCCGGCGCCTCCTTTCTTCGTCATGACGGAACGGTCTGGACAACCGATAAAGACGGGATTATTCTGGATCTGTTGGCCGCCGAAATGATGGCCAAAACCGGACGTGACCCGGGTCAACTCTACCTCGACCTGACAAAGGAATTGGGCGTTCCCGTGTACGAACGCATCGATGCCCCGGCCACACCTGCGCAAAAATCCATTCTCAAAAAACTGGCGCCCGAGCAAATCCATGCCTCGGAATTAGCGGGAGAAAAAATTACCGACATTCTGACCGCCGCGCCGGGAACCGGCAGCGCCATTGGCGGACTGAAAGTGATAACAGAAAACGGATGGTTTGCCGCGCGTCCTTCAGGCACGGAAGATGTCTATAAGATATACGCAGAAAGCTTTCAAGGCGAGACGCATCTTCGGAAAATCCAAGAGGAAGCGCAGGGCATGATTACACAAGCCTTAGCATCCGCATCCTAATTCACCCCCAATCGAACCACACGACCATCTATTCATCCAACGTCTTCATCTTGTATTCCATTCATGCTTCAAACCGGTTTTCACACAGTCCCCTCTCCCCCGACAAACGATTAACAACAATCATTCTGTACTTTTTTAATGGGTTGGGTAGCAAAACTGCGATTACGTTGATGAACCAGATGTGCGCCAGCTCAAGACAAATCAGGCGAATGGGACAGAGGAAAAATATCCATCGAAAGTTTCGACAAAGACTGATGATGAATTGTCGTCGAATCCGATGCGTCTCGTACTGTATGTTCTGGCTCCTGCCGATCCTCCTTCTGTTCGCGCTTCCGGTCATGGCGGGGAACAGCGTCCCCGCTCCTGCCGCAGTCGAGAAGGAGCTGGCCTACGACCCCTATCGAGGAATGGACGTAAATGGCCGGATTCCCATGATCGACAAGGCCGCTCTGGTCGCGAGGCCCGAACGCTGGCGCTACATCCCCGAGGGCCGACTCAAGCCCGGCGGGTTCTTCCACCGCTTCCTGGTCTCGAGCTTCTTGTTTCCGCTCTTCTTCGCCAACTCGAATGTCGGGATCGGATCGGGCGTGGCGATCACCGACATCGATTTTCGTGCCCAACGTCGTCGTGAATTCCTGGGGGCCTTCCTCTCCTACACGACCAAGGGCCAACAGAGTTATGTGTTACGGTGGCAACGCTGGCTCAAGCATATCGAAGTCCCCACAGGCGGCGTGCTCCAGGAAGAACGCAGTTTCGTCCGCGTGGGCGGGGGATATCGCAAGACCCTGACCAGCCGCTTCTTCGGGATCGGGCCTTCGACCAAGGAAAGCCAGGAGACGAGCTATACCGACCAGATCGCCTTTCTCGACCTGGGCCTCTCGAAGTCTTTCGAGGGAACGTTCGAAGATGTCGTCCTCGAGCTGGATGTGCGAGGGGAACATCACTGGCTCAGCCGGGGCCGGGTTGGGGGCGCGGGACAAACCAACACCGAATTTCCCGGGCTCTTCGCCGAGGCGGATCCCTATGGTCTCGGTTGGGTGGGCGGCGGCATTCGCTGGGACACGCGTGACAGCCAGCGCAATCCCTACCGCGGAACGGTCCTGGGCGGGCGAGTCGATGCCGCGCTACTCCAGAGCGATGGGAACCGGGGTGTGATCTACCAACTCTTCGGCGACCAACTGATCCCCGTTCCGGGACTCTTTCACGACGATGGAGGCGAAGACGAAGAGCATCCACCGACCGACACCATCGCGCTCCACATCGAGAGCCAACTGAGCTCCGGCGATCTGCCGTTCTTCGCCCGACCGACGCTCGGCGGCAGCCGGGTCCTACGCGGATACATCGCCGGTCGTTGGCGGGACGATGCGGCCTGGGCGGCAGCCACAGAATATCGCGTCTGGGTCCTCCCACGCGGCTTTACGGTCTGGCGGCATATTCGCATCGAGCGCCTGGGGCTGGCGTTCTTCTATGAAGTCGGTGGTGTCGCGGAGAACGGATTAGAGTTCTTCCAGGAACGGGTGCGCCATAGCTACGGGATCGGCGGTCGATTCACGTTGGAGCGCGCGGCCATCTTTCGCGCCGATTTCGGATTCTCGGAAGATGGGCTCAATGTCTCCGCAGGCTTCGGCCTGCCCTTTTGACTGGGATTGACACCTTGCCTCTCAAAGGTTTGCGCCCTACAGGAAGCGGGGCAACAGATTCCTCGCGATAACACAAAGGGAGAGGCGCCAACAAAGGAGCGCAGACATGACACGCATTGACTCCAGTCGGGCAATGAGCAAGGTCCGAACCCATGCGGAAGACCGGTTGCGAACCCACTTGATGAAGCGCCACACGAGCAAGGACAGAGAAACCGGCTTGCGCCGGTTCCCGCATCGCGACCTGTTCTCTTAAGACCCCTTTACGAGAACTTTTTCTTTCAAAAACTTCTTATGATCAAATTTGAATAATTGACCTGCCCATGACCCCTGATCCTTCGCGGACGCCACAAGACACCTCGTAACGACCCGGCTACAATGCCATTGCTTTTCTGGTTCGTAGGAGAGGTGAAAAACGGTAGGTATGAATTGGTGGAGAGCACCCGGTACCTGCTGTATGTTGCCCCACCATTCGTGTGCCCCTGGGAGCGATTGCGTTGGTTGCGAAGAACAGGGCGATGTTACTCCGATACAGATAATGGAAGGGTGAAGCTGAACGTGCATCCCTTCCCGGGATTTGAAGCAACCCTAATGCACCCCTTATGGGCTTCAACGATCCACTTGGCAATAAAAAGGCCAAGGCCCAGGCCACGATGATCGTTCGGGTGAAGCTGCAGGAATCTTTCAAAAATTTGCGCCTGTATCTGCTCTGGAATCCCGGGCCCATTGTCGGTTACCGAAATTTCAACATCAGTCTCCTGTTTTCGTGCAGACAATCCAATGGTGCCGCCATTGGGTGTGAACTTCAGTGAATTTCCGATCAAGTTGGACAATACTTGAAGGATTCTGTCGTGATCGAGGTCCGCGAAGATCGGTCCAGGGGATGCGTCAATGGTCATTGAAAATGACTTATCTGCAACGACCGGAGCAAATTGATCCACGCATTCCTGTAACAAAACCAGAAGGTCGACGCTTTCAGGTCTGAGTTGGAGCTTGTTCTGTGTCATCCGCTCGACGTCAAGGAGATCGCTGATCATCTGGTCCATGCCTGCCGCGGCTTCCTCGATAAATCCAATTTTTTTGAGAAGACTCACGGTATCCACCGCGTCTAGAGAAAGACCGCTCCGCATCCCGCGAGCGACTAGCTGAATGGCGAGAATGGAATTTTTCAAGTCATGACTGACAATCGCGAGAAATTGATCCCTCGTAATAAGCTCTGAGTCTGCGTGGCCTCGTTCATCGAGAAGATTACGGTCCGTTTCCTTTCGCTCATTTTTCAGGTTAGCTTCGGCGAACAGTTGTTTTTGATATTGTTCTTGTGTCCGGGCACGATCTTCTTCTACTCGTTCACCGGTGTGGACCTCGTCAACCCGTTCCCGCTCCTGAATTAAAAGGGAATCGACCACTGGTGGAGTATCCGTTCCGTCAAGTCGTTGCTCCTTCTCCAGATCCACTTCCGCACGATGTTTTTCAACTTCTTTATCGGCCGCGAACCGATTCCGCCGGATGGTCTCATCTGTCTCTTCTTCAACCGACTGTGTATTTTGTTCGAGGAGTTCGTCAGTTTTGACTCGCTCTTCCCCTAGGCTCTGGTTGGTTTTACCGCGCAGCTCGCGAGAGGATGTTTTTTTGTTAGGTGCCATAGATGAGGGCCTCGCAAAGTCGTTGTCACAAAAATGTAGCAGGTGACCAAAGAGGAAAGTATATTATCCGAACACGAACGGCTATTGATAGCCCCAGCCTTAATGTCACATTCGCGGAAGCCGGGTCTGAAAGAGGGAGTGTTGATTAATAAAAATTTTCAAGGGCAAATTTTCCCAAACAGTCTTGAATTCAAACATCCTTGAAACTATTACAATATAGTAATATCATGAAAAGTAAGGAGAAAATAAGCGGCTTTATGTATTGCATGCATTTCAGAAGAAAAGTAAAAAAGGCATTGCCACCCCCCCAAAAAGACGTGGACTTGACTGCACGGCGCTATAAAGAAGCCGTAGAAATGGTAAAGGCGTTGTAGTCATGAAGAAAAAAAGTAAAATAGAATTTAAAGAAAGTTCCGGAAATGTCTTTGCGGATTTAGGTCTTAAGGATGCTGACAGCCTGTTGATGCGGGCTGAACTTGGTCATCAAATTTTCAAAATTCTGAAGAGCCGGAAACTGATCAAGCAAAAAGATGTTCAGGAAGTCTTGGAGATTGGACAAGCGGAAGTCTCACAACTGATGAATGCGCGGTATCATCGGTTTTCGGAAGCCCGGTTGATGGCGTTCCTTAATAAACTGGACCGAAAAGTCACGGTGCAAGTATCACGGCGCCGGAAAAACGAACCGCTACAAGAAGTGGTCATGGCTTAACCAATAATAGAACTCCTACGGTTGGAAAAAGCGTTTCAGCTCAACCTGAATATGCTGCTGAGAATGCAAGCCTGGTTCGACGCCGCCGAGATGCGCAAGCACGCAAAGACGATCAAGATTGCACCCTATGTCCCGACGTGAACATTAGGGCTATTTTGGGAAGAAACCTTATCGCGCATTTAATCAGAGGGTTCGAAATTAAGTGAGGATACCAATTCCAACGTACCTGTATCGCTCTCGCGACTGATCCCGGAAATTGGATGTCCCTGCGTGCGCGGGATGAACCGTATAGTTCGGGGATACCGATACAATAGGGACAATGTTCCCCGAGTGCGCGGGAATAAACCGCTTGCCAATGTATTTTGGAAGAAATGAAACTCCAAGCAAAGGAGGTTGACCATGAAAAGCAAAGTATTGCCAGTCTTCTTCAGTCTGATATGTATGCTTTGGCTCATGAACCTGGAGTTCGGACCGTGGCCGCATATCACCTTATCCCAGGTCCACGCCAATAACTTGAAAGAGTGGCTTGGTAGGGACTTAGTAGAGCGGTCCCTAAACAAGCGAATCGTGGTCACACCACGGGGCAGTTGGACCGAACATCGACCAACGGGAACCGGCATTGATAGGCATGTCATTTCCTCATGCCCGGATCTCCCATTAAGGCAACCGGGGGAACGATATCAAGATTATCAGCAACGATTACGAAGCACCATGCTTCTATGGCCGCGCGTATGCCGATAAAGAAAGGAATGTTCCCCGCGAGCGCGGAGATGAACCGCTTGCCCCGCAGTATTATTTTGTAAAACCTTATAAAATATGGAGATTTCTCGGATAAGTTGAAATACTTGGAACCGGCTGATTCTCTTGGGCAGACAGCATGGCAAAATGAAACCTGGTTGTCAGAAGTTAGTTATCATCCCCTTCTAATATTACAAGGCCTGCCCGTTGTCTGGACCCTGGAACCAAGCCCCTATTAAAGACGATCTCTTTGAAGGCTACTGGAGTGCGGAGAAGAGACTGGCGAGCGGGAGTGAGAAGGTTGGCGCATGCAGGGGCGTCACACTTTCATCTGCGCGAAGGATGGTGTGCGTTTCATAGCCAGATGAAGAGGGATTTCGAAATACCTCAAGCTGATGATCGCCAATATTGACAATCCAATACTCAGGAATGCGGTGTTCGGCATACAACATCGCTTTAATGGTGCGATCGAAAGACAAGCTAGTCTCAGCCACTTCCACGATGAGAAGCGCGGTCGTGGGATGGGCATGGACATAATCCAAGGGTTGACCAAGGACCACGGCCAAATCCGGCTCGGGTTCTGACGTTTCTCCAAGAGCTAAGGGGAGTTGGGTACGGACAGCAACCCGGTCACCAAAGGCCTGTTGGAGCTGGGTATCGAGAAAATCAATAAAGGCTGCATGCGGCGTACCCTGAGGGGTCATGGCCAGAACTTCTCCGTGAATTAATTCTACTCGCTCTTCGGGACGAAGAATACCGGTTCGAGCCATTTCATGATACTCGTCACGGGAGAACCGGCGGATGGTGGTGGCCGTGGTTATGGACATGCTTCACCTTTTCCACATTTTAGCAGCGGAATCAGGACACAACAAGGTAAGTCTCTTTCCAATTGAAATAGGTCAGTACAGATTGAAACGCTTGAACACTCTTGAACCCCTTCGCATCCTTGCACATCCCTAACAGAACCTGCGATGGGTTGTGCCTTTTCGTTGGGGGTGGACCATTAGACGGGCAGCGGCTCCATTTCGGGAAATCGCTTGACTTTAATCGTTTTGGCCGTTTTCTTAATATTGGCCAGGTCATAGGCCATTTGCATCCGCATCCAATGTTCGACGGTTGAGCCAAACGCCTTGGACACTCTGACCGCCATTTCAGGCGAGAGTGCCGTTTTCTCATTCGTCACACGGGATAAGGTTTGCCGTGTCACGCCAAGCCGTTCCGCAGCCTCGGTGACACTGAGGCCCGAAGCCTCAATGGAATGTTTAATGATCTTGCCCGGATGGACAGGGTTTTTCATAGCCATGATATTCTCTCCTCAATGATAGTCGACTAAATCCACATCAAAGGCGTGGCCATCTTCAAACCGGAAAATGATCCGGTGATTCCGTGACACGGTCACACTGTAAAACCCCTTTCAGGTTGTCAGTGAGCCGATGAAAACCAAAGCCTGTAATATCAAGTTCCTGTACAGTCTGAGCGTTATCTAATAGAGAGATACAACTCAGCTTTGTCGGCAATATCCGTGCGAAGTCCGGCTGTTACCCCAAAGTTACCCCGCCAGATTCATAACATAGCTTCACAATGTATCTGAATTCTCTTATGGTAGGAAGATTACTAACTCCCCCTGGCCCAAGGATAAGGATGAGCGAGGAAATAGCCCCCTATTATTGCGTCGGAGGTCGAGGAGCGTCCAGAAAATATGGGCTGCAATCTCTGCGTCGCAGGCTGATACTTGTGAAAACGCTTCAATCGGCCAGTGGGATCTATGTTTGGAAAAAGGTGGTTGACCACCTGAATAACCGTCCCAGGAAAACACGTGGCTATCGAACTCTCAACCAAATATTCAACAATCAATTCGTCCCACTGGTGGAGCAGGACATTGCACTTACTACTTGAATTCAAGACCCCACCAATACATACGTCTCCATTAACAAAATTTCTGTACATTTTTCGATTGCTTGGGTAGCATGGCCTAAATCTACGCATGGTAACGAGGAAATCAAAAGCCGCCAACCGGATCAACGCCGGGGACAATCTTACTGACACAACGCGTGACGAGGCGAATATCAAGAACCTGTCTGAAAACATTTATCCGGCACCGCGAGTGCGCCAATTGCACCCGGTGAGCAACAACAGATCGCTGTCAACGGGATCGACGACCTCGGGAATGAACGACTGATCGTCAACACGCTTCCCTAAACTTTTCCTTCACCCGAAAGGTGCCCCATGACGCAAGAGGCTTTACTGGAACAAGTCACCCGAACGATCGTGGAACGTTTTCATCCCAAACGTATTGTGCTCTTTGGAAGCCACGCACGAGGGCAAGCCGGACCAGACAGCGACCTTGATTTATTTATCGAGATGCAGACGACTCGCCGCCCACCCGAGCGAGCCATTGAAGTCAGTGCCCTGTTTGGTCTCCGGCCATGGCCCCTTGATGTGGTGGTCTATACGCCGGAAGAGGTTCAGCGGCTTCGCGGTTTGGGAGGGTCGTTATTGTCGACGATTGAGAAGGAAGGCAAGGTGCTGTATGAGCAGCCCTGAATCGAATTTTGCTTCTTGGCTCCGCAAAGCCGACCATGATCTTTTGAACATCACCAATAATCTAAGGGCCACTCAGATTCCTTGGGATACCATCTGTTTTCATGCGCAACAGATTGGCGAAAAAGTTTTGAAAAGCTACCTGGTGTACCATGGCCGGGATCTGATGAAGACTCATGACTGCGTGGCCCTTTGGCCCAATGTGTGGTGTATGACCAAAGTCTGACCGCGTTGGAAGCGGACTGCCGGGCCTTAACCTCTTTTGGTGTTGCCTCCTGTTATCCGGATGATGTCTTTGAGCCCGACGAAGCTGACGGGCGAGCAATGGTAGAAGCCGCCCAGCGAGTCCGGACAGCCATCCTGGCAAAACTCCCTCAATCCACCTAAAACGTCGCTGGGGAGATTTTCTAATCATCACGTTCCATCAAAAGGTTGAAGAATGCTGGTAGTCATTACCCGCCAAACAGTCGTCGATACGCTCGCGGCCTACTTACAACATGAGCTACCGCTTCCCACTCTCTTCACGTGGGCCGTTTAAGGCCCTCGACTGTAAAATGGTTGTCTGTATTCAAGTCGACATGCGTCGCGGGAAAGAGGGGCAAATCCCACGAGCAAAAAATGCTTGTAGTTCTTCATCGATCAGAGTATCGTTAACCCCTCTCACCCCACCGGGAAGGTGGCCATGAAGGTGAAAATGCGCAACACCAAACCCCGGAGCCCCTGTCCGCATGCCGCGCAACGACCAGATGATCCGGCATTTGCGCCTCCTCCGTGAATTAGAAAGCCTACGCGGCAAAACCCTCCGTGAGCTGGCGAGCGCCCTTCCCCGCGACTACGCCCGCCATGAACGCACCGTTCGCCGCGATCTCGAAGCCCTGGAAGCCGCAGGGTACCCCCTCATCACAGAAACCATCAACGGCCAGACCCGGTGGCGATTCATCGACGGCTACCGCAACACCCTCGCCATGGGCTTTTCCCCCAGCGAAATTCTCGCCCTCCGGCTCACACGCCAATTATTAGCCCCCTTAGAAGGCACGGGCATTCAAGAATCGCTGCAATCCGCCTTGGCCAAAGCCGAAGCCGGCGTCCCCACCCTCGATGAACACACACCCCGCCAACTCCCCGCCATCTTTTCGTTCAACCTCGGCTCCCACAAATCCTATAAGGCGCATCACGCCACCATCGCCACCTTGACCAAAGCCACCAGCCAATTACATACCGTCCAAATGCGCTACTTCTCAGCGACAAGGAATCAAACCACCCGACGAGAAGTCAGCCCCTACCGCCTCTGGTATAACCAAGGCGCCCTCTACCTCATCGGCTATTGCCACCTCAGAAAAGACGTGCGTATGTTCGCCGTGGAACGCATCAAAACCGTCACACCCACCGACCACCCGTTTCAAATCCCTTTAGATTTTGACATAGAGGACTACGTTAAAGACGCCATCGGGATCATGCGCGGAAAGCCCGTCAAGGTCGAACTCCGGTTCAACAAACCGACAGCCGCCTGGGCCAAAGACCGGATCTGGCACCCTACACAATCCTTGACCCAACTCAAAAACGGCGACATGAACATGACTTTAACCGTCGCGGACAACCGCGAACTGGTGGGATGGATCTTAAGCTTCGGCAGCGGCGTGCGAGTGGTGCAACCCGCCTCCCTCCGACAAACCGTTCGGCAGGAAGCCCAAGCCATTGCCGACCAACCGGAAGAGATCAAAGGCCAACTATTGGATGTATCAGCGAAAAGAAAACGAGGCGCGTGACATCCGAGGTCAAAAGTGGAATGAACCAGACAAGAGCATGAGACCAAAACCCATAAAAACCAACAATTTTCCAGACGAAAATAATTTTCCAAGAATGACCAGATCTGTCACGGGGTCAGAGTATATTAATACGAAAGAAGCCAAAAATGTCATTCCAGCCGAAGTGAAGAAGCTAGCATTGAGACACACAGAACCCCTTGCAACACATAGGCTCCCAAACCATGGATAATTGCCTTTTGCAATACTGGGGAAAAGCCGATGAGAAATACCTCGGTGAACCAAAGTGGCATCCGCTGGCGTATCACTGTCTGGATGTATCGACGGTGGCTGTGGCCTGGTGGGATGCTAGCCCGACCATACAGCGCATCTTCCTCGCCTCTTTCAATAACCCAGCCTCGGAGCAACTTCGTGCGTGGGTAGCGTTTTTTGTTGCCTTGCACGATCTCGGTAAATTCGATGTGCGGTTTCAGTTAAAAGCGCCTGAGGCGCTTGCCGCTGCGTGGCGGCCATTAGCCAAGAGAGATCACGGGCTATCACTGTTAGACATTGCTGGGTTCGATCACGGCTGGGCTGGCATGGCCTGGGCGAATCAGGAGTATCAGAAATGGGAAAAGCACGATGCCGGTAACCGTGCAATATGGGAGCAGTGGCAACCTTGGTTGGCTGCCGTTACTGGACATCATGGCGATTTTTATGTACCCATCATGCCGGGGCTAATTCTCGACACCGACGAGGCAATCATTGATCACGATCGAAATGCCAGAAGTGAGTTTGTGACAATGTTATCTTGCCTATTTCTCCAACCAGCAGGACTGAGTCTGCATGATGTGCCCCCAGCCTGTTCTCCCAGCGCTCAATCCTGGCTCGCGGGGTTTTGCGCGATATGCGACTGGATAGGTTCCAATACGGAAGTTTTTGCTTACCAAGATCCTGATAGCGCATTAGCCGACTATTTTGATGCACGCATAAGAGTAATTCGTGAAAACAATGTGCTGCATCGCTTCGGGCTGCTAGGGGAACCAACGGCCTATAAATGCGTGAGTGCATTACTTAAAGCTGACGAATCTCCACGAGGCATCCAGGTTGAGGTGGATAACATACCTGCCTCACCTGGCCTAACCCTAATTGAAGCTCCCACCGGTAGTGGGAAAACCGAAACTGCGCTGGCCTACGCCTGGCGATTGCTGGACCAAGGTGTGGCAGATGCCATCGTCTTTGCACTTCCGACCCAAGCTACTGCCAACGCGATGCTTATACGTGTCGAGGCATTCGCAATGCAGCTGTTCGGATCAGCCAATATTGTACTCGCCCACGGCAAACGTAATTTCAATGAAGCATTCCAGCAGCTGGCTTTAAGTGGACAGCGCACAACCGCACAAGGCAAGACCGAAGCGGCAGTTCAATGCGCTGCTTGGCTAGCCAGCAGCCGCAAACGCGTGTTTCTTGGCCAGATTGGCGTTTGCACGGTAGATCAGGTGCTGCTGTCCGTGCTCCCTGTGCGGCACAAGTTTGTTCGCGGTTTTGGGCTGAACAAAGCCGTGCTCATTGTCGATGAAGTTCATGCCTACGATGCATACATGCACGGCTTGCTGGGGGAGGTGCTGCGCCGCCAGAAGGCCACCGGCGGCAGTGCCATTTTACTTTCCGCCACCCTGCCTGCTGGTGTACGCGGCAAGTTACTAGGAGCGTGGGGAGCTAGCGGAGTGAATGAAGCACCGTATCCTGCGCTATGGCATGCCACACAGGGTATGGCGGCATGCATCACCGTGCCCGATGACCAACGCACTGCATATCGTGAGGTTGCAACAGAATGTATCAAACTGTCCAGCGCATTCCCGGATGATGCCGTGATTGGCCGAATCATCGCGGCTGCTGAATCTGGCGCACTTGTGACGGTAGTGACGAATTTGGTAGATGACGCTCAGCGTCTTGCCCGCCTGCTGCGCGGAAAAACGACACTGCAAGTTGATGTGTTCCATGCCCGTTACCGTTTCATGGACCGTCTGCGCAAGGAAAAGGCTGTACACGACAACTATGGCCGACAGGCACCGCGAAACGAAGGACGCATCCTCGTTGCCACGCAGGTGGTTGAACAAAGTCTTGATTTGGATTTCGACTGGATGCTCACGCAAATATGCCCGGTGGATCTGCTGTTCCAGCGCATGGGTCGCCTGCATCGGCACCACCGCGAACATCGTCCCGAGAAGTTCGAGTCGCCATACTGCACCATTCTCTCTGTTGAGGCAGACGACTACGGCCTGCACAAACTCATTTACGGCAACACTCGCGTGTTGTGGCGTACCGAACAGCTACTTACTGGCCAAACCAAGATTGAATTTCCCGAAGCGTATCGGGACTGGATCGAGCAGGTGTACCAACGTGACGACTGGGCAGAGGAACCTGAAGCCATCGCATGTGAATACGATACCTACAGCGCAATACAACGCAGTCGCGAAGCCGATGCAAAGCAACTCACCACGATGACTGTGAGCACGTTCCGCGACGAAGATAATAGGGTCACGGGGCTTACCCGTGATGGGGAAATGAGCCTGACCGTACTGCCCATACTGCCAGGCGGTCGGCTCCTCAATGACCAAATAATAAACGAATTGAATGAACGGGACATTCCTGAAACACTGAACCTTCACGCAATCCCCGCACCGGCCAGTTGGAAAGGTCGGCTGTCCGACTGCCGTCTTGAAAACGAAGGTAATCTTGCTGGCTATCGACAATTGGAAATGACCGCCGACGGACAAGGCGCCTGGTCAGCGATGGGAGGAAAATTCCGCTACTCAGAGGATTTTGGTTTAGAGAGGAGCAACGATGAATCTGCTTAAAGACCCTTGGATTCCCGTGCGTACCGATGGTGGAACAGGAAATTTTTGTTTTCTGACATACCAGCAACTGCTTTGCGAGGCAGGAAATTGGCAAGTGAGTCTGCCCCGTGATGATATGGAACTCGCCTGCGTGCAATTGCTCGTATGCATGACGCAAGTGATGTTTATTCCGGAAGATAATAAAACTTTGCGGGAACGAATTGCCAAACCGTTGTCGCCGGAGGACTTCGACGCTGGCCAGCAAACTTGCAAGGATTGGTTCGATCTTGACCATCCACTGCAACCGTTTATGCAAGCGCGAGGGGTGAAAGCCGAGGAAGAAACGCCAATCCAGAAATTATTGATCGGCTTGCCGGAAGGAAATAACCACGCTTTCTTCAATGAAGCGGGTGAAGTACGTCACCTATCAGGAGGACTTACTGCAATTGCGTTATTCAATCTGGCTTCGAATTGTCCTAGTTTCGGAGGTGGATTCAAGGGCAGTCTACGTGGTGGAGCACCTATTACCACTCTAGTTTTTGGTACAGATTTACGGGAAGCAGTCTGGCGTAATGTACTGACTCGGCCTCTTATACAAGAGCGTCAAATTAACATGCCAGGGTTCGAGCAAGATCAGCCAACCTGGGTTAAGCCAATCCAAGAGAAAGCAACTATCCATTGGAATGAGATTGGGCTAGTGCGTGGCTTGTTCTGGCAACCAGCACACATAGAACTTGTGAAGGCCGAAAGGTTTGCCCCTTGTGATGTACTCAATGGGGCAGCTGTTTCAGGATATACAAGTTTTCGAAAAGAAAAATTCAACTTCACAGTGGAAGGCGTATGGCCCCATCCCCATGGGGCAATAATCATGAACCTGAAAAAAGGTTTGATGGAACAAAAATTTTCCACTTTCACGACCACTGCTCCGGCATGGACACTCTTATCTGAATTTGTGGTTCCTAAAAATATGAATGCCCCTGATGCCAAAGAGGGATCTGTACCAGCCGGACCTATAACCCAAGCTCCTGAAATCATTGAAGGGAATCTGCATTTACTGGTCGGCGGCTATCGTGCGAAACAGGCTTCAGTATTGGAGCGACGGCATGAAATGATGAGCCTTGCGCAAGGCTGGCAGGATGACAAAGATCAATTGGTCAAATTGGTAGCAATTGGTAAAGCGGCAAAGAGAGCCTTGCGGGGTAAACTCTACTTTGCAGTGCAAGGTAACAAGGATAAAGGCCTCAAAGGAATTGGTGCACCAATCTATGAAACTGCCGAGAAACTATTTTACACCCGCACCGAAAGCCTTATTCACCAAACATTCTCAAATGGGCTTACTTTCAAAGAAAGGGCAACTGCCAGAACAGTTTTTGCACAACAGCTTGCTATTCATTGTGCCGACATTTTTAAGGAACTCACTGATCCTTACGCGGTGAAACCAGAATTAATTCCAGTTATAGCATGGGCCCGGCATAGCATGAATCGTGATTTAAAAAAACTGATGGAGGAAGCATGATTACCGAACCACCGGATTTCATCGCGCTGAAATTGCGATACGACAACGCAACTTTCCCGAATGGAGCCCGCGCCGCGTTGCGCCGAGTTGCCGAACCGGACGATGTGGCCCTTACCCCCGCCCTCTATCGACTTTTCCCAGGACAAAAGCCTGATGATCGACACCTGCGACTGGCTTACTTTTTACCATGTTGCACCCATAGTCCAAAAGCCAAAGCGCTAGGCGCACAGCTAGCCGAGGCTAAAATTAGTGAAGTGCGTGTCCTACAAGTGGCACGTGCCCGCGCACCACACGATCTTGTGCAGTTACGACGACTTTTGGCCCATATTGAGCCTACCCTGGATTGGGCAAATTTTGGCCGCATGATTTGGTACTGGAATGATCGCGCTAAACGCCAACTCGTTGAAGACTTCTACATTGCTCGTTTTACCCCTGCTAAAGGAGAGAGAACATGACCGACAAGAACTTCGTTAACTACCACGTTCTGATTTCTCACAGCCCGTCATGCTTGAACCGCGACGACATGAACATGCAGAAGACTGCTGTGTTCGGTGGGGTCAACCGGGTGCGCATCTCCAGCCAGTCGCTAAAACGATCCATGCGCATGAGTGACTATCATCGCGCCACTTTTGGTGCCCCATCGGTGCGCACGCGTGATCTGGGTAAGCTCAAGGCACGCTTCACTGAATTGCTAAAAGACCGGTTTGACCCCGAATTGGTAGGTCGCGCGTTGGAGTGGATTGCTGGCAAGGAAGGCATTGCCGAAGGAACTTCCGCTGATGCTGTTGCTCCGTGGGCGGTAGACGAGGTGGTGAAATTTTGTGAATTGATCCGTGCTGATAACCAAGACATTAAGAAGCTGGAAAAGCAGATTGAGAAAGACTCCCGTCCTTTTCGTGCAGCTATGAGCATCGCTGTGGACATTGCCTTGTCTGGTCGCATGGCAACCAGCGGTTTGATGAGTAAGTTGCCAGCGGACGGCGCTTTGGCCATCGCTCATCCCATCACCACTCACGCAGTCGAGCCGCAAGACGTAGACTGGTTTACCGCAGTGGATGACCTAACCCAGGATGCAGGCGAAACTGGGGCAGGGCACCTCAACACCCAGCAGTTTTCTTCAGGCGTGTTCTACCGCTATGCCAGCCTCAATTTGAAACAACTACAAGTGAACCTTGGATTGTTGGCGGATATGAAAAGCCCTGAAACAACCGAATCTCGTCAACGCGCGTTGGATATAGCTCGCCATGTGTTTCACCTGTTGGTAACTGTGGTGCCGAATGCTAAACAGCAATCTTTTGCCGCACATAATTTAGCAGACTTCGCCATTGCCACCTTCGCCGACCAGCCCATTTCACTGGCCAATGCGTTTGAACAGCCGGTAAAACATGATTACAAAGTCGCGGGGTTTCTTAAACCTTCCATTGGCATCTTGGCTAATTATTGGGCACGCATGAACCAGGCTTATAGTTTGGATGAACAAGCACAAGCCTTTGCAGTGGAAAAGGGCATAGAGTTTGGCGGCAAGCCCGCATTGGATTCACTTAAGACAATGGAAGATTGGATTGCTAACGGTGGGAACGCATAAGGAGGGCCTATGCCACGCTATCTCATTTTACGCCTGGACGGCCCCATGCAGGCTTGGGGGTCACATACCTTTGAGGACTTTCGTCCGTCAAATTTATTCCCCACCCGAAGCGGCTTGTTAGGTTTACTGGCTGCATGTCTGGGCATTGATCGGGACGACCACGTGGGGCTGGAGCAATTGGCACAGAGCGTGGAATTCACTGTGCGTGCGGATCGTGAGGTAAGGCGCCCGGATGCAGAAAAGCTTATGTCAAAAGCTGCCGTCAAGCTCCCAGACTTTCACACCGTCCTCGCTGCCCGCAAGGTGGACGGTTCCCCCAACAAAAATCCTGTGGTGTCGCGCCGCGAATACCTGTTCGATGCTGCCTTCACTGTCGCCATAGGCGAAAGGCAGAATGCACCGGTCACACTGACAGTCATCGCTGACGCTTTGCTTCGGCCGTGTTTCACCCCTGTATTAGGACGGCGGTCTTGCCCCATCACACGACCTTTGCTTGATGGCGCACCGGTTGAAGCCAGTGATGCTAAAGCGGCACTGATTAATGCACTGCCCGTTGGTGGCCTTATATATGCCGAAGGAGATCTAATATCCACACAACCTCTGCGGATTCGCGACGTACCTATATACGGACGGCACCGCCAATTCGCCACCCGTCAGGTGTTCCTGCATAAGGAGAAGCCATGTTCCTGAGCCGCGTCGAAATTCCTTGGGATTTCGCCAGAAATCCCTACGACTTACACCGCCATCTGTGGAGATTATTCCCTGGCGAGCCAAAAGAAACACGTCTGAGTGATGAAGAAACGCGACAAGGCTTTCTATTCCGGGTCGAAAATAATCCGACGGGTCGCCCAGCCCGACTGTTGGTGCAATCGCGCCGATCGCCAGAACCCATATCGGGTTTGGTTATCATTGCCACAAGGGAATTTCATCCACAACCCTTCGCAGGGCAACGCTTATCTTTCGTGCTCACCGCAAACCCGGTTAAAACCATAATCGACATCCAACGCGATGCCAAACCTGGCAAAACCTCTGAAAAATGCCGTGTGCCCTTGATCCGTGAAGTAGATCAACGGGAATGGCTTACGCGCAAGCTCGGTAACGCGGCTGAAGGCGAAACCATCGATATTCAACCCCATACTCCAGTGTACTTTCGCAAAGGCAATAGAGGTGGGAAGCTGGTAACAGTAGCTTTCAACGGCATTTTGAAGGTCAGCAATCCCGCTCAGTTAATTGAACTTTTGGAAAAGGGCGTCGGCCCTGCCAAAGGCTTCGGCTGCGGTTTGTTGTTGGTTCGACGGATATAACGGTTTGAAGTTTTAAATGGCTGACATCCTACCTCCATTAAAACCCATTCCCATCAAGGAACGCCTTTCTGTTCTCTATATTGAGTACGGCCAACTTGATGTGTTGGATGGAGCCTTTGTCGTCATCGATAAACTCGGCGTGCGTACGCATATCCCCATTGGCGGTCTGGCCTGTTTAATGCTGGAGCCTGGGACACGGGTGTCTCATGCGGCTTGCGCCTTGGCTGCTCGTGCGGGAACGCTTTTGGTGTGGATCGGCGAGGCCGGGGTTCGGCTTTATTCGGCGGGGCAACCTGGAGGCGCCCGTGCCGATCGGCTTTTGTACCAAGCCAAGCTGGCCCTCGACGATGAGTTACGCCTGAAGGTTGTAAGGAAAATGTACGCGTTAAGATTTGGCGAAGGCCCCCCCCAGCGCCGTTCCGTGGAGCAGTTGCGTGGCATCGAGGGCGCACGGGTGAGAGAAACCTATAAACGACTCGCAGCCAAGTATGGCGTGGAATGGAAAGCCCGGAACTATGACGTGGATGATTGGGGCCAGGGTGATATCGCCAATCGGTGCTTATCCTCTGCGACAGCTTGTTTATACGGTGTCACCGAGGCTGCGGTTCTCGCTGCCGGGTATGCCCCTGCCATTGGCTTTATCCATACCGGCAAACCGCTCTCCTTTGTCTACGACGTGGCTGATGTATACAAATTTGAGACCGTTGTTCCCCTGGCTTTCCGTATTGCCGCACGTTCCCCTGTGAATGCTGAGCAACAAGTCCGTCTGGCCTGCCGCGACAGCTTTCGTGAAACCCGGTTATTGGAACGAATTATCCCGGGCATCGAAGACATGTTGGCAGCGGGAGAAATTCCACGCCCCGAAGCCTCCGAAGGTCAGGCTCCTCCTGCCATTCCCAACGAGAAGAATATTGGCGATGCTGGTCATCGTACTTGAAAACGCTCCTCCAAGGCTCCGTGGACGGCTCGCCATCTGGCTGCTGGAAATCCGCGCGGGCGTGTATGTGGGGAACTATTCAGTGAAGGTCCGGGACCATATTTGGAATAACGTTAAAGAAGGGATTGGTGAAGGAAACGCCGTAATGGCTTGGCGAGCCCCTAATGAAGCAGGATTTGATTTTATGACACTAGGAACCAACCGGCGCATTCCTGTGGAATTGGACGGTGCCAAGTTGGTCAGCTTTCTTCCCCAAAAGGATGAAAATGCACCAAACCCACCCTCAACGTTATAAGTATAAGTATCCAGAAAAATTCGGTAGGTTTTTCTGCACGGTTTTTTATATTTTAAAACAATAAGTTATGGGAAGTATGTTCCCCGCAGGCGCGGGGATGAACCGGCGCTGGGCCTAGGCAAAGACGACTACGACGTATGTTCCCCGCAGGCGCGGGGATGAACCGGTAAAATGCCCATCCTCGTGGTCTTCGGTTTCATGTTCCCCGCAGGCGCGGGGATGAACCGGGAATAACACCCATGGGTATTATTTGAATGATATGTTCCCCGCAGGCGCGGGGATGAACCGAGATTGGCTATCGGGAAGATGGGACGGCTTGGATGTTCCCCGCAGGCGCGGGGATGAACCGCCGCGTCAAATACCACTTGGCTTTTTCTAGGTATGTTCCCCGCAGGCGCGGGGATGAACCGCAGCCTGGCCATGGCCACACTCCTCTCGCCGGATGTTCCCCGCAGGCGCGGGGATGAACCGCATATCCAATGCTTTTATTAAAATCAAGGGTTATGTTCCCCGCAGGCGCGGGGATGAACCGTCGGAAGCGGGGGCCTATACGGTCAAGATCAAATGTTCCCCGCAGGCGCGGGGATGAACCGTGTGCCTCACTTGGTAGGCGTTTACAAGTGATATGTTCCCCGCAGGCGCGGGGATGAACCGCTTTTGGCAGAATGTATTCAGGCGCAAGAGGAATGTTCCCCGCAGGCGCGGGGATGAACCGCTTTTCAACACGTTATGCTTCAAGGTCATGCCATGTTCCCCGCAGGCGCGGGGATGAACCGCCGGAGCCTTAGCGATTGCCAGCCTGGTCATTATGTTCCCCGCAGGCGCGGGGATGAACCGTTTTGTGATTGTGATAAAAAGTTGCAAAATCCATGTTCCCCGCAGGCGCGGGGATGAACCGCGTTACGATGTAGCTCGATTGTTAGCCAATACATGTTCCCCGCAGGCGCGGGGATGAACCGCCTTTTACGCGAACCATCATCGCGCCCTCCGGATGTTCCCCGCAGGCGCGGGGATGAACCGCTATTTTCCATGCTTCCTTCTCAGATGGAAAAATGTTCCCCGCAGGCGCGGGGATGAACCGACCATTCTGACTAGTATGTTCATCACAACACCATGTTCCCCGCAGGCGCGGGGATGAACCGGTTGATGGCAACCAAATATCAATGGGGGGATCCATGTTCCCCGCAGGCGCGGGGATGAACCGTTTTTTGAGGAATCGAATCCTCACATGTTTATATGTTCCCCGCAGGCGCGGGGATGAACCGAACATGTCAGAACCTCTCCCCAACTGGTCCAAATGTTCCCCGCAGGCGCGGGGATGAACCGCATGGGGTGATGATCGAAACGGGCAAAGACTAATGTTCCCCGCAGGCGCGGGGATGAACCGACAACCCCATACCGCATCAGGGTTCTGCCGTAAATGTTCCCCGCAGGCGCGGGGATGAACCGAGAATCCCTGATGTAATTTTCGCTGACCGCACATGTTCCCCGCAGGCGCGGGGATGAACCGCGAGAGTAGTGTGTTGTGGACGATGGCAATATATGTTCCCCGCAGGCGCGGGGATGAACCGGAATTTAGCCATGAAGACATTCACCAACCAAGAATGTTCCCCGCAGGCGCGGGGATGAACCGGCCAAGCACCTGATCAAGTGTCGGGAGTGTGGATGTTCCCCGCAGGCGCGGGGATGAACCGGATATTTGCGTTTGTGTTTTGAGCCGTTCCCCCCATAATTGCCCCCGTCCTGTTAACCCTGCTTTATCTATTTTTCGGACTTCTCCCTTGCCGACAGAATTGTTGTCTCATCGCTTTTAAAATACTCACTTTTCAACCACACTCTCATGAAGACTTTTTCGCAAGTTGAGCTAATTGGTCTATAACCTGTTCTAGTTCATCGACCATTTTATGCGCCCACCCTGTTCGCAGGGCTGTCACAATTCCCTGGTAATACCAGATTTGGTCCTCGGCGCCCGCATTGAAACGAGTCCATACAGCCTTTCCCTCCTCTCTGAGGTCTGACAGGATCGCGCGAGCACTATGTAACTTGTCAGCGGCGGAGACCAGTTTGACCTGCGGTGAAGCAGTGGTCAGATGGGCGAGGATTGAAACGAGAGGCGGGAGGGGTTCCACTGCCTGACAGATAGTAGCGCCCACCTTTCGAGGTGGGCGAGGATTGAAACGCTATACTCGGCGTGCCCGCGACCCGCATGCGCCACCCCGATCATCGCTTTGAAAATGGCCGCGTGATAAGTTTCAAAGCTGGTGCCTTGGTTTTGCCGGGCGCAATGGCTATGATGCGGTTTTTAAAGATATCGGCGGTGCGCATCCGCATTATGGCGGCCCGACACAAATGGCAATTTTCAACAAAAAGGATAAGACATGACCCAAAATCAAAATCACGATCAAGATCAAAAACCCAACACATTATTCATCAAAGTTTCCGGCTCGGGATTGCCGGAAGTCGACGGGCTTTATGTGTCTTCAGTCGCGCCGCCCGCC
>JBBDSY010000022.1:0-11227 GCA_040904705.1 Nitrospirales bacterium | reverse complement strand
AGATTCCCACCCGCGCCTCGGTTCCCGCACGCCGTTTCTGTCGCTTTCCGAACCAGGCCTCTTCTTTGCGTCGGGTCAGTTCTTTAGGATCTTTCGGACACATCCCGTTATTGATTTTCTCTTTCTTCAAGTATTTCCGATTCGCTTCCGAATCAAATCCTCTATCCGTCACATACTCATCCACCCCACCCAGATTCTCACGAATTCGTTCGATACTGTCTTTTACCAACTTACAGTCCGAGGGGACCCGCTCCTTGTAGAGTTTCCAGTCCACGATGACTCCATTCTCTTGTTCCGCCAAGTAAAGCTTATTGCCGAACTCCACTTCCGCTCCCGCCTTACCCCGCACCACCACATGGATGTCCGGTTCATACAGGCTGAGAATTTTTTCATCGTTGGGCACCTTTCGTTCTCCGATGATACGTTCATGTGCCTGACGCCTGGCCATCGGCATTTGGAGCAGCACCGTTTCCATCCGTTCCAATACTTGATCGGTTTGTGCCCGGCTCCAAGCGGTATTCTCCCATTCCGCACTCAACATCTTCCAGTATCTCCATCCATGACTCTCCACTTGTTTTGAAAGTTTTTTCATCTTCCTCAATACTTTCTTACGCCGGCTTTTGGAGTCTGACTTTCGTCTCACCGCACTCATTTCCATGCACAATTCATTGATCCGACACAGAAAGGTCTCCGGTTTTTCCATCCGGTGGCAGAGCCCCTCCCGACGAATCAGCTTGATCGCCCCCATCAGGGTTCGAACGCCGTCACGGAGCAGCACCCAATCCACGGGATGATGAATGTTCGCCTGTACACAGGTGCAATCCGCAAACACTGCGTCCAAATCCAGTGGAGGATCCGGCTCTCCAGGGTGGCCCTCGGAGTCTGGATTTGCAGCTTTTAGAGTCAGTTCATAAATAAGTGACTCGATCAACTCTTTGGAAAAATTCTTGTTGTAGCGTTCCAGGGTGCTTTTTGCAGGTGGATTCACTATTCCGTAAGGGGCGGAGAAGGTGAACCACTGGAGCAAAACACTGTCGGCAAGGCGAAAGGCGAACTCCCGAAAATCCAGTCCCATCAAGTGACGGAGGATACAACACCGCAACCCCTGAAGATGACGGTTGAAAACCTTCGGATAGTCGCGGTCTCCTCGGCGGCGCATAAGGTCGTAGATCAGTTCATGCTCCATTGTGGAACCGGTTAGGATCGCATCGATTCGGATAAGGAGGTCGCGTTGGTTCCGAAAATCAACCGATGCATGAATCTCAGGAAAAGCTGGACGGAGGGTGAAGAAAGACTGTATAGTGCTCATGTGTGTTGTTGGTTTTGATTTGGTAACCGAACTTATAACACACCTTTTTCGGACATTAGAGGCAAAAACGCCTCTTTTGTCCGATCTTTTTCACTTAAATCAGCCCGTGTTTATTGGCTGAATCGCTGTTGGGACAGGCTCTAGATTGGGCCGATAATGAAGGTCCGATTTCAAGCAGATTCTATTTCGAGACGCGTTCGGAGAAGCTTCCCGCTCCCACACTGCTTGCTCCTGCAAATCATGCGTCGGATGTGTCAAGAACTCCAACTTTCCGCTGGGAATCGGTCTCTGGTGCGGATCACTACATTTTGAGCTACCGGCCAGATGGAGGGTCTGCTGTGTCGCTGACAGTCACTGGAACCTCCAAGACACTGACGACTGAACTACAGCCGGGAACCCAATATAAATGGGATCTGGTTCCTGTTTCCGCATCGGGTCAAGAGGGGTATGGTGCGGAAAATGACAGGTATTTTACCACGCAGGAGGCACCGGATGATGCCGGGTACCTACCCGTGACTCTGGATTGGCCAGTAGGTGATGACAGACCCCGTAACCAGATTAATCCAAAATTTGAAGTCATCAAAAACGGTTTGGTGGTCAAAACGGCGAGCGGGGAGAATCCTGCACATATTGGCCCTTTGGATCCAGGGGCTTACACGGTACGCGCTTACCATCGGGGGACTGATTTTGGTTCCGGGGATCTGGAATTGTGGAACGAGGTTCCAGCGAATGTCATCGCATATTCGAGCGCAAATACGGTTGGAATCCGACGGGAGATGCCGCGAGCGACAAATGTACGTTTAACCTATAGCAACTACGATACTGAGGTACAGCTGGGAGGTCTTGTAAAGCCGCTGTCTCTAATCGATTTCACTGTGACTGTCCGAAATTCCAGCTCGATGTCAAAAACTGTTAAAGTTCGGCTTCACATTGATGATCCTCTAGGATCAGGACTGTTGGGGGGTATGGACGAATCGATAAGTAAAACGATTCCGGCTAACCAAACTGCGGAGTATCTTTTCAGTAATGTAATCATACCTTCAGAAGGTAGCTGGGGTTTGGAAACGTTTTATCAAGCTTCATCAGGTGGGTACAATAAAAGTGATTCTTGGCCATACAAACTCATCGGTCAGGGCGGTGAGTTTATCGACAGAATAGATTTTCTCGCAAGTCCATATAATTTCTCAGACCCTGGACCGGCTTTCATAAGAACCGCTGATGGGAGTGCAATTGATCCTGAAAAAAATACATGGCTTTTAATACACGGTTTGGCAGATAATTCTGACTCATGGTTTGGAAACAATAAGCTGTTAGATTTTCATGCGATGCTAAAGATGCAAAGACCTGACGACCAAATTCTGGTTCTTGATTGGCGGGATGGATCAGGTAACACACGTGATGGAGTATCAAACTGGGTTGAAGCAGCGTTAAACTGGGTTGACGATAAGTTATTTCGTGCGGAATCTTTCATAAAACCGACTGGCGTTAAAGCCGCTGAGGCTCTTTGGTCTGCCGGATTTAGGGGTGCGAATTTGAATATTATCGGGCATAGTTTTGGTGCTAACATGGGTGATGAACTGGCAGAAAAAATGAAGCATCTTGGGGGCGGTGGGGAGAATGCAAAAGTCAACACCATGGTCGCCTTGGATCCGGCTCGGAATGCTTATTCGTCATATTTTCCCAAAACTGATATAAATTTTAAGGATCATTTTCGCTATTCTTGGGCTTTTCATTCGTCTTGGTTTGGAAGTGAAGACTCTCCTTCAACAGCACATGAAGCGTTCTTGATGCCTAGTCCTTTTTGGAAAGAGAATGTTCCTAGCATTACGTCCATACCCCTACATACTTTACCCAGAAATATTTTTGCTAGACTTCAATACGATAATGACGGAATCAGTAATTATTTCAAACTTTCTAGATTATTGCAACGCAGTTCAGGGCCTTGGGCTTTAAACAGGTTTGATTACGCAGCTCGTAAAGCACACGATTTTGGATTCAGCTCAGATAATAAGGCGTACTACGAAGCTATTCTTTGGATGGACATACATTACGATTTAATTGCGATGGAGTATTATTCAGGAGAAGAACTTAAATACATTTCACCATTAAATCAGCCCGTGATTAAGGTTTACGGAAATGGCTATGTTCCTGAAGGCACCGATTCTAGCTCATCTGAATTTGGCACTCTTTTTGCGGAAACATCAGTGGGTGCCACTTCCCCTATACTGCGATTTGAGATCGAAAATAAAGGGTCAACTTTGTGGAACCATGGGGAAATTACAGTTCAAGAAGAAGGTAATGGTCGTCATTTTGAAGTTGTAGGTGGATCTCCGGGTAATATAGTGCCAAACGTCCCAAAATCTTTCACGATAAAATTGACGACCCAGGATGCTGGTGTTTTTAATGGTATCGTCACGATACCTAGTGATCATGGTGAAATAGCTGACTATACTTTTGCGATCTCAGGAACCGTTGGCAGCAGTGATGGGCCCAATGTTGTAGTCCTCGGAAACGGCAGAACCATCGCCGATGGCGACGTAACTCCAACCAGCCTCGATCATACACAATTCCAGACGGTTAGCGTCGGAACCAGCGGCAGCAGTGTTCGACGCACGTTTACGGTTCGGAATACAGGCAGTGTGGCTTCCACCTTATCGAATTGGACCGTATCTGGCGATTTTCAATTTGTCGGCACGCCTCCTTCGTCAATTTCGGCCGGTGGGTCCGACACCTTCACGGTGGAGATGGACACCTCTTCCGATGGCGTGAAATCCGGAGATGTACAGTTTGCGACTCAGGATTCGTCGGCTGCGATCTACAATTTCCGGGTTTGGGGCGAGGTCCTAGCCCCGCAAACGGCAGTTCGGGCGCTTACGGTTGATCATATTGGACCCGCATCCGAAGTTTACATTCATATCACCGGAGACCGATTTGGAGCGGGCGATGGCGATACGCCATTCGCACGCAGTTATTCGGATGGCAGTCTGGTGACAATTGTTGCACCCGAATCCGTTGGGAATTTCCGCTTCGTACATTGGAAGCTGGACGGCGTGGATTTTACTTCAACTTTGCAAACAGGGTTTCTCATGTCCGCTGACCGCACTATTATAGCGGTTTACGAGGATACGGGAGGGGTGGTTGAAACGGTGGCCACCCCGAGCATCAGTCCTGCGGGGGGGGATTTCACTTCCAGCGTGGCGGTGACGATCAGCAGTCCGACTTCCGGTGCCGAGGTCCGCTATACCACCAACGGATCTGCGCCCATTTCCAGCTCTACGCTCTACACCGGACCGGTTACATTGACATCAAACAGCACCATCCGTGCCAGTGCTTTTAAGAGTGGTTGGAACCCAAGCGGAACCGCATCAGAAACTTTTACACGGACGACGGCTACCACGGGTGCGGTTTTACAGCTTTCCACCAATGAATCCGACGTGAGTTCCTGGACGGGAACTTTAGGCATTAGTGTGCGAAATGCGGGAAGCGGGGATCTCACATGGACGGCCACGACCACGGCACCCTGGCTTCACATCACCACGCCCAGTGGAGAGGGGGGAGGTCGTCTCAGCATCACACGGGAACGAAATACGGATATCCACGATCGCGTGGGCACCATTGTGGTCACGGCCCCCGGAGCGCAGGCGAGTCCGCAGGTTCTGACCGTCAGGCAAAACCGCATCGAACATACCGTGAAGCTGGAGACAACTCCCAGTGCCTCGGGGACAGTAAAAGGCGTGGGGTGGTCACTGCCTACCCAATGGCATATCCCTCATGGCGATGAGACCACGGTGGAGGCAACTCCGAATCTCGGCTTCGTATTTGAGGCTTGGTTGGAAGATGATACGGTGGTCAGTAACGATGCGGTTTACACCTTCACGGTTACCGGGACCCGCATTCTCACCGCAAGGTTCCGATCGGTCGAAGGAACAATCCAACTCGCAGGTCGGGTGATCGGATCCTCCCAGACGGGGATGGAAGGACTCTCGATCACAGGCTTGCCCACCGCAATCATCACTGACAGCCAGGGCGAGTTCACAGGTACCGTGCCCTACGGATTCCTGGGCGTGGTGAGTCCGCAGTCTTCCACCCACGATTTCGTACCCGGAGGGTATGCAATCGGCCCGGTGAACGGTGAAGTCGATTTTCTGGAGTTCCTGGGGAAACCGGCACCGGTTATTGACGGTGCTTTTGTGATGAATCATGCCACAGCAGCCAGTGATTCTCAACATGACGAATATCCCGATGTCGCCACCGATGGCAACGGAAACTGGATCGCGGTCTGGCAATCCAAGCACAATGTCAACGGGAGCATAGGAAGTGATCGCGACATTCTATTCGCAAGGTCTTCCGACAATGGCGACACATGGACCGCCGCCGCGCTGTTGAATCCCGACGGGGCCTCTGACTCTGAAAATGATTACGACCCGAAAATCGCGACGGATGGCAATGGCACCTGGGTCGTTGCCTGGAGGTCGTACAACTCAGGAGATGACGCGGACATCTTCTTCTCCCGGTCGACGAACAACGGTCAATCGTGGAGCAATAGTCAGCCCGTTTACAGCTCGGCATGGAGTGACGACTGGTCGGATGGCGACCCGGAGATCTTCGTGAACAACGGGCACTGGACAGTGACGTGGGAGCACGGCCCCCGAAGCTCTGCGGATGGCGACGACGAGGTGTACTTTGCCCAGTCCACGAATGGAGCACAGTCGTGGACAAACCCCGGGGCTCTCAATACAGATGCAGGAACGGATGGAACGAAGTCGGATTCGACCGCCCATTTGGTATACGGCATCGGCGACACGGTGCATGCCTTCTGGCCAAGACGCCCTTCCGGAGGCGACTCGCGTATCGTAATGGCCTCTTCTTCTAATGCAGGTGCCACTTGGAGTTCGCCACGCCAGATCACTCAGGATGGCAGTGGGAGCGAGCATCATCGCCTTGCGGTCGCCATCGATGAAACCGGCCAAAAAATCTGGGTGGTTTTCTCCAGAGACAAAGAATACGGATTCCCCTGGAAATCATATATGACTCATTCGGTGGACGGTGGGGCAACGTGGACAACGATGGTTCCGACTCAGCCGGATTTTGCCTCGGCTGATAGCGGGGACGGTGATCCTTCTTTATTCTACCTCGGTGATGGGAAGTTGGCACTTGTCTGGATGCGTAAAGCCAACGGCTCCTCTTTGTGGGAAACCGTGGTTTCCCGTTCGTTCGATGAAGGATCAAGCTGGACCGGGGCACGCTCGGTAAGAGTTGCCGGGTCACCTATAGCAGGTGGAGACAATGCTCCCCGTGTGGACATAGGAATGGATAACCGGATAATCGTGGTCTGGCAGTCTCAGGATGATTTGGGCCTTGGCCTGGACTCTGATATGGATATCCTGGCCAGTCGGATCGACTTGCCGGTCGTCGATGATCCACCAGAGTTTGTCAGCCTTTCGGTGGTAAAGGGTCAAATCGGAGAAGCTGTCGAAGTTATGCTTGAAGTTATTGGTTCGCCGACTTCGTTCTCCGCTGTTGGATTACCTGCTGGTTTGTCGATTGATTCCGCCACAGGTGCGATTACGGGAGTGCCGCTGGATGCCGGGGAAACGACAGCGACTGTCACTGCGGTCAATGCTGCGGGAGGCACGGAGGCCGATCTTCACTTTTCAATTGCCAAGGGAGTTCCGGTGGTCGAGTGGGTGTCTCCCTCACCTCTCGTGTATGGCGATGCCCTGGGGGCCGAACAATTGAATGCCAATTCAACAGTTGCGGGGAGCTTTTCCTACAATCCATCAGCGGGCACTTTACTTGATGCCGGAAGCGGACAAGTTTTGAACGTCAGCTTCACGCCGAGCGACCCGACCCGCTACGAATCGGCGACAGCGATGGTGACGATCAATGTTCTCAAGGCGAATCCGAGCCTTGCATGGGATGATGCGGAACCGATCCGATATGGCACCGCCCTTGACGGCATCCAACTTGATGCCGAGTCTGAAATTCCGGGGGATATCGAATACAATCCGCCTGCTGGAACGGTTCTCTCAGCCGGTCTAGGTCAAACGCTCACCAGCACGTTCACGCCCACGGACAGCGCCAACTGGAATTCAATCACAGTGGAAGCCTCCATTGATGTTCTCAAGGCCCTTCCGGTCATCGAGTGGTCGGATCCCGCCGCCATCGTTTATGGAATGTCCCTTTCGAATACCCAGCTGAACGCTTCGTGCGGGATCGAAGGCTCGTTCGCCTACCTGCCACCCGCCGGCACTGTACTGGCCGCCGGTTCCGGCCGTCAACTTGAAGCGGTATTCACGCCGACGGATACGGCAAACTATGAGACGGTCACCGCGCAGGTTATGATTGATGTTGAGAAAGCTTTGCCGGTCGTTTCATGGCAGCAACCCGGAGCGATCATCCACGGCGTTCCTCTGTCTGAGGCCCAGCTTTCCGCAGTCAGCAATGTGCCGGGAAATTTTGTCTACGACCCGCCCATCGGCGCCATCCCCGACGCAGGGCTCCAACAAACGCTTCAGGTGACATTCCGTCCGCAGGATACAGACAACTACAAGGAAGTTGTGGCCACCACGAGCATTGATGTGTCACAGGCCAAGCCCGCCATTATTTGGAGCGATCCGGCGCCGGTCATTTACGGAACCACTTTGTCTGATGAGCAACTTAACGCAACGGCCAGCGTTCCGGGAAGTTTCACTTATGATCCACCTGCTGGAACACTGCTTGAACCCTCGCCCGGCCAAACCCTGCGCGTGGATTTCGTTCCGGACGATGCGCTGAACTATGAAAGCGTGAGCCGTACGGTATCGCTTGAGGTTCAGCGTGTGACGCCTGTGCTTACCTGGCCCATTCCCGCACCGATAAGCTACGGAACGGCACTTGATGCCACGCAGTTGAATGCGAGTTCAGATGTTCCCGGCACTTTGAGCTATAACCCGGCTGCAGGAACCGTTCTTCCCGCCGGGAGCGGTTGGCCCCTGGAGGTGGTTTTCACTCCGGATGATCCGGTCCACTACAAAACCGTAACGGCTTCAGTGAACATCGATGTCAGCAAGGCGGAGCCCGTGCTGACGTGGCCCACACCGGATCCGATGGTCTACGGCAATCCGCTCGGGTCAGAACAACTTGCCGCAAGTTGCAGTATTGACGGGGACTTTACCTACACACCATTGCATGGAACCATTCTCCAGACTGGCGAGGGGCAGCTGTTGTCTGTAACCTTTACCCCCACGGATTCGGCGAACTACGAGACAAGCAGTGCCCAAGTGACGATCAATGTCCTGAAAGCGATGCCCACAATTTTGTGGGATGCCCCGGGGCTGATCATACATGGCACACCGCTCGGAGCGGATCAGTTGAATGCCGTGGCAAACGTTCCCGGCACATTCACCTACACACCGGCATTGGGAACGGTGCTCGAAGTGGGGGACGGGCAACTCCTCACTGCCGAATTTACGCCTGATGATACTGCGAATTATGTATCGGTATCTGCGAATGTCTCGATCGACGTCAAATGGCCGGCACCACAGGTTGAAGGTCCATTGGATGTGGTCATGACGAGGGATGAGCTGTTTTCCTCTGCGATTTCGGCCACCAACCAGCCCTCCGCATACGAAGCCCTGGATTTGCCTCCCGGACTCGCGGTTGATACGGCTACCGGCTTGATCAGCGGCACGCCGACTGCGTTGGGCACTTATCTGGTTACACTCGAAGCCGGAAATGAAACAGGAACGGGCCGCCGGGAAACGGTATTCACAGTGCTTCCGCCTCCACCAGTGATTTCACTCCCTGTAATGGCTTCCGTGAAAATCGGGGATCAGGTGGAATGGCAGGTCGAAGCATCCGAGAACCCCTCAGGCTACAGCGCGACGGACCTCCCGGCGGGACTTTCGATTGATGCTGTCAGCGGAGTATTATTCGGAATCGTGGATGAAGTCGGAACTTTCCCGATCACCTTGTCAGCGACCAACGACGGAGGAACAGGAAGTGCGATTTTTACCCTGGAGATTAGCCATGCCCCGCCCCGCGGATCGAAGGTTGGGCCCAATTCAATTGCTGAGAACCAACCTGTGGATACGGTGGTGGGTCATTTTGCCACCAGCGATCCGGATCATGTTGACAGTTTTACGTACCAGCTTGTCGAGGGTGAAGGTGATGATGACAACGGGTTGTTCCAAATTGCCGGTGACACGTTGATCGCAAAGGTAAGTTTCGACTATGAAGAGCAGATTTGGCGGACAGTGCGCGTGCGCACAACCGACAGTTATGGACTCACATGGGAAGGAGTGGTTGAAATTTTGGTTTTGAACCTCGTCGGAGAAGGTTCAGGCGGAGTCGGCATCAGTGATGCCACTGTCATGGAAAATCAACCTGCGGGGACTCTTGTGGGAGTTTTGGTGGCGGTTGACCCTGATCCCGGCGATACCTTCACCTACACCTTGGTCGAAGGCGTTGGCTCTGAGGATAATGGCAAATTTCAGATTGTTGGTGATCGCTTTGAGACGGCTGATTCGCTCGATTTCGAAGAGCAGGAACTTTACAGTGTACGAGTCAGAATCACCGATAGCGGGTCGAACATTCTCGAGGAGGTGATTCTAGTCTCTCTGCTCGATGATGACAGCGAAGATTTTGACGGAGACGGACTGACGCAGGCCGATGAAGCCGTTGAAGGAACCAGTGACTTGGACTGGGACAGCGACGACGACGGGGCAGGAGACGGCGTTGAGGTGGCCCGGGGCACCAGTCCCCAGGATGGTTCGACCTACCCCCCGGGGACGGTATTGGCGTGGGGCCGCGCCGACAAAGGCGCATTGAATCTTCCGGTGGATCTGCACGGAGTAGTGGATGTGGACGGAGGGTTCAATCGTGCCGTGGCGCTCAAGGCCGACGGAACCGCAGTCGAATGGGGTGACAATGCATTGGAAGTGCCGGTTGGATTGAGCGGAATCGTTGCAGTTGCCAGTGGTAACGGATTTGCGACGGCGTTGCTCGATGACGGCACCGTGACCGGCTGGGGAGGAGCACCCGTCGGTTTGACGGACGTGGTCGAGATCGCGGCTGGAGAGAATTTCGGCCTGGCTTTGCAAAGTGATGGCACGGTGACTGGGTGGGGCGGCGGGCCCGCCGGGGAGATTCCAGCCGGACTCAGCGATGTCATTGGAATCGCGGCGGGGCGCGTGCATGCGCTGGCGGTGAAGGCGGACGGAACTGTGGTGGCGTGGGGAACATTGCCCTTCTGGGCGGATTATGAGCAGACGACAGTACCGGCGGATCTAACCGGTGTGGTGGCGGTGGCCGCCCGTGAGCGGACGAGTCTTGCGCTCAAGTCTGACGGAACGGTGGTCGAATGGGGCGAACCGACGGGAATCCCGGCGGATTTGAGCGATGTGGTGGATCTGGTTTCCCGCGGACAGGGACATGTGCTCGCACGCCTGGGGGACGGCAGCCTGGTCGGATGGGGCTTTGATTCACATGGGCAGACTTCCGTGCCTGGGAACCTGGGAACCACATTCGATGTCGCCACGGGGAACGCCTTCAGTTTGGCGGTGCGAAGCAAGGAGCCGGTTCCAAAGCTGACCAAGGGTCAGAAAGCGGCCGGACAAGTGGGTGTCTTCTTCGGCTTCACTCCCAACGAGGTCAACAGTGCGGCAACGGGCTTCGCAGCACTCGGACTGCCCGAGGGACTGGTGATGGACTCCGTCACTGGAGAGATCAGCGGGGTTCCGTCTACGGTGGGACGGTACAGTGTGCGGATCATTGCGAAGAACGATCAGGGCTGGGACAGCTCGATTATCTTTCTCCAAATCACGGAAGGTCAACCACCGACGGATATCGCCTTGTCTTCGGGAGAGGTCTCGGAGAATCTGCCTGCGGGAAGCCCGGTGGGCATTCTGAGTGCTACGGATCCTGATCCCGATGAGA
>JBBDSY010000021.1:0-11422 GCA_040904705.1 Nitrospirales bacterium | reverse complement strand
AAAGCCATCGATATGATCTTTGCCATGTACTAATGAAAAGTTAACCTACTATAGCTCAACCAACAGACGCGTTTTGTTCGACTGCCCGTGTTGAAGCATTGGTTATGTGACACTTTAATTAAGGCTCTTTGTTTGATCAGACGATATGAACTCCGCGAAGCTGGCGCTAAAATCGGTGTATGCAAGGTCTGTTGAAAACCCGCTGCCCGGCCTGTATTTGTCCCCAACTTTGTGCCATTCCCCAATGTTACTGAATAGGCCGTGACTTTCGAGCTCTTTGATAGCGGAAAGCGTCAGATACGGCGCATACTTACCACTCAAATCTTCGGCAATCCGCCTTGGGTTGATATGGGGAATTCCCTCACCTGCGTCGCTTTGTTTTCCCGGGCGGCGCGTTCGAGACACGAACATGGTGTGCATCTCCGCCAAGATTTGAATTGATGCAAGCGAAAGCTGTCGTAACATATCGACGAATTTTGTCTTTTGCTCAATGGTAATGTTGGACCTGGGCCCATTGATCAGCACATTTACGAATAGCTCCTGCTTTTCTTCGGATTGCACGTCAATCGCAGCATCAATAGTTTTCCTGATGAAAAGCTCTCCTTCCTCAGTTTTGAACCAATCTTGACGAATGAATTGCTCTAAATCTTCCACCTTGTCACACAGGTGGGCAATCATCTTTTTCACGTTTCTATCGTGAACGCTTTGGTGATACGCATCGTACCCGGCTAGAACCTGCGACACACCCGGTATAAGTCCAAATGTAGACTTTACGGATGCTATCAATGCATTCGAAACATCTTCTTTTCTATCACTCATATTTTATAGCTATCGAAAAGATAAACCTGAATTACCTCGCTATACAAAATCTGGAAAATATTCTTTGCCTACTCAAAACTTTGGACAGTTAACAATCGTCCGCTTAGGGTCGTTTTGAGACGGTTAGCCGGAAAACTTGATTGTTTGCTTACCCTACAAATCCCAGGCCCATCCCTTAATAATCACACCACGTTTTTGACTAAGAAACACTCAAATTTCCTAATACCGGAAGGCCGGATGAGTTTTTTGACCATACGGGATGAATTTATAGAAGGGACAGGCCAACTCACGAATGCCGAGGTCTGACCCACGTGCAAATTCATGGGTTAGGCCTCAGGAACAGTTCACTTCTTTATCGCTTGCATAACCGAGAAAACGAGATTGGGAGGCTCTACGGGTTTCACTAAAAAGTCAACTAATGCTCCTTCACGCACCATCATGGTCAAATTGGTGGTTTTGGTGATTTGGTTATGCATGTCCCTTTCATGTTGGACGACATCCCAGAGAAGTTTGGCAGCTGTTCCTCCAAGAACCTCCGCGTTGGGATGTTTGTGATTGAAAATAACCTTCTCCATCATGGGATCTCCCGTCACATCGACAATAAGATGGACTTCACTTTGGGAAAGAAGCGCCGTGATATGATCAGCGATGGGAATGCCTAGTTCCTTCGCTTTTCTCAACCCCGGTGCCTGTGGGTCTTTGTCTGCGATCCCCATAATTTCGACGTGGGGAAGCTGGCTCAAGAGGTCAAGTAATGCACTGCCTCCCATTCCTGACCCTAGAATGACCACATTGAAACGGCGTGTAGCCTTAGCTTTGCGAGATAGATGGCCTGTTAATCCAATGAAAGCAATCGAGGGAAATTGTTGTTTGAAATATTCGATAGTTCTCATCCAATCGAGGCTATCCGTATTGATAAGCACCACCTCGATGAGTAACGGATTATTACCAAAATGGATCGCTTCATGGGCCTCCGCTCCATTGGCGGCCTCAATAACGGCAATGCCGCCTTGGGTAAGCACCTGGCGCATTGCACTTCGGCTGTCGCTGTTTTCTTCTACGAGTAAGACACATCCTTTAGCATCTCCTGCGGGTTGATGCGGGATGAATGTGGGTGGGGATTGCGTTGAACTCATTTACCACCTCCTTGATCCACAGGCTGTCTTACGCCTTCCTTCGCGGGGGAAGACTCTAGGGAAGCCTCCCTAGAGTATCGATCGATGATATTTTCTTTGCGTAAATTTTAAACCCATCCTAGTCGGTACGGCAATTCCAAAGCATGTGAAGGGTATTGTCAACTTAACTCGAATTGCGATCAATCCAAGGGTAGAGCTAGAAATCTAATCCCTGCCAAATCAATGAATTATAGTCAGGTGAATGGTCTGATTAGCGTTCAAATTTCGTTAAGTTGACAATACCATTGGGAGTGGATCACCCGGGATGGTATCGATGGACTGGGAGATTCAATAGGTTGCAGGTATCTTGTAGAGAAACATTGCGTTCGAGTTTTTTGACCATACGACTATGACACACCTCCTAGCGCATTCTCGCGCTTTTCAGATGTGTCCACAATTTCGGGGCAAGACCAAATGCCACCTATTTGAATAAACTCACAAAAGAATTAAATTAATCCGTCCCCTTTTCTCTTACTTCTTTGCTTCATAAACTCATATCACCACGATGTCCGCTCCGGGTCGAGGCTGTGTGAAAACACCACAGCCTTGGTCTGCAGTGGTTCAGTTCAAATGCACCATGACATGCCATTAACTAGACTTTGAGGGGAGAACGTTCTACCGGTAAATGATTGGCCTCAACAGAAAACTTGACAGGCTTAAAGACGATTTCAGAAGGCCATTTTTTAGTTTTCACACAGCCTGGGTCGAAAGCGGGCTACTCAACATTTTCAAGAGTCATTTGTCCCTTCGTTTTTCAGCAGTCTTTCCTGGCCTTTTGGTGTGGCCGAGCCGTGCAGCCGACACCGGAGAAAAGGCGCGCACTGTTTGAGCGAAGCGAGTTTGCGCGGCGCCGGTGTTGGCGAACCGCAAGGGGACCCGAAGGGCCACGACACGGCCAACATGGTTTTGGCTACTTTTGCCGAAACAAAAGTGGCTCGGCCGCCGGGACGAACCCCGGCACATGCCATTTAAAGAAAGATGCGGGGAATAACGATTGCTTTTTGAAGCTTCTACCTCCCCTAACCCCTCCTTACAAAGGAGGGGAAAGCAAGCTTTAGGGATAAAGCGTATAGAGCATTCTTGGGAAAGGAATCGTTTCCCGAACATGATCGAGTCCACAAATCCATGCCACCACTCGCTCAATCCCCATCCCAAACCCCGCATGCGGCACACTCCCATACCGCCGCAAATCCACATACCATTTAAACGCCTCTTCAGGCAGATCATGCGCAGCAATTTGTTGGCGCAGGGTTTCCAAATCATGAATGCGTTGCCCGCCTCCAATAATTTCCCCATAACCTTCAGGGGCTAACATATCCATGCACAAGGCTAGGTCAGGTCGTTCGGGATCTCGGGCCATATAGAAGGCTTTGGCCGCGGCTGGATACCGATGCACAAGAACAGGCCGATCAAAAGAATTGGCTAACACGGTTTCTTGTTCACTGCCGAAATCATCGCCAAACTGAATGTCCACACCAAGTTCCTTGAGCCTTGTAATCGCCTCTTCATACGTGATTCGTGGAAACGGTGGAATCATGGCCTCCAAAGCTGCCACATCCCGTTCGAGAATATCTAATTCCGCTCGACGGTTTTCCAAGACCCGCTGAATCACCATGGACACAAGTTCTTCGGCAAGCTGCATAGCATCAGACAGCTCAGCAAAAGCCATTTCCGGTTCCACCATCCAGAATTCCATGAGATGGCGACGGGTTTTCGATTTCTCTGCACGAAACGTTGGCCCGAAACAATAAATTTTTCCAAAGGCCGCCGCGGCGGCTTCTCCATAGAGTTGCCCGCTTTGTGCGAGATACGCGACTTGATCGAAATATTGCGTTTGAAACAGTGTCGTCGTGCCTTCACAAGCATTCGGGGTAAAAATCGGGGTATCAATGAGCGTAAAATCTCGTTCATCAAAAAAATTTCTGCAGGTTCGGATGATTTCATGACGGACCCGTAAAATGGCATGTTGACGACTGGAACGCAGCCACAAATGCCGGTGCTCCATCAAAAACCCGACCCCATGCTCCTTGGGTTGAATGGGAAATGGCTCAGCCAGATGAACGACCTGGAAATTAGCGACGTCTAGTTCAAACCCACCTGGAGCCCGCGCATCCTTCCGAAGTTGCCCCGTCAGAATGACGGAGGACTCCTGCGTCACTTGCCCACAAACGGCAAACTGCTCGTCCCCCACAGTAGCCTTACTGACAATCGCTTGAATATCACCGGTCCCGTCTCGCACCGTTAAAAAACTCAATTTCCCACTTGAACGCCGAAGGCGAAGCCACCCTTGAATGGTAATATCCTGACCTTCGTATTGGGCAATCTGCGCAATGGACACAACCGGTTGCTGAGGCATGGAAACTCTCCTTACACTTTCACAAAGAATAAATTGACACCCAGAAAAATCAGTCGCTATGATGAGCCTTCGACAAGAAGTGCCTTAGCCATTGAAGGAGGACATTCGCATATGGGTTACACCATCACGGTTCGTGAATTGAAAACTCGGCAAGATAACGGGGATGCGATTTTTTTACTCGATGTCCGTGAACCCCATGAATATTCGATGGCCAAAATAGAAGGGTCTGTACTCATCCCATTGGGCGAGCTACCCAATTCGCTGGATAAATTAGACAAGAATACTGAAATCGTGGCCTATTGTCATAAAGGCATGCGAAGTGCGGATGCTGTGGGATTCCTCGTGCAACAAGGGTTCCCCAATGTCAAAAATCTGATAGGAGGCATTGAATCCTGGTCTATTGAAATTGACAATTCCGTTCCGCGCTACTAGCCCTTGCAAGGAGGCCACGCCTTTTTTGCACGACAACCGTGCTCACTTCTGTTGCCCTTGAAAAAATTCAACGGTCAATTTGAGTCCCTCCGGCAATGCGACTTGAGGGTCCCAGCCAAAACGCTCCTTCAGTTTCGTCACATCCAACACACTACGAAATTGCTCGCCCTTCTTGGCGGCACCATATAAATCTTTGCAGGAACTGTTGGCCAGTTTTTTGATAATCCCATAGCATTCATTAACCGTTGATTCCTGCCCGGTTCCGACATTGAAAATGCCCTGAACATCCTCTCCCAAAGTCACCATGATAGCTTCCACCACATCATCGACATAGATAAAATCACGTGTCTGCTTCCCTGTTCCATTGATAATGGGTTGCCCACCTTCCAACATCATTTTGGAAAAAATGGCCACGACACCAGCCTCACCCTCAGGCTCTTGTCTCGGGCCATAGACATTGCCAAATCGCAAAGCGACGTGCCGAAGACCTGTCGTATTGGTGTAGTAGGCTAAGTATTTTTCGCCAGCCAACTTGCTAATACCATAAGGAGAAAGAGGATCGGTCCGATGGGATTCCGGAGCCGGGAACACTTCCTGTTCCCCATAGACCGCGCCTCCGGAAGACGCAAACACAACTTTTCGCACTCCATTTTTCACCGTATGCTCCAGGAGATTCAACGTGCCTAAAATGTTCACATCAGCGTCAAATCCAGGATCTTCCGTTGAAAGCCGGACATTCATTTGAGCTGCCAAATGAACAACGATAACCGGACGTTCTTTTCGAAACACCCGTTCAATCCGCTTGCTCCGAATATCCATTTTATAAAATTGGGCTTTTTTGTTGACTTGTTTGCGTTTCCCTGTTGAAAGATTGTCGATCACACTAACCTCATTACCTTCTTGCACTAACCGATCAACGAGATGCGATCCGATAAACCCGGCCCCGCCAGTGACCAACACCTTCAACCCCATAATATCCCCCTTTTTTAAACGGAACTCCTACCGATCAATCTCTCAACACCCTATTATTGGACAACAACACTTTCCTGCCTATCGCTTCTTTAGCCCGATCAGAATTTCCCTGTTCCCCTTTTTCCCCAATACCGGGGAATCGATCAGGCCGACAAGTTCCAAGGACAACAATTTGGCATACTCCACAAATTGATCTTTGACGGCTTCACGCAATTGCTCATCGCGAACAATCCCACCTTTCCCGACTTGTCCTTTACCAACCTCGAATTGCGGTTTGATTAAAGACAGAAGATAGCCCTGTGGCTTTAATACAGGGATAATCGCCGGCCACACCATCTTCAGTGAAATAAAGGACACATCGATGACGACCAAATCTACCAGTTCTGGAATATCTTCCGGACGTAAGTATCGAATATTGACCCGATCCATCACGATGACTCGAGCATCGGACCGCAGACGCCAATCTAACTGGCCATAGCCTACATCAATGGCATACACGCGCTTAGCGCCATGCTGCAACACGCAGTCGGTAAACCCTCCCGTTGAGGCTCCCACATCCATGACCACCAATCCCGTGCATGACAGACCAAAAGCCTCTAAAGCCGGAGCCAGCTTTTCGCCGCCTCGACTGGCATATTGACAGTCTGGCTGAACAATTTCGACTGCAACCTCTGAAGGCACCAACTTTCCGGGTTTATCCCGCACCAGCCCATCAACCTTGACGCGACCAGCCAGAATAAGACGACTGGCTTGCTCCCGGCTAGGAACCAGGGCCAACGAGACGAGAAGAGAATCCAACCGCTGTTTTGTGGACTTTCTAGAAGGGAGTGAAGGTTGAAGAGTCGACATCAGATAGGAACCGAGTCCGCTCTCCTGTAGGAAAAGAGCAGAGCAAAGAGAGGATGCCCTATGACTCAGTTGAATGGGAGTCCTCCAGAGAAAAGGCCTGAATTCGTTTTCGTCCATCCTTATCTTGCACAAGAATTTCCACCTTGCGTTCTGCGTCATCCAACATTTTCAAACAGGTCTTCGACAGCTTGACGCCTTCTTCAAAAATTCGCAGGGAATCATCTAAGGAAAGCTCACCAGCTTCCAGCTCCGTCACGATTGTTTCTAGGCGAGATAGAGCTTTTTCAAATTTAATGGCTGCCATCTTTTCCTCGTAATCGCACTGAATGAACTTGGATATTATAGCCTTCACGTGCCCGGAATCGAAAGCTCCTCCTCATTTCTGAGAAGCTATGTGCTCAACCCTGCAAACGACGGCCCCTTCAGATAATGTCGCCTGAACTTCCGCCCCGACCACCGTATCGGTTGATTTCTTGAGAACTTTTCCTGTTCGAAGATCTTTCACAATACTATACCCCCTGGCCAAAACTCCCAATGGACTCAATTGATGCAGTTGGGAAATCGATACATTGACCTGATGTCGCCGGAGAAGCACGAAGTTTTGCATCCCTTGGACCAGCTGCCTATCAAGCTCTGCCATCCTTCCTTGCTCTCGATGGATCGCCATGAGAGGGCTGGCTTCCCAAATCGCCGATTGGTGCTGGACTAACAGAAGCTGAATATGACGGCACCACTGCTTGACTCTTTGATACAACTGCCGCTCCAACTCATCTACCCGCTGAACGAATTTCCCAATAATCAGACGCGGTTCGGGCAATCGTTTTTGACTCCGCTGCACCCTGACCGTCAAGGCACTCACCAGACTCTTGAAGGAACGCTCTAGTCTGATGCGATGATGGTGCGCCTGCTCTTTGATGATCGCACAGTCCGGAACGACTAATTCCGCAGCGGCTGAAGGAGTTGGCGCTCGATAATCGGCCGCCAAATCGGCAAGCGTGACATCAGTTTCATGTCCAACCGCCGACACGATGGGGATAACGGAAGCGACGATGGCCCTGACCACCTCCTCTTCATTGAAGGCCCATAAATCTTCAATGGATCCTCCTCCACGTCCGACAATTAAGACATCCACGTTGCCAATCTGGGGACTTAATTGATTAAACTTTCGAATCGCCGCCGCAATTTGCCCGGCAGCTGCCACGCCTTGGACCGCCACGGGTGCAATGAGAATCTGAGCCAGGGGCCAACGTCGAGATAAAATCGTTAACACATCATGAAGCGCTGCACCAACGGGTGACGTCACGACTCCAATTCGTTCCGGGTAAGCCGGCAATGCTTGCTTTCGAGATGCATGAAATAACCCTTCTTCTTCAAATTTCGCTTTCAATTGCATAAAGGCCAGTTGCAAAGCCCCCATCCCTTTAGGCTCCACTCCGTCTAAGAGCAACTGGTAATCCCCACGCGGTTCATAGACGGTGAGACGTCCAAAAACTACGACCTCCAACCCATCTTGAAGTGCAAACTTGACCCGTTCGGCCTGACTGCGAAACAACACGGCTCGAATCTGGCTACTCCGGTCTTTTAAGGTAAAATAGTGGTGACCGGAAGAAGGGCAACGAAGATTAGAGATTTCCCCTTCCACCCATACGGAGCGAAATTGCTGTTCTAAATTCGAACGAATCTGCCTCGTGAGTTCTGAGACAGTCAGTAAAGGCGGAAAAAGCTGTGGCACGGGAAGCGCTATTCAAACAACCGAAGACGAGTAATTTTTGTAGTTTTTTTTGTGGTGGGATCCAATTCCACGACGGCTGCGCTCAAGACCGAGGGCCCTTGCGCGACTTCAAATCGTCGAGGCATTTGCGTCAGAAACTTTTGAATCACCAAATTGGGTTTCATGCCGATCACGGATTGCACTGGACCTGTCATCCCAACATCCGTCAAATAACCGGTACCCTGAGGCAATATTTGTTCATCCGCCGTTTGCACATGCGTATGGGTTCCAAGAACCGCCGAGACTTTGCCGTCCAAAAAATAGCCCATGGCCATTTTTTCTGATGTGGTTTCGGCATGCATATCGACCAGGATATAGTCACACGCTGTCGCCAATTGAGACAATTCTCGCTCGGCCACCCGAAAGGGACAATCCACCATCGGCATAAAGACTCGCCCCATCAATTGCACGACGCCTAGGCGTTCACCCTGAACGGTCTCAATAACGCACGTCCCTTTCCCGGGCACGCCATCAGGATAATTGGC
Source organism: Nitrospirales bacterium (assembly GCA_040904705.1). Lineage (GTDB taxonomy): Bacteria > Nitrospirota > Nitrospiria > Nitrospirales > UBA8639 > Nitrospira_E. The sequence goes on along the minus strand of JBBDSY010000021.1, from coordinate 2,563 downwards.
CGGACGAATGACACGGGGCTCCTTTTGCATATAGTCCATGGCCTCCCGTTTATCCCAGGCATGATTCCCTAAGGTAATAGCCGAAAGTCCGAGGTCGAAGAGTTCCTCAGCAATGTCTGGAGTGATCCCAAATCCGCCTGCCGCGTTTTCTCCATTTCCCACGACCAAATCAATGTGATGATCTTCAATGGCCTTCGAGAGGTGTTTTAACAAGACCCGACGACCAGGTTCCCCCATGATATCTCCGATAAACAACACATTCATACGTCGTGGCTATCAGCTCCCTCTCGCCTATTTGGCAAATTCGATAAAACGATTTTCACGAATAACGGTCACTTTGATTTGGCCGGGATAGGTGAGTTCTTGCTCAATTTTTTTGGCTAAGTCTCTAGAAAGCGCAAAGCTTTCTGTCTCGCTCAATTCTCCCTGTCGGATGATCACACGCACTTCGCGGCCTGCTTGAATCGCATAGGCCTTATCGACACCCGAGTACCCCGTGGCCAACGATTCCAGCTTTTCTAACCGTTTCACATAGGCTTCCAATGTCTCACGTCTGGCACCCGGACGAGCCGCTGAAAGGGCCTCTGCCGCGGCCACCAACACCGCCTCGGGGCATAGCGGTTCTACTTGTTCGTGATGAGCCGCAATGGCATTCACAATGAGTTCAGACTCACCCCACTTTTTGGCCATTTCAGCACCCAACATCGCATGGGTACCTTCTTCTTCATGGCTCACAACCTTTCCAATATCATGAAGCAAGGCCCCCCGCTTGGCGAGCTTCACATCTAGCCCCAACTCCGAGGCCATAATTCCGCAAATATAGGAGGCTTCCCGCGCATGGTACAAATTGTTTTGTCCATAGCTGGTGCGATATTTCAAACGTCCTAACAATTTGACAATCTCGGGATGAAAATCAGAAAGACCGACTTCAAAGATGACCTTTTCCGCCTCTTCTCGCATCAGTTTGTCGATATCCCCTTTAACCTTCTCGACAACCTCTTCGATCCTCGTCGGGTGAATACGGCCATCCTGCATCAATCGTTCTAACGAAATTTTCGCCACTTCCCGACGCAGGGGATCAAACCCTGAAATAATGACTGCCTCTGGAGTTTCATCAATAATGAGATCCACACCGGTCGCCGCTTCCAATGCCCGAATATTCCGTCCTTCGCGACCAATAATTCGCCCCTTCATGCTATCGTTTGCAAGAGGAACGACGGAAATGGTGGCCTCATTCACATAGTCTCGGGTAATTCGCTGAATTGAACGGGTCACAATTTCTCGCGCGTCGCGATCTGAGGCCTCTTTGGCTTCGTCCAATATCCGCTTGGTCAGGAGCGCAGCATCCAACCTCGCCTCGGTTTCAATCTCACTCAATAATTGGCGTTTGGCTTCATCAGCCGTGATCCCTGCCACCTGCTCCAAGGCCATGCGATGTTCCTTAATAGACTGATCACAAATCGCCGTCTTCTTGGCTAACGCCTCTTCCTGCCCCTTCAGAGCTTGTTCCCTTCGCCTCATCTCCTCATCACGCTTATCAAACTGGCTGACTTTGCGCTCGAAAGCTTCCTCTCGCTGAACGAGCTTCCGATCTGCCGCTTGAATTTCATTGCGTTTTTCCTTTTCTTTCGCTTGGAGTTCGGATTTTGCCTGAAATAATAGGTCTTTAGATTCAATTTTCGCTTCCTTAACCAGATTCTCCGCTTCCCGTTGAGCATTCTGGATCAGCTGCTGAGTTTGATCCTCGGCTTCCGAACGTCGTTTGCCGTCCATACGTTGTTGGAACATTTTGGACGAAACAAACCCAATCGCCAGTCCCACCACGCCTACGATTATAGGAATTAGTATGTCCATTGTTTGGCTCCTATTTATTTCCTTTTGCACATATGGTCAGAAAAGGTTCTCCCTTGAACTCACCATCGGGCAAAGTTGTCATTCAAAAACCCCGAAAACCCTCTAGGTCAGGGAAAGAAAAACAGGGCGGGACAGGAGAAAACAACCGATCTATCTAGCGTTCAGATAGAGATCGGTCAGAGGAATCAGGAAGATGAAGAGAACGAGTGGAATGTCTTAGCGCCTTATACTGCTTAGCAACACGTTCAGATTGTACCCATCCATGCTGCCGTTCACGGACAAGGAAAGGTCCCGGGTTTACTACACACCAATACATTGCATGCTGCAGATCAAAGGACCAGCTATTTTCCTCGATAAGAGCCTCTAATGACATTACAAAATTTGATTTCCAAGAATCCCATTGACTCGTACATAATCGTTCCCAACATCGATCAATCGCCATCCTCATACAACCCACTATGACCAAGAATCGCACTGTCATCGTGAGTCCCCCTATCTCTTTCCCTCTCAAAGGGAATATTCCTTTCTTTCTTTGAAATTCAATAACTTATGGGGAGTAAAATATCAGAATGTGCCCTCGTATTTCAATAATGAGGAAAAGGCAGGAGCTTCTCACTAAAGGAGGGAAACGCCACTATGCACGCACACATCGACCCAACACTCTGTTTTGAAAGGGGATATTCAATTGATAGGAGAATGAAGAGGGAAC
>JBBDSY010000020.1:0-11453 GCA_040904705.1 Nitrospirales bacterium | reverse complement strand
AGTGCGTGGGTACGTTGCGATTCGCTCAAAAAGGCCTTTGAAATTTCCTAGTCCCATTCCCGTCGTCAGTGAGGGAAAAGTCAAAATCATAACCAGGGCATCTGCGCCATCATTTTTCTGCTTGAGTGGGTTGTGCCAACATGAACAGCCGCCCGGATATTTCCCGGCTGAGGACTTATGGGCTATATGAGGAAGCATCCCATTACAAACCCCCTTACGGGTTAAACCAATTGAAATTGACTTCAAGACGGGCACCAAGAACCAACGCATTTTTTCTTCCTGGAACCGTCCCGGGATTAATAACGTATTGCACATCCGGTTGGATAATGAGATCGGGGTTCACAAAGAAGGCATGCGTGGCCTCCAGGGTAATCTCAGCGGTATCCACCGATTGCCCGGCATTCCGTTGAGACCGTTTATAATATTTTCCATTGATCGCGGCGGCCACTCCCAAACCTGTTTGATCAAACTGTCGTCCCGGCAATAATCCCGTATACACGAAACCGCCCCCATAATACTGAGAAAAGCGGTTTGCCTTCGGGTCGGCCATCCCGGCTCGACCAAAGAGAGTCAGTTCTTGGTCGGTATCACCTGGTTCATGATAGATATCATATTCCGCTAACCCATACAGCCCGTAGGTGCCATCACGTTTGGCGGGCACTCCGGCATTATCGACTTTGCTGAGATGCTCCAGTTTGGTCGTATACCCCCACAAGCCGAGAGCGACTTTCGCTTCATATTCGTGCGGAGCGGACCTTCCAACCCGTCGAAAAGTCAGGCGACGAGGTTTTCCGGCAAGAATCTCCCGCTTGGTGTCGGGCGTATCGGCTGGTCTGAATTGATAATATGCCAATTCCAAAGCACTGAAGAGGCCGTCGTCCTCATTGATCAGGATATGAGTACCGTCCGTATCGTTGGGATTGCCCGGAACTCCATCCGCGAGGACGGCACGAACCATCAGGCTATCGTTGACGATGGCTTGGCCTCTGATTCCCAGCGCTGTTGCCGGAAAGGTGGAGGGACCGCTTTTCCCGCTGATGGCGAATTCCGCGCCGGTTCCGAATGAGGCATTCACAAAAAGTTCCGACGCCGACACCATAACATCGAACTCGGAAGTCATATCATACAGGCCGGCGAGGAGGGAAAAACGCTCAAAGAAATTTTGTTGATACCAGGCTTCAAACAGTTTCCAGGTGTTTGGTCCCGCAATGCTGCTCACGGCCTGAATGTCACCGACGTGCTTGCCGGGATCGTCTCCATAGGTGCCAAGGCCGTAGACGAACAGTGTCCCCTTCCAATCGTCAATTAATTTGTTCATATCTATGGTCAGCAGCAGGTCCAGATCGCCTACGGTCGCAGTTTTTTTGCGAATGCCGCCGGAGACATTGGAAAGCACATCCACCGTGTTGACGATATCCAGACGGACCCCATGATCTTTCATGGTGGATTGAACCGCTTTCCATTGTTCACGCATCTCATGAAGGGACTCGATGCGCTGAGACTCTTCTGAATTGGCTACCGCCGGATCCACGCAAAGCAGGAGAAGCCATCCGCCAAGGGATTGGAGAATCGTTCTTCTCATATTCGTGGTCATGCCGATAAATCAGGCTTCCCTATTCATATTCCGATGTGGCACACGGGATGGTACGGATAGGGTCAAGGAAGGCAATATTATTTTTCAGTTTTGTCGGGCAATTTATACATGAAAGGATACAGTGGCAGCAATCGAGTGTACCGAAGATCGTTCCCCATATCGGTCACGAGGGGCTGTCAGACTTCGGTTTGACGAGGATGGTTAAATAATGGTCCAGGTGTTTGGCAAATCGTCGCCGGTCCCGTCCATTGAAGCCCCCGCCGTGATCGGCAAGATGTTGAGCCACCTGGGCTTACCCACCCGGGCCCCACCAAAAGCCCCGGCCCACATCGACGCATTCTTCCAGACAGCCTCATCTCCCCCCGGCTTCCGGCGCAGTTCCTGGAGCCCACCGACGCCCCTTGCCCAGGGCCCACCCTCCCCCGCCACACGGGAGCGACAGGCTGGCCCGATCCAAGAACCATGAGCCGGTCCGACCCTCCTCGCAAGATGAACGCCCGCAGGTCGGCCAGCGAAGTCCGGGGATTGATCCATTCACGAGTGCGTGGGTACGTTGCGATTCGCTCAAAATGGCCTTTGAAATTTCCTAGTCCCCAGCACCGCCGTGGGTCTCCCGTCCGGCACGGTGTCTCTTCCGCCACATGCCGCTCCTGCTACCCCGGAAGATCCTGAGGGTGGGTGTTGGTTCTGCTCCCTCAGACAGCGGCCTGCCCCTTCTGACCACAGGGTCGGCTTCTCCACTTCATTGACGAGGCTACGTCTAGGTTCGCTTGCGCTACGGCCTGCAGCTTTGCCCATGGGAAACTTCACCCCCCGGATTACTCCGGCGCTGCTTCCCGGTACGAGACAGGTGTACGAACAACTCCTTTCGCGGGACTTGAACTCCGCTAGACACACCGCCGATGACGGCATACGGTCAGGCATGAGTATTGATCTATTTTGAGCCGATCGCCTCATTTGGGAGAGATGGAGGACGCCACAGTTTTTCCTCACACGTATGTCTCCTTCCATACTTTCCAACACCTACCCGGCAAAGTGAATTTTTGGGGGGCAGACCTAGCAATACAACCTCTGTTCTGCCTTTGTAGTTTCAGAGAACTTCCCCCCTATTTTTTCTGGCCGAGACCGTGTTGGATGGGAAGGGATGTTCTTTTCGGGTCTCTCCATTCTCGATCGGGGCAAGAATGAAGATGGATCCCCGCTTACGACCTACGGGGATGGCGGGCCTCTACCTCCCCTTCGCCCCTCCTTTGTCAAAGTGGGGAGTTCGAAACAGGCATGTGGAACGTGAAGATGGATTCTCAAGGACTACTGTCAGGAATGACACTCAGAGGAGGGAGACCCGCTAACCCAATGTGGTTTAGCTGGAAGAATAGGTCCTTCGCAAGGCCTCGGGATGACCACCGAGTATGGAGGCGGGAGGCGTTCTTGTGCATCGTCCTCCGTTAAAGAGGCGTTTGCCCCTTATTCCATGTCCATCAGCTATACACCGACCTCGTGTTGGAGCGGGAGAGTTTTTTTCTTTTTGGTTTTTCACGGGTTGCATTGACCGTCGATATTTTTTTAGTGACCCACTCGGCTAATTCCTCCCACACGGGTTCTTCTCCCCTACCCTGCCGGATCGTTTCTTGCGCGAGCGTGAAAATTTCTTGATATGAACGCACGTGCAAGGGCACCTGGTCCTGCTTGATGGTCTGGGTGAATTGCCTCCATTCATTCGATCGGATCTTTTGGGCCATGGGCAGGTCCGGACTATCGGCATAGACAATGACCACGGCCGGTTGCTTGTTTTTCTGCCGTGCCACCTTATAGGCCACCACGAGATTCCGCATCCATGGGTAGGCCGGTCCTGCGAACGGGCAGGGTTGATAATCTGCTGCGGCATCGAGATGAAAGACTTTCGGAATGATGTCCCAATACTGGATGCCTTTTCCGCTTAACGCGCAACGACTGGTCATGTCCTTCATTTGATTGCTTTGGTGCACATAACTTCCATTGCACGGGATGGAGTTATTTCGCACCGTTTGGGAGCAGGCGCCGCCATCCTGCTCGGTGAATTTGCATTCACAGAGAATGACCGAGTGCGGACTTTCCGCATACACATCCACCTGCGTGGGGCGAGGTTCATTGAATAATGTCGGGCGCACGGACCATTCCAGGGTGAGGGTCCAGGGACCACCTGTCGGGAGTCCGATATTCTGCGCGAAGGCATCTAGAATCGTGTCGCGATCTGGTGAGGTTTTGATGGTGCCGAAGACATCAATGGCCAGGGCCTGGGATGAATGGGCCAGGTGCGTATCAATTGCTCCTCCCCTGCCTGCATGCCAGGGAAAGGTGTTCCATGGTTCACAGGCTTGATGTGCGGCGGAAAAAATGTTCTGTTCGAGACGTGTTCTGGTGACTTGGTCCATAGAGAGATGCCTTCATGGTGAGAGGGTCGATTTGGGGTTGATGGGCTTTAGGGTATGTATCGGTCGATGAAGATGGGAGCTGAATACAAGATGGAATGGGAAGGTAAAAAAACTCATCGGGAAATCCTGTGGGTGAATCCTCATTCCGTTTCTCCATTCCCTCCGTTGTCAGGAAGGAGCAGGGGGAGGTAGCCGCATCCCGATGCCACGGAAGGCCAAATTTTCCTATGGCCATCACGATGCGTACAGATCCAAGACTCTACCTCACCGCTTCAAGACTCTACCTCACCTCAATCCTCCCCTGACAAAGGCTGAAGGAATGACGGCAGAGAGAAGGGGGATGTCCGATGACGAATGTTGGGAATACCAATGTAGGTGTCGACGCCCGGCGGAATTCGCCAAGGAACGTGACCATTCGAAAATCCCCCCAGCCCCCCTTTTGTCAAAGCGGGGGAAGGTTTATTCTGCTGACCACTGTCTCTCTTGCCATCTACCTGAGAGAGCATGGGAAGTCCTGTCAATCTTGCCCGGGGAACTCAAGGCTGCCGTACGGCTCAATCCTGACAAGGGGGACAGACCCGAGAAAAAATTTCTGGAAAAGTGGCGCAATAAATCCGACACCTACCTTGTCTTTTACCAATTCACCGAGCTTGTTTTTATCAATGAAAGGGACACACCTACAAAGATGGAGGTTTGCAGCCTGAAGGGAAAGCACTGCATCGCCTCTGTCCCTGGGTGTTTCCTTGAAGGCCATGCGTGGCCGGCGGTTCATATCCTTCCCATCAGTATTATTTAAGTATTATTCGGAAATTCCCGAAAACGTAAAAATACATGCGTCAAAATCAACTTGCACGACCTGGCAATCAATACGAGTTGAAAAGTTGTGCATTCTCTATCCCATAAAGGATATGTTCTTTGACTCTCACGGAGGGCAAATGCGGTTTCACCTGTCAATTATCGTAAAGCTGACCGGCCTGGTCGTTTTTCTGGTAGTTGCGACTGCTTTTGCCGTGAACGAGGTTCATATTCGGGGCAGCAGCCAGATTCTAATAGAACAGGCAATCGACGATCTTAAAAGGAACACAGATTTTTTCCGCTATCCGGTAAAAACCCATATTGAGCGAATTAAAGACGATCTTTTGTTGCTGGAAAATCTTCAAGCTATACGGGAGTTGATTCGCTCACGCTCCCATGAGGGCATAGATCCGAAAAATCCGCTGTCCGAAACAGCCATCAAAGACAGGCTGACCAGCACTTTTACTGAAATGATGGGGACCCGGAAGAACTATTTGCAGATAAAAATCATCGGCGTGGAGGACGAGGGAAAAGAAATTCTGCGCGTCGAACAATTTGGCAATCGAATCGAGCGTGTGCCGGAGAATACATTGCAGCTCAACGGTGCCGAACCGTACTTCCAGGATACACTGAGGATTGGTCCGAACAATATCTATCTTTCCACACCAAATCTCAATAGAGAACATGAAAAAGTCATCGAACCTCATATCCTGGTATTGCATGCTGCCGTGCCACTTTACACCCGGGCCCAGGAAGTGTTTGGCATTGTTCTAGTTAAGATTAATTTCGGCAATATAGTACGGGATATCGGTAAGGAACTTTCGAAGAATTATATCCTCTATATCGTCAATCGGGACGGTGACTACCTCCTGCATCCCGATCCTTCGAAACTGTATGCCAAAGATCTGGGGCACAACGACCGGATTCAAAGGGATGAACCGCGGCTTCTGGCTGTTACGGGTAATACAAAGGAGGACAGGGTCACTTTGCTGCCGGACGACATTGATGGCGGAAACATACTGACTTATCAAAAAGTTCAGTTTGACTCCCTTAATCCGGACAATTATCTGGGCGTTGCCATCCAAGTGCCTTACCGCGACATTATTCGCAAGACGGTGGAAGTGAATCAGCGCGGATTTATTTTCAGTATGATTATCGCCTTCATTGCCGTCATCGCCGCCATATTTCTGCTGCACCTGTCGATTCGCCCGCTGAATCGGATTGCGGATGGGGTTGTGCGCTACCGCAAGGGTGAAAAAGATATCGATCTACCGACGAATTCGCCCGATGAAATCGGGCTTCTGGCTCGCGAATTCCAAGCCATGATGAAACAAAAGGACGAGGAGGACTGGGGCAAGGAAACTCTTGTTCGAATCTCTCAAAATATACTCGGTTTCAAGAAGTTGGAGGATTTGGCCAACACCCTGATGGAATCTCTGACAATGGCTGTAGGGGCCCAGGTGGGTGTGTTGTATATCAGTAGCACGTTTAGAGAGCATCGTGCGCAGCGTGACATGGAAACTCTCGCATGGTTGGGCGCCAGCGGCTATCAAACACGAGACAGCCTTCCCCAGAGTTTTCGTTGGGGTGAAGGTCTTGTCGGTCAGTGCGCCAAAGACCGTAATATGCGCATTCTTTCCGACATCCCGAATGATTATCTGCGTATCGCTTCCGCGTTGGGAGAAACACAGCCGAAGCATATCTTGCTGCTACCGGTTCTGTTTGAGAACACGCTCGTCGGCGTGATCGAATTGGCATCGATCAATGGATTTTCGGACGTACATCTTACCTTCCTGAAACAGCTTGCTTTTAATGCCGGTGTGATCATTAACAGTATCAGTGCCAGCTCGCGCACCGAGGAACTGCTGGAAGAAACGCGTATGGCAGCTGAGGAACTGCAGCGGAACGAAGAGGAACTGAAAACTCAGCAAGAAGAAATGGAAGCTTCCAATGAGGCGTTGGAAGAAAAAACAAAGGCGCTGGAGGAGCAAAACGCCCAGATCAGCCAGCAGACCAAACAATTGAATGCAAGCAACCAGCTCATCGAGGAAAAGGTGCAAGAACTCGAACTTGCCGGCAAGTACAAATCCGAGTTCCTAGCGAACATGTCGCACGAGCTGCGCACCCCTCTCAACAGCCTATTGATCCTGGCCAAAATCCTGAGCAGCAATGAAGAAGGCAATCTTACTCCCGAACAAGTGGAGGAAGCCAATGTTATCTATGACGGCGGCCTGGACCTTTTGAGGCTGATTAACGATATTCTGGATTTGTCCAAAGTCGAGGCAGGAAAACTCAATATCGTCGTCGAGGACGTCCTACTGACCGACATCGTGAAACGGCTGGACCAGCAATTTGAGCCCATTCTCAAAGAGTCGGGACTCTCCTTCTCCATCAAGGTGGCAGATAATCTTCCTGTCATTATCTGCACTGATTCCCAACGAGCGGAACAAATCCTCACAAATCTCCTTTCAAACGCTTTCAAATTCACAAAAGCAGGATCCGTGACTCTGGAGATATTTCGTCCCGACAACAACACCAGCCTGCAGCGTGCCTCCCTCGCACACGGCAGCACAATTGCGTTTGCTGTGACCGATACCGGAATCGGCATTGAGGAATCGAAACTCCATACCATCTTCGAGGCATTCCAGCAAGAAGGCGGTTCCATTGACCGCAATTACGTTGGCACAGGCCTGGGTCTGACCATCGCGCGGAAATTCGCCAACTTACTAGGCGGTGAAATCCATGTCATCAGCAAAAAAAACGAGGGCAGCACATTCACACTATTGCTGCCCGATACCTGGACGTCTGCCGATATCGACGCCGTCGATCTCGAAAACGCAGAGCCACCAGTCCCAGCACAACAGCAGAAACTGGAATGCACAGAGCCAAACACAATGCCCAAGGCTGCAGTCCGGGAATTTATTCCCGACGACCGCAATTCAATCGGAGCAAATGACAAAATCTTGCTGATTATCGAGGACGACAAGGATTTTGCAAAGACTCTGATGAAAGTAGGGCACAAGCGTGGCTATAAATGTCTCGTGGCAGGCGACGGCAAAACAGGGATCCTGTTGGCGGCTGAACAACCGGTCAGCGCTATCACGCTAGATCTCACGCTGCCCGATATCGACGGGATCACTGTGCTCGGTCAGCTTAAACACGATTTGAGGACCCGCCATATCCCCGTTCATATTATTACTGGACGCGATGAAGAAGATCCGGGCGCACAGCTACGCAATGGTGCCATCGGTTCTCTGACCAAGCCGGTGGAGACGGAGGGCATAGAGGGGGCATTTAAGAAAATAGAACATCTTCTTCAGTCCAGGATAAAAAAAATACTGGTCATAGAGGATGATCAGAAGAGCCAGACTGCCATTCAGAGACTACTGAAAAAGAAAGATGTCGAAATCACCTGTACGGGAACAGGGCATGCCGCTTTACAACGGATTGCAGAGGAGCGATTCGATTGTATCATCCTTGATCTTCTCCTGCCGGACATGACGGGATTTGAATGGCTCGACGAAGTTGCTGATCAGGCCGATCTGCCACCCTGCATTATCTATACAGCCAAGGAACTGACGGAAGAAGAAAACCGAAAACTCAACAGCCATACAGGCAGCATTGTCATCAAAGGCGCTCATTCTTCCGAGCGGCTGTTGGATGAAGTAACCCTGTTCCTGCACAGCATCGAATCAACGCTATCAAAAGAACAGCAGGCGATTATCCAAATGCAGCACCATCCCGACAAGATCCTGCAAAACAGGAAGGTTCTTTTTGTCGATGACGACCTGCGCAACACCTTCGCGTTGTCCAAGATCCTCAAAAAACATGGCATGAATGTCGTGATTGCGGATAATGGCCAGATGGCGATTGAAAAATTGCGTCAGGACAAGGAAATTGAACTGGTTATCATGGATATTATGATGCCGGTCATGGATGGTTACCAGGCCATGCGGGCGATACGAATGGAAAAACACTTGAAAGAGCTGCCAATTATCGCGTTAACCGCGCGCGCCATGCCCGGGGAACAGGAAAAATGCATGGAGGCGGGCGCGAATGATTATCTGATGAAACCGGTGGATATCGAGCGCCTACTGACCTTGATGCGCGTATGGTTATTCAAGCAGGTTACGGTGCCATGACGCCCGGTAAGGATCTGGAGAAATTGGAAATCGACCTTTTGTTGGAAGGCATACGCCGCCGCTACGGGTATGATTTCACTCATTATTCCTACGCTTCCCTCAAGCGCCGCCTGACGCAGGCGCGCGACCAGGCTCAGCTTACCCGCTATACCGAAATGCTCGATTCCTTATATCATGACGAAAGCTTTTTTGACCAATTCCTGAAGCATATGTCCGTCCCGTTCACGGAAATGTTCCGCGACCCACCATTTTATCAGGCCATCCGCGAACAGGTCATTCCTATCCTAAAAACATTTCCCTTCGTCAAGATATGGCACACTGGCTGTGCCACCGGCGAAGAAGTCTATTCCATGGCAATTTGGCTACACGAAGAAAATTTTCTGGATCGCGTGCGTATCTATGCCACCGATTTCAATAATCACGCGCTGGATGCTGCGGAAAAAGCGGTATATCCGGTGAAGAACATCGAAACCTATGCCGCCAATTACAGAGACGCCGGCGGAAAGCGGGAGTTTTCCGAGTATTTTAGTGTCGGATACGATCTCATGAAGATCAAGGATTTTCTAAAGAACAAAATTACGTTTTCCTACCACAACCTGGTGACCGATGACGTATTCGGCGAAATGAACCTGGTCTGCTGCCGCAACGTGCTGATTTATTTTGACAGAACCCTGCAGGACCGCGTGCTGCGCTTGTTCACGGACAGCTTGCGCCACGGCGGTTTTTTATGTCTTGGCAATAAGGAAACATTGAATTTCACTTCCGTGAAATCGCTGTTCGAGCCTGTAGAATCGCGGCAGAGAATTTATAAAAAGCAGGGTGAGATCATGCATGTATGAAGCCGTGGTGATCGGCACCTCTGCCGGGGGAATGAATGCGCTGACGAAGATCCTTCCTGCGCTGCCTGCATCCTTTCCTTTTCCCATTGCCGTGGTTCAACATCTCGCTAACAATTCCGATTCCTATCTCGCCGAATATCTGGACAGAATCAGCTTCATCACGGTCAAAGAAACGGAAGACAAGGAATTTATGAGCTCCGGAACGGCGTATCTGGCACCTCCCGGGTATCATCTGCTTATTGAGCCGGATCGGAGCTTCAGCCTATCGAAGGATCCCCGCGTGAATTTTTCCCGCCCTGCGATCGATATCCTGTTTGAAAGTGCGGCGGATGTGTTTGGGGACACGCTGATCGGTATCCTTTTAACCGGGGCCAACGCGGACGGCAGTCTCGGGCTCAAGGCCATCAAAACACAGGGCGGGCTGGTCATCGTGCAAAATCCCCGAACGGCGGAAGTCAGTTACATGCCGCAGGCTGGACTGGATGCGACCCCTGCAGACCATATTGTGAATCTGGAGCGGATTGTACCTTTGCTTCTGGAATTACGCACATCACCTGAAGGAGGATCCCGTGGCGCAGGAATACACGGCTAGAGCCATAATACCCCAGGATGACCTTGGCAAGACTCGGGTGGACGTGCAGGCCAGCATTTTGATTGTTGATGATAAAAAGGGAAACCTGCTGGCGACGGAAAAAGTCCTGAGAAACCTTCACGCTACTATTTTCAAAGCGAACTCAGGCAATGAGGCGTTGTCCCTGATGCTGCGACATAAGGTCGCCGTTGTGCTTCTGGATGTCCAGATGCCAGAAATGGACGGTTTTGAAACTGCGATGCTGATGCAGGAGGATGAATCCATGCAGGGCACGCCCATCATTTTCGTAACCGCCATCAGCAAGGAGGGACAATACGCCTCTCGCGCTGCCCAGATCGGAGCGGTCGATTATGTATTCAAACCTATCAATCCTGACATTCTCAGGAGCAAAGTCAAGGTGTATCTCGATCTCTATGTTCAACGCGAGCAAATTTTGCAACTGAATGCTATCTTACAACAATCCAATGAAGAACTAGAGCGCTTTGCCTATATCTGTTCGCACGATCTAAAATCCCCGCTGAGAGCTATCGATAATATCTCGCAGTGGCTAGAGGAGGATCTGGGTGATTCCCTGCAGGGAAAAAGCAGAGAAAATATGGACGAGTTGCGCAAGCGAGTCAAACGTATGGAGAAACTTCTTGACGACACGCTCGCCTATGCGCGCCTTGATCCCAAAATGCAGTCCGAAAACAATGAGAGCATCAACGGCAGAACTCTCGTGGAGGATGTGATAGCGCTTGTTGCGCCGCCTCAAACATTTACCGTGAAAATTGGCGATGATTTGGCCCGGATCACTGTCAACCGTATGCCTTTGCAACAGGTATTGTATAATCTGGTCAATAACGCGATTAGACACTGCGGCAAGGATACGGGAACGGTGGAAATCGATGTGGAAGACGGCGGCTCGCACTATATTTTTTCGGTACATGATGACGGTCAGGGCATCGCCCCGGAATACCACCAGAGGATATTTGAATTGTTCCAATCTCTAAATCCGCACGACCAGCAAAAAAGCATCGGCATTGGGCTGGGAATCGTCAAAAAAATTCGGCTCCTCTGTAGAATTTGTGGGTAATGTTT
>JBBDSY010000019.1:0-57461 GCA_040904705.1 Nitrospirales bacterium | reverse complement strand
CCATCCAGAAGGAGAAAGCCACAGCTCCATTCTTTAAGTTAGCGCTTATGGGGTTTCGCCCCGGCAGGACAAATACGCGTTTGAACACTGCAGATGGATAGACGCGTGAAACGTGTTCCTGATGCAAAGGTTGTTGGTTAATACCAAAGAAAAACCATATGGATTCTCGATAATACATGTCGAAAATAACGGAATAGGGTTACGAGTGAAGTGTAAACGCCTCCTTACCATTCAAGCATTTTGCCGACTTCAGTAAGGTTATACCCCCCAAGGGCCTCAATCTCGCGTCGAAAAGGCAGGCTGACCACCGCATCAAGAAACTTCGAAGCCATCGGATGGGTGTTAAGAAAATCAGTTCGCATAATTAAGTCGTATCGCTCTTCTCGGAGAGGAATAAAATCCAACCCGAAATAGCGCGCGACTGTCTCGACACCGACGCCGACATCAGCCATCCCATCTCGAATATGACGAGCCACGTCTAAGTGAGACTTCGCTTCATGGTGGTAGCCTTTAATATGCTCTCCGGTCATGCCCACCTTTTCTAACAGAGCATCCAAGAAAAATCTGGCCCCCGACCCGACTTCGCGATTCATCAGACGTACACCTGGCTTGATCAAATCCTGAACCGTCCGAATTCGTTTTGGATTTCCGGATTGAATAAAAAGGCCTTGCACCCAAGAGGCGAAATGCACTCCGACCAAATCTCGGTTTCGGGCATGACGCTTGAGATAGGGAATATTACTTTCTCCTGATTTCATATCGACCAAATGCAACCCCGCCATATGGACTTCCCCGCGTTGAAGCGCATGTAAGGCAGTGGCGCTTCCCATTGTCCAATTGGTCACGCCGGTGAGAGCATTAATTTTCCGCAGATGTTCTCCCGCTAAAAATAAGGCCGGGTCACACCCGGCAATCACCAGATTTTGTTCAATAACTTCCCGCGCATGTAACAGTGTTACCGCGACATGCGCATTTTTTTTACGAGAGCTGTTTTTAGCATCTTCCAGGATGACCCCATCTGCTGGCATCACGAAATTCAAAATGTCGCCTAAATCTACCATGGGTCGCGCCAACATTCGGGTCCCCACTTGAGCCAACTGCACGCGCATCGGGGTGCTCTTCGATGCCATGCCTCCAATCAGTTCAGCCTCCACGACCACTTCCCGTCCAGACAGGCTGAAAAGATCTTCCACCGCACATTTCAAGGCATGTGCTAATTGAAGCGAAATATGTGTGCTCGGCAGATACTGGTTGGCTTCAATGGCATACACCGCTTGCCGGGTAATCCCCGCCTGCTTGGCCAATTCGGCTTGAGAGAGACCCTGCTTGTTCCGACGATCAGCCAACCGATTGGCGACCGGCTCAACCTGAAGCCTGCTTTTCGATAAGTTGGAGGCCCTTTGGGAAGATTCGGATTTCTTCATGACTCGCACCGTTTTTTGACAGCCATGAAAACCAGGATCTTCATCGTTCTGTTTTTGGGTTGATCTTGACTCTGGCTCATAATTTTTCTTGACTCATAATTACCGAGCGGGTTAGGTTATATTACTTAATTCATACCTTCTTTATCTCCCTCTGGATGAACTTCTTCAATTTTCCCAACAGAGAGTCTGGGCGTGATTGATCGAGGATTGTAGCACGCGCTGATCTCTTTCCTCGAAACGTGTTCCCCGTATACTTTCAGACGCACGCCTCATCTATGCACCTCCTCATCTTCCATACAACTATACCTTTTTTAAAGGAGCACACCCATGTTTGAACGGATTTGTCTGTCAGCCCTATTTGCATGTTATCTCACAGTACCACTCGCTTTTGCCCATGACCAAGAATCTCATGGGTCGCATAAAGTTCCCACACTCAATAAACCCATGACCTCGGTCACCCTCGAACCTGATAGCATCTCGATTACCTTCGGGCCTATCGACTTGCCTGCCGGGCACAGTGGAGATTTAGCGGCCAGTATGCCGAAACATTTCTTTAATCTCCCTGAAGACCGTTATATGACCGGATATAAAACCGAAGTCTTTACCAAAGAAGGAAAAGAATTGCCACGAGAATACCTGCACCATATTTTGCTCTTGGATATGGATCAGGATAGTATTTCCTGTCCAGGGGAACCGCTATTTTTTGCTGGAGCAGGGATGGAAATGCGAGAAACACATTTTCCTGTCGCACATGGCGTCAAACTCGATCACACCCATAAACTGATGGCGCTCGTGGCCTTTTACCACAAAGCCGCTCCGACCAAAGATGCCATGGCTCGATTTACGATTTTTACTGCTCCTCAAGGAGAAAAGTTAGACCCGATGCAAGTCTATCAAGTGGGTGTGAATGTGGTGTGTTTCAGCAAATTCGATCAGCGCCCGGCTAATCAATCAGATGAAGGCATTGCTATTGAGCCAGGCGTTCATGTCATCAAAGAGCCACTCAAATTTTTAGTGGATGGATGCGTCAAATTCGCCTACCCTCACACACATAATGGAGCCTTACTGATTGCCCTGGAAAACCGCACACGCCAACAGACCCTCTTGCGAACCGTGCCTGACGTCTTGCTCGATGGCACCCTTATCGGATTCCCTGACCGCCAAGTCTATTCAGATCCAGTGGGGTTTCCCGTCAGCACAAAGGAAGAATATGAAATGGTGTTGGTCCATCACCGCCCTTTGGAACAGGAAGGGGATATCCGGGGGATGGGGAACTATTTACTCTATATGACACGAGACGCCTGTCCTTCAGAAGCACCCGCGACCATGGCCTCCGCCGAAAGCACCAAATAAAGGTTCCCCCTGCCCAGTTCCAGCTGAGGCGTCAGAGCTCTTCAATCTCACGCCTCAGCTGCACAATCTTTCCCGTTCTCTCTTATATTTTCATCATAGACAATCGAGACAATTCTAACACGATCTCCCCACTCCGTTCGTCACCAAAGAGCGAATCATACAGGCCTTCCTCCTCCGCATACACCATTTCCTCCTCTTCCGCCTCATAAAGAATATCCACGCCTAAGGGGCCAAGAGAAAATAACGGAAAACGCCGGTCATAGATGAGACCCGCAGGCGGGATTCCATAGACCGCTCGGTAGTTACTCAAAATAATATGCAATCGCCCCTCGGTGACATAGAGTCCGCCAGACGTCACTTCCCGCTTCGTGGCATTCATCGGATGACTCATATAAAACGTCACGATCTCCTGCGGAACGGCCAACTCCAGCCCATCCAGTAATGGCTGAATTAAGACATCGATTTCTTCTTTGCGAAAAGCTGGTTCCATTTCAGCCATCCCACGGACCCATCGAATGGGAGGTGCGCGATGCTCTCGCACCCGAAGGCCTTCTAAGGCTTTTTGCATTTGGCGGCGAGAAAGTGTGGCGGGATGCGCGTTCCATGTTTGGGGCCGATCTGTATCGGCCCACGGAGAGAATTCTAACCGAACAAAGACAGTAGGGTTTTCATAGACGAGATACGAATAGAACGACGGAGAAGCACAACCGAAGATACCACCGGCCAAAAAGATAAACAGGAAACCACACGCCCATTTTCTAGGCATTGACTTCAATAACCGTCAACTTCATCTCGATCCGCTGGAGCGGATTATCATTGGCATCTCGCTTGACATTCACAATACGATCAACAATCTCCATACCACTCACCACCTCGCCAAACGCGGTATATTGCCCATCCAAAAAATTGGCGTCGCTTACGCAAATGAAAAACTGGGACCCGGCACTATTGGGATCCTGCGCTCTAGCCATGGATACCACCCCCCGCTTGTGAGGCGTTGGATTAAACTCGGCTCTCACGTGGTGCCCAGGCCCACCAGATCCGTGACGAGAACGATCGGCCTCCTTACTATTGGGATCGCCACCTTGAATCATGAATCCAGGAATGACGCGATGAAAGGTTGTCCCATCGTAAAATTTATCTTGGGCTAAGCTCACGAGATTCTTCACATGATTGGGAGCTAAAGCAGGATAAAATTTCAACTGGATTTCCCCCCACGAATCATTTTCGACTTGTATGGCAATGTTCACTCGCGTCTGATCTGTCACGGTCACGTCACCCATGCGTCCATCCTTTCAATTCTTTCCAGGAGTCGTTAATCGTATGGTCCCTTGGGAATCAGCTGCATGCCTAACCCATGGCTAATATTCTTCCAATGCGCCCCGCTATCTTCACTCCGAAAGGCGCCGCTGCTCGTCCCCACATACCAATCGCCGGTACCAGCAATCGTCAAACTTTGAATGGCCAACCGAGTGAGTCCTTCATTCAATTCAAGCCAATCCTTCTGGTCATGCTTCCATTGGAAAATGCCTTTTCCTGTCGCCACGACGATATCCTGCCCAATCGGTACGATTCCTCGAATTGAGTCATTCGGTAAATTTCGGCTGAGCGAAGCCCACGACACGCCAAAATCCATGCTGCGAAAAATACCGCCATCCTGGGTGCCTAAAAAAATATGTTGGGCCTGATTCACGGCAATGACCCGAAGATACCGATGCGGCAGGCGTTCCCGTGGGTCCACAAAGACCGAATGAGAATCAATCCATTTGGATTGTTCGCTTTGCCCAGTTTGAACGTGATGCAGGCCCTTTCCTGATGTCGCAGCCAAAAGCCGCCCATCATCCATCATCGCCAGGCCCGAAACCAACACTCGGTCCAAGCCCACACCCGTTTTCACCCAGTGGCGTTCAGATTCCACCCATTGATGAACACCTTGCCCGGTCCCAGCATACACGTGGCCATCATGAACGAGAAACGATTTAATCTCCGTGTCCTCTAATCCCTGAGAGATGGACTCCCATAATTCACCTTTTAACGAAATCCGATAGGCGCCACCACGCATGGTTCCTGCATACACATGTTGTCCAGGCACAACGGCGAGACACAACAGGAACGGATCGGTCAGCCCACGATTGAGCGCTTCCCACGATTGCCCTTTATCCTGACTTCGAAACAATCCCAGACCAAATGAGCCGGCATACACCGTTCCATCAGGCGTGACCATCACGGTCTGAATACTCGGTGCTGTGCCTTGCCTTGATCGGTCGGAATCGTTCGGATGGAGCAAGGGCATATTTGAGGTAAGATGGAACCAGGAAATCAAAGGCGCCGATTCACCATATGCGCCCGCATTTGGCGCCAACAGGGCACTCACACACAAGATCAATGGGCACAGTCTCATTAGGGTTGGTTGCATAATTGTCTCTCGTACATCGTTGGATCTACAAGCCTTTGAGCTCATCTTCCACACCCGAATCTGTCTCATTTCCCGTGTGCTCAGGATTCTGTTCATTTGGAACGGCTTGGGGAGCACGACCAAACATCTTCGCTCCCCAGATGCCGATTTCATACAGGACAATCAACGGAACTGCCATCAACAACATGGTAAACAAGGTGGCATCTGGCGTCACTACTGCGGATAGAATCAAGGCGACCATCGCGGCATGCTTCCGATATTGGATCAACATAGGGGCTTGGATAACCCCAATTCGAGCCAACAAAGAGAAAACGAGCGGAATTTCAAAGGCAAAGCCAAAAGCCAACAGAAATTTGACGTTGAAATCCACGTACATGCCCACGGCCAATTCGGGGGTAATGGCTCGATCCATACCAAAGGTCACAAAGAAATCAATCACGAGCGGCAAGATGATGAGATTGCAAAACGTCAACCCCAACAGAAAAAATCCTAACCCCAGAAAAAAGAGCGGAACCGCCCATCGCTGTTCTTTTTTCAAGAGGGCTGGCTCAATGAATTTCCAAAACTGATAGAGAATCATGGGCACACTGAGAATCACGGCTGCTAAAAAAGCAATTTTTATTGAGGCAAAGAGCGCTTCCGCAGGGGCATAAAAAATCAAATCGTCTTTGAAGGGACGTTTAAACCAATCAATCAAGACCCCAGAGTAGGAAAAGGTCACGATAAAAAACACCAGAATCGTGGCCCCGACCACCAATAGTCGTCGCTTGATTTCCTTAATGTGGCGCTGGAGCGGATGCACCACCGTATTCATGGCCATGGTTGGAGAAAAAGCAGCCATTATTCAGATAGGAACAACCTGACGTAGCAGAAAATGACCCCTTACCGGGTCGTACTCGTTTGCTCTAATGTGGCACGATAATCTCGAACCAATGCAGCCATTCGATCCTTCTTCCCAAGCTTTTCTTTTTGTAGTTGTTTTTTGAGCACTTCTTCCTGGGGCGTCAAGACATGATGTTTCAACAATTGTTGCAATTCCGCGTCTAACCGGTGATGAGATTCTTCTAGCTTCCGATACTCCTCATTGGATGTCCGTAAACTCTCGGCAATGTGTTCTTCGGTCACCATTAAGTACCCTCCTTTCACCTGGTTCATCGTGAAACGTTGTGAATTGATGAGTGTTTGTTCATGGGGTGCCGCGCTCATCCCTCCTTTCCATTTGTGGCATGTGCAATGATTCCACGGTCATAAGGATAGCATCCTCGGTAGGATTCGTATAGTAGGATTTTCTGGTCGCATAGGCCCGAAATTGAAAGTATTCATAGAGATTTTTTGCTGCCGTATTCGTTGCTCGAACTTCGAGCATTCCCCGGCAACAGGCAGCTTCCCTGCCTAAACGCAAAGCTTCACCAATCAACCGTCTTGCCAAGCCTTGACGGCGGAATTCCGGATGCACAGCCACATTCAAAAACCGGATCTCCTCAAAAATGATCCATACGCAAATATAACCAATGACTTTAATTTTCAATCCGGGATCAGGATGAAGGATCATCAGTACTCGACTGAACCGATTACCCTCCAATTCCGCTTCAAAATTTTTCCTGGACCACGGCACTGAAAAGCAAACATCTTCTAACGCCACTAATTCGTCAAGATTTTCCAAGGTGGCACATTGAATGCGCCATTGATTACCCACAGGCATCTGCAGCTCAAAACCCTTCACTATGCCGGTATTCGGCGTTTTTTGCAGGATCAGTATGCACGGCCTTCACATCACGTGGAAGGATCCAGAATGCCAGCAGACGGCTTGGCCATTTCTGCATAAGATGGTTGAATATATCGAGGGCTACAGCCCTCAGGTAGAAATTGACCTTGTTCAAGTAGGGCTCGACCTGCACGACCAATTCCCTTTGCTGAGGGCCAGATGGCCTCAGAAGGCCCTTCAATGATCGAATGGTTGGGTGGATCAAGGCTTTCCTTATTGCGTATCCAGCCATCCCCTAAAGCGAGAGTCGGCTCAGAAAGGCCGGCACACATCTCAGATGCGCTTCCAACCTGTTCAGGCGTCAGACAAACCAGGCGACCCTGTTGCCATTGAAAAAGTCCCCAATACACCATGCCAGGACGAATGGCCACCGCACTGAGAATCGGCAAATCGGCATGTGGGAGATTCCAAGCCAAGCCCTCTAACGTCGAGACCCCGACTAACGGAATCTCTAAGGCTAGGCGAAAGGCCGTCATCGTGGCCAGTCCAACCCGCAAACCCGTAAACGTCCCCGGCCCAATGGACACAGCCAAGCCCCCAAGGCCTGCAACTGTGACTGACACGTCCGAAAGCAGCTGATGTATCGCCGGAATTAGTTGAGGTGTGAGGGAATGATTGGGCTCACATTCCATATACCCTAAAAGGGCCTGGTCCTGGAAAATGGCTACACTCTGGCGTGAGGTTGCTGTTTCAAGAGCTAAAAAGATCATAAAAAAGTATGGGAGGTTTGCCCCTTATTTGCACACAGGACTCAGTGGGCGGACCACTTGTTACACCGCGTTCAGAATAAATTCTTGAAAGTTGAGCGTGATGGAACCTCCGCTTGAACGATGATCCGTCGCCTTGACGACAAAAGGTAAACGAACGCGTCCCTGCCCCGAAACCGCCGGACCGTTGACCTCGCGATAATCTTCACATTCGACGGAAACCACGACATCATCTTCGGAGGTACGATATTCAATGGCGACCAATTCCAAGGTGTGAGCATCAATCCAGGACCGTACCTGAAAATTTTCTTGAGTCGTGGCCACAGTATTCAAGACAGTCGCCATATCAAGTCGGTAATGTGTCTCACCTTTCAAAACACGAACCTCCCCTGTCGACAACCCCGCGATCTTCCCTAGCACGGCATCCAGCGCCCGAATACTCAATTGAACCGTTTGATCCCATTGCGTGTGACCCACCCCACCCGCTACCTGCCCAATAATGACTTCGTTCTTTGCAGGAAAATAGAGTTCATAGGAATTTCCTTTCCGATGAAAATCCATCATGGGCACACCAAATCGCAAAAACCCCCGCAAGTGAACCGTATCGGGCTTGGCATAGGACATCACCCCATTAAACCGTTGCGCAAAGGGAATGCCTGAACCGGAAACTGCAGCTTGAAATAGCCCGCGCAGTGTCCGAATCGTGTTTTCTTTCTGACGCAACGCTGTAAGGACCTGCTGGCTTTGATCCTCCGGGACGGCAGTCAATGAACCGTGAAACGGTCCCGTACAGCCCCAGACCATCAACCAGAGAGTGAGGCAAGGGATTTGGAGAATACCCAAACGATTTCGAATATTAAGAAGGGATAGAACCATGAAATTTAGGTCACCGGAGAAGAAACCACATCCCAAATCTCTCCAAGTTCTTGCACACCCACCACATCAATCCCCTCAAGCGGCTTCAATTGCTCAAGATTCGCTTCAGGAATCACACATCGAGTAAATCCTAATTTCATCGCTTCGCGGATACGAAGATCAGCATGCTGCACCGGCCGCACCTCACCACCAAGGCCGACTTCCCCCATCACCGCAAGCCGGGGATCTAACCCGATTTCACGAAAACTGGACAACACGGCACAGACTATTCCGACATCCACAGTCGGTTCATCAATTCGCAGTCCTCCCACAACATTGACATAGACATCATGCCCCGTGAAGTGGAGTCCCAACCGTTTTTCCATCACCGCCAACAATAAAGCCACGCGGTTACCCTCCACACCCTTCGCCATCCGCTTCGGCATTGGATAGGTCGTTTCAGCCACAAGCGCCTGTAATTCCACCAATAAGGGACGTGACCCCTCAACACTGGACACGACAACCGACCCCGCAGTGGTTCCGATCCGTCCGGTTAAAAACATGGCGGAGGGGTTATCCACCTCAGTCAGCCCTTCATCCTTCATTTCAAACACGCCGATCTCATTGGTCGGACCGAACCGATTCTTGACCGCACGGAGTATGCGATAGCTTTGGCCTTTATCGCCTTCAAGATATAATACCGTATCCACAATATGTTCCAACAAGCGGGGGCCGGCAATCACCCCTTCCTTGGTCACATGCCCGATAATGAATACCGGCACATTCGTTCGCTTGGCATACCACATCAATTGACAGCCAATTTCCTGAACCTGACTGACGCTTCCTGGGGCAGAAGTCAGCTCACTCGTAAATACGGTTTGAATGGAATCGACCACGATCACCCGAGGATTCACGGTTTCCGCGACGCGAAAAATTTCTTCCAGCGAAGTCGCCGCCACCACATACAGATTGGGGGAATGAATGCCCAACCGATCAGCGCGCATTTTGATCTGTTGAGGAGATTCTTCACCCGAGACATACAATCCGATTTCCCCCGTCTTCTCTAAAGAATTGAGGGCTTGAAGTAATAAGGTGGTTTTCCCGATACCTGGATCTCCGCCAATGAGCACGACCGACCCAGGCACAACCCCACCACCTAACACGCGATTGAGTTCTTCAATTCCTGACTGCAGACGAAATTCTTCTGTCTGGGCAATCGCTCCAATAGGCACAGCTTCAGGTGTTCCACTCGACACAGTGCGTTGCTTCATGGCTGACGCCTCCCGTGAAACCTCCTCTCGCAACGAATTCCATTCGGCACATTCGGGACATCGGCCACTCCAGCGAACGCCCTGGAAGCCACATTCCTGGCACACGAATCTCGTTTTAGTTTTGGCTGCTTTCATCTATAGTTTCCGCGTCGCTCTGGCAGATCTCTTTACAGATGGCGACGAACACGGGACCAATCATTGAGCACAATGGTTCGCCGAGGAAATCGCTCTTGATTATCCGGACTCGGCAAAATAATGGTTTGCAATCGGTTTTTAAGCAAGACCTCTGCAAAGTCAGCCGTTCGCCCGATCCCTCCACTGAGGTTTTCCCAGCCTTCTTCCTTAAGACTCTGCAATAAATCCGGTAAGGACGCAGTGCTTTTTGGAAGTATCCGAATCATCCCTGGCGGAAATTGGTGCGTTCGCAGCCATACCTGAATGGCCTCCAGCCGCCCTTTCCCTGTCCGATCCATATACACAAGATTATAATAAAACTCCGCTAACTTTTTTAATTCAGCAGGCGCCGCCGAAAAGGGCTTTCCAAGCACCAGACCAGGATCCGGGAAGAGTTCAGGTGGAGGGGGCTCGGATTCCAATCCCTCTTCAACCAACACCGCCAAATCAATCAGCAAGAGGGGACGCCGCCGCTCCCAAGACAATACCACCCCATGTCCCTCAATCACGTTTGCCTTAGCTTCCGTTGCCCACCGGGCGCGTAAGGCTAAATTTCCTCGCATTTGCGGAGCAAACTCCAATTTCGCCCACCCTTGGGCATCGGTGGTAACCTTACCAAGGGCACGGCCTTGCAGAAAAAACTCCACTGGCTCATCAGGGAGACCTTGTTCACCCTCGGGTCCGTGCTCCGTAAGACGTGCTTGCAAGAGCACAGCCTTACTTGGAAAGGTGAGTGCATCGGTGACATATAATTCAATGGCTTGCACTTCCGAACCGGCTCCATTTGGAAGCAATGCACACAGCACCACAAAGCTGACTGCGATCACGATCCTTTTAAAATTTGCGTTCATGATTTGCCCACCACAATTTCTATCGAGCCTTGGTTAAAAAAGTCCTCTGCCGCGCTTGCCAAAGGAAAACGCATCGACCGCCGAAAAAATAGCCAGCTGAATATAAAACAACCAGCCCATAGGCCAGAAAAACTTTGAGACGGCAAGAAGGGCAAGACCACAGACCAGGAAGATCGGCGCGCGTTTGGCGCCCACATACAAATGGCCCATTCCCGGTAAAATGGAGAGGAACGCAGCCCCAATGCCATTTAACGTCTTTTCACGTTCATCCATACAACAAACAAACTGTTGGTTGCCACAGCCCGCCGTGCACGGCCGTGCCAAACCATACCATGCCCCCTAACTGAGGGCTAGAGATGGCACGACCGCCAGAAAAGGCCGGACATCACCGCCATGATCAGGGAAAAATGAACTTGACGCGAGAGGACGGAAAACTATCCAAGCTTTCGCTTACGCAATTCTTCTTCGAAGGTTTTGTGGTAAAGCACGTCCCATTCTTGTGACCCTTCTGGAATAGGGCGGGAATAGGATTCCAAGCGACGCCGAACTTGTTGATCCAGTTCTGCTTCAACTTTCATATGTTCGGCAATCACAAGTTTGATTTCACGAAGGGCTTTCGTCTGATCTCCAACCAACCTCGCTTGTGCCATATTTTTCAGACTTCCCAATATGACATGGGACAAATGCATTTGCTTTTCGTCACTGAGCAAGAGTGCCATAATGCCTACTAGACCAAAGACCGACTATAAAACAATGCCGCGTTCTTTAATGAGTTTTTGTTTGACCATGGAAAACATCTTTTGATAATCAGCCCGACCTTCCGCAAACTCGCGCTCAAATTGCTTGAGCATGTCACGCACATCGTCATTGAGTCGATCTTCTACATGCAATTCTGTGGTAATCGCCGAGTCCACATGGTGTACAACAGGCTCCGGCTTGCCCTGGACCTCCAACAGTCCACGAGCTATCAAACGCTCCACTACAGTGGTCGCCATTTGATGAATGCGGACGGGATTCAGTCGCATCACGCCCCTTCAGAAAGTAATTCGACTTGCATGGTGGTTGCCCCCACTGCCTGTTGCAAGATTTTTGCATCGCCCTCTATCTTGCCAACCACGTTCACGCGATCAGCCGGAACGGGATCCTCTCCTAAACTCATGGGTGTTCGTCCAAAAAACACTGCCAGCATTTCCCCATTGCCCCAAAAAGCTACGTCTCCTACTTTTACTTGATTTTTGGCGGTTTCTCGATAATCTTTGACCCCAGGCATTTTGCAATAGAATTCTTCTCCCCACTGATTTACGGGTGCCGAAATCGGCAATGCGTCAACAATCGCCTGCGCGGTCCGGTTGGGCTTCAGGTCGGCGAGTAGCTGGATCCCGCCAATCGTGATTTTGATTCGGTGCGAACGAAATTCCATAGATCCTCTAGTTGTATTGAGTCGATAAAACAACACACGATGAACAACGCTCGAATGTAGCTTGTCCTCATAGTGAAATCAAGGCTAGAATGGGTCGCTCGCCTCAAAACTGTCTATGTTGCCTTCTTCATTCATTTTCCTACAGGGTATCGGAGAATCCACGGAACGACTGCTCTGGGAATCCGGAATCACGAATTGGGAAATCTTTCTCCAACGTGACACCATTCCCCGGGTCTCCTCTTCCCGCAAAGCGCTGTATGATACGATGTTGAAAGAAGCCATCGCCCATTGGCATCAGCACAATTCGCGGTTTTTCGGAAAAATATTAAAAGCCAGAGATCATTGGCGTCTCTATCCCCATTATCGCGCCAATACGGCCTTCTTGGATATTGAAACCAATGGCATTCCTTCTCCCCATGGTGAAATCACAGTCGTTGGAATATATGGTCGAGGGAAGATGACCACGCTGATTCAGGGAGAGACTCTGACGGAGCGTCGATTACAAGAGGAACTAGCTTCCTATGATTTCTTAGTAACATTTTTCGGGTCAGGGTTTGATGTGCCCTTTCTGAAGATGACGTATCCCAATTTAATCCTGGATCACCCCCATCTGGATTTGTGCTTTGCGGCCCGAAGACTGGGGTTCAAAGGTGGGCTGAAATCTATTGAGCACGAACTAGGATGCTACCGAACGACTTCGATAGAAGGCTTAACAGGCTGGGATGCCGTTCGCCTCTGGGAAGAATGGCAAGATGGTAATGCATCCTCTCGAACCGTCTTACTCGAATACAACGAAGCGGACTGCAAAAATTTGGAACTGTTAGCCGATCTGATTTGTGACCGGATGGTACGGGAATATGGTCCACCAGCACAGGTATCTACCGCCTCATGAGCGCTCCCTTGACACCACTATGGATAGGGGTGGGGCTCACCGATATTGGTCGAGTCCGGAAAACCAATCAAGATGCGTTGCTTGTGTCTAACGACCTTCAGCTCTGGATAGTGGCAGACGGCATGGGCGGTCATGCGGGAGGGGAAATTGCCAGCCACATTGCCGTCGAGACTATTCCTACATTTTTCAAATCCCAACAGGATGGGAAATCTTCCGGCCCCATTCCGGCGGCCACGCTTGAAACGATCTTAGTCCAGGTTATCGAGTCGGCTAACCAACGCATTCGTGAACAAGCCAGTCAAAACTCAGAAACCAAAGGCATGGGCACAACGCTCGTCGCCGTGGCCCTGACCCGTACTGCAGATCACAGCCAAGCCGTGATTGCCCATACAGGTGATAGCCGCGTCTACGTCTTACGAAATAAATTATTGACTCTTTGGACAAAAGATCACACTCTCATGGAAGAACGACTGGCTTTGAATCTGATTACCCCTGACCAAATACGCACCCACCCCCTTCGTCATGTCCTCACAAAAGCACTGGGCATCGACCCCCAGGCCATGCCCACCGTGCAAACCTATGAGCTGGAACCTTCTGATGTATTATTGCTGTGCTCTGACGGCCTGACCAAAATGCTCACTGATCAGGAGATTCAAGCCCTGCTCCTCAAAGACACGCCAAACTTAGACCGTATGTGCAACAGATTGGTGGAGACCGCGAATCGATTGGGAGGGGAAGACAATATAACAGTGGTCGTGCTTGGTGCAGACTCAAACGCAACGTGAGCCGATCTGTCGTCTGCTACCGAGTAGGTTTTCGAAAAAGAGCAGACCAGCCAAAATACCCGACGGCGTCTTTCATATTCGAAAACCAACGGTGAGCAAAACTCATCGCAGGATCCGTTACATATTGCAGGGTTAGTACAATCCGTTCTTCGCCTTCAGCAAGCGGACTTACGGCATGATGTCATTTGTCGCCATTGAAAAAAATAAATGTGCCCGGTTCCGTAGCCAAGGACAGTTCTTGAACTTCCCGACCTGTTTCTTTGGTATGGAGTCGGCAAAGTAACTGGCTGCTCGATTGATCGCGCAAGCCGATCAACA
This sequence comes from Nitrospirales bacterium, assembly GCA_040904705.1. Taxonomy (GTDB): domain Bacteria; phylum Nitrospirota; class Nitrospiria; order Nitrospirales; family UBA8639; genus Nitrospira_E. Next base: position 43,230 of record JBBDSY010000019.1, on the reverse strand, counting down.
CCGTATAGCGAGCCCCTTTGTCATACGAGGTATCGTAATGATACCCAATGTGATCACCGGGTTCGGTATAAAAATAGAGGGCACAGGCATGCGGATCTACATCAGGACACAGCAGCAAGGGCACTCCCGCGATGCGACTGAGCAGATTGATCCACGCTTGGTGCTGATAGAATGCCAATATGGCAGGAGCTGATTCTTGAAGCAGATAATAACTGACGCTCCCACATTTTTTATGTTTCGGAATAAAATTGCGGTTAATTTTCTGACGGACGCCATCTACTTCTCGCATAAACTCTTCGACCAAGGACTGTGGCAACAATCGTTTCAACGCGAAAAATTCACCTTGCTCCCAATACGGCCTGATCCATTCGTCAACATTAACCTCGGATACGATGTCCGAAACCTACTGATCAATACTCGGTATTGAAGTAGGTGGCATTTTAAACCCTTCGCCTTCCTTTGATCTTAGGAGAAACTCCCAATCATGCTGGCACTGCATCATGTCAACCAAAAAATCGCACCGTCCAGCCAGGGTGATCAGGACACTTGACCATGAGCTACCCAGGCTTTTATCGTCGCCTCATGTTCATCAACGTCCAAACGAATCACTCTCAGCAACATGGGGAGAAAGCCCCATGAGTCTCCTCCCTTATCGCGACTTGATCCTTGGAACGGATTATTGGTTTCAAGATAACGTGCTCCCCAATGCACTGGAGATCGCTCAACGGTGCATGAGTTTCAGCACCTGGACATTAGGCTCGCCATGGAGGCCAGAACCTTGGCCCGGCATGCGAGCGCCAGGGGCGTTAACGCCGAATGAAATCCACACAATCGAAAACTGCGTTAAGCACTATCTGAACGTCCCCAACCTCACTCCACAAACCGATTCCGAAACCGGACGATCTGGACATAATCATATTCAAATTTGTGGAGGAGCAGAAGGAGTGTCACGGCCCCATGTGGATTCAGCGCACATTTGCGATTATGCAGCCGTCTTGTATCTTCACCCCAATCCCCCCACCACCCACAGCGGCACCTCATTTTACCGGCTCCATCTTCCTGGTGAATCGCCCGATGGCAACTACTGTCCTAAGAAGTTTGAAAGTCTGAGCGATGTGCCCGGGTTCTCTCGAGAAATGGACCCGACTATGTTTGATGAAATTCTTGAAGTGCCCTATATTTTCAATCGCCTGGTGGCCTATAAATCCGATTTGATTCATTCAGCCACGGGATATTTCGGCTGGGATCATGTACTCGCCTCCAAACGCATGGCCGTCGTCTTCTTCTGGAAGAACGGTTCGTAGCTGATACTTACTGTATCTAGTCAATCAGCTTGTCTTACGGCAACGATAAAATGGAGTCGCTCATTTATTGAAGCCGTTCGAGTGGGTTCTTCTTCGAACGAATGCTCTTTCCATTCCGGCTCCCAGTTTTCAACATTTCCACAGCCGCTTGTTTGATCGTTGGAGTCACAATTCCCCCACCGAGCATTCGGGCGATTTCGGTTTCCCGCTGAACTCCTGTGACTTCTTGGACCTTCGTCAGTGTCCGGTCATCCAATGAGACCTTTTCGACCACAAATTGCGCATGGGCCTGGGAGGCTATCTGCGGCAAATGCGTGATGCAACAGACTTGATGATATTGGGCCAATTGACGTAAGCGATGGCCCATGACCATTCCCGCTTCACCCCCGACCCCACTATCAATTTCATCGAAAATCACTACCGGCGTGTGATCATTGCCGGCAAATACCGTTTTGAGTGCCAGCATAATGCGTGACAACTCACCACCTGAGGCAATTCGACCTAAAGGCATGGGGGGTTCACCGGGATTGGGCGCAAGCAACAACTCAAGACGATCTATGCCACTCGGGCCAAACACACTCTTGTCATCAAGTGGAAGAAGATTCACCTGAATCTGCATGGTCCCCATCTTGAGCCCAACAAATTCTTGTTGAATCTGTTTGACAAGTTGCTTGGCCACTTTTTTTCGCTTGGTGGATAATTCTTGCGCCAATGTCTCCATGACTTCAAAGCTGTTGGCCACATCTTTTTGGAGTAGGGCTATTTGTTCATCTTTTTGTTGAAGAAAAGCCAAGTCTTGCTCAAGGCTCAGTACCAACACCACTAATTCTTCGATCGGTTTGCCATATTTTTTTTTGAGTCGTTGCAGTCCGGCTAAGCGGCTGTCAATCACCTCCATCCGCTCAGGGTCGGATTCTGTCTGTGAACGAAAATCCCGAAGATGTTGTGTGATCTCTTGCAAGCTAATCGTGGACGATTCTAAAAGCGGCAGCCACGGCTGACATTGGGCATCAATCTGGCTCAGTTCCTGAACCCAGTTGGTGACATCCTTCAGTTGCGACAATATGGAATGGTCCCCGTCATACAACGCCTCAAACGAATGATGGGATAATTCCCCTATTCGTCCACTATGTTTTAAGCGATGATATTCCTGCCTGAGCGCCTCCTCTTCCCCAACCTCCAAATGAATGCCTGATAATTCATCATATTGAAACTGAAGCATATCTTGTCTGGACGCTTGCTCCTGAAGACGTTGTTGCAACGCCATGAAGTCCCCCTGTATCTTTTTCCATTCTTCATAGCGTTGTTGAAATTGTTTAACTAGGCTATTTAATCCACCATAGGCATCCACGAGTTCAAGCTGGGTTTTGGGAGAAAGCAGAGTCTGCTGATCATGTTGACCATGAATGTCGACCAATTGCAGCCCAATCTCCTGAATGGTTTGCACTGGGGCTAATTGTCCGTTCAGATAACTCCGGTTCTTTCCAGAGCGTGCCACAATACGTCGAATAAACACATCATGCTGATCGGAGAGTAAAAAGCCATCGTGGCGTAATTGTGGAACCAGAGGATGAGATTCAGGAAGGGTAAAACAGGCTTCCAACAAGGCTTCATCAGCACCAAACCGAATGTGATCGGATGAGGCACGGCCACCGGCGACCAATAGCAACGCATCAATAAGTAGCGATTTGCCCGCCCCGGTTTCTCCTGTTAAAACGAGAAATCCTGCTGGTAACACAAGATGGAGCTGATCTATAAGCGCGAAGTTGGAAATGCGCAGCTCGGTTAACATCTCACCGAGTGATCCGCCCTAGTGGTTAGGCCGTTGCAGAAGATTGAGATAAAAGGGAGTCAATGATTTCTTTAAATTGTTGTTTGGGTCGTGCCCCAACAATTTTTTCAACCACCTGTCCTCCCTTGAAAAAGAGAATGCTGGGAATACTCATGATTTGGTATTGCCCGGCCACCTCTGGAGCTTCATCCGTGTTCAATTTCATGACTTTCAGACGGCCCTGATATTCTTGCGCCAATTCCTCAACAATGGGGGCAACCATTTGACACGGGCCACACCACACCGCCCAGAAATCCACCATCACAACATCCGAGGATTTCATGACCTCCCCATCCCAATTCGATGCATCGGCTACGGCAACAAGATCAGACACAGACTGCCTCCTTGAAAAGATAAAAAAAGAGCAACAACGAACTAGGCCATCCTAAAACTGCGTTCTGTGGGCTGTCAACTCACTCTTTGGTTTCTTAAGCTAGTCATAAACTGTCGGTTGACTAGTTGGTGTTATGAGTTTGGATTTTATTGGAAAGATCGTGAGCAATGAACAGACCGACCCTACCACTTCCAATCTGGAGGAATGCCGGACCACCAGGAGTCAGGTTGCGATTCTCGCCAGGCGGTTTGTTGGAGCCACAATTCTTCGGTGCGTGCTCGATCAAGACGATTTGCCATTGAAGCCGTAATATCGAATTGTTGACGCAAACCCTCGTGAATGAGCTCTTGTGCCATCCGCGGCATAACATTCGGTGGATCAATGATATCAATCACCTCTCGTGCGGTCAGATTCAGGGATAATTGTTCAACTTTGACATAATCTTCTTGTTTCACCACAGACGCCAGATATCCATCAATAGACTGATACACATAGGCCAAATACACATAGGCTTCGACCGAAGGATGCTGAGCAATATTTCGCTGACAGGCTTCCACTGCCCGCCGATAATCACCTGCCTGGATAAACACCTTTGCACGAGCTAATTCAGTGGTCGAAGGTCTCTGGAGTTGGCCCCCCCCTGCCATACTCTTGGAGACATCCAGCAATCCCCAACAACCAACAAAAATAATGAACATCCCAACATAGGTCAAACGACGTATTAATGAAAAGCTCCCTTCCATGGCGTCCCTCCCTAGCTCCGGTTGACCAAATTTTTCCTCATCTACAGTGAACACACGGAAATATTGTCCATAAGTGTCACAATTTTTAGCGATTTGGCAGAACTCAAATTACTCATATTTTCAACAAACTACGACCCATTTGTTGAAGCCCCTCCAAAATGCGGGTCTCTTCGTGTAGCCCAACCCTAACAGATGGTAGACACAGCCCTCTTGGTCGAACCACTACGTTGATGAACATTTTCACTTACATACATACGACCTCTCCTAACGACCGCTAACACCAGCCTGTTCATGGTCCCTGACTTTGGTGGCATGCCCATTGCGAAGGCTCCCCTTCAATTACGCTTCTCATATGGGAGGGAAACCAAATCAAATGCCACGTACGCTACTGAGAGACTACAATGAATGCTTTCAATCGATACGTATCCTCATGAAACGTTCTCTTTCTTTTTTCCATTTTAGCACGTTCGTCGCCATTGGAGCGTTTGTACTGTGTCTTCTTCTCCCACTATCTCCACCTCCCGCCAACTCCAACAATATGGCTGTGGTCTTGCCTTCTTTTTCCCAAAGTTCGCCAAGTCCAAAGGGCCAAACACCCCACCAGAATTCTTCACATTCGGATGATATTCTGGCTGCCCTCACCATTTATCTTGAGGCACGGGGGGAAAGCTTTGCGGGGAAAATGGCCGTCGCAGCAGTCATTAGAAATCGCATGCACCACAAATATCATAGCGATGGAACGGTCCAGGGCACGGTCCTTCGGGCTAAACAGTTTGAACCGTGGACTGGACGCTCACCAGAAGAGGTGCGGTTTAATCCCAATAATCGCAAAATGCGAGAAAGTTTATTGGCTTGGGAACTCGTGCAGGATGGGCGAAATGTCGTGGATGGAGCGGTACTCTTTTATAATCCCACTCTCGTCAGAACACCACGTTGGGCCGAGGTATATCAAAAGGTTGCGAAAATCGGTGGGCATGAATTCTTCAATAAGCACCACATTTAATTAGACGTGGGCAATCACGGTCTTTCGTACATTTTTTGGCCGGCATTTGTTCGAATTTCCATTCTCTATTCCGTCTAACTGCAGCCGCAATTGCCGCAGTGCTCCAGAATGCACTCGACAGACCCCTGATTCGGTGAGACCCAATCCGCCTCCGATTTCCTTCATGGTCATTCCCACATGATAATAGAGCTGTAAGACCTTTTGCTGGCGAGTTGATAATGTGACTAACGCAGCTTGTAAGGCCGATTTCATTTCTGCATCGGCACACGCCGCGAATGGATCATCATGGTCCTGGTCCTGCAGTACATCTCGTAGGGTGCATCCTTCCTCTCCGTAACCCAGAGGCTCATCCATGCTCACAAGCCTGGGGTCACAAGCTGAAAATCCTTCAAGCTCCTCCTGAGGTATCCCTAACGCTTTGGATAATTCTTCTGTTGTGGGAGACACTCCTTTTTTTTGCAAGTATTCATCAACGATTTGCCGTATTTGCTCTCGGCGAGTCCGAACCGATCGAGGCACCCAATCCATCGCACGAATTTCATCCAACATCATGCCTCGAATCCGGTATTCGGCAAACGTGCGAAATTTTATGTCACGTGTCGGATCAAATCGTTTCAGCGCGCTCAAGAGACCCATGGACCCGGCGCTCGTCAAATCTTCCACATCTAATGAGAAAGGATTTTTGAGAGCCATCGCGCCAGCCATTCGACGAATCATTGGCAGAAATTCTTGAAGGATTCCTGCCAATTGGTCCTGATCAAGCTTGGAATAATACGTCTCTTCGGGTCTGGGCTCTGGAGGGGGTGACCCGACGCCAGCCATTCCCGAAACAAGAATTTTTTCGACAAGCCCACAAGACTGATGTTGCTGTTCGTCCATATTCTGGTCTGTCCTTTCTGACCAAAAAAAAGCGCCCAATTCCGAGGAATGGGCGCATGAACGAACGTACGTCAGATTGCATACAGTTCGGTAACCAGACTAACCATGAACGCTTTAATCGTTCCGGGTCTCTTGGCTTTGCGCCCTACCCTCGCGGATAGTTTGCCCTTGTCACCTGTCCAAAAATTTATCTTAGAATTCGTACCTCATTGTTCGGGTTCTCATCATCGCTTCCTGTCTATGTTTTCAACTCCACTACTGGTGTTTTGACTCTTCCGTGCTTCTTTTTCCTTCCGTGGTGATGTTATCGGGAAGGGACTTTTGGGAATTAAGGAAAAAACTTGACGGACCCAGAGAAAAACATAGAAATTCACTTATCCCCCAATATTAAAAAACAATTTCGCATTTCGCTATGGGTTAAATGGAAGGAATTTCTGGCGGGGAACTCATTATTTTAATTTGAGGAATAAGTTGGCTCCGACCATAAAGAACATCACTGTCGCAATCCAACCTCCAACAATGGGCATCACCGCTCCATTCTGCCCCAACACAATCCCCACCGAATGAGCTGCCCAAAACAAAAAACCTATGGCTAAGGTTTGGCCCACTCCCTTCGCCGCCCCCACACTGCGTAGGCCGCTTCCACGCAAGCTCACCGATATACCCAAAAGGGTCATGACGAACGGCACCATCGAAAAGGCCACTCGCGCCCAATAATCTGTGACATAGCGCTGGGGATTGTGTCCGTCCTGCGTGATCCGTTCAATATACTCATTCAAACGAAACAGCGTCATATTTTTCGGAGACTGGAACAACCAATTCTGGAAATCTTCAGGCGTCAGGGGAAAAGAAATGACGCCATGCGGTTGTTGAGTCATCTCAACCCGACCATCGCTCATAATCTGATGCCGGACTACCTGATCCATTCTCCATTCTCCTTGAAGAAACGACCCATATTTGGCTTCAACAATTTCAGAAAGGCGAAATGGCTCACTTAAGGTATATTGATAAACACCAGACACTGTTCTCCCATCATCTTCCACGGATCCAATGTGCAAAAGCTGCGTCTGGCCAACACGAAGCCAGAGCCCATCGGGAGCTGATAGTAAAGCTTCAGGTTTTTGCTGAATTAATACAGATTCAACATATTCGGCTTTCAGGTTTGCTAATGGGATAAACACGGCCGTCAACAGGAAACTCACCACACTCACGAACAGACCAACAGCAAAAAATGGCAACGCAATTTGATAAAAGCTTAAGCCGCAACTCCGCATCGCCGTAATCTCTCGAGTCCGATTCAAGCCACCAATCGTTAAAATAGATGCCATTAACGCACCAAGTGGCGCTAATAAAAATGCGATCTCAGGAATTCGATAAACAAAAAATGTGAGGACCAGTGAGAGATCTGCATCGTATTTCAAGAACTTCCGTAATTTCTCAAAAAAATCGACCACTAAATAGATCGTCAACACTGTCGCCAAACACAGCAAGAAGTTTCGGATAAATTTTCCAAAAATATACCAAAAGATCTTTTTCATCGTTATCTGGGTCCTCTAACAGAAAAGGCCCTATTGTTTCCTGGCTTGATTGAACATCCAAGCGGTCACTAACGCCAAAAGCACATTTGGCAACCATGCCCCGACAACTGGCTCCGCACCTCCAGTTGTCACCAGAAACTCCCCTAGGACATTGAGCATGTAAAATCCGATCACGACCAATACACCTATAGCAAACCCACCAGCTCTCCCCGAACGTTTCGACACAATACCTATGGGTACACCCAAGAGACCCAGCACAAACGTACTCACAGGAAACGCCATATCTTTGTGATATTCCACCAATCGTCGGAGTGCTCCGGAATCTTTGCCTCCCGAGGACTTGAGATTCTCGATCAGTTCCTCATAGCTTTTTCTTTTGGTCTTGGCTTTGGCTGATTGAAACGGAGAGGGCATCCAAAAATCGTAGGTCCCGAAGGTGACTCGATGAAAGGCGGATGCATCTTTAGGAATCTGATGGATGGCTCCATTAAACAAACGAATGCCTATCTGCCGGCGCTCATTCTGTTTCAACATTTGAAAACGTTGGGCCACAATGATGAGGGGTTTGGCAGGATCCCGTTGGTCTGAAATAAACACCCCCTTTTTTTTGTCTGAGGCCTGCCCAGGAGTGGGAACATAGACCATAAGCCCAGGAATTGGTTCATTAAAGACGCCGGAATCTAGAGCCAGAGTCATTTCATCTTCAATCACACTGAGCGCCAGCGTTTTTAGGGACACATTTGCCCAGGGTTGCCCCCATTCCGACAACACCATGGTTAAAGCAAACACTGCACCGGCAAACACCACAACGGGAATATTAATGCGCCAAAAGCTCACCCCAACCGCTTTCAGGGCGATCACCTCGTTATCAAACGACATGCGATTAAAGGCTGAAATCGTTGCGATGAGGCAGGCGATAGGCAGGGTCAGCACCAGAAACGAAGGAAGCAGATGCATGATGATATTTCCCAATGACGCAAAACTGATCCCTCGTGATATCACCAAATCGACAAGACGTAACATCTCTTTGGTGAAAATAATAAAGCACAGCCCAACCAAACTGGTCCAAAAGGGGGGAAGAAGCTCACGGAATATGTACCGGTCGAGCAGTCGTATCAATGCCGTGGGTAGAAAGAAAAATAAGGGCCGGCTGGAACGTTCTTGGAATGAAATCCTGGAGACATGGCAATCACCTCACACTCACCGAAGGCAGCCCTAAGGATCAAAAGGGAAATAATATCTTAATACCCAGAAATATCATGCTGCCATTTATTGACAGATTTTTCAAACTATGCTAAACAATTTTTCGTTTTCTTTAGGGTATCCTAGTGAAAGATTATGATGCTGTGAAGCCGAAAGAGGAATCCACTCCTTTTTCGGCTTTTTATTTTTGCCTAGATTCCAATTTTTCATATATTTTTGCTCACTGCCAGCAAGGGAGGCATGATCGTGAAGAGTAAGGGAACCGTAAAATGGTTTAATGATCGAAAAGGGTTTGGCTTTATTCAAGTGGAAGGCGGCCAGGATGTTTTTGTTCATTATTCCGCCCTTCAAGAAGATGGGTTTAAGTCTCTAAAAGAAGGCGAATCGGTCGAATTCGACTTAGTCGAAGGAGCGAAAGGCCCTCAAGCCGCTAATGTGACAAAATTTGGAATTGGGCAACCATCCTAACCGGTAGGCTCAATCAGTCGTGTGGGGGATACGTTCCCTGAAAACTAGATCTCCTGGTCGGTCTTGTGACTTGATTCAATGCGGACTGTCGACCAGTTCATACTATTCTTGACTTCCTTCTTTTTTCCCTGATAGACTTTCCACCTAAGTCATTGTATTTATTAGAAAAATTTAAAAAGTTTGGTGATTTTCAATTATTTTAGGGGAACAGTATGACCACAAAATTTTTCCAGACCGTATTTTTCGGAAATTGGCAACCATTCAATATTCTGACAATTGACAATGAGAACGAAGATTGGGGCGCGGGACAAGGGCAAGACGACGCACTCCCCGCAGCTCCATCTAATGTCCGTGCCAATCCTGATCACGGTCGAACCACATTAACCTGGGATCCCGTACCTGAAGCCCTCTATTACAACTTATATTTCATCACAACCAAAGGGGTACAAATTAAACCCTGCGACCTCTCCCGGCCCATTGCATCACCAGAAGATTTCATCCCCACAGTCGATATCAAAAAAGAGACAGCCACTTGTATTGAAGGAGTGGCTTCGCCCTATGTCCACAACGATTTGGCGAATAATCTTTGTTATCACTACGCTATCACTGTGGTCACTGAAGGGGGAGAAAGTCCAATCTCTGAGGAAGTCATGTCGATTCCCTCACCCTATCTCACCGTCATGCAGATCGGATGTGAAGGTTTTGATGATGGTGAATTTAAATCGCCCACCGGCATTGCGGTCGACAAAGACGGAAACATTTATGTGGGCGATACCGACAACCATTCGATCCAAAAATTCGATAAATCCGGGAAATTTGTTTCCCGCTGGGGAGAGGACCCTGATTCTTCCGAAGGAAGTTTTTATTACCCGCGGGGAATAGCCACATCACCGGAAGGAGACGTGTATGTAGCCGACAGCGGCAATAACCGGATCCAAAAATTCGACTCAGAAGGCAACATCATTAATTCCTGGGGGAAATTCGGTTTTGCCTGGAGGGGGGCTGAAGCTGGGAAATTTGATGTGCCTTGGGGAATCACGACAGATTCGCAGGGCAACTTATTTGTTTCCGATACGAGTAATGCTCGGGTGCAAAAATTCCTGGCTGATGGTACAGCCGTTCTCACCTGGGGCCGTGATGGTGGATACGATGGAGCATTCTTTTACCCTAGAGGTCTTGGCGTTGATTTCGTGGGCAATATTTACGTCGCGGATGAAGGCAACCATCGCATTCAAAAATTCGACTCCCGTGGGAATTTTCTATTGAAATGGGGAAAAGAAGGCAATGCTCCCGGTCAATTCAAGTCACCATGGGGTGTCGCCTGCGACCCGTTAGGGTATATCTATGTCGTGGATAGTGGGAATCACCGAGTCCAAAAATTCGAACCCAATGGCACCTATCTTTGCTCCTGGGGCAACCGTGGCCTTACTGAAGGCCAACTAAATTTCCCTTCAGGGATTGCCGTGGATAGGGAAGGGTATGTGTATGTCATCGATAGCGGAAATCACCGATTAACCAAATTTGCTCCAACTGAAGAGGAATTAAAGCGCGGCAAACAAGAAAAACCGGACGCAGCCGACCTCTCCACCCCGATTAATCTGGCGGTCAAGCCTGGCGATACTGAAAATATTCTGAGTTGGTTAGAATTACCCGATGCAGTCAGTTACAACTTGTACTTCAGTACCGATCCCAATATCACCATTGAAACCTCAACCAAGATTGAAGGGGTCACCACTCCTTATAATCATAGCGGCTTGACCAATAACACCCCGTACTTTTATGCCCTCACGGCGGTCACCGAAGATGAAGCGGAAAGTCGACTCTCTGAAGAACAAACGGCGATTCCTGTTCTTATTGATGTGGCGGCTCCACAAAATCCAGATATCGTACTCAACCATGGATCCTATATGACCAATAGCCCGGATATGGTTGCCACGATTTCTGCCAAAGACGTGGATAGTGGTGTCGCAGCTTATTTCATTTCCGAAAATCCCATGACGCCAAGTGCCACAATGCCAGGATGGGTGGAAGTCGAACCGGAACAAAAATTCGGTGCCACCATTCCGTTCACCACCTCTCCCTCTGATGGCACCAAAACCGCCTATGTCTGGTTCAAAGATGCCAACAACAACGTCTCCGTTCCTGCCAGCGCCAGCATTCTTCTCAATACCTCAGGGTATATTTGTGTGACCAAATGGGGCAAACCGGGGCGTGGAGCTTCTCTCCTTCATGGGGGAGAATTTATTAGTCCAATGTATGGAATGGCAATTGATCGACAAGGATCAATTTTTGTCGTGGATAACGGGAACAATCGCATTCAAAAATTTGACCGAAACGGCAACTTCATTCTCTTATGGGGAAACTTCGGCTCAGCAAACAGCAATTTCAATAATCCGACCGGCATCGCGTGCGATGGTAATGGAAATGTTTTCGTCGCGGATACGAACAATCATCGCATTCAAAAATTCGATGGAAAACTCGGACATTACATCATGAAATTGGGTTCTCGCGGAAATGGGGAAGGCCAATTCAATGCACCCTGGGGCGTGGCCGCAGACCGCGTTCGTGGCTATCTCTATGTCGTGGATAGTGCCAATTTCCGTGTCCAAAAATTTGATGAAACTGGTGAATTCATTATGCAATGGGGAAGCTTTGGCAACAATGACGGGCAGTTTTACTTTGCAAGAGGCATTGCAGTGGATCAAACAGATGGCACCGTCTATGTGGTGGATATGGGTAATCACCGCGTACAAAAATTCGATACAAGTTCAAACGTGCTTCCCCAGTTACTCACCAAATGGGGCGGAGGCATCGGACCCGGCCATGCCAGTAGTGCCCAAGCGCAAGAACCAGGGCAATTTCGTTCGCCATGGGGTGTTACCGTTGATGAAGCCGGCGATGTCTTTGTGAGTGATACCGGCAATCAACGCATGCAAAAATTCGATCGAGATGGCAATTTCATAACGCAATGGGGCGGGTTTGGTACCAATCAAGGACAATTCAACTTTCCCTATGGATTAGGGGTCGATAGCCGCGGCCATGTCTTTGCCGTTGATAGCGGCAATATGCGCGTTCAAGAGTTTATGCCAGCTGAGGAAGCAGAAGACCACTTCCAGGAAGAGGAAGCTTTGGCATTTATTCCTGAAGCTTCGGAGTAACAACCAAACACGACTTCGGTTCAGTCACCCGAACCACACGAGCAGATGAATTCGCAATGGCCCTGGTTTCTCCATGAACCCGGGCTACAAATATCGTCAACCTCTCCACGACAATCTGACGAAGTGCCGACGATCATCTCCTAGTCTTTCATTCTAAGACTGTCCTACAGGACTTCCAATGTGTAAATTGACGGCACGCTTGAAGAAATTTATGATGGTGAATACTTTTGATTTCAGGGCCCATACCGAACCCCTGGAATAACCTTCTACTGATCTACAATCCATAATTATGTGGGAACAACAATTACGAGTCGGGCTCACGTTCGATGATGTGGTCTTAACACCGCGACGGTCGAATATCGTCCCTAACGACGTTGAAACTTCTACCCAACTGACCAAACATCTTCGCATTAACATCCCTTTAATAAGCGCCGCCATGGATACTGTAACGGAAGGACGCTTAGCCATTGCTTTAGCCCGAGAAGGCGGGATGGGGATCATTCACCGGGCACTACCACCAGATAGCCAAGCCGCCGAAGTGGATAAAGTCAAAAAGTCTGAAAGTGGGATGATTCTTTCGCCCATTACTATCTCACCGGACCATACCATCCGCGATGCCCACCATCTTATGTCCACCTATCGAATTTCAGGAATCCCTGTCACGCAGGGGAACAAGTTGGTAGGAATTTTGACCAATCGTGATCTCCGGTTTGAAAACCGCATGGACATTAAAGTCGGCCAGGCCATGACCAAGGACAAACTCGTGACGGCTCCAGAAGGCACCAGTCTCGAAAAAGCACAAGCTATTCTTCATGAACATCGCATTGAGAAATTATTAGTCGTCAATGACCAATTTGAATTAAAGGGACTGATTACCATTAAAGATATTCAAAAAAAGATTAAATACCCATTTGCCTGCAAGGATGAGCACGGACGGCTACGAGTCGGGGCTGCCGTTGGAACGGGACCTGACGTCGAAGACCGTTTGGAGCGGCTCATGAAAGCTGGCATTGATGTCGTCGTCGTTGATACGGCACACGGTCATTCCCAGAGTGTCCTCGACAAGGTTAAAGCCATTAAAGCCAAATATCCAAACCTTGAACTCATTGCTGGGAACGTGGCGACAGCTGAAGCGACCCAAGACCTTATTCAGGCGGGCGCTGATGCCATTAAAGTTGGTGTTGGCCCAGGGTCCATTTGTACGACGCGAATCGTCTCAGGCGCTGGCGTTCCCCAGCTTACCGCCGTGGCCGATTGTGCAAGGGTGGCAAAAGAACATGGTGTCCCTTTGATTGCTGATGGGGGCATCAAATATTCCGGTGATATCACCAAAGCCCTGGCCGCAGGAGCCTCTGCGGTCATGATTGGCTCCTTGTTTGCGGGCACCGAAGAATCACCGGGAGAAACCGTGTTGTATCAGGGCCGAACTTACAAAGAATATCGCGGGATGGGCTCATTAGGTGCCATGGAACGTGGAGGGAAAGATCGGTACTTGCAGGAAGGTCGTGAAACATCCAAACTCGTCCCAGAGGGCATTGAAGCTCGTGTCCCCTATAAGGGAAACTTGTCAGGCCTAGTCTATCAAATGGTAGGAGGGCTGAAGGCCGGAATGGGCTATTGCGGTTGCCGAACGATTCCTGAATTACAACGTGAGGCTCGTTTTCTGCAATTGACCTCTGCAGGCCTTCGCGAAGCCCATGTGCATGATGTCATTATTACAAAGGAGGCCCCGAATTATCGGGCTGACTGAGACTCGATTCCTCGCCGAGGACATCAGATCTTATGTACCTGCGTGACACCTATGCACTCCCATCAAGATACCATTGTCATCCTGGACTTTGGGTCACAATACACTCAACTCATCGCACGACGGATTCGAGAATTTCACGTTTTTTCGGTCATTCTCCCAGCCCAATCCTCTGTTCAGGACATCCTTGCATATCAGCCTAAGGGCTTAATAATCTCTGGAGGTCCGGCCAGTGTCACACAGGCCCATGCCCCAAAATTTAATAGCAAAATACTCAAATTAGGAATCCCCATATTGGGCATCTGCTACGGGATGCAACTCATCGCGCATCATTGCGGAGGAACCGTCGACTCTACTCACCAACGGGAATTTGGTAGGGCAGACCTTCTCATTGATAACGCTGATGATCTGTTGAAGGGAATCAAAGGCAAAAAATCTTTCCCGGTCTGGATGTCACATGGAGATGTCGTCCAACGATTGCCTTCAGGATTTCAAGCCATTGCTCATACCGCCCATGCCTCAATCGCAGCCATGAAAATGGTGGAGGGCGCGCAAAAATTATTTGGCATTCAATTCCACCCAGAAGTCGCCCATACACAACATGGATCAACCATCCTCAAGAACTTTGTCTGTCAGATTTGTCTCTGTAAGCCGACATGGACCATGGGTTCTTTCATTGATCAGGCCGTCGCAGAGATCCGGCAGACAGTCGGCCAGGGAAAAGTCATCTGCGCACTCAGTGGCGGCGTGGATTCAACCGTCGCTGCGGTTCTCGTTCACCGGGCGATAGGCCATCAACTCACCTGTCTCTTCATTGATAATGGATTCATGCGTAAGGATGAAGTGACGCAATTAGCGAAAACCTTTGATTCGTCCTATCACATGCCGGTACGTATTGCTGATCATGGGTCAACCTTTCTCTCGGCACTGGGGCGCACGACGAACCCTGAACGCAAGCGAAAAACTATTGGTCGTCAATTCATTAAGGTATTCGAATATGAAGCCGCGGCGATGGGAAGCGTCCACTTCCTCGTTCAAGGCACCCTCTACCCAGATGTCATCGAGAGCATCAGCGTCAATGGCCCGTCGGCCACCATTAAATCCCACCACAATGTTGGTGGGCTCCCCAAACGGATGAAATTTAAACTCATCGAGCCATTTCGAGAACTCTTTAAAGACGAAGTCCGTCAATTAGGCTTGGAACTGGGCTTACCCGAACCGATTGTCTGGAGACAACCATTTCCAGGTCCAGGCTTGGCCATTCGTATCCTGGGTGCCGTCACAACAGAACGCCTAACCATCCTTCGAGATGCTGACGCCATTGTACGCGATGAAATTGAACAAGCGGGCTTATCCAGAGCCATTTGGCAATTTTTTGCGGTGCTACTGCCCATACAAACCGTCGGGGTCATGGGCGATCAACGGACCTATGAATTCGTCGTGGCCATTCGTGCCGTCACCAGCACCGATGGCATGACAGCCGATTGGGCGGACATTCCCCACTCTGTGTTAACCAAAATGTCCAATCGGATTATCAATGAAGTTCACGGAGTGAACCGCGTCGTGTACGATATTAGCTCCAAACCGCCAGCAACCATTGAGTGGGAATAATCATGACAACTGAGACTCAACTGGTGCGTTTACAAAAAATCATTGCGGGTTCAGGAATCTCCTCAAGAAGAAAGGCGGAAGACTTTATTCGACATGGGTTGGTCACCGTCAACGGCGAAACCGTCATGACTCTGGGAACCAAAGTTGACCCCCTTCATGATCACATTAAAGTCAATGGTCGTCATCTCAAGACAAAACTTCCGGATATGTTTGTCATGCTGAATAAGCCGGCCGGCTACCTTTCCACCTTACATGATCCCGACGGCCGCCCAACGATCAAACAATTAATGCCCAAACCATCCCTACGGTTATTCCCCGTTGGCCGGCTTGATTGGGACAGTGAAGGGCTCTTACTGCTCACAAATAACGGGGATATTGCTCAGGCCTGCCTCCACCCGACCCATCACGTTCAAAAAACCTATCTCGTGAAAGTGAAGGGCGTGTTGGAGGAAGCCCACCTCCAACAACTTCGTCGTGGAGTGGCATTAGAGGATGGACAAACCGCACCAGCCAAAGTCAAAAAAGCTGGAAAACTTCAAGCGAACTCTTGGATTGAAATTACCATTCATGAAGGTAGAAAGCATCAAGTCAAACGCATGTTTGACCATATCGGCCATCCCGTGATTCGCTTAAAACGAGTTCAATTTGGCCCGCTGAATCTTGGGAAACTTCTTCCCGGTAAAACGCGATATCTGACCGATAATGAAGCAAATGACCTGCGGCAACTTTTGGCAACGGCAGGAACACCGTCACGTACCGCACACAAAACGAGTAAGCCGAAACCCAAAAGTATAAGGGCCACCCCCAGCACCCAACGAACCCCAAGAAGACCAACCACAAAAACACGATAATTTTTTTTTCGACGGAGTAGGGATGAAAGTGATTGCCAAGCAAGTCGTGCCCGCACATGTAAGAAATCTAGAAGTGCCATCCTTATGAAGCGCTCTCATCATTGCGGGGAATTATCTCTCGCCCAAGTCGGTCAAACGGTGACCTTAGCCGGCTGGGTCGCCAGCCGACGTGATCATGGCGGCGTGATCTTTATCGATATTCGGGACCGGTATGGTCTCACCCAACTCGTCTTTGACTCTGTGGAGAATACCCCGCTGCATGCGATTGCCGATCGATTGAGAAATGAATACGTCATCGCCGTCACTGGAAAAGTCTCTGCACGTCCGGATGAATCGAAAAATCCTCATATTCCAACGGGAGACATTGAAATCCGAGCCCAGACTCTGAACCTGCTCAATGAAGCCACCCCCCTCCCCTTTTCCATTGAAGACGATGTCCACACCTCGGAATCCCTGAGACTTGAACATCGATACCTGGATCTTCGGCGGCCAAAAATGCAACAACTCCTTCACCTGCGGAGCCAGGTCTCACACCTCACTCGGCAATACTTTCATGAACGACAATTTCTTGAAGTGGAAACTCCGATTCTCACAAAAAGTACCCCGGAAGGAGCCCGCGATTATCTCGTACCCAGTCGGGTAAACCCAGGTGAATTTTTCGCTCTCCCACAATCGCCTCAACTCTTCAAACAAATCCTGATGATTGGCGGACTTGATCGCTACTTTCAAATTGCCCGATGCTTTCGCGATGAAGATCTTCGACTGGACCGCCAACCGGAATTCACCCAAATCGACCTGGAGATGTCCTTCGTGGATCGAGAAGATATTATCCAACTCATCGAAGATCTGATCACATTAGTTTTCAAGGAAACCAAACAAATCGACCTTCCAACCCCCTTCCCACGCCTGACGTTTGAGGAAGCCATGGGTCGCTATGGAACCGATAAGCCTGATATTCGTTTTGATCTCACGCTGCAAGACCTCGAATCCTTCGCCAAAACCTGTGAGTTCCAGGTCTTTCGTCGCGCCATCGAAAGCGGCGGCATGGTCAAAGGACTGGTCATTCCCAAAGGCGGCGCCTTTACCAGAAACCGGATTGACAATTTGATCGATACTGCCAAAGAGTTTGGGGCGAAGGGATTGGCCTGGGTCAAAATTAGTGACGACGGACAGTTGGACTCATCGATCGCAAAATTCCTTAATACTGACGCCTTACGAAAGGCCCTGCCTTCCGCGAATCCTGGCGATCTATTAATTTTTGTGGCAGACCAAGCCGCTGTGGTCCACCAGGTTTTGGGCAGGCTGCGGTTGCTTCTTGGCGAAGAACTTCAACTCGTGGACAAAACCAGATGGGAACCCTTATGGGTCTTAGATTTCCCGATGTTTGAATATGATGAAGCCAGCCAACGGCATGTCGCTCTCCATCATCCCTTTACGGCCCCACACCCCGAAGATACCCCGTTGTTAGACAGTCATCCCTTACAAGCCAAAACGTTAGCCTATGATCTCGTGTTGAACGGCTTTGAGGTGGGAGGAGGGAGCATCCGTATACATTCCCCACGCCTCCAAGAAAAAGTCTTTGACTTACTGAAGATTTCTAAAGATGAAGCCCGCGAAAAATTTGGTTTTCTGTTGAATGCCCTAGAGTCGGGTGCGCCGCCTCATGGGGGAATCGCGCTAGGATTGGATCGTTTAATCATGCTCCTAGGCCAAACCGAATCGATTCGGGATACCATCCCCTTCCCCAAAACACAAAAAGCGCAGTGCCTCATGACACATGCGCCCTCCACCGTCAGCCCTGAACAACTTCAAGAACTTTCGATTCGCACGACCACCAAAAAACCTGCAGCTAACGCTTAGACGGTTAACACATCGACCACAATAGAATGGAGCCCTGTGGCTCCCGCCGGTTGTGGACGCGCGATCTCGGCCGTCTGGACCTTTCCCTGGGCATCGATAGCCCGCACCGACACCATATGTTTTCCCGCCTGAGGTGCCATCCAATCATAATTCCAAATGACCCACGTATACGGGGAAAGTGGCGTTTCTAATTCAGCCGACACCCACGTCTTTTCTTTGTCAAAACTCAGTTGCACCTCCCGAATCGTTTCCGGCCCACCATAGGCAATGCCCCGCAAACGTTGAGACTGCCCCTGTAACGCTTGATAATGGCCCGGGCTATCAATTCGGGAAAAGATATGGATGGTGCCATCATCCGTCCAACCCTTTTGCTGCCAATAGCCCTGATAATCTCCGTTATAGACTTCGATTTCGGTAATCCATTTCACATTTTTAATGCCATAAAGTCCCGGCACGATTAAACGCACGGGAAAGCCATGCTCCTTTGGCAGTTTTTCCCCATTCATTAAATACGCCAACATTACGTCATCTTCCATGGCGCGTGAAAATGGAATACTATCGTGGTACCCATCCGCCGCACGAAAGATAACGTCTCGCGACGTCTCTTCATCCGCTCCCACCTCTTTCAGAAGTTGTTTCAGCGAGACACCACGCCACATCGCCGTGCCTAAACTCGTGCCACCAGGGAGGGTATCGATACACATCAGCGTTACGGCCTGATCAAAGGATTCACGATTCAAGAGATCACGCCATTTCATCACCCGACGATTTTGGACGGCCCCCTTGACCACCAGTTTCCATTGCTCCACATCCAAATCTCGCGTGAAATTGTAAGACGCATCCATGAAATTGACCGTATAAAATTTATCATTGGGGGTGAAATAGACCGTGTCTCTTGGCGGAACCGCGAACATCGATCCCAGATCACAGCCAGGCAACATGGCTCCGGCCGTGAACAGCCCGCCGAGCTTGAACAAGGCACGACGGGTAAGCGGAATTGAAAATGGGGAAGATCGAATAATGGGCATAATGTATAATTCCATTATCTCTTACTCCAGCCAGATTGACAAGATGAAGGTATGGTCGCATTGCGCAAAAGGAAAGGGAAAATAGCTTTCCCCTTGATCTCCTACACCATTTCTCATATGGTCTGAATTCATGTAATTCAATTCATGAAAGCTTGGACATAGGCTCTCATCACGTCATGATTTAAGGAAATTGCACGCCTCCATTTTGTAGAAGAAGGGGACAGATGAATACAAGAGGCAAGAAGATAGGAGAGAACATTGGTTTCCTGAAACAAGCCATGGCTTTGGCAACCATTTTCCTTGCCCTAGGCTGTGCCACGACACCGACAGTGCGACAAGCCGATTTGAATGCCTGGGCCGGAGTCTCAGTTGAGGCATTAGACACGCATGGTTTTTTCATGACGGTACCGATGTTCCGCACGACAACCGACAACGGCACCGAAATACGGAACTATGCATATGGCTATGACTTCCAGGAATGCTTTAGCAAGGCGGGAGCAAATACTATTGGTGACTTCGTGAAAGAAGACGCCTTCATTACATGCTCAAGCAGCAGTATCGTGTGCAATAATATTTTCTATCTCAAGGAAGGAACGGTCCTCGAATACGCACCCACGGGTCGGTGCGACACAGATAAGAAGGTCCAACCACATACATCAATTGTAGAATCGGAAAGCTGAATAGTAGATAGCCACATGGGGCACAAAGGCTTTCGCCCCTACACCCGCTAATCGTTGTTCCCATTCAAATCCGGTGTTTATTTGGTTTCTTCCTTTCTCACCCCTCTCAACAAAGGTTTTGAGCAAGAAGATAGCTTCAGAATTAATTTTCGAGTTTATGCCACTGCACATTGAATGAAAGATTTCCATAGTGATCCCGGCCAATCTTGATCTCTCAGAACACGAATCCAAGCCGAGCATGCGAGGATGAGCTGACTATGGCAGCTCATCCTCTTTCATACTCAGAATGAACCAATCGGAAATTCCTTCCTGATTTTGAGGAATCACGCTTCTAGTCCGATTCCATTCCACCATGAATCTTATGCATGACTATTTATGCATTAATTGGTATTTCCTTAACACCTCGGCTTTCGAAATAGGAGAATCCAGTTGGCGCATAGCATGTTCCTGCTCAAGTCGTTGGGCTTCCTGGAAATGCATTCGGGCTTTGGCCGCCTTCCCTAATTGGTCGTAGGTCAACCCTTCGTTAAAGTACACTTGCACAGACCGCTCAAGGCCTTCTGAGGCGTCAAAATGTTCGAGTGCGTGCTCAAACTTCCTCGCATGATAAAACGCCATACCCTCTTCATTATGCTTCAGAGCTTTCGCATTCAAGCCAGCTGGCAAACTTAACGGGTCAGCCGCCATGGCATTCACCGAAACGAACAGACACCCAACAATGGTTAAAACTGATAACACGTTCTTCATGACATTCCCTCCACGTTTAAGGTTGTTGTGCTCCTAGTAGAAGCCTTCTCAAATCGCTCACAAGCTTACCTAGACAACATGAAGATGACATGAAGTCATGATGAAGATATTTTCCAAAAAAGAAAATGACTTTTCGTTGAGGGTCGACTAAGCCCAACCCAGTTTCATTAAAATGGGAATCATCCGGGGTAGGCGAATAGTGGGTTGATTCACGATCATTGTATTAACTGCCAAAACACGCACACTGCATGCCACCAAGTTGAGGAGAACTATGATCGAATGAG
Source organism: Nitrospirales bacterium (assembly GCA_040904705.1). GTDB lineage: Bacteria > Nitrospirota > Nitrospiria > Nitrospirales > UBA8639 > Nitrospira_E. The sequence goes on along the minus strand of JBBDSY010000019.1, from coordinate 21,961 downwards.
ACCAATTTTACTATGGTCATGGTCGATCACCTCTCAGGCTTGCGCCAATTACCCAAAGAGAGTTTCTTGCACTATCAAGAAGAGCACGAAACAATAAAACAGAGGAAAACCCAGCCTATCCTGCTCTATTTCCTCCCTTGAATATTAAGCCCTGCTATAGGTAGTAATTGGGAAGTCACCTTACCCAAAGAAGTCCAACAATTGGGATCTTTCATTAATGTTCTGATCTTTTTTCCCTTCCTTTCCGTCACGTATAAAGAAATCTTCATTTTAACTTCATGGCCTCTTCATGTTGACGGGGTATGGTTATGTCATGAGTCAACGTAGACATTTACATCTTACTAAGGAGGTTTTTCCATGAAACGTTCCAATTACCTGATTGCTCCAATGCTCGCCGGTGGAGTCTTGTTGATCTGGGGGTTAGCCATGAGTTCCGAGGGCACACATGGAGCAAAAGACGGACTACTGACAGCCAAACTGTCCATGGAGGAGGCAATCGCCACAGCGAAAGCCAAATTTCCTGGTCAGGTTCTCGAAGCCGAGCTCGAGAATGAAGATGGACAGGCGGTGTACGAAATTGAAATCGCGAGCACACCCGGTGTAGTGACCGAAATCAAGATTGATGCACAGTCTGGTGAATTGCTAGGCAGTGAAGTCGAAGATCAAGATGGAAAGGATAATTCTGAAGGGAAAGACAAGGATTAACACAACGGCACACCGGCTCAATGAGCCGGTGTGCCACTCCTCCGGTGGAATAACTGCACAGTTAAAAAATCAAACGAACTCGATGGCTATGGCCATTGGCTTTAGGGGAAATCACATGAATAATGAATTGAAACTGGTAAAGGTAGGACTGGCTCTCGTACTATGTGGACTCTTGTTTGGCATCATCATGGGAATAACATTTGGTGTTAACGAGGACTTTTTCAAAAATTATATTACTGAAGGCATTGCCTCAAACCCCACCGTTCATGATGCCAAGAGTCCAGACAAAATTTGGCGTTTTGCACAACGAGCGCATTTTCACGCCACAGGTATAGCCGCTTTTGCACTGGGATTGGTGTTTCTCGTGATGTTTTCTGATCTCAAACCGAAATTGAAGACGGTCACCTCATTTTTTCTTGGCCTGAGCAGCTTCTATTCATTGGCCTGGCTTACGATGTTTGTCCTGGCCCCTTCAATGGGACGGAGTGCAGCTCATTCTCATGTCGTAACAGAGACAATGGCTTCTATTGGTGTCGGAGGATTACTTCTGGGCTGTTTTCTTGTCATAGGTAATGTCTTTTTTGGATTATTCCGTGACAATGGAGCACGGGCTTGAACATCTCCTGACTAAAATGAAAACGAAGTATTTCAGAAAATTGTCCGTCAAGCGTTGCCAAACGTCACCAAGACGATTAAATTCTCTTACAAGAAAATCATGCGAATTCTATTAGTTGAAGACGATTCAGGTGTGGCAGGGTTTATCGTGAAAGGATTGACAGAAGAGCGGTATGCCGTCGACCTGAGCGCAGATGGAGAAGAAGGATACGTCATGGCCACCGCCATCCCGTATGATTTAATTATTTTGGATGTCATGTTGCCTAACCTTGATGGCATGTCGATCTGTCGACGTTTGCGGACCCAGGGAAAATCCGTTCCAATTATTCTTTTGACGGCAAAAGATGCCGTAGACGATAGGGTCACAGGGTTAGACATGGGAGCCGATGACTACCTCACGAAACCTTTTGCTTTTCCTGAACTATTAGCCAGGATGCGCTCCCTTCTCCGTCGAGGGAGTGGGCAGTCCGCCATCCGTCTGAAAGTCGGAGACTTGGAACTGGATCCCGTCACACACCAGGTATGGCGAGCGGGACAGGAACAGACACTCACGAATAAAGAATATGGGATTTTGGAATACCTGATGCGAAACGAAAATCGGGTGTTGACCCGATCCGCTATTATTGAACATGTGTGGGACATACAATATGACAACCTGACCAATATCGTCGATGTCCACATCCGTTCGCTTCGGGCAAAGATTGAGCAAGATTCCGCAGCCTCCCTCATTCACACGGTTCGCGGGGTGGGCTATGTCATGAAAGCCCCAAACACATAATTTATGGCTTCCTTCCACGCACGTATTCGGTGGTCGAGCGTCGCCCTTATCACCATTCTCCTTCTCACATTTGGAGTGTCCCTCTATAGCGCCCTTTCATTTCTGCTACATCGGCATATCGATGCACAGTTATGGTCGATGGTTCAATCACAGGCTCATCAAGTCAAAAAAGAAACAGGTGAAATTGAAGAAATTCGTCAAAAGAATTCATCTGAAGAAACAGATGATGATGACCATATGGAAAAGGAAAATCACGAACTACGTGAGGCCATTCGTGACAGCGTGGTTTTAAATCGGGAAGGCACCGTGCAATGGAAAGGAAAGGGGGTGGGAGTTGTTACTCAACTGGATCCCGTCCTAAAAATTCAGGTGTTAGAGGGTCAAACTATCTACGAAACCCTTACCCATACGCAAGGATCCCCCGTGCGAAGGATCTCTTTTCCGATCGCCGCCGAAGGACGGGTTGAATATATCCTTCAAACCCAGACCTCATTGGATCTAGTCAATGAAACATTGTACTGGCTGATCATCACGCTGGGAACGGCAACCATCGGAATGGTCGTGTTTGGATGGGTGGGCAGTATGTGGATCGCCCGTATGGCTCTTGCCCCCGTAGAGACCCTTGGACACACTGCCGCCAACGTCTCAGCCCAATCTCTCGATACCCGCGTCTTTCTGAATGCTCCATACGAAGAATTTCAGCAATTGGCCACGAGCTTCAATAACATGTTCGAACGGTTACAGCGAACGTTTGAGTCGCAACGTCGGTTTGTTGAAGATGCCGCCCATGAATTGAGGACTCCTCTCACCGCCATGAAAGGAAATGTGGAGGTGGCCTTACAACGAGAACGTTCAACCAAAGAATATCAGGACGTGCTCGCCACAAGTTTGGGTCAAGTGGAACACCTTGCCCGGTTGGTCAAATCCCTGTTGACCCTCACCCGCTTTGCCGGGGATCATCCTCCAATTGATTTACAACCTGTTCTCTTGGAACCCTTAATCAACGAATTGGTTTCGGAATTATCTATACTTGCAGAGGGAAAAGGCTGTCTCCTCACCGCGCAACTTCAAACCGTTCCCCCCGTCCGTGGAGACGTCGGCCAGCTCAAACAACTGGTGATTAATTTACTCGACAATGCCATTCGCCATACGCCTCGGGGTGGATCAGTGACCATATCCATGCAATCCTCAGTGGATTCTGTACAACTCACAGTGCAAGATACCGGATCAGGAATTCCAGCAAAGCATCTTCCTCATATTTTTGAGCGCTTCTACCGAGCCGATCAGGCAAGAGATCGGGAGAGTGGTGGGACTGGATTAGGTTTGGCCATAGCCAAAGAAATTGTCCTAGCCCATAACGGAACAATCGATGTGCGGAGTGAGATAGGAGAAGGATCTGTCTTTACCGTGATTTTCCCAACCTTATAAGAACTTATCCTCAATGCTATCCTGTCTATTCTCATCGCAGAACATGAGGGCTTCTGTGTTGTACTTGGCCGAAGATTTCCTACAATTCCTTTCCGACTAATCGTTCGAGTTCTGTAATGGCGATGGCTAAATCAAACCGTGCATGTGCGTACCCTTGAAAAGCTTGCCATAACGTTCGTTGGGCATCTAACACATCGAGTAAACTGGCCTCACCAAATTCAAAACTGGTCTGAGCAATACGAAGAGCTTCTTTCGCTTGTTTCAACAAACCTTTCTCGAATGTGTTGATCTGAGCCGAGGCTGTCTTTGAAATTTCTACTTGCTCCGCGATTCCTCTTTTGAGTCGAATTTTAGCCTTTTGAAGATTCGCCTCGGCCTGACGGCGAAGTCCTAACGCCCTGGCAATCTCACCCTGCCGCTGATCCCAAAGCGGCAAGGGAACAGAAAGCGCGCCGACAAATCCTTCCCGACCAGCATCCCGTTGATAGCCACCGCTAATGATGACATTTGGCACACGAGCGTGTTGCTCTTGATCGTATTGAGCATTGGCCACGTCAATAAATTGTTGAAATTTTCGTACTGCGGGATGTTGTTGAAAGGCTGATTCGATCAACCCTTGTTCATTCAAATCGACCATGACTGACTCAAAATCTCCTTGAATCGTAAAGGCTTGCCCAAGATGGCCAGCTGTGAGTTGATTTAGGGCGACTTTGGTCGTTCGAACTTTCCCTTTGGCTTGACTCACCTGCTTTTGGCCTTGTAGTGATTCCACCTTGACCTTCACCAGCTCGAAAGGAGGAGCCTCTCCCGACTCCACACGACGTTTCACCGCTTCCTCTAATTCCATGACGGTGTTCAACAATCGCGATGCCAAGTCAGCTAAGGTTTCGGCTAAGAGTAATTCATAAAAAGTTCGCGTCACCTCTGCTTTGACATTCACCTGTGTTTCTTCCAAGCTTGCTTGAGCGCTCTTGACTCCAGCCTCCGCCGCTTCTTGGCGGGCCAGGCGAGTGCCTGGCCATTCCAAAGGTTGGCTCAGCGAAAAATATCGTTCGATCAATGAGGGCCCTCGGGGTTCCTGGACTCGTCCATAACCACTTTGCACACCGAACGTCGGGTTGGGGTATTTATGAGTCGTGAGTTCTTGCCCGGCTTTTTCGTCGATCATGCCTTTTCCCAAATCAATGGTGGGATTATATGTGAGAGTCAGAGCGATAATTTCTTGAAGCGTATAGGGCTGAGCGTTAATATCTTCCCCCCAGACCTCTGTTCCGGCCATGGCCCACACACAGACACAACCCATCAGTCCCTGCAGCACGAGTGAGTTGAACATATTAAGCGATGGTGTTCGGTTCATCTTGTCTCCTCGGACAAAAATATCGATAGACAGCTGGAATCACTAACAATGTGAGCGCGGTTGAGGTGACTAACCCACCAATCACCACCGTGGCCAACGGACGTTGAACTTCAGCACCCATGGTGGTCGCCAGGGCCATGGGAAGAAATCCAAGACTGGCCACTAACGCGGTCATTAACACAGGCCGAAGTCGATCTAAGGCCCCCTGGGTCACCGCCTGTTCAACTGATAGGCCTTGCGCCTCTAATGTCCTAATTCGTGAAACCAAAACCACACCATTCAGTACCGCAATGCCAAACAAGGCAATAAAGCCCACGATAGCCGAAATGCTAAGCGGCAGCCCGCGTATCCACAGGGCCAGGATTCCTCCTGACAACGCTAAGGGGACATTGAGAAAAATAAGAAATGCGGGTCTAAAGGTGCCAAAGATGAGTGTCAGGATGCCAATATTTAACAGCAAGGTGACGGGTACGATGAGGGACAAGCGCTGAGTGGCTAGATCAAGGTGTTCATATTGCCCGCCCCATTCCACATAGTAACCGGAAGGAAGGGCAACGCGTTCACGAATGGTCTGTTGCGCTTCGGCCATAAAACCACCCAAGTCCCGCCCGCGAATATTCGTTTCCACGACGATTCGGCGATGATTATTTTCGCGACTAATCTGCGCTGGACCTTCATCCACTACAACCTGCGCAATACGCGACAACGGGACCATTTCGCCATGAGGCGTCGGGATCAATAAATTTTTGATGGCAGCCGGGCTTTCTGATGATGATTCGGTGAGACGCACAACCAAAGCAAAACGACGTTCGCCCTCAAAGATCGTTCCCACACGGTGCCCAGCCCTGGCCGCTTGCACGTACGTCAACACATCGGCAGCCGTAATGCCATAGCGGGCAATCTGAGCGCGGTCCACAATAATGCGAATACGCGGGACACCCGCCACTTGCTCGGCTTTAACATCCTCCGCCCCGGGAATAGTCCGTAACGCGGAAGCCACTTGCTCGGCATAGGTACGGAGAATCGAGAGATCTTCACCGAAAATCTTCACGGCAACATCTGATCGCGTTCCTGCAATCAGTTCGTTAAATCGCATTTCAATGGGTTGAGTAAATCCGAGGCCGACGCCATGAACCGATGCCAATATGGCCTGTTTCATTTTCCCGATCAGTTCGTCCTTGGTCTTGGCGCTCACCCATTCAGTCTTTGGCTTTAAGATCGCGAAGACATCGGAAAGCTCAATGCCCATAGGATCGGTCGCCACTTCTGGACTTCCGGTTCGAGAAACCACTTTGATCACTTCTGGAAATGTTAGCAAGGTCGCTTCCACCTGAAGAGCCGTGGCAACCGATTCATCGAGCGACACACTCGGTAACCGCCAGACTTGAATCGCCAGGTCACCCTCATCCAAACGAGGCATAAACACCACCCCTAACGACGTACTCACGAATAAACTTCCCACAAACAGGACCACGGCTGAGATAGCTGCCCAATGAGGTTGACGGATGACCACACGAAGACACGGTTCATAGATCCGGCGAAGCGTTCGAACCAACCACGTCCCGTCTTGGTTCGTGTGAGTTTTGGCAAACCAAAATGCCAGTGTGGGGACGGCGGCCACCGCAAAGAACAGTGATCCAACCAGTGCAAAAATGACCGTGAAGGCCATAGGGCGAAACATCTTTCCTTCCACCCCTGTGAGTGTCAAAATTGGAAGATACACCACAATAATTATGCCCATCGCAAAGGTAATCGGGCGCAACACTTCTTTCGCCGCTTCTTGAATCCCCTGAACTCTCGCTTCCACTGACCGGTCCTTCAGCTTGCTCAACTTTCGAAGAATGTTATCAATCATAACGACGGATCCATCTACCAGTAGGCCAAAGTCGATGGCGCCTAAACTCATCAGATTTCCGGAAATGCCTGTCTTGAGCATACCGGTAAACGCGATCAGCATGGAGAGAGGGATGGCTGACGCGACGATCAATCCTGAGCGTATATTTCCGAGGAATAAAAATAATATGGCAATAACCAGTAACCCGCCTTCCCACAGGTTGTTTTGAACGGTGCGTATCACCTTTGAAACAAAGATGGACCGGTCATAATAGGGCTCGATCACCACACCGGCAGGCAACGAGGCTTGAATCTCTTTCACACGGGCTTTAATTTTCTCGAGGAGGAGTTGCGCATTGGCGCCAGCCAACATCTGCACCATGCCAATGACGGTTTCACCTTCCCCCATCCTTGTGGCCGCCCCAATTCTTAAGTTGGCGCCTTCTTGCACGACAGCCACATCGTTGATGTAAATGGGAATGCCGCCAGGGGCATGGGTCACAAGGATTTTCCCAAGATCCGTCAGCCCTTTGGCCATGGCTTCGCCACGAATAAGAAACTGCTCCCGTTCATGCACAATATATCCGCCACCTGCAAGGGCGTTATTTTGTTCCAAGGCTTCATAAACATCTTTGAGAGACAGTTTCATCGCCAGCAGTCTTTGGGGATCCACCATCACTTGAAATTGTTTTTCGAGGCCGCCCCAAATATTCACTTCGACCACACCGGGAACCGAACGCAGACGACGCCCGATATCCCATTCCAATAGCGTGCGCAACTCCATGGGACTATAGCCTTCGCCGCTGAGCGTAAATTGATACACTTCACCCAGCCCGGTGGTCAGCGGTCCCATCATGGGCCGCGCATATTCGGAAGGAATCTGCTCAACAGCTATGGCCAAGCGTTCATTGACGAGTTGACGGACAAAGTACAGATCTAAGCCATCCTCAAAAATGGCCGTCACGACCGAAATACCATATTGAGAAATGGAACGTAGCTCCTTAAGGCCTGGCAGACCGCTTAAATTGGTTTCAATAGGAAAGGTCACGAATTGCTCGACCTCAACCGGGCCTAAAGCCGGAGCCCGAGTCAGAATCTGGACTTGTACCGGTGTAAGGTCAGGAACAGCATCAATAGGCAACATCCTCAAGGAATACACACCCGCACCCATGACCAGAAAAAGAGTGACGAGCGTAAAGAACCTATAACGAAGGGAGAGGATAAGCAGTCGTTCCATCAGATGTAGGGTCTCGTTAATTAATTCTCGGGAATAGCCCTTTTACACCTTGAAACAATCCTGATATGAGGGGTCTCGGAAATGATCAAAACATTCATCCAGCCAGGCGGCAGCCCTTTTGAGACGCGGAGCATACTTCCAGTGCGTGAGCATGGCAAAATGGCGAGAACGCCGATGGTGGGTTTTTTCAACATTCCCATGTTGGATCAATCTCCTGCGATGGAATCTTTAAGCAGGGCATTTTTCATATCAAACACCCCGTCAATGACAATTTCCTGCCCGATTGCCAGACCTTCTAGAACTTCGATCCATTCATCACTTTCTTCGCCAAGCGTCACAGGGGCAAACCTATACCCGCGTTGATCTTTCACAAAGACACCCCGAACCCCTTCAACGAGGATTGGCGCAGTCACTGGAATCGCAAGAATGGTCAACGCCCCTCCTTCTAATCGAACGTCCACGTATTCGTTCGGCTTCAAGAATCCCTGTCGATTATCAACATCGAACCGAAGCTGAATCGTCAACGTCGCCTTATCCGCAACGGGGGCAATATAGGCCAACGGCGCTTCAATCGGATCGCGACCTTTGGCCACAATGGTCCCGCGATCCCCTTTTTTAAATCGCTGTGCCTGTTCGATGGGGAGATTGGCAAAGACCCAGACTTCCCGGGTGTCGACGACCTCAAATAATTGATCACCCGGACTGACGCCCTGACCAAGGACTACGGATTGACTCGATATGGTCCCCGTCAATGGCGACTTAATAATATAGTGATGTCCCTCCATAGTATGGCTGTGCAAGAGTTCGTTCAGATCTTTTTGCAATAACCCCATATTCTGAAGCTTCTCTGTGACATGTTGATTGATCGCTTTGGCTTCAAAGTATTGAGCCTGATCTTCCATCAGACGTCGTTCAGAAACAATTTGTTCGCTATGGAGTTTTTGTGTTCGTTCGAAGTTGGCTTGGCGAAGATCCACCTGAACTGTTGAAACCAAAAACTCCTGAACCAATTCGTCCAATTTAAGACTCCCGATGGCGAGTAACGGGTCACTGGCTTTGACATGATTCCCTAATTGCACGAAGACCTCTTCCACTTGCCCATCCAGTCGTGAGGATACTTTGGCCACTTTCGCAAGATTAAGGGAGACGCCACCTGGAGCCGTAATCGTTTGAGAAAGTAACCGCTCCTGAACGGGTGCCGTCTTGATCCGCTCTTGTGCGGACGGTGGCAATTGAAAAAACTCTGGACCTGAGGCAATCGGCGTCCCCGCAACTTCAGGGCGAACGTCCCTAGGAGGTTCAGGTGAATCAGAGCATGCCGGAAGCAGAAGCATTGGAAGGAGTAGGATGACAAAGATAACCACGGCACACCTCATCACGATTCAGTTGACCTCACCAGGAAATAAAGGATGAAGCCGCCACCATTTTCACTATTTCCATCATACCCCGGTTCTAGCGCCTGCCCCTGCAGTCTTTAGCAGGAGTGAGTATCCATCCTCAAAACTGAAAAATGGATTCCCGATGACCATTGTCGGGAATAATGACGAATAGAAGGAACAATTGCCTTGCTGTTAAAACGACGAACGTTTCAGTACATGGGCTTGATGGTTCCCTCACGCTGACCGAGAGCCAGAGGATTCAGGAACAGCTTGACGTTACATTGAAGGAACGGGAGGAGCACGCGGGGAGAGAGTTGTGGGAGGAATTGAAAAGAGTTTTTTCCGGAACGTGACATTCGGAGTTGAAATGCCTGACAGATACAAAAGCTTCACCTGGTCGGTCACGACCGCATCATGGGAAATTTTTGACTTTTCCGACTCCAGGATTATTGAGGGTTTGATAAGAGAAAAACCGTAAGTCGCCTCTTCAAAATCATGAGATGCATGGAATGGAGCCTGGGTGGATTCGAATCCATCTCCAACAAAGAAAAAACCATCATGATGGTGTTCTCCCTGATTATACCCTTGGTGAGCATGAACAGGAGTATTAACGAGAATCGAATGGTAGGTGCCCCCATGAACATGACCAGACATTCCGTGGGCATGATCGGCTTCAGGATGGATATGAATGAGAGGGAGGGTAATGACCCAAAGGACCAACCAGAGCCGGAGTAGTAGCTTATGCATGTCTTGCCCCTAGTATCCTCTACATCATGTCATCGGTTCTGTTCGCTCAGAATTGAGGATATCACAAATGATAGGATGAGAAAACCCACATCGAAAGGAACCGCAAAGGATCCCCAAAAGACACGTGTCCATTGAAAAGCATCTTGGCCTTTTCCGTGTATCGGAGGACGGTCCATAGTAAAGCAGAATGACTCCAGGTAAGAGGGGACACACAAAGAAGGGAACCGTTGACGGATGGACCTGTTCGGCCAGGACCTCGGAAGGCAGCGTATTGTTTCCACACCATTCAAGATAGGGGATGGCCGCTTGAAGCTCCTGCTGATTCTCTGCTTGATCGATCGCATATTCTGCCAGCCAGAGTGTCGAAATAAACCAGGGATTTCCGGGAATATCTTTTGGGCTATCCTCTGCACGCTGGTAGACATCCCCCTGGTATCTGGCGCAACCTTCAATAGGAGTCTTGAGCCACAGTTCCTCGCGCACAGCATGGGCTGTGGCAATCATTCTCGGATCTTTGGGATCCAATACTCCGAGCGTGGCCAAACTTAAGAGGCTGATATCCATGACTGCATCAAGTTGATACCCTCCCTCTATTCTGGAACCCGAACGGGCAAAATCGCTTGAAGCCATCATGGTACAGGTGGTGGCTCACCCCTTCCGTCATTTCATCGGCCACAGAATTATACTTTTCAGCCCGTGAGGTATCCTGCAAGAGGTTGGCAAAATTTGCCGCAGCGCGAAGACCGGCAATCACCGCTTCCACGGTATAGGCATGCAAAGCATAACGCTCTTCCCACAGATCATAGGACGGTAACGGCAATACGGCTTGAGGATCCCGGTATCTAACTAAAAAGTCCGCTGCTTTTTTAATGAGCGGGCTATAGAGATGCCGAATAAATTCGATGTCTTTTAAGCTTCCGTAGTAAAGCCACAGTGCCCAAAGGGTCAACGCGGTTGCGTCCTCCTGAATGGGAAGAACCTCTTGGCCAGCGACTAATCAGGAATGCCAATTACTCGCCAGGGATCCATCTGGATTAGAATGTTGGAATAAATACCCTTCCTCCGATAACACTCGGGCACAGAAGTCAAAATATTTCATACACACATGTGAGTATCCGGCCTTGGCTAACGCAGCGGCCGCTCTCTTTTCAATCCTGCGGGCGAGCATTTTTTACAAGCCAATGAGCAGGACTCATGGTGCCATCCGGTCTTCCTCTACCCCAGGCGCCATCTTACTTAGAGTGCGGGTAGTCGGTCCTTCCACAGGTAACGTGATATGAAACGACGTTCCCTTGTCCGGTACGCTTTCAACGGTAATTTTGCCTCCATGCGCATCGATAACATCCTTCACAATCTTGGTCCCCAATCCAGTTCCCCCGGTTTTTCGGCTGATCGCTTGGTAGGTAAAAAGGCTTTCTCTGACTTCAGAAGGCATGCCCTTTCCTGTATCAATGACAGACAGAATGATGGTCTTCCCTCCCTGTGCTGTCCGACCCTGGACGCTGATGGACCCGCCGGAAGGAACTTCCGCTATCGCGTTATTGACGAGGTTATAAAAAGCATTAAAGAGTCGGCTTTCATCGGCTTGAATGACAGGAAGGACCACGAGATCTTTGACGCCGAGAACCACGCCGCATTCAGCGGCAGGGATCTGGAGAATGGCATACACGCTCGAAACCACTTCGGCAATTCGGCAGGGGCCGAACTGTGGAGGCCGAGCCAGTCCCTTGACTGAATCGGCGAACTCTCTGACTCGTCCCTGAATTCGTCTTGATCCATTTTTGATCATCTCGATAAGATCTTTCGTGAGATCTCGACTACGGGCCGCCGCGTCGGCAACTGGAATCGGTAACTGTGCATAGAATTCGTTGAGTTCATCTTCGAGAAGTGACGATCCAGTCACGACCGGCATCAACATATTTTTGATGTCATGTGCAATGTCGCCAAGCACCCGCGCAACTTCGGCTAGCCTCGCCTCCTCCAGGAGACGTAACTCCGCGCGGCGAAGATTTTCATTGGCTTCCTGTCGGTCGACAAATTGTCCAATTTTGATGCCAATGTCAGCCATCATCTCAAGCACATCTTCCTCCACCTCAAGGATTTCATGCGTAAAAAATTCAATCACGCCATACAGGCGGTCGCCTTTGGAGACCGGAAACCCGCACCACCCATGAAGACCGAGACCAACCTTGGCGGCAATTGGAGCACGTCGAAAGCCAGGATCTCTACTCACATCAGGAATCCAGAGAGGGCAACCCTTTTTCCAAACCTGGCCAATAAGTCCAACGCCGACTTGAAAGGTGAGGTCCCGGCTATCCTCACAGAACGCGGCAGCTTCAACGGCAGGCGCATGCCAGAGATCAACAAACCGAAGGACCTCAGCTTGCGTATCCACCTTCCAAAGCATGCCCAATTTCCAACCGAGGCTCTCACCGATGGCTCGAAGAATCTCCTGCCCTGCCTCCTTCAGCCTGACGGACTCAGCCAACACCCGCGTGACGGCATATTGGGCAAGAAGACGGCGTTCTGAGGACTTCACTTTCGCTAACGCCGCATACAGTTCTTCGACTTGATACCTAACCGGAGGTTCGCCGTCCCTCGATTTTTTGATAACCTGACTATTTTCACGTTCAGATAGCTTCATAATCAGCTGACCCTCCCAATGGATTGGATTTTCTTAAAGGGGTTGGCCAAGGAAACGCATTATTAAAATACGCCACGTTGGGGGTTGAAATTTCGAGGCGTTTCTCTCTTTGATGGGTTCATCAGGCACCTCCGCACGGATCACGCTAATCGCTCGGCTACGGCACGCGGCTTCGCAACGGTCACAGCCAACACATTTTTCCGTACCGCCGTCGTATTGTAATAAGCCGCATACCCCGATAGTTCTCGGGAAGCAGGAGGTTGTCATGAGGATACTGAATGGTGATCGGCTTCTAATGCAGGAGATGACACAGGGTCAATTGCATCCTACAGCAATTTCATAAAAGATAATGTGCTGCATCCATGCTTTGAATTGGCCAAAGCGCCGAATCACGTTTTTGAGAAGATTTATCAATGATCTTCCTTGGAGACCATCGACACACGGAGGGTAGGATGTAGCCCCCTTTCTTCATACTTGTACATTCAATCGTTCAAAAGCCGTAACACTTTTAGTACCTATCCGCAGTCCGCACCATTCGGCAATTTCATCCAGCAAACTGAACGAGCGCGTGATCATAAGATTGAGCTAAATCAGCCAAGGTTTTATTCATGCCGGCTCGAAGCGCCAGTTGGTCTTCCCCTTTTGCCGACTTCATCGCCTCGATTTGAAATTGAAGCTCTTCGCCTTTCTTTTTCAGTTCATCAAGAATCGCGTTGAAGGCCACCGTCGGCTCAGCCCCTGATCCTTCTTTTTGAACATGATCGACGAGTTTTGCATGCTTATCTTTGAGTTGAGCCAACTTGTCGTCGACCCCCTTCAAATATGTCGTGAGAGTCTCCTCGCCTAGGGCTTGTTCTGTTTCTGAGACGGCGTTGTTATCCAATGCCATATCCTTCCCAGTCACCTGGGATTCTGAAGTCGAGCCTGGGTCGGCATTACTACAACCAACACCCAATAAACACACCATCCCCACAACAATATTTTTCAGTACTGAACTTTTCATGTGTATTCCTCTAGAATTGGTAATTATCATCTCTCCATTAGTCATCGAATATCCTAAATCCCTCGAAAAGAATGTATTCCATTAGTGTCCTTATCGTTATGGCATCAACTCAGTAAGACCGATGTTCGGCGCAACTTGGGCACTACCATTCACAGAAACCCGAGGGCTCGGACGATGTAAGCGGCCAACCTACTAAGCTTTTCTCCCATATTCATATGTGAGCCTGCCTCTGATTGACACCCTCCCTCCCTTCGAACAATTGGCGCGAAGAGAGGAAGAAGAACCAATAAGAGTCGTCAATTAGAAAGTCAATAGTGTCTCGGCCCTTTCATCGGCCACATGTTGGCAATTTTGTTCCGCCAACATGAGTTGACCGGCACTGGCATCTGACGGAATGCGGCCAAGACAAGCCTTCAGGGAGTCTTGAGAACTTTCTACTGCGATGGATTGAAGCCCTTCGTTGTGTGAAGCCCTTGCCCCTTTCTCCGGTTCGGCCGCTGAAGACCCTATGGGCAGAATTAGCGGAAGGACCATCAATGAGGCGATGACAATCGAACGTGTGATAAATAGATCGCGTTTCATGGCCTATCTTCTTTATGTAAACATGATGAATGAGTGACGCACACGTCGTGGAAAACACAATGCGGCGTCCGTTTGAAATTCTTGCTAGGTACATGAGATTTGTCGTTTTGCGATGGCATCCGTCACCGAACCCATGAATGTTCTGGCATCAACCGGCTTCACCAAATAATCCCGGACACCTTGTCGCATGAATGAAGTCTCCACTTCCCGATCGGCAATCCTCCCTACAACAATGACAGGAATACTAATGACCTACCCCGTAACCATTCTTTCCGTTTTTACTAATGCAGGCTTGGGCGGGCTTTCTAGAAAGGATGCCCATACAGCCGCCCCCCAAAAGAGATACATGAGTCCTAAGAGGGCTTCAACTTGATACATGGCGGAACTCCGTTCTGTGACCGGGATGGTCAGGAATGCCCTCTACTCAAAAACCTGATCTGAAGACCAGCGTTACAATCGACGGCAAAACACCCAGCGATTGCTGAGAAGAGGTTAGGCGTAGCGCGTGGACAGAGAAATCGGACGCACAGAAAAATTCAGGAAGGTGCGAGGGATAGGAATGTCAACGTGGATTCATACGGCATGTCAACACACTATACCCAATACGAGATGGCGTCAACGAACCTTCCGGTTTGGATTCGTATCTCTTTACCGAGAACACTGAGAGCAAAGTGAGCACTTCTGCTCACAATGGGATGGGGTGTTGAAAAATAGGGAGGGCGTTCGCAGACTAAAAGAACGAAAGACATGATTGATCGTGCCGCGTAAGAAGATTTTCTCAACCCTAGTCGCTTCAAGATTCTTAAGTAGGTGAAGTATCCATGATACCGCAGTGCAATAGTCTCGCTTTTCTAATACATAGATGCGTAAGGGATTAGTCATGCAAAGACCGGAACTCCTTAGATCAGCTCCATTTTTCTTGCCGTTCTTTTTTGGCCACCAGGAAAGCAGCTTCGAGAGATGGTTGCGGAATACGCAGGAGCGGGTGGCCGAATCAGCAAGACGCCCCCCACATCGGTCGGAGAGATGCTAACGGAAGATACACCAACAGGGGCTCGGCAAGACTTTGTTTCGCCCTAGTTTCCAGGCAATAGTTTGGCGGCAGTGGACATGAATAGGACGCCACCTTACAATCAAGATATGCAAAATATTCGTCATGACCACATACTTGAAGGCATGTTGGTCACTCTGCGTGGCTCCCTGGCGGCGTGCCCGGAAGTGGCCGGGTCAGAGGTCATGACCTCAACGCTCATCACCAATTTCTTACATTCCTACGTACCGGACAAGTTGCTGACCCATCTCGGTGGCTATGGGATCGCCGCGGTCTATGAAGGGCAGCATCCCGGGCCGACGGTGATGATACGGTGTGAATTGGATGGGCTGCCTGTGGAAGAAGCCGACAAACACCAATGGCTCGTTCCAGGAGCATACATCGCCCATCGATGCGGTCATGACGGGCATATGGCCATCGTGGCGGGCCTGGCACCGCTGCTGCATCGCTCGCCACCAAGCTGTGGACGAGTGGTGTTATTGTTTCAGCCCGCTGAGGAAACAGGGGCAGGGGCACGTGCAGTTATCGATGATCCGAATTTTGAGAAGATCAGGCCGGACTGCGCCATGACTCTGCACAACCTCCCGGGCTTTCCCAGAGGGCACATCGTGTATCGACGGGGCACCTTTGCCAGTGCTTCAATCGGGATGAAAGTTCGTCTCCTTGGCCAAGCGTCTCATGCGGCCGAGCCGGAACAAGCCCAGTCTCCTGCAAATGCAGTGCGACACCTACTGGCTGAGCTTCCCAAACTAAGCAGAGTCACGGACGATCCCTATTGTATGGTCACTCTGACTCATGCGCAGCTGGGACTCATGTCATTCGGGCTCACACCGGGAGAAGCGACGGTGTGCGCCACGCTACGTGCCGCTTCGATGGCGGCCCTTCAAACCTTGCGGCGCGAAGCTGAACTCTGTGTTCGCGATTGTGCGGCCGCCGAGGGACTCTTTGCAGAAGTGGAATGGGTGCAGGATTTTCCAGCGACGGTCAACGATGACACCTTAGTTGATACCTTGGTGCGCGTGTGTCTGGATACGGGAATTGAGGCCATTGAAATTCCAAAACCGTACCGCTGGTCAGAGGACTTTGGTCACTTTGCCGACATTTGCCCCATCCTCCATTTTGGACTCGGCATCGGAGAGCACGCGCCTGGTCTCCACCAGCCGGATTATGAGTTCTGCGACGATACCATTCTGGTTGCCGTGAGTGGCTTTTATGAAATGGCCAACTCACTGTTGATGGAATACGCAAACCGCAAAGAGGGAGCCCAAACCGGGACCTGATTGAGTGCCAAAAGATTGCATAGTTGTTGCTGCTGCCAAAGAGCGCAATGTCAAAACACTGCTCAAATTAAAACGAAAAATTGCCAGAGACATAAGGAACGTGCTCAAGAGTCCGGCCGAAGCGTTTTCCCCATTCATATTCTTCATAATGAAATGGATCTGATGCCTAGCATCATTGTCAATGGACTCCTCCCTCCATCATTCCTTCTCCCTCTTTAGAACGGCCCTTTAGGGAATCAGCATTCTCGATATTCTGCCAGTGATCGTTTCAGATCTCAATTTACATGACTTGAATTTCAGCAGGGAGTTCACTTGAAATCAACTCGTCAATTTTTGAGGTTTGAGGGCTATGCCGATAGGACACGCGTGGCCGTCGCCTATCATTCACCCAATGCTTCGACCACCCGGAGGTCCCACGAAGAAACCGTCTCGAAAACTCGGAATCACTGGATTGGAGAGATGCATCCACAGCCAAACACCCTGAAAGGCAAATATCGACATACGACTGAATAATCGGATAGGAACGAGATGGCCGACGTTTACTCGCAAAGCAAAAGATCAGGATCGATTCCGGCAGAGCCGAAGGTGGTGAAGTCCACCAATGAACCCTCGAAAGAGGGAAGTGCGTTGGAACATACCCCGTTTCCCGCCGGATCAGAGATTGCACCTCGGAATCATTGGCAAAAAAGGCCACACCATTCACGTTAGCATGTGAGTGTTCGTACGCGCCGAGAAAGGTGGTCGCAATCTCACCCGGTCCAGTACGCGCATTCCAATCCCGTTTCAACCCTGTCATCTCTATGGGCCAGGCCTGAGTTGCAGAAGGAACCGTTCGTGTTCGTGACCCCGTGTCAATAAGCGAGCCATACCCAAACACTAACGTCATCCGAACTGTCCCTCCAGCAGCTTCACTTTCTTCGTCTTCCTATCTGAAGAGTTCCTCTCCCCATGGTTCCTTCGAATGTATGAACATACTATATAATCTGGGACATAAAATCGGGAATCCATTGTCTGTCTATCCCCATTTTTCAACAAGGAGGTGGGTCATGCCAATCTTTATTTCACTATTCGTCTGGACAGAACAAGGCGTTCATGACGTGATCAATACGCGCAAACGTGCCGTGGATTTCAAAAGTTCGATCCAATCGGCTGGAGGGTCGGTCAAAAATATTTACTGGACAATGGGCCGGTATGACCGGATCATTGTGTTCGACGCGCCCGATGAGGCCATCGCCGCTGCCGTCATGATGGGCGTTCCTCAAAAAGGCATGTCCGCACCAAAACCCTCCGAGCGTTTGCTGAAGATGAGATTGAAGGAGTCGTAGACAAGATTAAATGAATAGGGATTGGTCTTTTATTGGGTGATCTCGCATACCGGGAAGATGTCACAGGAGCAGACTCTTGCAAAGTTTCAGGGCCCGAGACTGACGAACACATGACTTCTCTTTGGCAAGGTTCGCCCAATTCTTCTCCCTGATTTAGGCAGGATTTTCAATCTCATTTCGTTAATTGAATAGGAAAAGGATTAAATTGTTCTATGAGATTAGGAACAAACGTGAATGGCATTATTAGTCAACAATAGATTGGACCCCTAATCTTTTATATTTTCCACTGATTTTCCATGCCAGATTATTTTTCTATTGGATCGTCTAGTTTGAAAAATGTCCACTCTCATCTCGTAAGGACCACTTGGGCTTAACCGTTCCCAATATCGTCCCATCTATTGGCAACTGATACGTGAGCAAACCATCCAAAGCTGAGATATCTTCTAAGCCGTGGCATAAATATTTTTCAAAGCTTTGGTCCAATCCAAAATAGCGAAAAACAGATAGCTCTTCTGTATAGTCAAGATTAACTGCCAACAATAGACGACCATCCGGTTCAATTATCCGAGATCCGTTCGGACCAAATTTATCCTCGGTCTTGCGGCGTATCTTACGTACGATCTCCTCCTGGCTCGGAGATACAAAACTCTTAGCTGGATTTTGCATACCGGAGTTACAGTCTTCAAGGTCCTTAATTGTCTGAAAAGGATTGTATACTTCAATAAGGTAGACCATAGATCCGTATGTCACACGCATATCGATATCTTTCGCACTGGAAAGAACCTCTGAACGGTCACAAATAAACGGAACCTCAAACTCAACCATGTAACCATTCTCATGGAAATGTCTACCTATTGAAAGTTCCGATATTGTCGACAGGGTCTCTTCGTTACCAAGGTTTAGGAATTTTTTGCAAAGGCTTTGGCTGGCCCTTTCGCTTTTGAGAATTGATAGGGTAGCGATAGATTCCTCAATTCCGAGTAATATGGGATCATATAATGGAATCAGTGGCAGGGTTGTCCCGGCTCCCACGGTCGCCAGCATATAAAATATGTTCAGAGGTCCTTGATTGCATAAATGGTCGATCCCGCACTTGCCTGCTTTCTTGTAAAATTTCTTACTTCTTATTTCCCTTTCGAGCAATTCATGCAGATACTGATACCTCTCCAAGCCAGAAATCGCAGAACCAATCATTTCATCTGTTGTTGTGAATGGCATTACAACTTGCTTAGGCTTACAAGCCAAGCTCCTACATAATTTTCGTGGTGCGATAAAATGGCCACGAACAAAATTTTATCAATTCTTCCCTTTATCAAGTATTCGTTACGAGTTTGACGAAGTCGAGTGATTTGGCAATAAGTGGAGCCTGTTAATTTTTATCCGCTTTAAGCAACATAGCTTACTTTCGTCTGCCAATGCCTGCTGCTTCGAACGCCATCGACATGCTTTTGCAGTGCCGGATCGCCGCTCCTTCAAGTTTATAGAAAGGCATTGAGGTCTCTTGTTGGAATCGTGCTTTGTTAAACCCCACAGCCTCATAGATTTTGAGATACTTCAGTACCCGGTCTCTTGACCAGAGGATGACTTTTTTGAAATCTTCGTATCGGTATCCTGCTGCTTCCACAGCCGTGGCCCAGCTTCCAAAGGCCCTAGGGTGAGCCGCAGCACCATAAAGACGGGGGTTATGCGCGTTTACGGTCAAATAGCTCAAATCACCATGATCCTCCCACAACTTCATGATTTCCGTGATGATCCGGCTCCTGGACCAAAACTTTCGAAGGGCTAACTTCCCTTGAATCAATTCGCGAATTCTCATCAATAGATGCTGTCCTTCTTGTGATTGTCGAAGTTTTGGTCCATATTTTTTGAGTATATGGACAAATTCCACGTTAGGATATGCGGGAAGTTTTCGCGGGGCACCAGTAAAGTAAAGGATCTCCATTCGTTTTGTGCCCTTGGTGATGTATTTATCATACTTCTCAATCGATCTAATGACACCATTTGAAAAACTATCCAGTTTGACTTCTGTAAGTGAGCCATCTAAATTCGAAAAATCTGGCTGAAGGCGAGTTATCCCTGCTGCAACCTGGTCTTTCGGTCTGAACACCTTATGGTGTTCAAAGGTTTCGCCGCAAAGAGATTTGACCTCATACGCCAATCGCTCAGCGCTGCTACCGAATTTATGCCGAACAGATTTTTGAGAGATTTCGTCATAATTCAAGCCAGCTTGAGTAATTGCGTCGGGCCAAGAGCCTACATAATGCAATGCTGCTTCTAATAATCCGCGATGATCTCTCTCTATCTTGCCGGTGTGGAGTGGTTCGCCTTTTTGATGAAATTCACGAATCGTAGCTAAAACTTTCTCCTTTGACCAAATGGTAATCTTTTGCGCTCTTTTTCTGTAAACCGTCTGAAGGATGGAGCTGTAGTCCACTCCCGCCTGTTCGACCGCTTCCTTCCAGCCATGAAAATGGTGACATGCTGCTCCATACAGGTCCATGTTTTCCTTCTGAATTTCCTGCATGCTAAGGGATGATCCACTTTGGTGTAGTACCTGAATCTTGTTTAGAATTTGATTTTTTGTCCATTTCGTCCGGCTTTTGACTGCTTTTAGTAATACCTTCTGTTTTACATCGTCGTAATTAATTTCAGCTGCTTCAACAGCCCGTCGCCATTCCTGAAAGTGAGTTCTGGCGGCTTTGTAGAGAGACGGGTTGTCCGATTTTACAGAGAAGCTTCCCAGCGATAAGCCTCCCTCATTTCTTTCCATAATGGCTTTTACAACTCGGTCCCTTGACCATATCTGCCGGAAAGCGTATCTATTGATGCTTCTATATTCCAGGCTGGCCAAACCAATAGCCCTTGCCCAACTGCCACAGTATTTACATGCCGCCGCATATAAGGCCGGCTGCGATTTTCTTATAGCCCGTGATGAGAGGTCGGCACCGGCGCGAGAAAGTGCTATGATTTTCTGTGCCACAGTTTTATGAGACCATTTGGGACTAATCACTTTCAGGCTCGGGTCTACTGACTTCTGTTGTCCGAGGTGAATCTTCTTCTTTACTTGTGAATAGTCCAATCCTGTGGCGCGAACAGCAGATCGCCAATTGCCATAGTGTTTTTTGGCAAAATTATAGAGGTTGGGATTATTGGAACGAACCTTATTAGAACGAACATCATGAATCGACTTTTCTGAAAGAACACCGATTGCATCGAGAACCTGCTGGGGCGATAAGGCGATTCGGGAAGAAACAAACAAGGGGTCTGCGTATCGTTTCCATTTATGATAATGGTATCGACAATAACCTTTGGCTACATACTTCCTGGTACAGCCTTCCATAGTGCAGGGCCGGACAATACGTTTGGGCCGAAGCTTTTGGTAATGAAGATCGCCATGGGTAGACCATCGACAATAGTGAAGTTTACAATATCCTTTACAGGAATAAGGCCGATCACATCCTTCCACTTCACACTTGCGTTTATGCTGTTGGTATTTTGGATCGTCCTTCCTGCGTAGTTTGACGTAGAGCGGGTCTCCATATCTGCGTTTTCGTGTAGCATGCATGTCACACAGCCCATTTCTTCGGATAGGCTTATCGCATCCTTCGATACTACAAATAGGTTTTTGTAATACTTTCACGGTTATGTTCTAGGTACAAAAATGGAACAACCGACTTCTCCATTAATTACCGACAGCACGCAGCACTCTTTAGCCCACATGTCCTACACTTTCTTGTGGTCAGCCGTACATTGAGCAAAAAAGCAAAAGATCACTTTTTTTGAACATCTTAGGAATGAATTAGTCTCTATTCAAATACTTCTTCAAAAACAGAATAAAATCAGCATTCGGTCAATTGCGTAGGATTTCTTGAAAACATGCACATTTTCCTTGATTACACAGTTATTGACCAGCTCTACCGTATCGATATGAATGAGTATAAAGCCCTGTGTGTCAACCTGGACCCATACACTCGCTGTTTGGGATAACATAGATTTC
>JBBDSY010000018.1:0-11876 GCA_040904705.1 Nitrospirales bacterium | reverse complement strand
ACAACCAACAACCAACAACCAACAACCATCAACTAACAACCAACAACCATCAACCAACAACCAACAACCATCAACCAACCTCCCCCGGATCATACAGAAGCCGCCCGCAAAATCCGCAATACGTCCACTTCTGCTGAGAGTGGGCATCGTGCAGGGTTTGCGGAGTCAGTTTCATGTGACAGCCCCCGCAGCCCTGCTGTCGGACCGGGACCACCACCGCGTCCTGTTTTTTTCCCAGCAGGGCCAGATACCGCTCCACGATTTCGGGATCGATCCGATCAACCAGCCCCCCCCGCTCCGCCTTGATTTCTTCAAACGTCGTGCGGATAATCATCAACCGGGATTCCAGGTCCCGCACGTCCTCCCCGGCTTTCGCCTCTGCGGTCTTTTGCAGTTCCAGGGAGCGGACCAGTTGCGTCTTCAGTTCATCCAGCCGCCCCATTTCCTCCAATTCCCGATCCTCCAGTTCCCCGATTTTTTCGCCGGCCGTGGCGATTTCATTTTCGAAAGCCTTGTATTCCTCGTTGGTCTTGGCCTGCATTTGCTGATTTTTGTATTTGGTGACCTGTTGACGGGCGGTTTCGACCTCAACTTCAATGCCTTTGATCTTCGCCTCGCACTCCCGGACCTGTTGCTTGACCGCCTCCGCCTGCCGGGTGGCTCCCTGCGCGTTGTCCCGCAGTTTCTGTTGACGGTCCGGGATGCCCTGGGCCTCTTTTTTGAGTTGGATCAGGGTTAAATCCTTTTTTTGAAGCTCCAAAAGCGCTTGTAATTGGGTGGTGTTCACGTTGATTCCTTTCCTGATTGAAGTTGCCAGTATCCGTTTGCCTTACTATGGGAATCCTTTCTTGGCAATGGCAACCTACCCCATCAAGGCCCCTTTTATGAAAACGTCCGACTTATTACCCCCTCTTCTCAGCGCGGTCTGGGAAGCCTCCGCCTGTTGCGAGGCCATTGCGTCTGAATTTCTGGACAGTGATCATCAAACCAAATCCGACCGATCTCCGGTCACCATCGCCGATTATGCCAGTCAGGCCCTGATTCTGTATCGGTTGCGCGCCCTGACCCCCGATATCGGAGTGGTGGCGGAGGAGGCGGCGGAGGGCCTGCGCACCGACCCGGATCTGGTGGAGCGCATCGCCTCCTTCACCCGGCGGTTTGAACCCAAGGTCAATGCCGACACCCTGTTGGAATTGCTGGACCGGGGCAGTCATGAAGGGGGAAAGGGAACCTTCTGGACTCTGGATCCCATCGACGGCACCAAGGGGTATTTGCGCGGGGGGCAATACGCGGTGGCGGTGGCCCTGATTGAAAAAGGGCATCCGGTCCTCGGCCTGCTGGGTTGTCCGCGCTACGAACTCGAAGAAGGATTCACGGGTGTGGTGTTCAGTGGCGGGGAAGGAATTCCCGCACAGGTGTGGACCGGCAAGAACGCCACGCCACGCAAAATCAAAAGCTGCTCTGAAGTGGATTTTTCACAGGCGAGGCTCTGCGAATCAGTGGAAAGCGCCCACACCGCCCACGATCTGTCCGCGAAAGTGATCAAATCCCTGGGCATCTCCTCCGACATTCTGCGCATGGACAGCCAGGCCAAATACGCATCGGTCGCGCATGGAGCCTCCGCCCTGTATCTGCGGCTGCCGGTCAAAAAGGGCTACCGCGAGAAGATCTGGGACCATGCCGCCGGACTGGCGGTCATTGAGGCGGCGGGGGGACGGGTCTCGGACCTGAACGGGAAAAAACTGGATTTCAGTCAGGGCGAGACGTTGAATCAAAACCGGGGGGTCATCGCCTCCAACGGCACCCTGCATCATGCCGCCCTGGCTGCCCTGGTGGCCCACACCCCGGAAGCCTCACGCTGGGAGTAGACCGGTGGATGTGGACAGCCTCTATATGCGCATGGCCATCCGGCAGGCCCGGGCCGCCGCAGCGGACGGTGAAGTCCCCGTCGGCGCCCTGATCGTGCATCCCGACAAAGGAATCGTCGGCAAAGCCTTTAATCAGGTGGAAACCCTGCACGACGCCACCGCCCACGCCGAGATTCTGGCCATCACCCAGGCCTGCGCGGCCGTGGGCGACTGGCGGCTGGAGGACTGCACCCTCTACGTCACCAAAGAGCCCTGCCCCATGTGTGCGGGAGCCATCGTGTTCAGCCGCATCAAACGGGTGGTCTGGGGCCTGTCCGATCCCGCCCGCGGAGGCGAAAGCGTGTTTCACATCCTCAACAGTCAGGCCCTCGTCCACCGGGTGGAATGCGTGCCCGGTCTCATGGAGGAGGAGTGCCGCCAGGATCTCGTCGGCTTCTTCCGCGACCTCAGAGCCAATCGACGCGAACAACCCGGTGGGGGGGACTGAAGCGAATGATCATCAAACTGAAAATCGAATGTGTGAGAGGTTGGAGACTTAAAGAGAAATGTGTACGCATCGTCGCCATGGATGACGCGGCCACCCTTCTTGATCTCCACGATATGATACAGGACGCTGTTGATTTTGACCGCGATCATCCTTTCGATTTTTACCTGGCGAACAGTGGAGCCTACCTCGCGGAACGAACACCTGTCGTCCCCGATATCGAAGACTGGGAAGAGATGGCCGACGTTTTTGGCACCATACATCTGCGCGACCTTTGGCCCATGGGACGTAAGAAGCTTTATTACCGGTTCGATTTCGGAGATAACTGGATTTTCGAAATCAGGAAACTCCGCGCCCTCAAATCGGATGTAGATCTCCAGCCCCGGCAAATACTCGAACGAATCGGCCCCAATCCTGAGCAATACCCGCTGTTCGAAGAGTGAATGTTTGGGGAAATACTCACCGTAGCGCTGACGCTCCTGTCCGCAAACTGTATTGTTCCCAAGGCTATGCGGACAAGAGTGTCCGCGCTCCGGTAATCAACACCTCAATGGCGAAGAAAACACTTGACAAATATGTCATATCCGGCATATTTTCGTCATGACTTCTCATAGAAAACCGCTGGTCTGGCTGAAAGGAGAAATCAAAACGCCGCCTTTCAGCAAAGACACGCGCATTGAGGCGGGTTGTTTGCTTCGCGACCTTCAGGAAGGAATTCTTCTGGGGCTGCCGCATTCCCGCCCCATGCCGTCCATCGGCAAGGGATGTCACGAATTACGCATCACGGATAAGGATGTCATTTGGAGAATTATATACCGGATCGACCCGGATGCGATTCTCATCGCCGATGTCTTTAAGAAAAAAACACAACAAACCCCGAAACAGGTTATTGCGGATAGTAAGCGCAGACTGAAACGATACGATCAACTCTAAAGTGAGAAATCCTTATGGACGACAAGAAGAAAAAAAAACTGGAGGCTGCCGGATTCGCGGTGGGAGACACTCAAGACTTCCTCAAACTGAGCGAAGCCGAAATGGAGTATATTCACATCAAACGTTCCCTCGCCAGAACCCTGGAACAGCAACGCAAAATCCGCAATCTGACCCAAATGCAGGCCGCAAGGCTACTGAAAACCAGTCAGAGCCGCCTGGCGAAAATGGAACATGCGGAGAAATCCGTGTCGATCGATCTTCTCATCCGCTCCAACCTGAGTCTGGGGGCAACCTCCAAACAGTTGAAGCAGGCGTTGTAGCCGGAACTCTCCCTGCTCAAACAGATCAAGGTTCCTACACCGAAAGAAGCCGATTGGGCCTACAAAAAACAACTCAAAGCCAGAAGGATCGGCTACAGCATACACCGGGAAGTCACGCTTTCCCGCGAAAAAGCACTCAAAGAGATTACCTCCCACCAAACCCTGCTGATTGAGATTGTATTGAAGATTAAATCGTGCATGGTGTTTGGGCGTGAAATGATAATTATAACCGATGAAAATCGCTGGCTGGAACCTCCAGACACCTCGAAATCATTGCTGTCAAAACTATAATGCGGACTGAGATGAGTGGAATACACATAAAATCTAAGCACTTCAGGACAATATCTCTGTGAGCGTGAAAGAGACCTATGCAATAGCGGGACATGAGACTTTCGCATTTCGTTTTGCTTGGCTTCCAAAAGCCGTAGAAGCAGTACTCAATTCACCTGATGCGTTCTCGGATGAAACACAAGCGATGATTCATCTTGGCGTAGGTAAAAACATGGTCCGATCTATTCGTTTTTGGGCGATTGCTGCGGGCGTAATCGAGCCTTCTGACAAAGGCGGCTTTCGGCTTTCTGATATTGGGGAACAAATTTTTCACCCTGAGAACGGTCTTGATCCGTTTATGGAGGATGATCAGACCCTCTGGTTGCTTCATTGGCAGTTGGCCCATGCTCAAAATCCACTTTTCGCATGGGACTTTTTGTTGAATTCGTGGCACGAACCGGAACTCACCCCAAGTTCAATCATGATCGCCGCCTCGCGGCATCTGGAAAAATCTGGTGCTCAAACATCGGAAAGTTCGCTCCATGGCCACCTCGCCGTTTTCTTCCACACCTACCATCCTGCTCGAACAAAAAAAGGTCATATTTTGGAAGCGGGGTTGGATTGCCCGCTCGTACAGCTAGATTTTCTAGAGGCAAGAGGACAACGCATTAATGCAAAAGGTCGGTCTGAAAGCGTTTATGCTTTCCGGCGAGGAAAAAAGCCGGAGATAAGTGATTCGCTTTTCTGTTATGCGCTGACCGACTTTTGGAGGAAAGTTGCAGTATCTGAAACTGCAATATCCTTCCGCGAAGTTGCGACGCGCCCATATTCCCCCGGCCAAGTTTTTCTGCTGGAGGATGAAGAAATTCGGGAAAGGCTTGAGCGACTAAAGATCAGTTCGAACGGCATTCTCACGTATGCGGAGTCATCCCTTATTCAGAGCATTCACCGTAATTCGGATCTTAATGATGAGACATTGCGAATCATGCGGGGGAGAATCTACTCATGACCCTAGTGAAGAAAAAAGGAGGGATTCTACGTCCACGGGGCCGTTTTCTCCGATCCGCTCAGTTGGAGCGGGACTTCCGCGACCCAAACGCCTTATCTGGCTACGTGACGACACCATTGATTTTGGATCATCTTCACAGAATTGCAACCGGGCTACTTCCAGAGTCCGGCAACCGTGCGTTCACAATTTTTGGTTCCTATGGATCCGGAAAATCTACGTTCGCTTTGCTTCTGGCTCATTGGCTGCGGGGGGATTTAAAAAAATTACCGCAACATCTTCGAAGTGACCTCGACTACAAGATTTACAACTTAAGCAAGTCTCCACAATTTCATCCCTTGCTCATCACGGGGAGCCGGGAGCCACTTCCAGAAGTCATCCGTCGTGCGATTATTATGGACCTGGAGTCTTCATCCCCTCGTAAAGGTCGTCAGGACAAGTTCACGACTTTGCTGGCTAAAGACGATCTGACCGGAGCAGAATGCCTCCAACTTCTTTCGCTATATCGCAAGTTACTCGCAACAACCCGGGACAGTCAGGGATTGGTCCTCATCATTGATGAACTTGGGAAAACCCTGGAGTTCGCGGCTAGAAACCCCGACAGATCCGATGTCTTCCTCTGGCAACTCTTGGCAGAGGAGGCTGGGAAGAAATCAGACACTCCTTTATTAGTCATTGGCATTCTTCACGAAGGTTTCAGTTCATATGCGCATACACTTGGATTGACTCAGGAACGTGAATGGGAAAAGGTCTCGGGACGTTTTACGCAACTTCCCCTGTTGCACTCTCTGGACCAGACGGTTCGCAT
Organism: Nitrospirales bacterium; assembly: GCA_040904705.1. Classification (GTDB taxonomy): domain Bacteria; phylum Nitrospirota; class Nitrospiria; order Nitrospirales; family UBA8639; genus Nitrospira_E. The sequence continues at coordinate 6,187 of JBBDSY010000018.1, read as the reverse complement.
CTTAAGCGCGGCTCTCAATGTTGACAGGAAACGCCTGGAAAGTGCGGAGTCCAAAAGATTGTCAAACCAAATGAAGGCCGCTTGTTCGTTGGGGTGGTATGGAGCCAATGCCAATGCAAATCAGCTTGAACAGGAAGCTCCAGGACTTTTTCCGCTTGACCCCTTTGTTTTGCCTGCTTTGGATCGTTTTTTGCGCCATCATGCACAAAATGAGCGATCTGTGTTCTCGTTTCTATTTGCTGAAGAGCCGTCTGGCCTCATGAGCCACTACAGCAAGACAAGCGACCTTTATACACTGGACAACTTATACGATTACATACTGCAAAACTTTGATCACGTCCTCTCAGATAAACGCGAAGCGAGCACCTGGGTCATGATCAAGTCTCTTGTTGCAGCAGCCCAGTCGGATGATGGAGTTACCGATCAGGTTCTAAAAGCCGTTGCGGTTCTCAACCTCTTGAACTCAAGCGACCTCCTTGCGACAGAAGAACTGCTATGTAACGCCGTTTCAAATTCGAAAAGCGAAGAAGTAAGGGAATGCATTCAGAACCTCCAGTCCGAAAAGGGTAAACGCATTCTTTTCAACAGGGGGGCTGGTGGCGGCCTTTGCCTTTGGCCGCATGTAAGTGTGGATCTTCATAAAGCCTACGAGGAGGCTTCCCGTGCTGTCAGCAGCATTGAGGATCCTATTGAGTATGTTAGAACCTATGTGGGTGAACAGAGCCTCATTGCCCGCCGACACTATATCAACACCGGAAACCTTCGCTATTTTCGGGTTTTGTATATTACGCTCCTTGAGCTTGAGAAGTTATCGGAAAACGAACTTGAGTTGGAAAAGGCTGATGGAATCCTGATTGTCCCCTTGCTTCGATCAGACATCGAGAGGGAACGAGCAGTAATGCTGGCCACACAATTTGAACAAACTCCTGAATGTGTAATCGCTATCCCCTCTCGTTCAATCACAAGTTTGTCGGAGATCATTCGGGAAGCGGTCATTTGGGATCATATAATGCTCAATACTCCTGAATTGAACAATGACCCCTATGCGCGTGACACGGTTTCCCTCCGGCGGGACCGTGAATCCAGGCGTCTGGCCGATGCGATTCGTAGTGCGGTTGGACTGGGTCGTTTTTTCAGCCACTCACAATCCACCCTTGTATGGTGTGGTGAGGAAGTGGTGGATATTCGTTCATCTCGACATTTCTCAATGTTTCTCTCAGATGTTTTTGATAAAGTCTACTGTCACGCCCCGCGGTTTCGCCACGAATTGCTGAACCGTGACAATCTAAGCTCTGCGGCGTCGCGGGCCAGACTGCTCCTGATTAAAGGATTGTTGGAACATTCAAAGGAGCCCGCCTTTGGAATGGATCTTGAGAAGCGACCTCCCGAAATGTCCATGTATCTTTCTTTCTTCCATGAAGGACGTTTGCATCGCCCCGAAAAGGATTCAAAATATTTTAACCTCGGACTCCCTACCAAGAATGTAGATGTAAAACGGTTGAACATCAATCCGGGAATGAAGGCGTTGCATACATGGCTCATTCAACGTTCCGATGAGCGGATTTCCGTTTCCCGTGTTTTTGAATTTCTCAGAGGACCCCCTCATGGAATCAAAGGAGGGCTCGCCCCCCTTCTTCTCGCCTTGGAATATGCTCTCCATGGAAGCGAAATCGCGTTTTACGAAGACAACAGATTCCTAAGCCAGCTTACCACTGCCGAGATGCAGCGTTTGTTACGGGCTCCTCACACCTTTGAGATACAGTACTGTAATGTTAAAGGAGTGCGTGCGGACGTATTTGAACAACTGGAACAATTGGACTTCGTTGAAATTCCCAAGGGCACCACAACTCTGTTGGATGTGGTAAAACCGCTTTGTACGTTTGCCGCTAAGCTTCCTCCATACGTGGTCAAGACCAAGCGACTCTCGGAAACCGCCATCGCGGTTCGGGATTGCCTGCTCGAAGCACGTGAACCTGTCACTTTGCTTTTCACCGACCTCCCCGAATCGTGCGGGATTCCACCCATTGAACCTGGAAGCATGGACCGCGCGTCAGTTTCCTCTTTCGTGTCACAACTGAAAGCCAGCATCAATGAGCTTCATGCATCCTACTACGATCTGCGAAATCGTTTGCTTGGTGCCGTTGCGAGTCATTTTGAAGAGAATTGGAATCAAAACTGGAGGAATTCGGTTAAGCAAAGAGCGGATGCGCTTTTCAGTGTCGTTACGGATCCGAAACTCAAAGCTTTTTGCTTTCGCCTGTCGGATGAGAATCTCACGGATGAAGAATGGGCGGAATCGGTGGCCTCTTTTATCGTCTCCAAGCCTCCAAGCCAATGGGTGGATGGAGATGAAAGTCGGTTTGAATTTGATTTGAGTCAGTTTGTAGGGCGCTTTGTGCGCTCTGAGGCCACGGTTTTCGGGAAAGAAAGTCGCCAAGACGGTAAAGTTATGAGAATTTGCCTTACACAAGCCAACGGTGAAGAGCGGGTGCAGCTTGCCTCTTCCGCATCTGTTCAGAAGAAACGGCTTGACGAATTGGAGCGGGCGATAGAGGATATTGTTGAGAACGAAGGAGCTGCTGGACTAGTGGCATTGACTGATGTACTGTGGGATAAAATGAGAGAATAATAATGACAAAAGCCCGACACATTTGCGGATTATCCGGAGGAAAAGACAGTACAGCCTTGGCCATCTACATGAGGGATCGTGTGCCTGACATGGAATACGTATTTTGTGATACAGCCAAAGAACTTCCCGAGACCTATGCCTACCTTGACCTGGTGGAGGCTTATCTTGGCAAAAAAATCATTCGTCTCAATGCCGATAAGGGATTCGACCACTGGCACAAAGTATTTGGAGGGTTTCTTCCATCCCCACAGGCGAGATGGTGCACGAAAATGCTGAAACTAAAGCCGTTTGAGGATTTCGTGGGAGATGAAGAGGTTGTCAGTTACGTTGGTCTTAGAGCTGACGAAAACCGAACAGGTTTGATAAGTGGAAAGCCCAACCTTACCACGGTATTCCCATTCAAAGAAGATGGTATTGACTACAATGGCGTCATGCGCATCCTGGAGGAAAGCGGGATCGGCATGCCTCCCTATTTGGAATGGGGTCGTACACACTCCGGGTGTTTCTTCTGTTTCTTTCAAACCAAATACGAATGGGTACAGTTGCTGAAGAAATTCCCAGACAAATTCGAGGAAGCGGAGGCATACGAAAAGTTGGATAGTCCAGATGAGAAAGGCTTCACATGGATCCAAGGTATGAACTTGAGAGAACTTCGAGATCCAGAGGTTCAACAACGTATAGAAGAAGAATACGAGGCTCGCAAAGCAGCGCGTGCCGCTAAATGGAACGGTAGCGGCCGTTTGGTGGAGAGTCTTGGCGGAAAAAAACAAGAGTTTGAGGACCATCGCGCTTGTCTTATTTGTCAGCTTTAGAACAATTATTTTCTCATGGAAACTGAAAAAATACTTACTTGGATAGTTGGAGTCTCTTCTGGGATTATACTCACATGGATTAAAAGATTCTATGATGACTACATGGAAGTTAAATCAACCGAAAGAAAGCTAATCGATGAAACACTAAAGAATCTATTGATCCCCTTAAAAGCACTCAGAAAAGAGTCTGTTCGGTTTTATACAATATTTGCAGTTGAAGAAAAAAGCAAAACCGAAATAAACAAATGGAGGACTCTTACCTATCTATCAGAAGAAAATGAACTTAAAATTTGTGACAAAGCCATACTTGATGAAATTATAGATATTTCTGACAAACAGTTAAATCTAATAGAAAGCATGGGTGCCCCAATGACAAGTGTACAATTTTCTGATTTGCTAGGTTTTCAGGGAGCCCACATAAGAATGCTTAAATTGTGTCGATCTGGTGTAATGAAGGGAAAACCTTTAATTGCTAAGGAATTAGTTTTTCCTAGAGAAATGGATGGGGCATTGGAATCGGAAATACGAAGACTCAAGGAAGAATGCGGAAAAACTAGACCCGTTCATTTTAAATGGAACAGGTCTTTTGTTTGCACAATTAAATCTATATTTGATTGTAATGTGTTATATTACGACATTTTTTTCAAAAATTATGCAAGAAAAAATGAAAATGCCGACATGACTTCAATATATGAACGGTTTTTAGACTCAGGGATGGAAAGAGGCGGACTCATTTTGGATGCAGGATGCGGAACCGGAAGAGACACCAAATATTTCATACAAAGGGGGTATCGAGTTGTCTCGTTTGATGCATCAAAAAAGATGGTGGATATTTGTAATCAATACCCGTTTTCGTATTGTATGCATATGAGGTTTTCTCAATTAAAATCATCTGAAGAATATGATGGTATATGGGCATGTGCGTCTCTCTTACACTTAGATGAGAGAAGATTTAAAGATGCAGTTGAGAAGTTATCTCGAGCTTTAAAGATAAATGGTGTAATGTATTTATCAATAAAATCTTCCAGATCTAGACTAGATAAGAAGAAATCGATTTTAAAACGGAAGTTTTATTCCCTTAGTCGAGAATTAGTAACTGAGGTTCTTGAAGGGAACTCTATGAAGATAATTGGTGATCCATGGGAAAATAATTCAGTGTCAAATAGTGGTGTTGTATTCGATAATTTTTTGGCAAAAAGGATTGGGAGATGAATTTTAAAGTGGCTGCCAGAGTCATTTCACATCTTGGTGCTGAACTTATCAGTTCGGATGAAATAGCAATATATGAGCTTGTTAAAAATGGATTTGATGCTGGCTCTGAGGTTGTTGAGGTTAACATCTGCTACAAAATATCAACTAAATTTATACGTGAATTACAAGCACTCGTCAAAAATAAAATAGGTCATGATCAAAAAACTAAAATCCCGTCTATACTTCTAGATGATCTGGACAAAAAGATACACACCTTGGGCTCTACCTGTGACTTTTACTGCGAACTTACTGATGAGCAGATAACTACATATGTCAAATCCATACATACCGCAAAAAACTATCGGGAATTGATTACAGCCATCGGACGCATCAACTACATTGAGATCGTTGACCAGGGCGAAGGGATGACTATTGACGAAGTGGAACGCTATTATTTTACCGTTGGCACCACGCACCGAAAGCAGCAAGTTCTAGATCTTATTAAACTAGGCGATAACGCCCGCCCCCCTACTGGAGAAAAAGGTATTGGGAGATTGTCTGCCATGAGACTCGGTCACAATCTTGAAATGCTAACTATTTCTGAAAATTCACCTGACGAGACATATGTATCTGTAAACTGGAATGACTTTGAGCACCTAAACGAGTCGGAAGTGAGCGACATCCCCATTGATGTCCATACACGGAAGCGGAGTGCAACAAAAGCGGGTACGTATATCTGCATCTCAGACCTATCCTCAGATTGGTCAAAACCAAAAATCGAGTCATTGGCAACAAAACATTTGGCGAAATTCATAGATCCCTTTAATCCGAAGAGTTGTCCCCTAACAATTTCGCTTAAATGGAATGGCCTACCCATCAAAACGCGCGAACTAATTCGTAAGTATTTGGACAGTTGCCAAAACTCGCTTGTTTGTCACGTCGAAATGATTGATGGTCATGCTGAGTTGGAATCGTACTTCGTTTTTGGGGAGGTCCAAGCGAATCCAAGAAAGGAATTTACCCGAACTTACACAATTGCTGACTTTAACGGTTTAACCGATGCTATGTTTGCGGAAGTCGGACCATTTGACATCGAGATGTATCATTTCCCTCGGAATAAGCTCAAAGCTATTCCTCTTTTCGCCTCTCGAGTTGAGGTCCGAAAATGGCTTGATGAATGGTGCGGCGGTCTAATGATATTTCGGGATGGCATCCGGGTCATGCCCTATGGAGCTGAGGGTGATGATTGGCTTGATATGGATGCGAAGGCATTACGAGGCAGAGGTTTTAGGGTTAATCGTCTCCAAACTGTAGGGTGTGTCCGAATCTCTCGGACTGCAAATCCAGGCCTCATTGACCAAACGAATCGCGAAGGACTTCGAGAGACTCCTGAATTCACCTATTTTCACAATATCATTCGTCGTCACATCCAAGAAAGTTTTGTCTCACAGCTAGCGCAACATATGAGCAAGGAAAAGGGAGACCTCGACCATCTCCTCGAGCAAGTCACAGGAGAATATGATGCGCTTCAGGAGTGTGTTGATAGACTAGACAG
>JBBDSY010000017.1:2505-58535 GCA_040904705.1 Nitrospirales bacterium | reverse complement strand
ACGTGCCGTTCTGTAGGGAGGGGGTAGCCTATGGGCTACCTCCTACCAGATTTAATTCAAAGGTTTCCCATTGCGGTCATTCCTGAAATTTTTTATCGGGAATCGATCGTGAGTTTCTTCTCAAAAATTGTTGGTAGAGGACACACGTTGAAGCTGTTCACCCGACTATGGAGTTCACAAGATTTGAGGAAATTGGCGGTCTCAAATCATTCAGAAAGACCCATTCATCTGTGGGATTCAGGCGAGGTGACGCACATGGTCCATTGATTTGTGAAGGACTCGAACAACAAGAATGCCGCTAGGAGTGGGGGTATAAAAGATCACATGGGCTGCGATGTTGTAAGCCAAGAGATCTGCGCGGACACGGCTGTAGTCACGTCCGAGTTTGTCATGATTCGCGAGTGCTTCAAACGCCCTGTTGATCTCTGAAAGATACGCTTCTGCCCGAGCCCGTCCCCATTGTCCGAGGCTATATTTGTAAATGTCTTCCAGGTCGTGTAGTGCTCGTGGCCGTACCTGAATCGACCTAGTCGGCATGATATTTTTTTCTCATGTCTCCCAAGAATTCTTCCAGGACAAATGTGAGAGGCTCCCCGCTTTGTTCTCCTTCTTCGATCAGGTGGCGGAGGGCTTTCAGTTTTGTATCGTCTTCTTCCAATCGTCGGATGCCGGCCCGTATTAATTCCGATTGGGTTTTGTAACTGCCCTCTTGAAGTTGCCCCGCAATAAACTGTGCGTCTTGTTCACTGGGCTCAAAGGTAATGGTACGTTGTTTCATCGTCCCTCCTGCTTATAAGAACATATCTTATGTGACTATATCGCACTTGTAAAAGACAGGCAAATCTTTAACCTTGGTCTCTCAAGCCGGTTTCCTAGAAGGGGCTATGTACGAACAACCTGATGCTGGAATTATTTTAAAATTTGTATTGCTGGGTTTCCGACAGGCAGCCGAGGCCCTTTTGTTTCGGCAAAAGGCCCAAAAACCATTGACGCCCAGTTCGGCCTTATTGGATGGGACGGACGCAGGATGGGGGAGCGAGCCAACTCGCTACGCTCAAACAAGGCCCGCCGAAAACATAGAGCGTCCGATCCGATGGCCGAACAGCAGGCGTCGGACAATGAGGAGAAGCGTGAGAGGTTTGAGCCATTCGATTAATTCGCGGTTTTTTTTTGGAAATGAACTGTTGGCCTTGCCACAGGACAGATTCACGCGTAACCCCGAGCACTTGGGAGAAAGGATCAATAGTGAATGGGCCCGATATAGAGCAGGAAGAGATTCTGCGTAAGGGCTCCCTGGAATCAGGAGGGAGATCTCTTTCTTCAACACATTGCCTCCAATTAATGCCGAACTATCCAACATTGGAAATAGGGAAAACGGGGCACACTTCAGGTGCTTGGGGCAACCACCCAGGCTTTCATTCTCAGTTCACATATTCCTTTTTTTTACCCGATTTTGTATGGTGAAGAAATCAAGATTTTTCACGGTCCATCTGCAAAAAATGGAGTTTTTTCGGCCATCAAAGAAAAGGGGCTGAAGCAGTTGGGGATTGAGGTATACAAAGGCTACCTACAGGATGTTGAAAAGAAGGGAATGCTCCTGCAGGGGAAATAAATTTTATCGTTTCTGAATTTATATATGCCTAGCCTAACACCAGAACCTGGCTTCCCTAAGAGCAGAGAATTAAATTTGACAGATGTCGAACTGGGAATTAAGAAACTTGAAAAACGTTTAGAGGAAATTTCCCGGCTCAAAAATGAACGGGTCCCCCATGACTCGCAACAAGTAACAAATTGCTCAAATAATATTGTAAATACGATTCGAGAAGTGTTTGGAGTAAAATCGTCTGAGTATTTGGATAATCAATGGTTTAAAATTATCCACCATAATAACATTCCTCCTTTCGCTGATATTTCAGAATTTGAAACTAAATACGCCACAGGCCTCATTCAAGCCACGGATTTAGTACAAGGCCTAATAGCCTGGCTATGCGAAAAGAAGGAATTCCTTAACCAAGACCCGACAAAAAAAATACAGGCCACTTTTGATTCATTGGATCTTCATTCACGAATTGCAGAAGCTTGCGGGGATCTTTTTCGTGATGGCCATTATCGAAATGCCGTCCAAGATGGATCTATTGCGTTAATCCATATGGTGAAGGAGAAATCGCATAGGAATGACATTACGAGTGAAACGACTTTAATGGAAACTGTTTTTTCACCGAAAAGCCCGATTCTCAAATTCAATGATTTACAAGATGAAACAGATAAATCCGAACAATTAGGTTTTATGTTCTTATTTAAGGGGGCGACACTTGGTATTAGAAACCCACGAAGTCATGCCTTAAATCCCGATAGTCAACAAGATGCCTTAGAATTCATTGCATTTCTCAGTCTTCTAGCAAAGCTAGTAGAAAAATCAACTCTAGCAAAAAAAGTTTCTTCCCCAACGGACACGCCATCCGCTAATACATGACAGGTTGCTTGGTTTTAGTAGAAGCTTCTGAAAGTATAAGAATTTAAATCAGGTATTGAAAAAATATCTTAGGCTATGGAGCCTACTCAGGCCATTCTAGTTTGAAGACCTGCGCGAAATTGGTGGCCAGCCGCCCCTTCACTTTCCAAGTATCCATTTTTTGATTAAGAATTTTCTCCATTGATGTCATCACACAATTTTCAATTCCGCATGGTGATAATAACTCAAAAGGTTGAAGATCTATGTTCACGTTGAGGGCAAAGCCGTGCATGGTGATGCCTTGTGAAATGCGTACGCCGATGGAGGCGATCTTTTCTAAATGACCCCGACTATTCTTTACCCATACCCCTCGAAACGACTCATGTCGGCATCCCAGGATTCCCCACTCGGCTAACGTTCGTATCAACACCTCTTCGAGTTGATGCACATACACCTTGGGTCCTGGGCAGAAGTTTTTCAACCGAAGAATCGGATATCCGATAATCTGTCCTGGGCCATGATAGGTCACCGAACCGCCCCGATTTGTCTGATGCAGATGTATGCCTTGGTTGTTGAGTTCGGGCCCATGGGATTCCCAATGCTCGGGTTTGGCCGTTCTGCCCACGGTCAGTACCGGTTCATGTTCGGTTAAGATCAACGTATCCGGTATTTGGTCGGCGAGTCGTTTGGCGACAAGGGACTGTTGCAGATCCACGGAATCGGCAAACGGCAAAAAGGGAATGGAAAGTAAATGGCCCGGCTGAGGTAGGTTCGGTGGCACGGAGTATATCGAAAGTGGACCCAATTAAGTTGAAGAAGTCGGGGAGTCTGTTGGGAGGTTCAACGCTTTCAGGATGGGCGGCGGGATGCGTTGAATTTTGCCAGTGGAATCCACGGCCACGAGGGTCGCGGAGCCTTCCACGACAAGGCGATGACTGGTGCGTTCTCGAAGCACATGAGAAAACGTCAGGGATACGCGGCGATCAGCTGCCACCGTGGTTTCGACGACTAAGGTTTCTCCATGAATAGCTGCGGAGCGATACGCTAGATTTGCTTTCGTCACCCGGAACTCTGTCCCCTGTTGAATGAGCTCACTGACAGATTGCCCATGTTCCTCCAGGAAGTGCGTTCTGGCGCGTTCAAAATACTTGAGATAGTTGGCGTAATAGACCACCCCGCCGCAATCGGTGTCTTCATAATAGATCCGGACTTCCATTGAATTGGGCGCATTCACTTAAAACTTCAATGTCGGAAAGACGGGGAGATCTGAGACTACCGTACCGGTCAATTTCATGGCCAGCTCAAAGAGTTGGTGGAACCGTTCGGTTTTGAGCGATTCAAAGCCATATCCAAGGACAGCATGGTCTGCCGCATCGATTAGCGATTTCATTTTTGGCCATTCGGTTGTGAAGCGCTGGCCTATAGGGTCGCCCAATCCTGCCAGAGCGTGGAATTGTGCCACAAGCGGTAATCGATATTTCCCATCAATGTCGTTGAGGTAGCAATTCCGACAGGCCTCTTGCATGTCTTTGGGCAGTTGCTCGACCGAGATATCCCAACTTTTTAATTGGTAACGATTTGACAATTGATATTGTACGGAGGCTTCTAATCCACGAAAGAGGACACGAGTGGCCATTTCTATCTCTCGCCCTCGATCACCCCGTCGTTTGGCCCAAGCGAGTAGATCCAACGCGAGTGCAGGTTTAATCTCCTTTGCATCTAAGGCTAAGGATTCCAAAAAACGGAGATTGTCTTTGAAGCATTTGATGATGCGATCCATCCCAGGCGGGCCACCCCACACGGAAGCCAGCTCCAAAGCCTTGATGCCGCTTTTGAGTTTTTCCCACGCGTGGCGATATTGTAGTTGTTCCCAGAACCCATAGCCTTGTGCGACATCCGCCAAGGCTCGATAGAAGGGCTTCGACCCTCCGCTTATGCGGTGCTCCAAAGTATGAAAGATTCGTGCGGCGGGTTCATGCCATCCCATGTTGAACATCTCGCAAGCTTCTTGGCGAATTCTGGGCGCTTCTTCATCCCAAGGATTTTCTGAAGAATCGGGTGGAGGAAAAGAATCTGCTGAATGGTCTTTTGAGGAATGGGAGGGGGCTAACCACAGGTGGGTGGAAAATGGAAAGCCTACCAACGTCATGGCTGCCGCCATAGCAGGAGACGCGCTTGTGAGATCAAGGGCCAGTTCACCTGGCGCCACATTCCAAGTGGTCAACAGGGGACCTAAGCTTTGCGCCAGAGCTTTGTGACACGCGGGGAAGCTTCCGGGGTCCGGCGTCAGAATCCAATCCCAGCGTTGAGGTATCTTGGAGAGGGCCGGATGGACGTGAGATTCTACGAGGTGCTTGCATGATTCCTGTAGAAAAAAACAGACCATCTCGGGATGAAGATGTTGCAGAATGGCGATGGCAGGAGCTGGATCGGTTTGAACGGCCAGGAGGAGTGCTTTGGTCGGTATGTGGGCACTCACAATGGTTGAACTATATCATCGGCTGAGTAGGTCGGCAAGAAATTTGGGAATGATGAAAAAAGTCGCCAGCGGCGTTCTCGCCACTTGGCCGTGCCCACGTACTGGGAGTACGCTCCGCGCGTCAAACTGGCTGCGGCCTTGCTGAGCGGACTTTTTCGATCATTCCCGTCAGCTGCTGATGTCGGTTCGGTCCAGTTCATCTAAGAGCTAGTCATACTAAAAATTCCCCAGGTCCAATTCTGGCTTCTGAGACTGCCCATTTTGTTCCATTCCCTTGGCATGTGAAATCTGTGTGCTATCCTGCTAAAATCCGACCGTCATGGAAATTGAAGACGTTATTGAGGCATTCGAAACCAGTGCGGATGTGAAGAATGTCTTCATCCGCACACATGCCGAACGTGTGCTAGAAGTGGGGCAATTGCTGATCAGGGCCTTCCGCGATGGTAAAAAAGTCCTGCTATTCGGCAATGGCGGCAGCGCCACCGATGCTTCGCATATTGCAGCGGAGTTTGTCGGTCGGTATCGCCGTGACCGGGAACCCCTATCTGCCCTGGCCCTGGCTACCGACATGGCCGCTGTGACGTGTATTGCCAATGATTTTGACTTTACCGATATTTTCTCCCGGCAAATTCAGGCGCATGGCCGGAAGGGCGATGTCGCTATTGCCATCAGCACCAGCGGAAATTCAATAAACGTCATTCGTGGAGCCGAAGCTGCTCATGAACGTGGGTTGGTGACGGTAGGATGGACTGGTGCGGGGGGTGGAAAATTGGCCGATGTCGTGGATTATTGTTTCAGTGTGCCCTCTTCGGTCACGGCGCGTATTCAGGAATGTCATATCACGCTTGGCCATGTGTTGTGCGAATTGATTGAAGAGCGACTCTTTGGCGACCAGGACTAACCCATCTTCTTCCCCGATCGGGCCCAAGCTGAATCTTGATCGGCTTCGCACCTATCCCCTTCGCACGCGGCATTCCAAAGTCAACATGATCGATGGGGCGACTCCCTGGCGCCGCGGCGGCTCTTTTCAGAAATTTCTTGATACCCTTCCAGCTATTTTAGCCGGGGAGACCTTTAAGGCCGTGGTGTCGGCGATTGTCATCGCGCGTCAACGCGGAAAGCCGGTGATCCTTGGTATGGGGGCTCATCCCACCAAAGTCGGTCTCAATCCCATCCTCGTCGATTTGATGCGTCAAGATGTGATTACGGCTGTGGCGATGAATGGCGCGGTGGTCATTCATGATTTTGAGTTGGCTTATCTAGGGCAGACGTCGGAAGAAGTCGAAGCGGAAATTGACTCCGGGCGCTTTGGGATGGCGGAAGATACCGGGCGTATCCTGAATGAGGCAATTGTCCTGGGATGGCAAAAAGGGTTGGGGTTTGGAGAGTCGGTAGGGCGCTATATCACGTCACATCCCAAGCAGTTTCCTCAGCGACGTACGAGTTTGCTCGCGGCAGGTGTGCAGTTGGGCATTCCCGTCACGGTGCATGTGGCCATTGGAACGGACATTATTCATATGCACCCCAGTGCCGATGGCGAAGCGATTGGTGGGGCGTCGTTACTTGATTTTCGCAAGCTGGCCGCGGTCGTCTCGCAGATGGAAGGCGGAGTTTATATCAATCTGGGATCGGCGGTATTTCTCCCTGAAGTCTTTTTGAAAACGGTCACCTTAGGGCGGAACCTCGGACGTGCACTTAAACGCATTACCACCGTCAATATGGATTTTCTTCCGCATTATCGACCCTTGACCAATGTCGTCAAACGTCCGACGCAGAAAGGCGGCAAAGGTTATAGCCTGATTGGGCATCATGAACTGATGGTGCCCTTGTTGGCTGCTGCAGTGCTGGAGGGGCTACGGCGATGAATTTGAGAGAAATCATGAGCGTCACCTTTGGAAAATCCGGTGCGGATTGAACCATTTGGAATGTTATGAAAAAGAAAATTTTGATTGTTGATGACCATCCTGACATTGTGCTGATGCTGACCGATCGTCTTGAATCCCTGGGCTATGAAACGTTGTCGGCAGGAAATGGCAAAGAAGCATTGCAGAAACTGGATCAGCATTTTCCTCATCTGATGTTGTTGGACCTAGAAATGCCAGAAATGACCGGCATGGAAGTCCTCCATGAATTAGAAAATATTAGTGCGAAAAAAAATGAAACGAATGAGACGCAAGGATTTGGCGGCGGAGAACCCCTGTATCTGCCGGTTGTTGTCATGACAGCGCATGGCACCATTACCAAAGCCGTGGAAGCCATGAAGGCCGGGGCATACGATTTCCTCACCAAGCCGATCGAGTTGGACCATTTGGCGTTGGTGCTCAATAAAGTTCTGGCGCGAGAAGCTTTGGGGCGACAGGTCGTCTCCTTACAGAAGGAGGTGGAAAGTCGATATAGCCAAATTGTGGGAGAGAGTCCTCAAGTCAATTCCATGGTGCAATTGGCTAAACGGGCCGCAGACTCTGATGCCATGGTGTTGCTTTTGGGCGAAAGCGGGACGGGCAAGGAGCTATTTGCCCGATCCATCCATCGATGGAGTGATCGACGGGATATGCCCTTTAGTATTATCAATTGCGTCGCCCTCACTGAGACCCTTCTAGAAAATGAACTCTTCGGCCATGAAAAAGGGGCTTTTACGGGAGCGGATACCTTGCAGAAAGGTAAAATCGAAGCGGCTGATGGCGGAACCGTTTTCCTTGATGAAATTGGGGATATGCCGATTGGCTTGCAGGCCAAGCTGCTTCGCGTGCTCCAGGATCATGAGTTTCCTCGAGTAGGTGGAACTCGATTGGTGCGAGTCAACCTTCGTGTCGTGGCAGCCACCAATAAGGATTTAAAACAAGCAGTCAAAGCCGGGACATTTCGAGAAGACCTCTATTTCCGCTTGAATGTGGTGAATTTATCCTTGCCGCCCTTGCGTGATCGTCCTGAAGATATTCTTCCACTGGCCGAATATTTTCTGGAGCGTCATGTGCGCGAAATGAAGCGGCGGAAACGGAAGTTTTCTAAATCTGCACTGGAAACCATGCGGTGTTATTTGTGGCCGGGCAATATCCGTGAGCTGGATAATGCCATTGCTCGGGCCGTCGTACTTGGCGTGGATGAAGAAATCTCCACTGATCTCCTCGGGTTGGGAGGGAGCAAAGATGAGTTAGAGGAATTAGACAATCTGCCTTATCATGAAGCGCTTGACCGGTTTGGCACTCATGTCCTGGAACAGGCCATGCGCCGAAGCAATTGGAGTCAAACGAAAGCCGCAGAATTACTGGGTTTGCAGCGAACGTATCTCTCCCGCCTCATTAAACAAAAAAATATTCAGCAAAGCCCGAACGGATCATTGTCCTAGATTCCGGAAGCAGGGGCCGTTCTCCTGGCAGTCAAAAGCTCGAGCAAAGTCGAGACTGGTTTGTCTTGCCGGACACTCAGGCGGCTTATGCGGATGTGGTCGTATGTGAGCGATCGTCCGTGACGGTGGATTCAGGAGGTATCTGTTTCGTTATGGCACAGGTGAACTCTTGCCCATGAAAGTTCAAAAGATAGACAGAGATTTCCACGGGAATATTCTGGCCCCGCTTGGTACGGTGTGTCGTGTAATAGGAGAGGGGTTTCCCTTGTCGCAATTCGTTGAGATGGTCCTGGTAGCGTTGATTATCATGGTTGGGGGCAATATCTGGAATACGCAACGCTTCCAGTTCTTCTTTGTTGTACCCCAATAATTGGTATGCTGCCTGGTTGGCAAAACGAAAATGTTTGTCGGTATCGGCCACGAGAATGGCTTCGGGTACATGATCGAAGGCGAACTGTATCAGTTGGATATATTCTGTCAGTCGTTGGTATTCATCTAGTGGGAGTTGATAGCTGGGCCCTGTCGTTGTCGCCTGAGCGTTGGGGCTGGGCTGTACAAGGCAGGGAAAAGGCCGCAGATTCCTGCCATCCTCTATTGGAGCTTTTCTTTGAAATTCAGATCCTTTGGCTATCAGGACGGCCCGGCGAAGCACCTGCCGAATCTCTTCACGCCTATAGGGTTTGGTCAAATAGGCAAAGGCCTTATTCAGAATATCTGGAGGAGCCGATTTGTTGAGTGAGGTAAAGGCGGTCAACAGAATAATGGGCAGTTCGGGTTTGTGTCTCGCCATTTCTTCGAGAATTTCTATGCCGTCGCGATCAGGAAGGCCTACATCTAACAACACGGCATCAAAGTGGCAGGTCAACGCCTTTTCTAGAGCCGCATTACCCGTATCTGCCACTTCTACGTCGAAATATTCCTGGTGCAGATAATCTTTTAGCGCCAAGCTGATGTCTGGATCATCATCAACGACCAACACTCGAGGCATGTCAGGCATGACGGCCTTATTACTCTTTAGGTTTGGCTTATGTGAGAAAAATGGACGGACTGAAGGGGTAGAGCTCAGTAGCGCTTCAACCGGCCTCGGACATTCGTTAACATATGCAAATTTCAGACTTAATTTAATCGTGGGTTTTTAAGAAAATCAAAGGGCGTAGTATCCAGAAAATGTATTCCTTTGGATAACCATCGTATCGAAAAGGATACGTTTCAAAGACTGTTGAGTCTTCAGGGGACTATGGAGGGAAGCGTTAGAATTAGGAAGTTTACGGTTCTTCGGGCGGTTGTTGAGGGAGATTAAAGGTAAATTGGCTTCCTTCACTTGGGGTGCTGGTGACCCAGATACGTCCGCCATGTAACTCCACTAAGCTTTTCGTAATGGCGAGCCCCAGACCGGCGCCTCGATTTTTCACGTCGGCCGTTTGCCCACGGTAGAACCGCTCGAAAATCATCTGTTGTTCTTCGAGAGGAATTCCGCCACCCGTATCCTGGATACAGGTTGTCACAGACCCATCCTCTTGTTGATGGACCTCAACCGTCACGGTGCCAGCAGGTTCAGTAAATTTGATCGCGTTGGTAATCAAGTTCGTCAAAATTTGTATGAGTTTGTCCCGATCAGCGTGAATCAGTGGGAGATCATCCACGATCCGGGTGTGAAGGTGTAGGTGACGTTCTTGAGCGATTGGCTGTAAGAGCTCAACGACTTCGCGAGCCAAACTACC
Organism: Nitrospirales bacterium; assembly: GCA_040904705.1. GTDB lineage: Bacteria > Nitrospirota > Nitrospiria > Nitrospirales > UBA8639 > Nitrospira_E. The sequence goes on along the minus strand of JBBDSY010000017.1, from coordinate 48,537 downwards.
CATATTGACTGAGCTGGCCTGGAGGTCCATCTTGCCGGCTTCAATGCGAGAAAGATCCAATAAATCATTAATCATGCGGGTGAGACGATCAATGTTATGTTTCACTCGACCCAAATAAAAGGACTGACGCTCGTTGAGCGCTCCTGTCAGCCCATCTATCATGTTCTCCACTAATCCTCTGATGGACGTCATAGGAGTTCGAAGTTCATGCGAGACAATCGAGACAAACGTTGATTTTAATCGATCGAGTTCTTGCAACCGGTCATTGGCTGCTTGCAAATCTTCCGTTCTTTCCACCACTCGTTGTTCCAGGCTTTGGGCCAGGTTTTCCAGGTCTTGATACGTTCGGGCGTTATCGATGGCTACCGCCACATGATTGGCGATGGTGACCAAAAGATCTAAATCTTCTTGTGTGCAGGGAGTCTGGCCTTTATCCGCCCCTACATATCCTAAGACCTCCATGTGACTGATGAGCGGAGCCGAGACAAAAGATACCATTCCGACTTGACGAGCTATTTTAAGAATGTCGGGATTCATTTGATCGACGATAGCATCCAGATGAGACACGAGGACGGGTTGACCTCGAATCAGTAGGGTTTCGTCAAAGGTTTTAGGAACAATGGGAAATTCAAAGCCCTTAAGTTGGCCTTCTAATTCCGGAGGAATGCCTGAAACTTCCGTGAGGACCCCTTTGTTTTCCGAGGCATCCTTGAGTACCAATACCATTCGCTTAAATCCGAGGTTCTCTCGAAGGAGTTTGAGGACGGTGGCGAAGAGTTTATGCACATCTAGCGTTGAGGTAATAGCGGTTCCTGTTTGATGTAAGGTGCTGAGCTGGGTCACATGTTTGGTGATGGTGTTCATATAGGTGGTGATGGCAACTTCGCGTTGCTGCAGGCCTTTAGCCATTTGATTGATACTTTGCGTGAGTTGCCCCACTTCATCTTGGGTCTCCGTTACCACAGACACGTGAATGTTGCCTTCGGCAATTTCTTGTGCCGCTATCGCAAGCTTGCGCATTGGAGTAATAATGCGATTGGCCAGAAGAACCGTCAGACCAATCCCGAGCAGAATGATCCCTAACGTGAGCAAGCCAATGTTCCACACAGTCCGGTTTAAGGCGTTCTGCATATGAGTGGTTGAAATGCCGACCTGAATAATTCCTACGATGCCCGCTGACGATTGCGGTATAGCTACGGGTTGGTCAAGAGTTTCAGACGCGAGTAAGTCCATTGTGGTGGATGGACGAGGCTGCCGAAAGACAGGAAGAGCAAAATCGTAAATCGTTTCCTGTGAAACAGTCCAGAATCGCGGGGGAGCATCATGGTTGGAGGCGCGGGCCGAAATGTCGCCACCGGAGATCCAGGTACGAAGCACGGTAATCAATGGTTGAGCGGGTGATGAACTATTTGGTTTTTGAGCAAGCAATGCTGTGATATGGGTTTGATCGGGGAGAAGTGGTTGGCTGGCATCTCGAACAATTTCAGAGGTGTTGGTGAGAAGACCCTTGGAAAGGCTCACCAATATGTTGCCTTGTTGATCCCGAATGACGGCATACACCACTTCGGGCGCAGACAGGGCGCCCTCCAACATGATTCCTAAATAGTCCGTATCCTGAATGATCACACGGTTAAGACTGATTTTACTCAGGGTATTGACTAAAAACGTTCCAGTGTCTAATAACGAACGCTTCATAATTCGGGCCTCCTGTTGGATAAGGAAGCCGCTTAAGCCTGTACAGACCAGGATGATCACTAGGCTGACAAATAGAGAAAATTTGGCCCGAAGGCTCAAAAATCTCTGACCGCCTTCGATTGGGTTGTCCGAAGAAGCTACCGGTAGCGTGGGAATGTGGTCTTCAATAGTGCTCATCAAAGGACCTCAAAATCTCCGGTGTAAGGGGCAATTCCAGATACCGCGCAGACTTGAGATTAATTGCGTGGTGGACCATGCCAGGGGGCACCATGGTCCCTAGCAATGAAGAAACTTTAGCTGTGAGCAAAGGTTGAACGAGGGTCGCGGCATGTTGGCCCAGGTCGGCATAATTGTGGTAGGCGCCCGTGACGGCACCGCTGCGTATGAGGCCAGCGGAAAAACCTATGAGAGGCATACGGGCCTCCAACGTCGAGCTGATGAGGAAGTCTATGGTGTTTTCAGTGAGGACGGTACTATCCGGAAGGAGGTACAAGGCCTCGACTTTTCTGGCTTTTAAACTTTTCAGTGCCCCGGCTACTTCTTGTTCGGAATGGACTTCCTGGGAAACGAGAGTAATCCCCAGAGTTCTAGCCTGTCGTTCTAGTTGATCCCGCTGGCTTTGAGTTTTTTCTGGATCGAATAACACACCGATTCGGGAGAGGTGCGGAACCAGGACCTGGAGCGGCTTTAATTGTTGTTCAAACGGGATCTGTAAGGACAGGCCCACCATGTTGTTGGTCGGAAGGCCGTGTTTCTTGGGGTCGAGGACCAAACACATGATGACGGGAATGTCCAAAATTTCCAACTTGGCGGTGAGAGTGGCTTTGAGGCCAACGGCTAAGATGACGCGTGCCTTAGAGGCGCGAATTTTTCGAGCCAAGCTTCGCCCCTTGGCCATATCGCCTTGGAGGGCAAATTCCCCTGCCACAGTGAATGAGGAGGGCAGGGCTTCTTTAAACGCCTCAATGGCTTCGGAATAGGCCGCAATTTCTGCGGATTTCAGGATGGCAATCTTTTCACCACATGCGCGAGTGGGGATGATGAGACCAGTGGCCAACCACAGGACGAGGCACACATGCTTCACCAAGGATGGGAGTCCGCAGAAGTCATATTTCATAAGAATAGTGAAGCGACGTTGTCACATCTTCATCTTAGCCGTGCTTATGGGATTTGGAGGATAGATTGCGACTCTTTTCCCAAGGTTGAAAGCACTCACTATCCCTAGTGGGAATACACCTGTCCTATGGGTAGAGGCAAGGATGGTACCCGTTAACAGAGAGAGGGGCCTAATGCCAGAGGGAAACGGTCAGGCGAAGCGCGGTTCAAAGCAGGTTAGCATGATGTTGAGATGGGAGGACATGGGAATGTCGGCCTGGCCGATTCTGAAAGGCCGTCACCTCGTGCCGACCTTCTTAACTCCGAGCACTAGGTGCCTGAATGTATTGAGGTGATTCGACTCATGCTCTTACCAGCCCACCGGGAGACGGTCCCAGCCACTTCCTGAAAGAAATTGGTTGGTGAGGGTGCGCATGACCCGTGACTCTTCCGTCTCTTTGATCATCGGAGCATGATAGTGTGGTTGCCATCCGCAATTGGGGCAACGGACAATCGTTTGACTCATGGTTTCTCCCGCTTCAATAAAAATCAGTCCCTGACATTTGGGGCATTGCGGAATTGCGCCTTTGGTAAGAACGGGAGGTATAGGCTTCAGAGAATCCAGGTGGACTCTCGTATGCCGTCGCTTATATTTTCGACCCGAATCCTCTCGTGGATTGAGGGGGACGTCCATTAAGTGCTGTCGTGGAGTTTTCATAGCCTTAGAACTCCTGGTTAACAAATCATAGAAAGGGGTTTTGTTCGGGGCTCTGGATATCAACCACCATTTTTCTCATTCTTTCTCTGTGGCGTGGATCAACTAAGAAACCTTGCTGCATCTTTTAATAGACAAGTCCTACAGCAAGACTAATGCCGATTGGTATTCTTACAGGGAATCCTTAAAAAATAGAATATTTAGCAGGTTTTTACGGATTGCGTTCCTGATGGTGCTGGGATAAAACGGAGAAGACGTTTGAAAATGTTATCTCAACAGATACAAGGTGGTATCTGTTTAGATACATATTTGGAGCAAGTGCTGAAAAAGAGGCCCGAACAGCAGGAAGGGCTGTTTCCCTGACATCGTGAGGGGAATAGGTATTCTTTTCAGGAGATTGGGTGGGAGAAAGGAAGAGGGTGTTATTTGGGACAGGACACGCGAAAGAGCTGGCGATCTTCGAGTCGCATACTGACCAATTCGCGGCCCCATACACAGCCGCCATCTAACGCCACAATATGTTTTTCTGTGACAATGCCCAATGCCGACCAATGGCCAAATATTATCGTCTGGTGTTGTGTGGCGCGGGTGGGAATGTGGAACCAAGGGAAATAGCCTGGCGGAGCTTCTTCCGGCGGCCCCTTAAATGAAAACTCGGGAACTCCTTCGTTGGTGCACACACGTAGGCGAGTTAAGACGTTCGTGGTCAACCCCAATCGGTCTGTTGTGTTCAGGCTGTCCAAGGGACCGAGGTCTTTTCGAAAATAGATGGCAGGCAACACATCTTGAAAGTTATCACGCTGTAACGCTGACTCGACTTCCCGTGCCAATGCCGATGCCTGATCAACCGACCATGATGGCAACATCCCGGCATGAATCATCACGAACCCGCTGCTCTCGTATAGGAGTGGTTGAAATCGTAACCAATGCAGTAATTCGTCGGCGTCAGGGGCGGACAGGATGGGCTGCAACGTGTCTTTCCGTCCCGCTTGAGTAATCTGGCTCCAGCGTGCGAGTAGATGGATATCATGATTGCCCAATACCGTCACGGCTGAGGGCCCCAATTGTTTCACAAAACGCAAGACGTCCAGGGAGTGTGGGCCACGATTCACCAAATCTCCCACGAACCACAAGCGGTCTTGAGCCTGATCAAATTTGATGAGATCCAGTAGACGCCGCAGGGCCTCCATGCAACCTTGAATGTCGCCGATTGCGTAAGTTGCCATTATTTCATTGTCCTCATTATCCTAGTGTAAAAATTGATCAGCATAGTAAATTGTACCTGAAGCTCCATCCAGCACAACATGCTCCAGCCTTGGGACAATTACCCATGGTAAAACGAGAGACGTATGTTTGAAAGTCTATTTGTTTTCCAACCCGCACCCTGGGAGGATCGTAATTGGGCGCAACTCAGTGGGTTGCCCCTTGAGGAAGTATGGATTCCAGTCGATGAAACGGTGACGGTGTTCGGTTGGTTTGTCGATGCCGGGCCGAATCAACCCGTTTTGCTGTGGTGCCATGGTAATGCGGGCAATATCAGTCACCGATTCGAAAACATTCGACGGCTCTCTCAACGCGGCATTTCGGTGTTTATCTTTGATTACCGGGGTTATGGACGAAGCCCCGGAGTGCCCACGGAAGCCGGCCTGTATCAAGACGCATTGGCGAGCTATGACTATCTGATTCATCATCGGCGGATTTTGCCTGAGCACCTCATCCTTTTTGGGCGGTCCTTAGGCTCGGGGGTCGCCGGAGAAGTCGCCGTGCAGCGCCCGTCAGCGGGGCTGATTGTTGAAGGAGCATTTCCCTCGATTCAGGCCATGTCTGATCACCACTATTTTGGGTTGCCGGCTCGATGGGTGATGGATCTTGACTTCAATCTCGCGCAAAAAGTTCGTGCCCTGCACGTTCCCTTGTTGGTCATCCATGGGGAAAAAGATTCTATTGTGCCGATGATGTTGGGGAGGCAGATATTTGATGCGGCGAATGAGCCGAAACAGTGGTACCCAGTGCCAGGAGCCGGGCATAATGATGTGCCGTTCGTCGGGGGAGAATCCTATTTTCGAGTGATAGATTCGTTTGTTCAAGGCGTCCTTCCAAAATAAAGGGAATTTTCCGAAGACTCAAGCTTGTGGGTTGACCCGCTGTTCCAGAGATGGCTACGATCCTCACTTCGATTTCTTCTTTCATTTCTCTCCATGAATCCATCTCCCTATCTTTATCAAATTAACGCTTCGCGGGGTGGAGTCCCCAAGCACTCGGTGCCAGAAGCTTTGGTCTCGGTAGAAGGCATTCGGAATGATAGGCATCGTAATAAGGTTCTGCATGGTGGACCTGATCGTGCCCTCTGTGTCTTTTCTTTCGAACTGATTGACGCCTTACGGCAAGAAGGACATTCTATTCACCCTGGGGACTTGGGAGAAAATTTTACTCTGTCTGGGTTGAATTGGGCGGACCTTCAACCGGGGGATCATATGAAAATTGGAGAACAGGTCTGTATTGAATTTACCAGTTTTTGTGAGCCTTGCCGACGTATCATCCAATGGTTTGACAAAGGAAATTTTAACCGCATTGCTCAACAACAGCATCCAGGGTGGAGCCGACTCTATGCTCGCGTGCTCACCGAAGGGTATGTGCGGCAGGGTGATCCTGTTTTGGTAGAAACCCTATTTGAGAGGACGGTGCGATGATGGAACGTGTGCTCGAACCAGAAGTGATGGATGATCCTGAACAAGTACTGGCCTACGCCCAAGCCGACTTTGAAGAAGAAAACCAAGGATTCGTAGATCAGTTTTTTACGCTGTATCCGGATTTGGAGAAACCTCATATCGTGGACCTGGGTTGTGGCCCGGGAGATATTTCTCTTCGTGCCGCCCGCCGTCATCCCACGTGCAGCGTGACGGGTATTGATGCGTCTCAGCCGATGATTACCTATGCGGAACAGTTGGTGCAAAATGTCGGCTTTCAAGATCGCGTCCAGTTTCTCTGCCAACGCTTTCAGGACGTGAACTTGTCTCCTCCCGCTGATGCCATGATTTCCAATAGTTTAGTTCATCACGTGCCGAACCCGCTGCGATTTTGGTATTGCCTCAAAATGTTACTGAAGCCTGGTGCTCCAATTCTGGTTATGGATCTCCTTCGTCCCGAAAGTCCTGAGGCCGCCCAGGCCATTGTTGATGAGCAGGCGGCTGGGGAGCCGGAGCGGTTACGGCAGGATTTCTTTCATTCCTTGTTGGCCGCCTTTACTGAAGATGAAGTGGCGGCGCATTTGGCGGAACTCAATTTGAGCCGTTTGTTCGTCGATGTGCCGGATGATCGACATTGGATTGTCTACGGGCGAGTGTATTAATGCCTTGTGATCTTGACGGCTTACGGAACTCCGTTTTAAAGTGCAGCCTCGGTTGGGGGATCGTCTAGGGGCAAGACATTAGATTTTGGTTCTAAGAACCCAGGTTCGATTCCTGGTCCCCCAGCCATACTCACCAAAGTTTTCCTACATTTTGAAAAAATTAAAAGTTTCCGTGGAGACTCTGCGGAGACTGAATGATGATCCTCAATTCCTCCCTTACTCACCATTCAAAGGGGGATTCTCATGGGCAAATATTCCACACCTATACCCATCGCATTGAGTCCGGGGCTCTTAAAAGTCATTCGAAAAAGTGGCCGGATTATGTCCCAGGAGCAATCGTGGAAAATTCCTTTCCTATTTGCGTTGGAAATTCGAAACGTCGAAAGCGACTGGACATATCAGGAATGGCTGAAGATGCAGGTCACAAAAGGAGAGCGGGTTGTCAGGCAGACGTTGGGAATAGCGGCCAGGTTAGCTAAAGTTTTAGGAAGAGAAAAGCGCCCGAAACAATGGTTGACGTTAGCTAACGTGTACGAGGGGTATTGGTAATATTGGGGTAACACCCTAAATGAACTCTGAAAATTCAGGCCTTATGGCAACATTCTCATTGAGGATGTAAGTTATTTCCGGAATTACAAATCCTTCTGCTAAACAAGCTAGTTTTTGTTGAATATTAAAAGATTCAGATTCCTTATCCCTACTAAATGGCGGAAAATTTGTAATATTGGCGTGTCTGGGCGGAGGTTCGTCGGCATGGACCTTCAATTTTAATTCCTGAATTTGGGAAACACGTAAATCCCCCCTCCCATACAAGTTCGAAGGGGAAGAGGCTTCATGCCTCATTTTCTCAACGAATTTCCCAATAAACCAAATACTTCTTTCGTCAAGATTTAATTTTAAGTCTGAAATGCGAGAAACCGAAAGGTCATTTCTTTCCCTATGAGGCTGGAATGCGGCTGGGAGTATAATGATTTCTAAGTCCCCATTATCATTTTCTCTCTCCCTAATCTTTCCACTTCCAAATACAAAATGAGTGCAAATTTCATTTTGATCCAATGTCATCAGACTTAATTTATTTGGGTTTCAAATAATCGAGATAAATTAGTCTTAATTACCTCAGGAAAAATTTCACCGTTAAAGCCACTTGTTCCGTGTATATCGTCAAGGATTTCACTTCCATTTAAATCTTTTATTGGGCCAAATAATCCTGAATAGATAAAAATTCCTTGATCGTTCAATCTAATGGCAAAACGATGATCTTTTTCTTTATACCATTCTATCTCAATCAATCCAGAAGAGCTTGACGTTAGGAATGGTAGTGGAATTTCGTATGGTAGGTCTGCCGATTTAATTAAAAGGAGTCTGGCTTTGATAATGGTTTCCTGTTTGAGTGGAGGCTCGTTCATTCCATCCCAATTTTCCCTCGAACATTCCTTCCCAATCTCTTCAAGCTCTTTTAAAGATTTTGTTAGTTCATCGAATCTTTTGCCATATTTAACAGCTTCCTTGGGTTCTTCCGTATAATTTCCCAAAAAATCTTCCAACTGGTTGTCTTCGCATTCACTGATTTCAAAATCGTAAGCTTGAGGCATTGTCGTCTCCTAATTAGAGATATCGGCTTTCATTTCCTCACTTAAAGCCCAACTGAAAATATTAAAAATCTCAGTATTTATTTCCGCTAATGTGGATTCTATTAATTCAAGACCTACATTTTGATTAATAAGAAATAGATCAATATCTAAAAGTATTTGTTTCTTTTTGGGGTTTGGAGAAAGTATCCCATATATTAAATTTAGTCTTTTATCGTCTTTCTCAAGAGTAACATTGGTAATTCCCGAAGTTATGCATTTTTTATCGGGAAAAACACTAAAGTTATGAACAAGGTTTTTATTAAATGCTAAGGCAAAAAGACTGTCACTTGAATATGCTGGATCTTTCGGTTCGACTAAATTGATTTTTCTAATGGCAATTCGACTGCAATTAGTGACGTTGCACTCTTCTAAAATAGGGAAAAAATCACTTTTTATTTCACTAATTGTCTCATAAAAATTTTGATATGTTGGACCAGAAATTGTATAGGTGAAAGTATCTTCGGTTATAGCTAGGGTTTTATCATTATTTATTGTTTTAAACTGATACCCACAGTTTGAACTACTAGCCGTCTGGATAATAGGCGTCTTATCTTTAAAACTTATATGGGTGGTACTGAAAGTTATAGGGCTTGCAATGGGGAATTTTGTTTTTAACGAATCTTTTTTATCTTTAAAGACCTCTACAATTTCAGTATTTCTCTGAAACTTTATTTGAAAAGTAACCGACTTAAGTAAATTTCGCCTAAAATGCCCACCCTCTGGCCTTGTTGCTGAAGGAAACCCTAACATTAATTTTTAGGAATAGAACTTGGGAAGATTTCACGATACGAAAATAACGATAAATTATAATATCACAAAGAGCGTTTATAAAAGCAAACACTCTTCCCCACGCTCAATCATCATCAGACTATTTCGGACCCCGGATCTGGCTGACCAGGTTCGATTCCTGGTCCCCCAGCCAGTCTTCATTTTTCTCAAAATCCTATTTTTCAATCTCTTCTTCCTTTGCCAGTCTTCATGCGGTATGGGCTAATTTCAGATGGCATGGCCTAGGTCGTGACGGTCTCTCTCAGGGAAGTGGCTCTTGAGTTGGACCGGTAATTATGGCAGGCTGGTTACGTTTTTCTCCTGAGAATCTTAGCGTCATCGGCCATTTTTGCCATGTCATCCCTAGAGGGGGTGGTGTATGAAATTCGCCCCCAATAATACGATGTCGACCTCACCACTTTCGTTATCATTAGACCATCGTCTGATTGTGGCGTTGGATGTTCCATCCGTCCAAGAAGCCAGGAAATATCTTGATGATTTAGAGGGGGTGGTCCGGTTTTATAAAATTGGTCTGGAGTTGTTTTTAGCCGTCAATCGGGAGTTTCTGGAGGAAATCCGAGCCCGGCAATGCCGAATTTTTTTGGACCTCAAGATGAACGATATCGATGAAACGGTGCGACGCGCGGTCAATTTGGCAGCAGACTTAGGCGTCGATTTTTTAACGATTCTCGGCAATCACGCGACGGCCACCGCGGCGGTTCAGGGGCGAGGTGCGCGTCCATTAAAAATCTTGACGGTCCCCCTACTCTCAAGCTGGGGGGAAAAAGATCTGCAAGAAGTGGGCTTGTTGCAAAACGAAAATGGAGACGGAGGTCGTTTTGCCACTCTAGATGACTATGTGATGTGGCGGGCGGAGATGGCCATGGCCCAGGGCTGTGATGGGCTTATTGCCTCGGGGAAATATGTCAAAATGTTCAGGGAGCGTTTTGGCGAACTGGCGATCATTGTGTCGCCAGGGGTCCGACCTGCCGGCTATGATACCCATGAACATCAACGTTCGCTGACTCCTTTCGAAGCGATTCAAGCCGGGGCAGATTATCTGGTGGTGGGTCGACCAATTCGAGATGCCCACAATCGCAGAGAGACTGCTCAGCGGATTCAGGATGATATTTCATTGGCATTGAAGACGGGTGTCAGCAGTACATCGAAGCCAGTAACACGAACGTAGGCCTAGTCGGGGGGAACAGATGATGACACAGACGCCGTGGTCCCGAATTCTTCTCGTACACGATGACTCCGGCACACAGGCAACCCTGAAGACGGCATTGCAGGATGTTGGGTATGAAGTAAGAGGCTCTTTGACCTTGGCCGATGCGATGAAGCATGCGCAGCGCGAGCCCTTTGGTGTGGCTCTGATCGATGTGCACCAGTTGGATGAGGCGGGCACTGAATTGCTCGGTAGTCTGCGGCGCATGAATGGCCACATTCACGTGGTGATGAATTTGGAGGTTCAGCCTGTCCTTTCTGAAAAAACTATCTCTCAAGGGACCACCATAACTTTTTGTGAGAAGAATGCCTCTTCTGCAAGGATCCTGAGTCATGTTCATCGCGCCTTTCGGGTATCTATCACGCAGGCTCTGGAAGAACTCGAATCCAGTATGACCACGCGTACAGCTGCGCTTGAGGAACAACAGACACGCTTCCAACATTTAGTCGAACATATTCAAGAAGTGTTTTGGATCGCCCTGCCCGATCATTCGAAAATCCTTTATATGAGCCCCCGCTATGAAAAAGTGTGGGGAAGAAATTGTGGCAGTTTGGTCGACTCCCCTCACGATTTGTGGGATGCCGTGCATCCGCAAGATCAAGAATATGTATTGACGCGTGTCGCAGAGAGTACAACCGATGGATTTCTCGCAGAATTTCGGATTGTACGGCCAGACCAGGCCGTACGATTCATTCGGGTGAGAACCTTTCCTCTACGGAACGCTGAAGGTGCCGTCATTCGTATGGCCGGGGTTGCAGAGGATATGACCGAACAAAGACGGGTGCAAGAAACCCTCGTGAAGTCCGAGCGTCAATTTCGTCAGTCCAGCCGCATGGAAGCGATTGGGACTCTGGCCGGCGGCATTGCCCATGACTTCAATAATATTTTAACGGCCATTTTGGGTTATACCGAACTTGGGTTGGCGTCTGTCCCGAAAGACAGTCGGACGCAACGCAATCTTCAAGAAGTGTTGACGGCTGGGCATCGGGCGAAGCATTTAGTCCTGCAAATTTTGGCGTTTAGTCGGCAATCGACCCAGGGGAAGAAACCTACAGCGATACAACCAGTCATTCAAGAAGCTCTGAAACTCTTGCGGGCGACTATTCCTACGACGATTGATATCCGACAGTCTCTCAAGAGCGACGCCTCCGTGTTAGGTGATTCCACGCAACTGCATCAGGTGTTGGTGAATTTATGTACCAATGCGGAGTATGCCATGCGGGAAAGGGGAGGTCGCTTAGACGTGACCTTGGAAGATCTGGAAGTCACCGAAGAGAAGGTTGAATCCGTGTCTGGGTTGCATGTTGGGTCTCATGTCCGACTCACTATTCAGGATAATGGAACTGGGATGTCGTCGGACGTGCTTGAACGGATGTTCGATCCCTTTTTTACAACCAAGCCGATTGGGGAAGGGTCGGGAATGGGTCTCGCTGTTGTGCATGGCATTGTGGCCAATCACGGCGGGGCATTAATGGTTGACAGTCAAAGAGGAAAAGGAACCAGAGTTGACGTGTATCTTCCCACGATTCCCTCAATGGCAGGCGAAGGGCTGGGAGAGCAGGGATCTATCCCTCTAGGAAAGGAAACCATCCTATTTGTCGATGATGAGGAAACTATTGTACGGCTTGGGAAAGAATTCCTGTCCCAACTCGGGTATACCGTCGATGTTCAGACCAGTTCATTGGAGGCCTTAACGGTGTTCAGGAACAATCCGGGACGCTTTGATCTTGTGATTACGGATCAGACGATGCCGGGGCTGACCGGAGAGGCCTTATCCAGAGAGCTTCTCCGCATTCGCCCGGAGCTTCCCATCATTCTTTGCACCGGCTTCAGCCATATCATGACCGCAGAAAAAGCCAAGGCTTTAGGAATCCAAGCCTATCTGATGAAGCCCTTGGCCATTCAGGACCTGGCCCCAATTGTCCGGCATGTTCTGGATAAAACGCTCTCGCCGTTGGGGTAATATGTCATCAGGGTTGTTGACGGAGGACTATTGGATTTGATGCCATGGCCCTGCTAAAAAATGTAGTATGAAAGGAACAGACAGTGCTCCGAAAAATGAAGAAATAATTCACAATCTGAACAATGCACGTTCCATTCACCATTATGGAGATGCCAGAGTTGATCGCCCATTTTGTCCACCAGGCGTGACGGTTAATTCGTCAGCGGCTCGACGATTTGGGGCGAAGGAGGAGTTTAGGCGATGGCGACCATTCTTGTTATCGATGATGATCCACAAATCTGCGATGTGCTAGAGCAGGTGTTGCAAAAAGAAGGACATCAGGTCCGGAGTGCCTTAAACGGAGAGGAAGGGATACGATCCTACCGTCAACAACTCCCGGATCTGGTACTTTTAGATATTCTTATGCCTGAGAAGGAAGGGTTGGAAACGATTCTCGATCTTCGCCGAGAGTTTCCACATGTCATCATTATTGCCATGTCTGCGGCGAGCGAGGCCGCAAAAATTAATCTGTTAGAATTGGCCCAACGATTAGGGGCACAACATCGATTGACGAAACCCTTTGAATTGCAGACCGTCATTGAGTTGGTGAACACGGCCCTCGGCAAAAAGGGACGGACTGAAGGAACAGGGGAGGCCTCAGATGCCCACGAAAACGGAAAATAGCCGCTTCCGCTGAGTGGGGGGGTATGTTTCACCCACTGGTGATGCAGTCGGAGCACACAATGGAAAAGCCAGCCGACACGCAATTCCTAATTCATAATCTCTTAAGCCGGAGATGGAGTCCACGGGCCTTTGCTGAACGGCCTGTGGACACGGGAAAAATTCAACGGCTCTTGGAGGCCGCGCGCTGGGCCTCCTCATGTTTCAACGAACAACCCTGGGTGTTCATGATGGCCACTGCGGACCAGCCCGCTGAACATGCCAAACTTCTCAGTTGTTTAGTGGAGGGGAATCAAGCCTGGGCCAAGCGGGCTCCCCTCTTAATGATCACTCTCGCCAAATTACATTTTGCTCACAATAACAAACCCAACCGTCATGCCCTTCACGACATAGGGTTGGCCGTCGGAAATCTGGTTGTCCAAGCCACGTCCATGGACCTGGTCGTGCATCAAATGGCGGGGATTCTTCCCGATATCATTCGCATATCTTATGCCGTACCTGCAGGGTATGACCCGGTGACAGGGCTGGCCATCGGATACTCGGGAGACCCTCAGGTTCTTCCCGCCGAAATTCGTGAACGAGAATTGGCTCCACGATCTCGCAAGCCGCTCCAGGAGTTTGTCTTTTCCAAGACCTGGGGAGAAACCCCGAAAATTCTTTAAATGTATTCCAATTTGTGTCTAGGTGGGTAAGGGCAATCCGCCCGCGAGGAGGATGGGCGTGGTGAATCACACCTTGCCCAGTTCTCTATGGAGAACCCTCCCTACTCATCAGATGTTGGTCGACCTGCTTGCGTTCATACTCAGAGAATAACAGAAGTTGAGACCACCTATGATTACTTCATTGCGTCATATTGAGGATTGATGATGACACAGCAACAACAAATGGTGGACCCGATCTTGTTTCATATTTGCACATGGAATTTGTTAGTGATGGTTCTCCTGCTTTGGGGCCAGCCGGCTCTAGCCAGTCAAACCCTTCCAGAAATTCCCGTTGTCCAAAGCCCCCAAATTCTCTGGAAGATCCAGTCTTCGCAAAATACGATTTATCTGGCGGGGTCCATTCATGTTTTGCAGAAAAAGGATTATCCTCTGCATCAGGCCTTTGAGAAGGCGTTCAACGCGTCCTCTAGACTCATGTTGGAAGTAGATCTGGATGGTCTCTCATCTCCGCTTGCGCAAATGAACATGCTCAGAAAAGGCCTTTATCTCACTGGAGAGTCCTTGCCGACGGTGTTGTCGCCAAAAAGTTATGCCACAGTCACAGCCGGTTTGGCCCGGCTAGGGCAGGATATCGAAGATTTTCATCGTATGAAGCCCTGGATGGTGGCCACGGCCGTCATGGCGTTGGAGCTGCAAAAACTCGGATTTGAAAGCGCTCATGGCGTGGATCGTCACTTTTTTGAGAAAGCCCAAGCGACTGGGAAAGACATTCAAGGACTAGAGACCGTAGAATTTCAGCTCAATCTCTTTGACCGGCTATCTCCTGCGATGCAAGAGCAATTTCTGCTACAGACGCTAGATGATCTGAAAAACCTTGGCACGCAAGTCGGCGACATGGTCAGGGCATGGAAACAGGGAAATGTTCAGGAATTGGAAACGCTTCTAGCCGGCCTGGACGAATATCCTGAACTCAAACAGGCGCTGGTCATCAATCGAAACCATGATTGGCTCCCACACATTGAACGGGCACTTCAGGAAAAGGAACCCGTCTTAATCGTGGTTGGTGCCTTGCATCTCCTTGGAAAAGAAGGTCTGGTGGAGGCTTTGAAAGAAAAAGGGTATCTGGTGAAGCAATTATAGGTGGATGGTAAGCGGTGAAAAATCATAGTTTTTGAGATTCCGCTGCAATGGAGTGAGAATGAGAGGGTTGTGAGTGGTACACTCGAATCGGATGAAATGCTTCATAGTTCTCTTCCTCGGGGTGAGGGTGAAGGCGTTTCGGTAGGGAAGACACCAAACTTAGGAGACGAAAGTATATGATTACCGCAATAGGAGATGTGTTACGACGGTGTTATGACCGTGGCTGGATTACCAGTCGGGATGGAAACTGTAGCCTACGGCGAGCCAGAAGTGTGTATTTGTACGTGACCCCATCCGGCTGGCGAAAAACGATTGTGCATCCCGAACATATGGTCAAAATAAAGTTCGTGGATGGGAAGTTGCACGTGCCCCCAGGAACCAACCCTTCCGGTGAACTTCATATGCACTATTTGTTGACCCGAGGCATGCATCGCACGCGGGCCGTTGTGCATGTGCATCCCACCCATGTGGTTGCAGCCATCCATCGAGGATTCGACATCCAGAAAATTTGTCGGGATTTTCCAGAAATTTACCGGTATACCCGTATCGGCCCGACTGTTCCGGCACTGCCTGCCATTAGCTCAGAACTGGGGGAAGCCACAGCGCAAGCATTAGGGGTTACCGAAAAGAATCCCGCAGGGGATTTCGATATTGTGGGTCAGGCTAGCCATGGCGTCTGTTCCATGGCTCCGGACCCCTGGTCAGCGTATGAGCACATTGAACGGCTGAATCATATTTGCGAAATTGTCCTAGCCAGTGGCATTGCTCCACAGAAATGAATGAGGCTTCTCCCAACATATTGTGAGTTGACTTCTGCCTATTTTTCTTGCCCCACCATGAAGAAATGACTATCATTTTCTTTGTCTTCAAGACATCACAGCTGGAAAATTCCCAAAACATTTGACTGTTATAGAAAGGATCATTGATGGCTTCAAAGAAATCTGTTCGCAAGACGTCTGCTAAGAAACCCCTGAAAGTAAAAACTCCGACAAAGAAAAAACCCGTTGGCAATAAAGGTAAAACTAAGTCGAACCCTAAACCTACAGCCACTAAAAAGAAGGTCGCACCTGCCAAGTCTACTGGAAAGAAAAAGCCTTCATTGAAGGTTTCTTCTGCAAAAAAGAAGGTGGGCGCTAAAAAGGCAGCATCGAAGAAAACGAAGGCGACTCCCAAAAAGGCAGTGCTGAAGTCCACCTCCAAATCAAACACTAAAAAAACGACCACCAAAAAGCCGGTGGTTCAAGCAAAGAAAACTGCAGTCACTAAGAAAAATGTAAAGGCTACTCAGGCGAAAACGCCAATAACAAAAAGTGCCACGCCATCAGCTTTTGCTGCTCAACGACTGCCGAAACCTAAAGAGCACCTGCTCTCCGCCAATGAACGCTATAATATCGGTGGCCTCTTTGCCTGTGCGATGGAACGTCGGCATGATCCTGATTGTTCACGCCTTCGGGCCGTACTTCGTTATTTGGACCTCGCTTCTCAAGAAAAAGACAATCTCATTCGCTTGTCAGAAGGATTCATGATTCCCAAATTATTCGCTGAGAACCTGCCAGAACCGAAGGTGAAGCAATTGCTCGCAGACTTGGTGAAATTTGGGGTGAAGCAAGGAAGTTACGAAAAATATTGGCGTGAAGAAATTCAACAGATCGGATTTTGGCTCGGCGTCTTTCCCGCCCAATTCCAAGCCATCGAACACCAAGTCAAACGCTAACACCGAATAGCCAAGCCGGGGTCGGGATAGTTTTAGATCCTTTTGTTCCGCAAATAAATTTGCGCCCTTCGGGATGCGCGAAACAACAAGCTTGGCCGCGAGAACGAACTCCGACAAATGGATTAATTAATGCAGTACTTATTACCTTTTCCGTTCATTCATTGGGAGGGCTAAATGAAGCGAGTACAATAATCGTGTGCCCGAACTTTGTCGCTTTTATGGAATCATCATTCATATGTATTTTGAAGCCATGGAACCGCATCACACTTCACATTTTCACGCGTATTATCAAGAGGATGTGGCCGTCTATGAGATTGATTCGCTTGAATTATTAGCTGGCACCCTTCCGAAACGACAACAACGACTGGTCGAAGCTTGGGCCGAAATACATCAACAAGAGCTCTTGCTGAATTGGGAACGGCTCCAAACAGGAAATCCGCCACTCCCTATCGCTCCACTGAAGTAATTAATAGAGAAGCCAAAAGTATGATGCATCCTATCCATCGAGTCACAGCCTTTGCCATCGTAGCTCCCTACACGTTACGAGTGGAATTTGAAGATAATACTCACCAAGTCATTGATTTCCATCCCGTTCTGGCTGGGAACTTCTATGGTCCGCTACGCGATCCCCACTTCTTTAATCAAGTGAAGCTAGATCGAGAAGTACATACGCTGGTCTGGCCTAATGGTGCCGACTTTGATCCCGCCACACTTCATGATTGGCCTTTGTATCAGGAAGCCTTGGTCAAACGGGCAAAAACATGGGAGCAAGTTTCCGCCTAACTCAACTAGAATACATCCTAAATCGAGTCTGACCACGTTGTTGAGGAGAAGAAAATCAACAGATTGGATTCTGGCTCGGCGTGTTTCCTGCCCAATTCCATGCCATCGAACACCAAGTCACACGCTAGCACCGAATAGCTAAGACAAGTGTGAAATCCGGAAGGTCATTGTTGAGGTACTTGGGTGTAATAGTCAGAATTTGATCTGGCTGACAGTTTCAGCTTTGACTCAAAGCAGACGCTCACGAGCTTTGGGCACCAATGACTCTTCTCGACCCATTCCGGACGGTCACCTCTCAGCTAGGAGCTGCCGAAAGCTGAACATCCAACTCTGTGGCTTCAGGGAAGTATTCGCCCGTTTCCAGTCAAGTCGTGCCGAAAGATCGTAGTGCAACTGGTGGAAACGTCTAGTTTTCTTTGATTATACCGCTCGCGTTAGCCGTAAGATCAAGGAGGCACAAACCGAACTTATTTATTTGTTCAGGCCCGCCCTCGGCATTGTCCCAGTCAATTCTAATTAAAACGTCTGAATTGCCCTCAGCAGGGCGATAACTAAGCGATGTCATGTTTTGCATAATCGCCTCTGCATGTTTATCCCACTGGAAGTTTATTCTGCAGTGGTAATCCTTATCCTCACACTCCATTAGTTGGTTGTCGGCAATGATCGGTCCAGTGTCGGCACTCAAGTATGCATCGTCAATTTTGAAAACCGATAGTTGCAAATTTGGAGTTCCATTTGGATTAACCGAGAACGAAAAATTCTCACCTTTGATCTTAGTTACACCCGCAAGGATTGCAACCGGATGCTCCAAAAGGTTAATGGACCCCGAAATCTTTACTGGAACGCCCATAGAATAGATATGGTCATAATGAATGTGTGAAAACTCGAGGCCGCAGCCTGTAATTCGACCGCTGTTTCTATTTGTATATGCCGCGACCTTCTGCGTACCTTCGAACTCTTCTCCGAGCATTGCTCGGAAAGCTTTGGAACCCAAGATTGACTGATCACTATTATTGAAGTCCTTTCCATCCTCCCCCGATTGTTCGGCAACGAGATTTAGATCTTCCATCTTTTCTGGCGTCATAGATGCAAGCCACATGTTGATCGCGTACTGCGGATGGTCAGTAGGAATTTTGGACAGCCACAATTTCAAGAAAGTAGTATCGAGCGTGCCGGTGTTGGTAACGCACGTGTGGAGCATATCTATTTGGAAGTTTGTCCTATTTCTGGCCGTCCTATGGTATTGATCGGCGATCTCTGCCACCACGGTCATTAGAAATAGCAAATTTTGATTGGTCGTTCCCGTCTCCCAAATCTTTACAAGCTGTTCGACTTCTAGCTCGCCCGCGAGTGAGTCATACATAGTTAGTCCGTTGTCAACAAACTTCATACAAAGCTCTCTTCGTTCTTCAGTGTTTGCCTGTAAAGCTTTCTGTTGGGCATTTCCTGACTCGGGGATCATGATAATGGCTAGGCTGAATGCAGCCAGCCAAAGAATGGAATCGTTTACGGCTCTTCTCACGACCTTTACTCCCTGATTACAAAAAAAGCAACAACGCTGCCATAACAGGATCTTGCCACTGCCCCTAACCATGATGCAACAGTAGCTGAATTATCTGTCAGTCTCTCGAATAACGTTTGCTTTTGGCCGACAACGGCTGGTTTCGAGGGTGTAATTTTGGTCACACGAACGTCCGCTATTGGATACCCGCACGACCTAATCTGGCCCTGTCTGTAAGATCATATCTGAGCCACCACACTTAGATTTTCCAAACGTTGCTGGCTGAACGGTGTGGCCTATCAAAGTCCTAACCATGCAATTTTTGCGACGTGAAATTTCCATTTCCCTCTCTTTTCTTCGTCCGACGCCTGCTGTTCGGCTCTTTGGATGGACGCTCTATATAGGTGGGCATTGTTTGAGCGAAGCGAGTTTGCCCACCTTACCAAATTTTTCGTCCAACCAACTTCATAAGGCCGAACTGGGCGTCAATGGTTGTGTTTACTTTTGCCGAAACAAAAGTAAAGCGGCTGCCGGGACGAAACCCGGCAATTATCATTTTATTTTTAAGAGATCAGTACTTTTAGGGAATCGGATTAGGGGAGGAGATTTTCTTTATTATCCTAGGTCGCGTCGGCCTTCAATAGACTTCAGAAGAGTCACCTCATCGGCATACTCAATATCCATCCCGACAGGAATCCCATACGCGATGCGAGAAACTTTTACGCCGAGTGGCTTCAGGCGTTTCGTCAGATAAATAGCCGTGGCCTCTCCTTCAATCGTTGGATTCGTCGCCACGATCACTTCTTTAACGCCTCCTTGCTGGACGCGATTTTCCAAATCATGGGTCCGTAGATCTGCAGGGCCTACTCCATCTAAGGGTGAGAGTGCGCCATAGAGGACATGATACAAGCCTCGGAAGGCGCGGCTTTGTTCAATCGCATGGAGCGTGCTGGGTTCTTCCACGACTAAAATGCTGGTAGTGTCTCGTTTGGGATCGAGACACACGGCACAGAGTGGACCTTCGGCAATGTTTCGGCATTGCGTGCAGAACGTAATTTTTTCTTTTACTTCCCGTATGGCTTCTGCTAGGCGGATGGCTTCTTCCGTGTCGGTTTTCATGAGATGAAACGCTAGCCGCTGGGCCGTCTTTTGCCCAATGCCCGGTAAGCGGACTAATTCTCGAGTGAGCCGCATGAGCAGGCCTTGAGGCTGGCCGTTGGATTTTGATGAGGTGGTGATGTCTGCCATGGGGTGAACCGTTTCCGATCTTAAAACATGCCAGGAATGCCCAACCCGCCGGTGAGGGTTTTCATTTCCTCCGCCATCAGTTCTTTGGCTTTGCGAAGGGCTTCATTTGTGGCGGACACCAAGAGATCCTTCAACATATCCGTATCCCCTGATTTGAGCACTTCAGGGTCAATGACGATGTTGGTGATTTGCATCGCCCCGTTGGCCTGGACGGTCACCATGCCTCCACCGGTTGACGCTTCCACGGTTTTGGTGGCGGCTTCTTCTTGAATTTTTCCCATTTTTGACTGCATCTCTTGCGCTTGTTTGAGTAAATTACCCATGTTGGCAAAAGGATTTTTCGACATTACGGGGCCTCCTCTTTTTGTGGATGTCGTTGGGCTGACGCCAATTCTCCACCAAATAATTCTAACGCTTCCTTGACGAGCGGATGGGCTTTCACCTCTTGCATCAGATCTTGGTTATCCTCGTGTTTTTTTTTTGCCCGTAGCTCACCCATGGAGGGTGGGCGTTCTTGTCCATCGTGTAATTCGATCACTTGGACTCGCATGGGACGTCCGGCCATTTCTTCGCACATGCTGGCGAGGAGCGCACGATTTTCCGGCTTGTCTGTTCGCCATCGCGCAATGGCATCCCTCTTTAAAAAGCCGATGACCACCTGGTCGGCTTCCAGCGTCACCACACTCCCCTTCTCTAAAAAACTTCCGACATTGGGATGGTCTTGTAACATGCGATCGACCACGTGCTCCCAGTCTAACGGCGATGTCTGATTCGAGGCAGCCTGTATTGGTTTTGGTGATGACTGCGGTGGTTCTTGTTGAATGGCAGCGGCAGACGTTGCGGGAACCGGCGGCATGGCCTTCAATGGTGTCGATTGGGAAGGAGCCATGGCGGGGGGGCTAGCAGAAGGTGTATTCCGCTCCGGTGCTTTCTCATAAGCACGAGGCTTTTCCGTGGGCATGGCCGTTTTCGAGATGGGTGAAGGCGCAGCACTCACCGGAGCTATTGGGGATGATGGCTTCGGCTGACGTGGAGGGTGAGGCTTGACCGTGCCAGCCTGCTCTGTGCCGGGGGTCGATGTGGTGGCACTTGGGTCTAAGAGCGCCGCCCGGACGACTGCTGCTTCGATGAGAAATCGTGGATGTGAACTTCCTCGGAGGCTGTCTTCTGTTCGAGAGATAATGGAGAAGATGCCCTGTAAATACGGTTCAGTGAGTGGTTTGGCTTGTTGAATAATCTGCGCACCTTCGTCCTCTCCCAATTCCAACAAATTCTTCACCTGTTGAGGGGAAGGTACGACGCAGGCCACAAGGAGATTTCGAACTCGTTCCAATATGGCCCGGCAATACACGCGCACATCAAAGCCCTGATCGACGACTTCACCAATGAGTGTCATCGCGTGGGAAGCCTGATGGGTTAAAATGGCTTCAATCATTTGTCGAACGAGTTCATCGGGCACGGAGCCGATCAACGCCTCCAAGTCTTCATGTTGCAGGGTTTCTCCTCCAAATGACACGGCTTGGTCCAAAAGACTGAGTGCGTCACGCATGCTGCCCTCACTTGTTCTCGCCAACACAGACAAGCTGCGATCTTCCACTGTCACCCCGGTTTTTGTGGCCACATGGCGCAGTTGGGCAATAATTTCCAACCGGGAAATGCGTCGAAACGTAAAATGTTGGCAGCGAGACAAAATTGTCGCAGGAATTTTATGAACTTCCGTCGTCGCAAAAATAAACACCGCATGGCTTGGAGGTTCTTCTAATATTTTAAGGAGGGCATTGAAAGCCGAATTTGAGAGCATATGGACTTCGTCGATAATGTACACGCGATACGAGCCGTGAAACGGCGCAAATTTCACGTTCTCGCGCAGCTCGCGCACATCATCCACCCCGGTGTTTGACGCACCGTCAATTTCGATGACGTCGACAGAATTACCACGGGTGATTTCCACACAACTTGGGCAGGTGCCACATGGCTGGCTGGTTGGACCTTTTTCGCAGTTAAGTGACTTCGCCAGAATACGGGCTACGGTGGTCTTTCCTACTCCCCGCATGCCGGAGAACACATAGGCATGAGCCACTCGTTGCCGTGCGATGGCATTGGTGAGCGTTTGCACGACATGGTTTTGTCCCAACACTTCCTCAAAGATTGTCGGGCGATATTTACGGGCAGAAACCTGAAATTCCATGTGAACAACCCGTTCGACGGTTGTGGGTTAGTTTTTTAGTCAGTCGTAAAGGGGAGGCGTTAGGAGTTATTTCAAAGACGGGAAAGGACTGAGCGGCTTGTTCCCTGCTTTTTTCTTCTACTCCTCACTTCCCACAAAAGAAAGTCGGGGCCAGGTGATCCTGCGGCACACAAACTCGCCCACTTACCGTTGCTTCCTTCCGGACCTGGCGGAGTTCGCGGGATTTTGTTGCACAGGGCCCAGCCCCTAAACGAAATATTCTTCACAAGCCATATGGCGGAG
The DNA here is from genome assembly GCA_040904705.1 of Nitrospirales bacterium. GTDB lineage: Bacteria > Nitrospirota > Nitrospiria > Nitrospirales > UBA8639 > Nitrospira_E. Next base: position 25,915 of record JBBDSY010000017.1, on the reverse strand, counting down.
AGGGTGGGGTTCGAACCCACGGTACCGTCGCCGGTACACGTGATTTCCAATCACGCCGATTCGGCCGCTCTCGCACCTCTCCGTACCCAATGATTTCTCGATACTCTTTTCTCGTGATACGTTCCTTGGTGGCTCTTTCCTGAATATGCGCTGAAAGGCTGTCATCTTACCATGGGGTCCAGAGGCCGACAAGCAACTCGGGTGAAGGGAGTAAGTAGTAAGGAGTAAAGGATCCAGAGGCTTCAGTTTTTGGGTCTTTACTCTTTACTTCTCATGCCTCACTGCATTCGGGATTGAAACATCCGTTGCCGGCGGGATGATCGATGGAGCGCGGCAAATAAATGGCCGCGAAAGAGCAACATGAAGACGGTCGCGATTGGTGTGAGGATCAGAACAATGATGAAACTTGCATTGGCGGATATTCCCAGAAGAGACAACCATTGAGATAAGACAGAAAATGGTAAAGTGATGAGATGCCAAAAATCCAGGCCACCCCGTCTTCCGGCTTGGCTGGAAATCTGAAAGAAAAACGATAGGCCAAAGGGCGCAAGGGCAATGGCCACCGGCAAAAACCATTCAATCCAATTTTCCAGGACGAAGTCATAGCTTTCTTGAACGATTTCAAGGGCCGATCCCTTACGGCTTTGATAGATAACTTCTGGAACCGGATTTAGGAGCACAAATATGAGGAAAAACACGGCAGTTGCGATAAGGGGTTGATAGGGGTTGGTTTGCAACCCCATTTCTAGAAACATCAACGGGAACCACACCATAAACCCTATCGATATGACGTCCCAAAAGTATTGGCCCATGCTCTGAGGGATATCTTGCCATCGCAGCCGTCGTCCGCCACGGATGGCTTCTTCCGTTAAGCTGAGTGTGGTGCCAATGATCAACGCATTGATGGCACCAAGGATGAATCCTCCGATCATTCCTAGAGGAGCAACCAGTAAGGTGACAAGCACCATGCCTACCGCAAAGACCAACAGGACTGGGATGAGAATCCAATTGTGCTGAAGGGATTGAAGGGTCGCAAGCAGAGTTTGGTGATATAATCGAACTGTTGCCTGAAAGAAGCCCTGCATTAATGAAGAAACGCCAAGGTTGGGTTTATGGCTTGGTCGGCGAAGGGGCCTTTAAATTGATGATGTCCTGTTGTTGCTGATCGCGCTGGTCCCGTATTTTCTGTAGCCGCCACGGGCGGTTCAACGTCCACCATTTCACCTTTTCTGGGAAAGTTGGAGCCGGGGGCGTGGCCGATCCCCCAGGGGAATGTTGAAAGTCGTAGCCTTGGTGAGCATCTTTCTTTTCCAGGTATTTCTGGTAAATATCTTGATAGAGCTGCTTGAGATACATAGGTTCCTACCTTACCCCAGTCGATGAATGCTATCAAGTAGGCGTACTTTGAATTAATAGGCCTGATTTTATTCCATCCTCGTCATGAATTGACTGAATTGGGGATGGCCTGTACGGGAAAGACCTTTTATAATGGAGAGGTTTGGCTTCAGGCCTTGTCCCAAATAAGCCAGAATGTTAATGAGCTCCACTTGAGAGAGTGGTCGCATAAGTGTGATATGGCGTACTGTGCGAGAGTGGCGGAATGGCAGACGCGCAAGACTTAGGATCTTGTGGGTAACCGTGGGGGTTCAAGTCCCCCCTCTCGCACCAATTTTTTACTTTCATCCCGAAGCGGGTTTCTTACACGAGGATTTCTTATCTTATGAAACTGGAAATGACAGAATTGGGGCCCGTGAAGCGGGCCTTGAAGATTGAAGTGCCTGAAGATGCGGTCAAAAGTGAGTTTCAAAAAGTGTATGCCGAACTGAAAAAGCAAGTCCGGATTCCCGGATTTCGTCCGGGGAAGGCCCCACTCGAATTGCTACAAAAACGCTACTCGGAACTCGTGGGGAAAGATGTGATCCAACGGTTGGTGCCGGATTATTATCAGCGAGCGGTTAAGGAATCGGGTGTCGTTCCGGTGGTGGTCGACATTCCCCCTTTAGACCGCATGAAAGTCGAGCCCAACACGGCTTTTACCTTTACTGCGACCGTGGAGATTAAGCCGGACATAAAATTAGGGGATTATCGCCCACCGAATCCCGTTTCATTGAAAAAAGATGCGCGAACGGTTACGGATGACCAAATTGATCAGGCGCTGCAAACCTTACGCGAGCAGCAGGCCCAGATTGATGCAGTTTCTGAAGGGACGCCCCTTAAGGATGGCCTGTATGCCGTCCTCACGGTTGAAGGGTTTGTGGATAATCAGCCGGTGGAAGGGTCACAAAAAAATGGGCACCTGCATAAAATGGGGTCAAAAACTCCCATTCTTGGAGTGGAATTGGATGACCAACTGATTGGTAAGGTTGCCGGGGAGACGCTCGACGTTCCTCAGCCGTATCCATCCAATCACCCTGACCCCAACTTAGCCGGCAAAACGATGGTCTTAAAAGTCACGATCGACGCGGTGAAAGAACAGAAATTGCCGGATCTGGATGATGAATTCGCAAAAGATTGTGGTGACTATGATTCTTTGGAAGCGTTGAAGGCGGCCATCACGACGCAGCTCGAAAACATATTGAAGCAGGACTTGGAGGAAGGCTACAAAGATCAGGTGATTGAGCGCTTATTGCAAATGCACCATTTTGATATTCCAGAAGTGCTGATCGAGCGGGAATTGCAAACCCTGGTTCGGCAAAAACTCATGAAAGAACATCGCCATGCTCACCGAACAGAGGATTTAGAGGAACCCATTCGTCTCCAGGAGGAGGCCAAGCGGCTTCAACAGGAACAGCAACCAGAGGCCAAGCGGCGCGTGAAGCTGAGTTTGATTTTGGACGCTATTTCCCAAAAGGAAGGGCTTCAAATTTCTGACGAGGAAATTCAAGCCGAGATCGTCAAGCTGGCCACATCGTTGAAGCTGTCGGTTGAGGAAATTCAACGCATGGTGGAAGCTGGGGGGGCTGGGGCTCAAGAGGAATTCCGGGAGCGGATGAAAGCAGAAAAAGCGTTGCAGTTTGTCTATCAAAATGCGGTCATTCAAGGGTAAGTGAACGTCTGATAGTCAGGCGAGCACAGTTCGCCAACGCTATAACCGATATCTATATTTACAACGAGGAGGTCCCAGGGAATGCTCATTCCGATGGTCATTGAACAAACGAATCGTGGTGAACGGTCATATGATATTTATTCGCGCCTCTTAAAAGATCGGATCATTTTTGTTGGAGCGCCGATCGATGATATGTTTGCGAATGTCATCATCGCTCAACTCTTGTTTTTGGAAGCCGAAGATCCGGAAAAAGATATTCATGTCTACGTCAATTCTCCGGGAGGGAGTGTGACGGCAGGAATGGGGATTTATGACACGATGCAATACGTCAAATCGCCCATTAGTACGATTTGTTTAGGGCAAGCCGCGAGTATGGGCGCGTTGTTATTAACCGCAGGGACCAAAGGGAAACGTTTTGCCCTCCCCAATGCACGCCTCATGATTCATCAACCTCTGGGGGGATTCCAGGGGCAGGCCACGGAGATTGACATTCATGCACGGGAAATTTTAAAAATCCGTGAGCGATTGAATGAAATCATGGCGTTTCACACCGGGCAGCCGTTGGAGAGGATTGCGCACGATACCGAACGGGATTATTTTATGTCTGGTGAGGAAGCCAAGGCGTATGGCTTAATTGATGAAGTCATTACCCGCAGTCCGGAAACAGGCCACAAGGACGAGGCCAAGTCTGACACAAAGACGAAGGATAAAGAGTAAGCACACCGGGTAAGCGTGGAGGAGGAATCTTCTTATGGCGCGACAAGCTAAATCCGATGCCAATCTTCGTTGCTCTTTCTGCGGAAAGAGTCGCGACCAGGTTCGAAAACTTATTGCCGGTCCGACCGTGTACATTTGCGATGAATGTGTCGGGCTGTGTAATGAGATTATTTCTGAAGATTGGCAGGAATCCCGTCAGGACATTTCCACGAAGCTCTGCAAGCCATTTGATATTCATCAACATTTGAACCATTATATTATCGGACAAGATCATGCTAAACGAGTGCTGTCCGTGGCCGTGTATAACCACTATAAACGGATTGCGGCCAATGAAGCGGGAGATGTGGAACTGCAAAAGGGAAATATCCTGATTGTCGGACCAACTGGAACTGGGAAGACCCTTTTTGCGCAAACGCTGGCTCAACACTTGGATGTACCATTTACGATTGCCGATGCGACGACGCTGACCGAAGCGGGTTATGTCGGGGAAGACGTTGAGAATATTATTTTAAAACTGCTTCAGGCCGCCGATTATGATGTCGAGCGTGCAGAGCGGGGCATTGTCTATATTGACGAAATAGATAAAATTACACGGAAGGCGGATGGTCCGTCGATTACCCGCGATGTATCGGGGGAAGGGGTCCAGCAGGCCCTTTTGAAATTAATCGAAGGGACGGTGGCGAACGTCCCACCTCAAGGAGGGCGAAAGCACCCTCATCAAGAATTTATTCAAGTGAATACCACGAATGTGTTGTTTGTCTGTGGGGGGGCATTTGTGGGCCTGGATGCGATTATTGAGCGTCGGTTGAACCAAAAACGGATGGGGTTCGGGGCCAATGTACAAACCCGAGGCAAAAATCAAATTGGGGATTTATTTTCGAAGGTTGAACCGGAAGATCTCCTGCAATATGGGCTTATCCCGGAGTTTGTCGGACGGTTGCCGATCGTGGCGACTCTGGATGAGTTAGATGAATCCGCGTTGATGCGAATCCTCATTGAACCCAAAAACGCGCTGATTAAACAATATCAAAAATTAATGGCCATTGATGAAGTGAAGCTGAAGTTTACGGAAGGTGCCCTGATGGCTATTGCCAAAAAGGCCTATGAACAAAAGACGGGGGCTAGAGGTCTCCGAGCTATTTTAGAATCGATCATGCTTGATGTGATGTACGATATCCCTTCTCAGCCAGATGTGAAAGAGGTGTTGGTGACTGAGGACGTTGTTCAGCGCAAAGGAGAACCGATCAAAGTCTTTGAGCATCAAAAGGGCGTGAAGCCCGCTATGGGCTCGTAGTGACCTTCTCTTTTTCTCCCTCTGCCTCCCGATACCCGCATTCTTTGTCCTGACAGACGACTTATGCGCCGGTTTGCTTTCGTTGCTTCTCCATTAAAACGAAGCTGGTATTGAGGACACAACTATTCACAGACCTCATCAGTGATTTCTATTTGGGGTTCCACGACCTCGATGGTGCCATCCGGTTCTGTCATGAATTTTTTTTGGAGGCAATAAGGGGTTTTCACTCTGTGTCTGACAGAAAAAAAATGCTAATTTTACGGTGGTTATTCAACTTGGTCCAACATGAAAGACCCGTGGTGTTTCTCGCAAATCTATTTTTTGCGATAAAACCGTTAACCAAGCCCTTCGCATGTCTGTGGGTTTTTGACTCTTAATCAGCGGATCGTAGGTTCGATCCCACTCGGCTCACCAATAGAATCAACGACCGAGGTCGATCACGCCAAGACCTTCTTTTCCATAAAATCTGTTCCAGGTCTGTTTCTGAAAATTGCGCAGCTGCGTTTCCCGGTATTTTATCAGCGGGGTTTGAGTTTTTTGCCCGTACGAGCAGGTTTCTTCGTAGCCGATTTTTTTGCCGCCGGTTTCTTGGTCGCAGCCTTTTTCGCGCGCGCCTCTTTGCCGTTCGTGGGCTTGTCGTCGCCGGGCTTGGGCTTCCGGGCTTCAAATTCGAAGCCGACTTTTCCGTCATCCCCGCGTTTCAGGTAGGCCTTGAACTTGCGACGGGTTCGTGATGAAACAAAGCCGGTCAGTAATTCGGTTCTACCTTCGCTCAGTAATTTTCGGATCTGAGTGGGTTCGATTTCCTGTTGGAGTATGACTTTACCCGTTCGGAAGTCGCAAGCCTTGTTCGGGCCGACTGCCTTTTCACAGGTATAGTTCATTCCGTATTCATAAACCGATGACTGACACTTTGGACAACTGCCCAGTGATTCTTGGCTGGAAAAATCAACTGGTTCACCGTTTTCATCGTCATCATTTTGACCGAAGTCAAATTCAAGCTTGTGTTCATCGGTGAGTTTGAGTATTGCGGCAAACGGTCGGCCAAGCCGACTGCGAAATCCCTGCAACGGACCAATCGTGCGTTCGGTAATCAGGGTTTCTGCTTCGGGTACATCTAGTTGACGGCTGCCCGGAATTTTCGTAATTGAAAAATCACACTGTGTGCAGGCAAATCGTTTGTAGTTTTCTTTGACCAAGGCGCCGCATTTGGGGCAGGGTGATTGCAATGTTGAGTAATTGCCTGGAACGGTTGTTGCGCCGTAGTTTTTGGCTCTCGCAACGATTTGTTCAACGATCTTACTGATTTCTTGCATGAACGCTTCGCGGTCCAACTGACCACGTTCAATCTGCGAAAGTTTGCTCTCCCATTCGCCGGTCAGTTCCGGCATCGTGAGTTCGGTCACCCCAAGCCCGCGCAATAAGGTCAATAGTTGAAAGGCTTTAGTGGTGGGCACCAGTGACTTGTCATTGCGCAATAGATAGTTCTCGCTAATCAAGCCTTCGATGATCGCGGCGCGGGTTGCCGGTGTGCCCAGACCTTTGCCAGACATGGCTTCGCGCAAGTCTTCATCATCAATCAGCTTGCCGGCGCCTTCCATCGCAGAAAGCAGTGTGGCTTCGGTATATCTGGCCGGTGGTCTGGTCGTTAGGTCGCGAACTTCAATATCGTTGACCGTGGCTTTTTCACCCTCACCAACCGGCACGAGCGTGCCCTCACCCGCAAGGGCTTCACGGCCGTAAATGGCCAACCACCCCGGCTTGACCATCACTTTACCTTCGGTCTTGAAGTGGTGCTTGTCAATCTGGGAAATTCGGGTGGTGTTTCGAAACTCCGCAGGTGGGAAAAACGCCGCCATGAATCGACGCACGACCAGATCGTATAGCTTGGCTTCGGCTTCGGTAAGATTCTTGGGTGCTTGCAAGGTAGGAATAATGGCGAAGTGATCAGAAATTTTCGCATCATTGAAAATGCGCTTGTTCGGTTTGACCCAGTCATTGCTCAGAATTTTTGCCGCATGCGGCCCTATCGGATTGCCGCCGCTGCCACCGGTAATAGCTGATAAACGCTCGCTTGACTCATCACGCAGAATGCCCAGGGTCTCTCGCACGGTAGAGAGATAGTCTTCCGGCAGCGCGCGCGAATCGGTTCTTGGATACGTCAACACCTTGTGGCGTTCATAGAGCGCTTGCGCTAGTGACAACGTTGCCTTGGCCGAAAAGCCAAACCGGGCGTTGCCCTCACGTTGCAGACTGGTCAGGTCAAACAGCATTGGTGCGCTTTGTGTCGTGGGCTTGGTTTCTTCAGTTATGACCGCCTGCTGACTTTGGCAGGCCTGCATGATTGCTTCAGCCTGATTGCGTTCCCAAAGTCTCTCTGCGCGCCGTTCCGCATCTTCGTCATTCTTTTTGAAGTCTCTATCAAACCAGCGGCCAGGATATTGTCCGGCCTCGACATCAAACTGGGCATGCACTTCAAAGTACGGCCGCGAGACGAATTGTTTGATCTGTTCCTCGCGCTCCACGACGATGGTCAGGGTAGGTGTTTGAACCCGGCCAACGGTGGTAAGGTAAAAACCCCCGTCTTGGGAGTTGAACGCCGTCATAGCCCGGGTGCCGTTAATGCCAACCAGCCAGTCTGCTTCCGACCGGCAGCGGGCGGCATCGGCGAGCGGTTTCATTTGTTCATCATCGCGCAGCTTCTCAAATGCTTCGCGAATGGCCTTTGGCGTCATAGATTGCAGCCAAAGACGGCTTATCGGTTGCTTGGCCTTCGTGTGCTGGACAATCAGCCTGAAGATCAGCTCGCCTTCGCGGCCGGCGTCACACGCGTTGATGATTCGGTCGATATCTTTGCGGTGGATCAGCTTGGCGAGTAATTTGAGCCGGTCCTCGGTTCGGGCGATCGGGTTCAAGTCAAAATGATCGGGAATGACCGGCAGGTTGGCGAAAGACCACTTACCACGTTTGACCTCTACGCCGTCAGGCGCCTTGATTTCAAGTAGGTGTCCAACGGCCGAAGATACCACATAGTCGTCATCTTCAAAATAATCCTTCTCGCGTTTCAGTTCGCCAAGCGAACGTGCGATGTCGGCTGCAACAGAGGGCTTTTCGGCAATTATCAGCGATTTACTCATGAGTAACACCTACCGAGGACGAATTCTTTGACATCTTTGATGTAAGGGAAAACGACATTCACACGTTCAGGATCCACGCCAAATTCAGGGTAAACATGGCGCTGTCGCAATTTCCCTGCTGCGATGGGACCGATTTTTTCGCGTCCTCATCATAAGGACGGCGCAGGGTACAGGCAAGTTATGTTGGGTGTTCAACTCTCATTTCCCCAGCCGTTGCGCCCTAGCCATCCTACAGCCGACCCAGCCAGCCGCCCAGGCTGGTCTGCCGACGGGTCTGTCGCAAAAAATATTTTTGAAGGCAATAAGGGGTGTTAGATCCGTGTCTGACAGACAAAAATTGCTAACTTTACTGGGGTTTTTCACCTGGCTCCCATATGAAGACCCGAAGGATAGCTTACACATCTATTTTTTGCGACAGACCTGTCGAAATTATGTTCAAGATCAATACTCAATTTGTTCTTGTGAAGATCTTTGCGATGACCGACGGACGCCAGGGCTTGATACTTGCGTCCCAAGTATTTGGAACGCGTTTTGGCCTTAGTGGGCGATTCGACGATGACAAGTGACTTAGTCATAGTCATAGAGCGAGACAATCTCCAACCGGTTTGCCAGACAATCTTGCTTGGGGAAAATCCGCTGGTGGTTCTTATCGGATCATGACCCGGACGTACTGTAGACCTGGTACTTGTTTTATAAGACCTTTCATCTCCAATGACAAGAGAAGACTCATAACCTCGGATGAAGAATATGGACCTTGAGCGATTAATTCGTCAAGCAAAACAGGTTCTAGGGGAATTTGGTCGAATATTTCCTGCTCCTCCGGCCTCAATACAATTGTTGGAGGCGGGTTCCCCTCCTTAGTCTGTAATGTTTCGAGGTGTTGTCGAAAAGACGGTTCTAACATAGGAAGAATTTCTTCCACAACATCCCAAGGCTTTTCAACGAGTTTCGCCCCTTGTTGAATAAGGCGATGAGGCCCACGGCTCAAGGGATGCGTCACATTTCCCGGTACGGCGAAGACCTCGCGATTTTGCTCTAATGCCATTCGTGCGGTGATGAGAGACCCGCTTTTCAAGGTGGCTTCCGTAACGATGACCCCAAGAGAAAGTCCGCTGATGACCCGGTTGCGTTGAGGAAAATGAAAGGGTTGTGGCGAGGTGCACATGGGAAATTCCGAGAGCACGGCGCCTTGTTGCTCGATCCGTTGTCGAAGCTTGAGGTGTTCAGGAGGATAGGTCTGGTCAATGCCACACCCGAGGACAGCCACCGTTCTCCCATTTGCCGCCAGCGCCCCTTCATGAGCATCAGCATCAATGCCACGGGCCAACCCACTTATGATCGTGAATCCAAGGGCTGCTAAATCTCCGCTGAGTTGCCGAGTGAATGCCCGTCCAGAATGGGAACCTTTTCGTGCGCCCACGATGGCCAGGCCTTGTTGGTCAGTTACTAACAATTGTCCTGTGTAGTATAAAAGAGGTGGAGGATCGGCAATGGTTTGTAATCGAGCGGGATACGCGGGGTCTGTCAGGGTGATAATAGAAAATCGTCCCGCCTCGACAGCCTCAATTTCACGTTGAATGTGTTGGTGGGTGCTCTCTGAAAGGGGTTGGTGCAGAGCCAAAGCCAGAGCCGGGGAAAGGTCACCGGTTGCGACCAGATCAGAGAAATGGACTTTGCCGATGGCTTCAGGTGAACCAAACCGATTGATCAGCCTGGTGTAGGTAATGGGACCGAGCCCTTTGACCGCCCGCAGTTCCAACCATCCTCGCAAGGCGGAAGAGTGGCTCATCGTCTCCGTCTAGGATGCTGCCCGAGATTCGGTTCGTTGTGGGACTTTGCCAACCACCACAATGTCGTACTGTTCAAGGTGTAGGAGAGGATCAGCCTTGAAGAGCACCTGTTGTTGAAATTCTTGTTCTAATTGTTCAATGCCTCCATGCTCGGTATCAAAGAGGAGCTCAATGACCCTGGGGTTCGCCCCCACCACAATGCGTTGGGCAGGTCCACGGGTAATGCCAATTCGCCGAATGTCCCGAAAAATTTCATAGGCCACGGTCATGGTGGATTTTGTATAGCCTCGTCCCTCACAGTCGTTGCACACCTCTGACAGCGTTCGCAAAAGATCTTCCCTTACACGTTCCCGAGAAATTTCAATGAGCCCAAGATCGGAAATACGGGAGATACGTGTTTGCGCTTTATCATGGGCCATGGCCTCAACCGTGGCCTGATACACTTTCTCTCGATTTCGTTCTCGTTCCATATCGATGAAATCAATCACAATGATGCCGCCAATGCCTCGGAGTTTGACTTGGTAGGCTATTTCTTTCGCCGCTTCCAGGTTGTTTTTGAGAATCGTTTCTTCTTGGTCCCGTTTCCCGACAAATCGTCCGGTATTGACGTCCACGACGGTCATCGCTTCGGTATGGTCGATCACAATATGACCTCCGGATTTGAGCCAGACCTTTCGACTGAGCGCACGCGTTATTTCCATTTCAATGCCCAGATGGTCAAACAACCCTTCCTGCTTTTTGTCATAGAAATGAACGCGGGAGGCTTGCTCCGGAAGATACCGACGTACGAATTCTTTGATTTCCTCAAACCCGGTTTTGGTGTCGATCAATAATCGATCAACTTTTTTAGTGAAGAGATCCCGAACGATCCGAAGTGGGAGAGACAGATCCGTATGAAGCAAAGCGGGTGCTGGGTGTCGGTTGGCGGCTTTCAACGTGTCTTCCCACAAGGCGGTCAGGAATTTGGTATCGGATACCAAATCATCTTCAGGAACTCCCTCACATACGGTTCGGACGATATAGCCATATTCCGGTTTTCTGATACGGCGCATTAAATCTTTTAAGCGATGGCGTTCTTCTTCATGCGTAATGCGTCGAGATACCCCAACATGATCGACATTGGGCATCAACACCAAAAACCGCCCAGGGAGGGAGACATAGGTGGTAATCCGGGGACCCTTGGTTCCAATGGGCCCTTTGGATATTTGAACCAGCAGTTCTTGCCCTTCCGTCAACAAGCTTTCAATGGGACGGGCGGTTTGACGTCGAGGACGGGGCAGGTCGGAACTTGGTTCGTCATCTTCACTTTCCACGAGTGTATCTCCGGGCTCCGTGCCGACCGAAAGGTCGGACACATGGATGAAGGCCGCACGATCTAACCCAATGTCCACAAAGGCCGCTTGCATGCCCGGTAAGACTTTGATCACTTTGCCTTTATAAATATCGCCGACGAAATCTTTTTTCCGAGGCCGGTCGACAAAGAGTTCCGTGACCACTCGATTTTCAAGGACCGCCACTCGCGTTTCTTCTTGAGTCACACTGATCGCAATTTCAGATCCCATAAATGCCTCCTTCCGTACCCAGAAGATCGACCGAGCCAGTCCTAGCTTGTGAAAATGATTGTGAGACCAGCCGGAGAGAAAACCTCATGAAGAGCCTTTCTTGTTGTCATCTGGTGAAAGTCCGGGCTTCATGTGAGCCACGACAGTGGCTGATACCCACAATGTAGGGTGGATCGAGACGTTGTTCTGAGACGTGTTCCTAATCTCTAAGATGAATAAGGTGTTCGTTTCTGTTGAAATGTACCCGTCGACATGAATGTTTGCCCCTGATATACAAAATGTGCTGAACGCGAATATTCGAATTGAAATGATTCTTCTAGCCTACCACATTTTGGGTTAAGCGAAGTCTCGATTGGCTGACCGCCTGCAATCATGACTATAACAACGAAAGCCGCCTTCGCTTCACATTGAGCAACAGGCCGAGCGCGGTGAGATTGACCACCATGGCACTTCCTCCATAACTCATCAGCGGGAGAGGGATGCCGACGATGGGAGCCAGCCCAGAAGTCATGGCAATGTTGACAATGACACCAAAGCTCAGCATGGCCACGACTCCGACCGCGAGAAGGGCTCCGGTCACATCTTTCGCATTGAAAGCAATTTCCAGCCCCATTAATAAGACAATAATATACAAAGATAAAAGGATCAGCGATCCCAGGAATCCCCATTCCTCGGCAAAGACCGCGAACACAAAATCGGTATGCCCTTCGGGCAGGAATTTAAACTGCGTTTGTGTGCCCCCCTGGAGCCCCTTTCCCAATAACTGACCAGAGCCAATGGCAATTCGCGATTGTAGTCCGTGATAGCCTTTTCCGCCAGGGTCGGAATTGGGATCTACAAAACTCAAAATCCGATCTTGTTGATAGCTATGGAGCGAGCCCCAGACTCCCCCCCAGGCAAAGGGGAATAACATCAGCGCGGCCAATACGATAAATCCGAAGGCTTTGGACTTCATGCCCACCGTGAGCACGATGACCAGAAAGATCACGAGGAACCCTAAGCCACTTCCTAAATCTGGTTGTCTCAGAATAAGCAAAAACCCTGGCAGAACAATCAGGGCAGGAATAATTAGACGTCGTAACCATCCTTCGCGGCTGGTTGCACCATAGTAGGAGGCTAATGTCAGCATCAGGGGAATCTTAATAAACTCCGAGGGTTGAACCATGAAAGGCCCAAGCTGGATCCACCGTTGAGAGCCTCGACTGGTTTTCCCGATCATGATGACGATAATGAGCAGGATGAGTCCCGCTCCGTACAACAGATAGGAATATCTGGCAAATTTATGATAGTCGATGCCTGCGGCAACGAGAAAGGCCAAGATTCCGACGACCATCCAGGTTGCCTGTTTCAGATAAACGGGGAATTTTGTCGGTGGCCCTGAATTGGTGACGCTATAAATGGAAAGAATGCCTATTGAAATGATGGCGGCAATGATGCCGAGGAAACACCAATCGAACGTGTCGAACTCTCGGCGGTTCACATTGTTATTCATCAATGGTGCCATGGTGATTGTTGAATTGGCCGGCGGCCAGGAAACTCTTGATTACAATGAACCTGTCGGTTGGGGATTTCTCCCATTCATGTAGGCTTCAATAAGGGTTTTGGCTAATGGGGCAGCGGCTGACCCTCCATGTCCCATATGCTCGACGATCACCGCCACGGCAATCTTTGGATCTTCAATAGGGGCAAAGGCGACAAACCACGCATGGTCACGATGTTTTTTGGCGATTTCGGACTTGTCATCATCATCCTTTAAGGCAATCACTTGGGCGGTTCCGGTTTTCCCGGCAATGCTCACGATAGCTGATTGAGCTCGTTGCGCGGTCCCCCGTGAGACCACTGCGGCCAAGCCTTTTTTAATTTGGGAAAAAATATCCGATGATATTGCCAATTGTTGGGTGGATGGGGGCGGTTCTTCTTTGCGATTTCCGGTCCGTCTGAGCCGAGTGGCTTTCAGCAGGCGCGGTTGTACCACCCGTCCGTTTGTGGCCACGATGGACATCATTTTGGCCATTTGGATGGGAGTTACGGATAAAAAGCCTTGTCCAATGGCAATCGAAATGGTTTCCCCAGGATACCAGGGCTCCCCTCGATTCTTTTTCTTCCATGCAGTGGAAGGGACCAACCCTGATCGTTCCGATGACAACGCAATTCCTGTTTTTTCTCCCAACCCGAATTGGCGAGCATAGGTGGCAATGGGGTCAATCCCCAATTGGTTCCCGATTTTATAAAAGTAGACATCGCAGGATTCTGCCAGTGCTTTGTTTAAATCGACGGAACCATGGCCCCCTCGTTTCCAATCTCGAAACACGCGTTTCCCAAATGGGAAGGTCCCGTGGCAGGTGATTGAATCGGTGGCTCCCATGGTTTGTGTACCCAAAAGGGCAGCTGCCATGACAATTTTGAACGTCGATCCCGGCGGGTACTGGCCTTGAATAGCTCGGTTGGTCAATGGATGTTGGGCATCTTGAAGCAATTTCCGCCAAGCTTGAGGACTAATGCCTCCTGACAAATCATTGGGGTTGAAGCCAGGTTGACTCGCTAATACCAGTACATCGCCATTCCGGGGGTCCAATGCCACGATGGCTCCGGATTCGTCTCCAAGCAGATCCTCGGCCAATCGCTGTAGACGAATATCGAGCGTTAAGTAGAGGTCGTCACCTGCCAGGGGCGGCTGAATGGACAAGGCTCGTTTGGGGTATCCGAAGGCGTCAACTTCAATGATCTTGCGTCCGGTTTCACCCAATAAATTTGCATCATGGGCTCGCTCGATGCCGTATTGTCCAATAATGCGACCGGCTTGAAGATCATCAAATTCTGCATCTTTCAACTGGGATTCAGAGATTTCACCCACATACCCAATCACATGCGAGGCATAGGATCCGAGTGGATAGTTCCGTTGATATTCGGGCTGGATCACAACGCCAGGTAAATCAATTCGATGTGATTCGATCAGGGCGGCCTCTCTGAGGGTAAGCCCGCTTTTTATTTTGACCCGTCCTCGTCGCCTGGTGCCTAATTTGTCCGCAATTTCCTGAACATTCACATCAAGGTATTCGGGAAGTTTGGAGAGGACGGCATCACGGTCCGGGACATCTTCGAGCGAAAGGTATAATTGAAAACTTGGAACGTTGTTGGCTAATAATTCCCCGTTTCGATCAAACAACAAACCTCGTGCTGGTTCAAGCACGATAAATCTCGTCCGATTGTCACGGGCCAATTCCTGATAATACATCCCATCACGAATTTGTAATTGCCAGAGCCGTAACCCTAATAAGACTAGAATCAAGAGTAAGCCGACTTTGACAAAGATTAATCGGCTTTGAATGTCGGCTAATTCGTTTGCTTGGCGTGATGTGTCAAACATAAGGATAGACTAGTTCGGTCTGTGGCAAGGTTTGTGTGCGGGAGTTACCGGCGTCCTTGGGCAAAGTGTACCACACTCCACGACTGACGAATTTTGTGTGTGAGCCAAAAAAATCCTGCTGCGAGAACGCTGTGATACAGGGCCTGTGGAGCCAGTATCCAAGAAATGGCGTGAAGGGTTTCCGTTCCATCTAGAGCTGGATAGGCCATCACGAGAGAGGCCAGTCCGCACACGAGGGAAAGCACCAACGTGATCGTGAGGACAACGGGAACGGTAACCGTTGAAATAGTGTGCGTTGTCACGCCGGCAAGGGACCCTGCAAGGCCTTTGAGAATCATATTGAGTCCGATGCCGCCTGGAGATAACAGATCCTGAAGCAATCCCACGGTGAGGCCCATTAGTAACCCTTTATACTCATTCGTAAGAAACCCGGCCAGACAGGCTAAGACTAAGCACAGGTCTGGATAGATGCTGTTGATGGAAAGCCATGAGCTTACGGTGGCTTGTGCCACAACGGTTCCTATGCATAAGACAATATGTATCAGAATGATCATGGTGAGGTGAAAGGTGTCGGAAGGCTGTCTAATGACGGTTGAGCTTCAGTGGAGATGGGGGGTTGGAATGAGGTGACCACTAAGACCCCTTCCAGCTTGGTAAAATCGACAATTGGCGTGATCTCTCCTGATTGAAACAAGTCGGTGGTGGCTTTGGTGACCTGTTGGATTTTGCCAATGTGTAGCCCGCGAGGGAAGTCATCCGTCAGTCCTGAGGTCACTACAGCGTCTCCCACTTGGAGGGGAGAGAGGGGCGGAAGGTATTTCATCTGGATGGTGCCTTGAGGCGTCCCTTGGATAATGCCTTCGTCCCGGCTGATTTGAATCATCCCGGTAATGGCCACGTTAGGATCTGAGAGAAGGAGGACAATCGAGGTTGCACGGTTGACCCGGACTACCCGGCCGACCACACCCGCGTTCGTGATGACTCCCATTTCCGCTCGGATTCCGTCGCGGGTGCCCTTGTCAATGACCATGGCCCGATACCAATTGGACACGTTACGTCCGATGATGCGAGCAGGTATGGTGACCAGTGGAGCGGCTTCTTGATAGAGCGAGAGTTTTTTGAACTCCATGGCCAGGATGGCTTGTTCCCTGAGGCGGTTCTGCTCTCCCTGCAATTCCTGAATCTTGCGTTTTAACCCCTGATTTTCCTCCCACACCTGTTGGAGGGCCACATAGCGGTTCCAGCTTTCTCCCACCGAGTCTTGGATAGAAGCCATCACCCATAGGGGACCTTCAAGGATCATGGCCAGAGGGCCTCCAACCTGTCCCAGCCATTCTTGTGAATTTCTGGGCAAGAACAGCACCAGAACGAGAAAGATGATGGCCCCAACGACCAGAAGACGACGGAGGCCTGAGGCGATAGGAAGTGACGAAGGCTCAGATCGAGGCATGAAGGTAAAGCAGCGATTAAGGATTCAAGCTAGAATGGGTAGCAACTTTCCGAAGTAGACTTAACTCTTCCAGTGTTTTTCCAACGCCCATCACTACCGAGGTGAGGGGGTCGTCGACGGTGACGATCGGCAAGGCAGTTTCTTCGCGTAGTCGATCATCAAGGCCTTGAAGCATGGATCCCCCACCCGTGAGGACAATCCCACGGTCGATGATGTCTCCCGCCAATTCTGGTGGCGTATGCTCCAGTGCCAATCGGACTGCGGACACAATCGTGCCAATACAGTCTTGCAGGGCCTCTCGAATCTCGGTGTCATCTATAAAGATGGTTCGCGGAATTCCTGAAACTAAATCCCGACCTTTCACGGCCATTTGCTTTTTCTCGGGCAGCGGATACGCCGATCCGATTTCCATTTTGATTCGTTCGGCCATATGTTCACCGATTAACAAGCTGTATCTTCGTTTGAGATGGCTCATGATCGCCCCATCAATTTGATCCCCGGCAATTCGAACGGATTCACTGTACACAATGCCGCCTAAAGAGATGACGGCAATATCAGTCGTGCCTCCGCCGATGTCCACGATCATGTTTCCAAAAGGTTCGATGATGGGAAGTCCGGCTCCGATGGCGGCCGCGACTGGTTCTTCAATAAGATACACTTCTCGGGCTCCCGCCAGTTCGGCTGATTCCTTGACCGCTCGTTGTTCGACTTGAGTGATTCGTGAGGGAACCCCGATAATGATGCGAGGGCGGACTAACGTCCCTCGTGGATGAACCTTTTGGATGAAGTAGCGAAGCATCCGTTCGGACATGTCGAAATCGGCAATCACTCCCTCACGCATTGGCCGGATGCAGGTTAGATTCCCGGGTGTCCGGCCTACCATTTTTTTTGCCTCTTCCCCCACGGCGAGAATTTTTTTAGAATGGGTCTCAATGGTCACCACAGAAGGCTCGTTCAGGACAATGCCTTGTCCTTTAATGTAAATTAAAGTTGAGGAAGTGCCTAAGTCGATTGCGATATCATGGGAAAAGTAACGACTGAGAAGATTTAACATGGGTGTCTGTCTATGAGGCGGCTCTCCCTGGATGAGTCGGTGTCATGCTCTATGGTGGATGAGGACGTTTGGCTCAGCAAGGCACACATGCTTCACTTGTGCATCATTTGACTCACTATACTAATCTTTCCGACCCTCGGATGCATGGTTCACATCTGGCCAGAAAACCGTGGAATAGGTTCAGCGGGTGGATGAGACGAGTCGTCGATTAAATCCGCCTCAGGGCAAATTTTATTGCCACAGAAATAGCGCAGAGAATGCGTACGAACCAGTACAAAAAAGTATATCAGAAGTTCCAAAAGACCACAAAGATTGTTTCAAGGCTATATGAATTTCACGAAGGTGGGTGCATAACGGTTTGGGTGCTGCAAGACAAAGTCGAGAAATAACATGCGTATCTCATTTCTTGAGAACAGAGAGGAAGCTATCGATGGGAAGTCAAACATTATTTGAGAAAATTTGGAATCAGCACGTGGTGCGTGAAGAGCCTGATGGCACCACACTGCTGTATATCGACCGGCATCTTGTCCATGAGGTGACCTCACCTCAGGCTTTTGAAGGTCTGCGTTTGGCTGGACGTACCCCGCGGCGTGCGGCTGCGGCGTTGGCAGTTCCGGACCACAATGTCCCGACCACAGACCGGAAACATGGCATTAGCGATCCCATGAGTGCGCTGCAAATTTCAACGTTGGAAAAAAACTGCGCCGAATTTGGTGTGACTTTTTATGGGATGGAGGATATTCGGCAAGGGATTGTTCACGTGATTGGACCGGAACAAGGCTTGACGCTTCCCGGAATGACGATCGTCTGTGGCGACTCACATACTTCCACGCATGGGGCCTTTGGAGCTCTGGCCTTTGGTATTGGAACTTCGGAAGTTGAGCATGTGTTAGCGACACAATGTTTAGTCCAAAAACGCCCGAAAACGATGGAAATTCGCGTGGAAGGGACGTTGCCAGATTACTGCTCGCCTAAAGATGTGATTTTGGCGATTATCGGGCGCATTGGAATTGGTGGCGGGATTGGTCAGGTTGTGGAATATACGGGATCGGTCATTCGCTCGTTTTCTATGGAAGGTCGGATGACGCTTTGTAACATGTCCATTGAAGCCGGTGCCCGAGCTGGTTTGGTCAGCCCTGATGACAAAACCGTGGAGTATGTCAAAGGGCGTCCCCTCAGTCCCCAGGACGAGATGTTTGATCAAGCCAGAAAAGCCTGGTTGGATCTTAGGACTGATCCGGGTGCGCTCTTTGATCATTTGGTGGAAATGCGAGGGGAAGATGTTCCACCTCAAGTGACATGGGGTACGAATCCCGGCATGGTCACAGACGTAAATGGCTCTGTCCCGAATCCGTCCGACATCGATGATGAGAAAGTCCGGTCAGCCACTCAACGCGCACTGGAGTACATGGGCCTTCAACCGGGCATCCCCATCTGTGATATTCCAATTGATCGGGTGTTTATCGGGTCCTGTACCAATTCCCGCATTGAGGACTTACGTGTGGCCGCAAAATATGTCCGGGGTAAACGTGTGTCGGGAACGGTCAAGGCCATGGTCGTCCCAGGCTCCGGTTTGGTGAAACAGCAAGCGGAGCAGGAGGGACTAGATCGGATTTTTCGTGAGGCGGGGTTTGAATGGCGCGAGCCGGGTTGCAGCATGTGTTTGGCGATGAATGCCGATGTCCTCACCCCTGGAGAACGATGTGCTTCTACGAGCAATCGAAATTTTGAAGGACGGCAGGGTAAAGGTGGTCGGACCCACTTGGTCTCTCCCGCAATGGCTGCCGCTGCTGCGGTGGAGGGACACTTTGTGGACATTCGAAATTGGAGCGTGTGATTCTGCTCATGGAAGCAATCTCACACACACGCACCATGGTGGCATAAACCTGGAGGAAATAATGGAAGCCTTTACAACTTTAACTGGGACGGTTGCCCCTTTAAATCGGGGCGATGTCGATACAGATCAAATCATTCCAAAGCAATATTTGAAGACCATTTACCGAACGGGTCTCAAAGAAGGGCTATTCGCGGATTGGCGTTCGCGACCAGATGGATCGCTTGACCCAGATTTTTTTTCCAACCAATCACGATATCAAGATGCACCAATTTTGCTCACGGGTGAAAATTTCGGATGTGGATCTTCTCGTGAACATGCCCCTTGGGCCTTACTAGACTATGGCATTCGCTGTATTCTGGCTCCAAGTTTTGCCGATATTTTCTATAGTAACTGTTTACAAAATGGCATTCTTCCTGTGGTCCTAGCCGCCCAGGAAATTCAAACCATTTTTGATCGTGCCAAGAATCAGGATATCTATCAGGTTACGGTGGATCTCGTTCAACAGACCGTACTGTTACCTGAAGGGGAACGCTATGCGTTTGCCATCGATCCATTTCGAAAGGACTGTATGATACAGGGCTTAGATGGAATTGGTTTGACCCTTCAGCATGAGTTCGCTATTTCCGAGTATGAATCACGCCGGGCACAAGAAGCTCCTTGGTTATTTCAAGACCAGAAGGCGTAGATCAGAGAAAGTGTCGCCAAGCTGTAGCCTTTCTCTGAAAGCGTGATCTCAACAGCGGGCTTTTCAGCGAATAGAATTGAATGCTTTTCACTTTGTTGGTCGAAAGGGTGCTTGGCTCCCTCCCATTCACACCTCTCATTGAGCCAGTGGCCTACTGACGTATTTTTGTCTGTAGGGCTCTCCCCGCTATTTTGGATAGGCTTCTTGGTCATCGCTCCTGTCCGATCTCTCTATACCTGGTGATGCCTTCAGTTTATCTTCAAACCCTTATCGGGGGCTTTTACGATCTCCTGCCCATTATATTGGCCATCGAATTTTTTCAACTGGTTGTGTTGCAACAACCGATTCACAATCTTGTAGAAATTTCGATCGGATCGTTCTTTGTCCTCATTGGATTGACGCTGTTTGTGCAGGGTTTGGAGATGGGGTTATTCCCTCTCGGCGAATCATTGGCGTTTGCGTTTGCGAAAAAAGGAAGTCTGACGTGGCTGCGAATATTTGTCTTTGCCCTAAGATTTGCCACTATCATGGCTAAACCAGCTTTGATTGCAGTGGACAGAAAGCAGCTAAAGTTGCTGCTGATGGCCATGTCATTGAGGGTACCCAACAGGCCCGAAACGATTATGCGTTTGGACTGCGTTTGACTGTTGCCGGGTCAGTTGGTTTTGCCATTGTTATTGGCGTTTTGCGTATCATTCGAGGGTGGCCGGTGCAGTATTTGATTATCGGGGGGTTTAGTGGGGTTATGATTATGACGCTCTTTGCTCCATCGGAGATCATTGGGGATTGCTTATGATTCGGGAGGGGTGACGACATCGACCATTACTGTGCCATTGGTCACGTCCCTTGGGGTTGGCCTGGCCTCTTCCATTCGGGGCCGCAATCCAATGATTGATGGATTTGGGCTGATTGCCTGCCTCTCTCACACCGATGGTTTTTGTGATGGCCTACGGCATGATGGGATAACCGTATGGCACAGAATCTTCTGCAAACCCTTTTGGCGACGATGGCTGATGTGCTGCCCATTGCCGTGATCATTGTTGGGTTTCAGAGCCTGGCGATTCGTCGTCCTATCGCAAATATGAGGCGTGTGGCGCTTGGTTTCTTGTACGTCCTGGTTGGGCTTGCCTTTTTTTACAGGGGTTGGAGACGGCCCTCTTTCCTCTGGGAAAACTCATGGCCCAGCAATTAACCGCCCCGGAATTTTTGACTGGAGTGAGCCCCGCTGGTGATCTCGTGAGAGAACGGGACTGGACCCGTTATCGCTGGGTCTATGTGTTGGCGTTAGCGATTGGCTTTTCCAGAGCCTTCATTATTGGCGGTCGCTTTGAAAGCGCATCAAGTCTCAGGTGGCGTCGTCGGAGTCAGGGGTTTACGAATAGCTGTGGCATTCGGGGTGGCAGTGTGAATGGCCTTGGGATCTTACCGTATTATTACGGGGACTCGGTTAATGAGCAAACCGGTGATCTCTGGCGATCCAGAGATGGATATTTAGTATTGCGCTCGTCTATTTGAACGGTTTGGGCTGGCCTGAGCCCCGGTGATTCACAATCGTATGGTCGTGGGTGTTGTGAGTTATCGAGATATTGTCTTTCTGGGGTTACGTGACCGATTGTGAGTGAGATTTTATCCTCTTTTGTGGCGGGAGTAATCCCCTGGATAAAGAAAATGGATTGAAGTCCTGTCATTTTCCAGGCGACTACCAATGATCCTTGAGATGAGAAAATAGAAATGAAATATCAGATTATTTAATGTCGGTGGTTGGTTGTCCCTGGGGTTTTTTGTGGGCAACTGGCTATTCCTGATCTCAGGTCCTGGAATCGGTTGGGGGAATAGCGAGTTTCAGAAAGAGACGGTTTTATCTTGGAGTTGGCGTTGAAAGCTATGGACGCGGCCTTAACCGAATGTGATGAAGGAGGATGCCGGGTGCGTGTAGTGGTGGTTGAACGTGGTGAAAATCTTAAAACCCTTATTCATGGAGATGGGGCAGAGCCGCATACTCAGATAGTAGTGCCCGGAAAATTTATACCGCATCCAGCATCCGATGTTGTACTTATGGAACTTGCTTGACGATTAACGTTCCCAATCTTTAAGCGTTTGGAGGTATGAATGGGCGGATTCTTATTCTGGGGGGCGGACTATCCCTGGTTCTGAGGAACGAATCTCTGGGGGGAATTGAAGTCGGTGGAACTCCTGAAATCCAATTTGATGAAGCCTGTGCCCTGGAAGGTCTGCCAAGTATTGGTTCCAAACCTTCCAGACAATAAGGTATCGGGTTTTGACGGTCATCGGTTGAGTCGAAGGACGGACAATTGGTCAAAATTAAAAAGATAATCATTTGAAAATGAGGAAAGAAACTGTAAAAGCCGCCAACGATTGGTAGGGGTAGGGAATTATTCTGTAGGGAATTTTATGGACTAAAGCCTCCTCTGTACCGACCGATAAGTGCAGGTGACGCAATAGGTTGAGTAAACCTTCAACACAACCAAGGAGATCAGGTAACTCAATAAAGCTTGTAGCAATATAACAATAGTGGTGGCCTCTTTCCGATAAAGGCAAACCCATTGTGAGGTGGGGACGCAAAGCCACGGGTCAGAACATTCTGATAGCCGGGTTTCCGAAGAAAGAGAAACGATGATGGATCGGGATTGGGGCCCCTTAGTTAAGGAGGTGCCCTATGTTCCGCGATCCTGTGTGTTCAACTTTTCGAAAGATCCTCGTTGCCTCGATTTTGGGAATTGGTGTATTACTGATTCCCGCTGGCGCACAATCTGCAACCAACAAGTCCGCAACCCTCCAATGGGCACCTAATCAAGAATCTGATCTTGCAGGATACCGGGTGTACTATGGGAAAGCATCGGGTATCTATGGTAGTCCACTGGATGTTGGGAAATCGACCACTTACCAATTTGTGGACCTAGAATCCGACGCGACACATTATTTTGCGATCACGGCGTATAATTCGAATGGAATTGAGAGCTCTCCTAGTCAAGAAGTATCTTTGAGAATCCCTGGACCCGACAGTGTTCTCTCAGTTTTAATTAGTGGGGGTGGAAAGGTCACAAGCCAACCAGCAAGTTTATCTTGCACAAATGTAACCTGCAAGGGAACCTTCACCCAAGGATCGAGTGTTACACTTACGGCCGTACCAGGTGCTGGGAACACCTTTTCCGGATGGGCGGGCGCCTGTACAGGAACAGCCAGTTGTGTCTTAACTCTTTCGGCTCCTTCGGCTTCAATTAGTGCAAACTTTGTCTCCACAGAGGCTCCAAAGATGGTCAATCCCGCCCTCGGTTCCACCTTGACGACCTCAACTGCCACCTTCCAGTGGAACCCGGGAAGAGGTGTGGAGCAGTATTATTTAAGTGTGGGCACCAGTCAGGGCGCCGTCGATCATGCACCCTATGGGGACATCATTAGCCAACTCACAGGGACCAATTCCTCGCAAGCGGTCTCGGGCATTCCGTTAAC
>JBBDSY010000017.1:0-2405 GCA_040904705.1 Nitrospirales bacterium | reverse complement strand
GTGAGCCGGTATATGTGCGACTCTGGTGGAATATGGGATCGGGGTGGACCTCTACGGCTCATACCTACCAAACCAAGCGGGTTGGCGGAAGTCCCCCTCAGATGGTCAGTCCCGCCCTCGGTTCCACCTTGACGACCTCAACTGCGACCTTCCAGTGGAACCCGGGAAGTGGTGTGGAGCAGTATTATTTACGTGTGGGTACCAGTCAGGACGCGGGGGACATCTTTAGCCAACTCACAGGGACCAATTCCTCGCAAGCGGTCTCGGGCATTCCGTTAACCGGTGAGCCGGTATATGTGCGACTCTGGTGGAATATGGGATCGGGGTGGACCTCTACCGCCCATACCTACCAAACTCGGTGAGAAGGGAAGGAGGCTTTCGAAGTTTTGGATTTAATGAAGTAAAGGGGCAGTAAAGCTCAGGGGTCCATAGAGAAAATGTTATCTATGAGAAAACCATGAGATCCCATAAATCTAGGCAATCTATTAGTTAGTCTATAAATTAGTAAATTGACCCCCACCTAACACACCCTATGTGTCGGGTGGGGGTCCTTCGTAAATGTTATTTATTACCTGAGTCCAATTTCATTAACATTCCCTTAAACTGTTTCCGTTTCCCCTCACTGTTCTTGTCTCAATTCTCAAATGCTTTTTTGGTGGGTCCTGCCACCAAAGATTGCCTCAACGAATAACCCGGACCCTCGCTAATTCTCCATCCTAATCGTCTGGGGCGGTTTCCTGTTAATAGAAAATAAATTCTGACTTGCGTAATATTCTAATGAATGCGGAGACTTTCTTTTAGAGGAAGAGGAATCTGCTCAGATGCATGGTTGACTCATTTAGTTATTTTCTTGATTAGTGAATCAAGGGGAGGGAGTAAACATGAGAGACGTTAATTTTCGGAAAAACCTAATATTATTAGGATTACTTGTAATTAGTAGTTTATGGGGCTTTCCCCCTGGAGGTGCTGCCGAGGACCGTTTGCCGCAGGGCAAGGCCACGTTCGCTGGAGGCTGTTTTTGGTGTATGGAAGAAGTCTTTGAATCCGTTGAGGGAATTGTTTCTGTAGTTTCAGGCTATACAGGAGGAAAGGTTAAAAATCCCACGTATGAACAAGTTTCTGCAGGTGGAACGGGGCATGCCGAATCCATAGAGGTCACGTATGATCCAAGTAAGGTCACCTATCAACAACTGTTAGAGGTCTTTTGGCGGAATGTAGACCCCACTACTCCCAACGCTCAATTTTGTGACCACGGCAATCAATATCGGACGGCGATTTTTTACCATAATGAAATCCAACAACAATTGATTGATGCATCCAAGAAAAATATTGAAAGCTCAAAAAATTTCCCTGAGTCCATCGTCACAGAAATCGCGCCTGCCTCAGTATTTTATCCGGCTGAAGAGTATCACCAAGATTTTTATACCAAGAATCCCATTCGCTACAAATATTATAAATGGAATTGCGGCCGCGTAAAACGCCTTGAACAGCTATGGGGAAAATCTTGAATAAGATCCTAATAAGGCTTTGTTCCCTATGAATCAGGAGTGAGGTACGCCATGCTATAAAAAACCGAATGAATTCTGAACAACCAGCCAAACTCCCATCTCATTCAGCTAACCTGTGCTTCATGCTTTTTTGTCTACTTCCACCTGAGGCACTGCCTGTTTTCGTAATATGCGAAGCCTTTGTGTATCTCAATGTATATCAGCGGTATCAAAACTGGTACTGCGGTGGAGGAAGTAGAGAGGTGTTATGTTAAGTACAACTGGAGGAATTTTTCCAAAAAGGCTGATTTTTCAAGTGTACCGAGAAATGGGAGATTCTTCATAGAATGAAGGAATAGTAATTGCTTCTTTTGAAAGGAAGAAATCCCAATATTGTGCAATTTGCTGAAGGAGTCTCACCCCATGTCCGTTTCGCAAACCAAATGGGCCATTCGTTCCATAAAGGGAATTCTTTTCTTACTGGCCATGCCAATCCTGTTAATAGAGGCTGGAGCGGGCTGTGCGGAAATTAAAACTCCTGAACCAAAGGTTTCAGCCCCTTCCAGTTTTTCAGTGTATGCCTTATCTCGTGGGAAAGGGGTTCCTGCTAAGGCCAGACAAGTGTTGGACTACGCCCGACAGGTCTTGAAACAGGGGCAAGAAAAAGGCGAGGTGAAACGTTTGGTAGAACGTCGTATTGGGCTGGAAGGGGAAACGCGTCTTTGTGCGGAGTTCGTGGAGGAACAGGTTGCTGACAGATTCTTTGAGCAGATACTTAGCCGCAGCCTCGGTATGGATTTGGTGAATATAAAAAAGGAAATGTGCCCTCCTTGATAAAAAGTACCAAGCCCCGGCGGGTTCCGGCCCTGTGTGTCAACCTGGACCCATACACTCGCTGTTTGGGATAACATAGATTTC
>JBBDSY010000016.1:0-12015 GCA_040904705.1 Nitrospirales bacterium | reverse complement strand
ATTGAATTCCATCTGGAGGGGATGAAAGAAGATGGCGAAGGGATGCCGGAGCCTCACTCGGAGACGGAGGTTGTCGAAGTGTTGACCGCCTGATTCGGCTTCAGTCATTGAAAATCCACTCCGCACCCCTTTCGCGCCGGAGTCCCGCGTTTACGCGGATAGTCAGGAAGGGCCATTCATGGCCCGGTTCCAGAGAATCCCGGCCCTCCCCCGGGAAATCTGACCTTCGCGCACCGCAACCCGCACCCTGAAGGGAGCTCTTTGACTATCCGCGTAAACGCGGAACTCTGGCCATTTTCCAAAAAAACACCCTCCACGCCCGGTTTCCCGATTGACTTTGGAGATGACGGTGATTTTCTAAACTCATCATCCGCCGATGTTTTCCAACCCGGAGGCTCGGGGGATGTTTTCAACCGATTTCCGCCCATGAAACCCATAAAACTCAAAAAATTTGATGTTTTCGATGCCAATATCCGGTTTGTGCTGGATGGGACCGTGTTGTCTGATATGAATGTTGGGTAAGAAAACCGATAGCCTATCCAATATGAAAGAGCATCACCCTAAACTCGTAGTGGATAATCAAGCTTTTGATCCATATTTTTCTTTGGTTTATCGAGAATTAATCGAAGAGCTTACTGCGAATATCCGTATTAGCCACTTTACAAGGAATTCTGATGTGATCGGTGCCTACGCGGAAGCGAGTATTTGTCGTTTGGTGAAGAGAGTTCTCTCACCTTACCGAGTTTCAACCGGTGCAGTAATCAGCCCAGAGCTACATATCGCAAAAAATGATATACCGCAGTTGGATTTGATCGCTTGGACCCCTGCACCTTTGCCTGCCCTATTTGAAGTGGATTCCTTTGCGCTGGTGCCTCGCCGAAGCGTGATAGGAATCATGGAGATCAAAAGATCTAACTATTCGGGGGTAGGAACGCGATTGGCAGGTGTTCTCAGCAGAATGAATGAACTTACGTCGGATCGATTAGCAGATGAAGATCGATCTGATTGGGGGATTGGGATCGTTGTCATATTGGAAGGGGATTCTGATCGAGTTCTACGAAAGCAGATCGAGGAAGGGCGCACAATCGCTCTCCTAGAGAAACACTCTGAGGGATACGAGCCGCGTGAAAACGACATAATGCGTCTGATCAACTTTTTGTCTAATACACGGGGACGCGGCAAGGCTGTGGACGGTATTGCCCAGCTAATGCCAAACAAAGCATCGCTTCTAACACCTGGCTTGCCGTGAGTTCCAGATACCATGACCGCACCACAACCGCAACCCGTAGTCGAAGCCACACCACTGGTAAATATAAGAGGAATTCGAGGTACAGCACCTAGTACAAATCATTATTATCGCTGAGGCTCTACTACAGCCTGATACCTAAATCGCTCTGCTGATAATAAAACGAAGCTATAAGACACTATGGACCCATCAACAAAAGACACCTTAGCCCAACTCGACAATCTCCTGGCCGCAAGTAATCAATCTTGGCTGTTTGGTGCAGGAATCAGTCTTGATGCCGGAATTCCCTTGATGTGGCCTTTAACCAATCGGGTATTCGCGAGAGCCAAGGATGATGGTGAGCCGAATGACATCAAGGTACTCGAATACGTAAAAAATCAGCTTTCAAACGATTCACATATTGAACAAATCCTGAGCCAGCTTGGCGATCATCGCGCGATTGCTGACCGCTCCAAGGATAAAAATATCGTTTTCGACGGTGTCTCCCTTTCTGTTGGTGACCTTGATCTGCTTCACCAGAGGATTCTGACATGGATTGCTCAGACCATTCGATGGGGATACAAGCCTGCGAAATCAGGAGGGGTTACTGAAGAGATCGGAACACATGAAAACCGGATCGTCACTATCGCCCACCATTCAGCATTCGTTTCCGCCCTATTCAACCGAAGCCAAGCAGGAATCGCAGAGCGCAGGAGAGCAGTCCGGTTGTTTACCACTAACTACGACACTCTACTCGAAGATGCACTTGCACTTGGTGGCTTCTCATACTGGGACGGTTTCACCGGTGGTGCAGTCGCGTATCGCAGCCATCGCTACGGTGACGACGAACCTAACCTGAGAGATCGTGCACATGTTATCAAGCTTCACGGGTCCATTGACTGGCACTTGGGGGAAGATGATAGAGTCTGGCGGGTTCGCGATGGGGATCTCTATCCGAAAAAAGTGTCTCGGGTTCTTATTTACCCGCAATCGACAAAATACCTCGC
This sequence comes from Nitrospirales bacterium, assembly GCA_040904705.1. GTDB lineage: Bacteria > Nitrospirota > Nitrospiria > Nitrospirales > UBA8639 > Nitrospira_E. Next base: position 9,783 of record JBBDSY010000016.1, on the reverse strand, counting down.
AACTCAGCGGGACCCTTTTGCAGCCCAATTTGATTTATTTCGCCGGTCACTTGGGGGCCGGGAAGAGAATGTACTTGGTACGTGTGGATACAGCTTTGGAGACGAGCACATCAACCAAGAGATCGAAATCGCACTTCAGCACCCAGAGAACAAAACAACAGTTCTCGCCTTTTCACAGACGCTCAATCCGACCCTCGAAAAGTGGAGGTCGGGGCCTTGTGGCAAAAGGGTTTATGTTATTACAGAAGATGGCATATATGTTGGCACGAATGGCCCTTATGCACCTCCGGTTGCGGGAGCAAAGCAAGATTGGTGGACTTTTTCTGGTGTCACCAAATTACTCATCAGCGGAACGGAGGCCTGTGCCCTATGAATACGTTTGAACTTATTTCTGACCTGAAAATTGGGCACATCGTTGAGGTTTCGGGAACGACAATTCGAGTCGAGTTGTCAGGAGATGTTACGGAGCTTACACGAACCTATGAGGGAAGAGTTTATCCCATTGGACAGATTGGAAGCATCGTAAAGGTTCATTTTGGCAGGCGACTGGTATTCGGTTTCGTGACGTTACTAAGAATGCGATCAGAGGAGCTTATAGAAGTTAGTAAACCTATCCCACCTGATGCAGACCAACGGCTCATGGAAGTCGAGTTATTCGCCGAGGGAGTGTGGAACGTAACAGACAAAAAACTACGGTTCGTTCGAGGTGTCACTACATATCCGTTGCCTCGTCAGAGCGTGCATTTGCTTACGCGAGAGGAAACAACGCAGATCTACTCAGCGGCCGAAGGACAGCAATTCGTCGGCGAATATAGTCCACTTGTTCCTTTCGCCCAGTACGTAGGGGCTGATAATGCGGTTTGCCGGGCAAATGTAGACAAAATGCTGGGTATGCATTGCGCGGTGCTTGGTTCAACAGGCTCCGGAAAGTCTGGTGCGGTTGCCGCCTTGCTTCACAGTATGCTGGATCACAAACCTAAGCAGACCGTTGTAAGTCATCCGAGAATACTCGTTATTGACCCTCACGGGGAATATGGCCACGCATTCAAAGAACGTGCGATAGTGTATCGTGCTTACGACCCACTTGGAACCGAAGAAACGACAGGTTGCCCGATAAGCCTTCCCTATTGGCTCATGTCGGCTGATGAATTTAGGACTTTAGTAATTGGAAAAACTGAGCAGGAAGCTACATCCCAAAACAACATCGTCTATAAGGCAATAACCTATGCGCGTATGGTTGCCGCCGGCCTTGTTGAGCCCTCCCCGTCTTCACATGGCAGGCCAGCCCCTACCGATGGCCAAGACCACGATGCGCCACGTCCAAAGGCAAAAGTTACAGTCGAACAGCTTATTGAGTTCGATCACGATAAACCTCGTCCGTTCTGTCTACAAGAGTTTTACAACCACATTTTTTATTTGCAGGCAGCCCGTGTTCAGGGAGGAGCACTTCAAAGTGTTACAGCTTCTGAATTCGCCACTAAATTTAAATCCATCTTGGACAAGTTGTCCGTGTTGAGGCGTGATCCACGGATTCGTTTTATGATGCAGGAATGGAATGACCAGAGCCCTAAACTTGAGCACATTATCGCACAGTTGGTTGGACAGATCCAAGGTGATGAAGGAATTGATAAAGACATTCGTATTTTGGACATTTCCGGACTTCCTAATGAAGTAGCCGGGCCGCTTGCTGCCATGCTGGCTCGCTTATTGTTTCAATACAAGGTTTATCAAACAACTGAGGAAAGGAGACGCGATCCAGTCGTACTTGTTTGTGAAGAAGCGCACCGATATGTCCCTGATAGAGGCGATGCAGAATACGCAGCAGCTCAGACAGCGATCCGAAGGATAGCTCGTGAGGGACGAAAATACGGCATCGGTCTGATGCTTGTAAGTCAGCGACCGGCTGACGTTGAAAGTACGGTGATTTCTCAGTGTGGCACATGGCTCGTGCTGAGACTTACAAATGCAGCGGATCAACAACATGTTTCACGTTTTTTACCAGATGGCCTGTCCGGCATGACTAAGGCTCTACCGAATCTTGCGCAGCAAGAGGCAATTTTTGTCGGCGAAGGAGCTTCTATGCCAGCACGAGTGCGCATCCGTGACCTCGAAAAAGACCAACTTCCAAAGTCGGAGACTGCCCAGTTTGCGAAAGGCTGGACTTTGGATCGCTTGACCGAAACTGAAATCGCCCTAATCGCAAAAAGAATGGCGGGATGAGTGTTTTTTTTGTAAGCGTCACCGGAAGCCCCTCTGTACGGAAGCACTGCCTCATGCTATGATGGCGGATTTGTCGTATAGAGGGGCTTCCTGTGACGCTTACCTTAGTTATTCATATTGGTATTTTTTGAATACGAGTCATCACTCTGGTTTTATCGAAGTAACAGATATTATCGCCAGTTCAGTAAGTTCCCTATTTTCTCCAGATGTACCTAGCGTCGTTTCCATGTGCTTAGAATCAGACCTTGCCGATTCTGAGTATAATCGATAGGTTGGCGTCTGAACTTGTAGAGACGTGACTGACGCTTGGTCTTTATGGGCATCAATACAATCGTGTAAAAGATAATCGCTGGCAAGTGGCTCACCCCTGTCAATTATTTGCAGTAATCCACCAGGTTTTAAAATTTGATCGGCTAATTCATAGATGCCGTTTTGTACAGCAAGTCTATATTGTCCTGAACTTGAAAGATGTAAATTTGAAACATTTTTGCAGTATTTCCTAAGAAGGTGGGTTCCCATCAACCAAACTGTGATAGCATCTATACTCGGCAAGTTAATTAACCAACCGCGTAGCTCCTGATCATCTAAAAGCACGTCACCCTCAACAATGGTCACGCGTGCCAAATCAGACTTTAGCAATAAGCTTGATTTGACTTTAATCTCATACCTTTCTTTTCCTGTAGGGATGAAGTCATACCGAGGTATTATCTCACATTCAATTTGGTTATCATTCAAAAGTTTTTTTGCAGATTCCATGCAAGTTAAATTTTCTTCAAGTGAAATTATCGAGGCTTCAGGGAAACGCCTAATTAAGGCCATCAATCCTTCACCTGTACCACAGCCGATATCGAGAATTCGTTTAGGGCAATATGCATCCAATTGAGCCGCTGACCATTCATAACAGCCCTGATCGGCGAGATGGCTCGAACTGACGCCCCACTCACCTGCATATTTCTCGTGTGCAACTTTCAGTCGGTCATTTTTTGACGCTTTATCAATGTCCATATGACAATCTCGATAAAATTGTCCACTACCACACCAGCAGGGATTGTATTTTGTAAGTTTACGCTTTGAAGCCATTTTAAGAACTCCCTCCATCTCGTTTCTTCATATTTTCGGTGGCGTTGTCTGGGACGTGTCCCAAATACAACTGGTCTGGGCTAATGAAACTCATATCTCTACTTTTGGAATTATTAGGTGTTTGCGGGGGCAAAGGCTTCTTTGAGGACAGCTTGGAGAAGGTTGGCAGCGTGGTTGCGGGAATGTTCAATTTCGGATTCGAGTTTCTGGCATGTGGCCATAAGTGCTTCGACACGTTCGATGATGACGGCTTGTTCGGCCAGGGGGGGAAGTGGGATTGGTATACGATCCATTTTATTCTTAGGCAAACCCTCTCTTCCTGCACCAGTTTGCGCATCTTCAATTTTTTCTTGAAAATATGGAGAGATAATTATGGAGTGCAAGTATTGGCCAAAGGATCTGTCTACAGGGCGTATAATAGCAACATGCTGATTGACATTGGCTTCTTTAACTTTGTTTGTGACAATTGAACATCGACCAATAGAACCTCCGGTAATATTAAGCAAAAGGTCATCGGGGAAAACCGTGGTGTTGGACATCCGTTCGTGAATCGAATCTGAAATTCTAGCAACGTCCTTAAGCACGAGTCCAGTATTGTGTACGTTTTGCGAACGTAAAAAAGGAATTCCACTATCGGAATATGCACTCTTACCCCCTGAAGGGGTACTCCCAGATCCTGTTTTTTCAGACAATTCGAGTAACCGACACCAAACCCACCCTTCGGGAATCTCGAAGGGGATTTCTTCTGGATTAATTTTAGGGAGTGGTTTTTCTTTGCGGATCTTTTTTTCGGCGATGAGACGGACTTTTTCGTCTTTGATGCGTTGAAGGAGTTTGCCGGCGGGTTCTATATCCGGATTTGCCGCCCGCCAATCTTCAGTCAGCTTCCCTTGGATCGCCTCCTGCAGGATGACTTGTTTGAGTTTTACAAGCAGAGATTGTTGGTGAAGAATTTCGCCTTCGAGGGACTTTTGAGCCTGGGTTGCCGCAATTACAGGCGTGATTTCCGGGATGATAGATGCGAGATCCTGCCTTGTACTATTCGCTAATCGGGCGATCTCATCTTGAATTAATCGGCTAAATTTGGGCAACCTTAAAGCCGAAAGTTTCTTGGCATTAACACTGGGTCTAAATTCATCTCGATTAAGAGATGTAATCTGCTCCCAGTAAAAATAACTATTTAAGAAAATTGAAATAAAAGTAGGATTAGTCTCCGCATTTGCACGAATACGAATTAAGTATCCCGCATAAACAGAACCTTTAGGCGGTGAATGGACGATATCGCTTTTCCCTGTGGTTCCTCCTGTACGGGCAACAATTATATCATGATCTTTCAGAAGATAGCTACTTGGATCATCGCAATCACAGAACGGTACATTATCCCAATCAATTCCACCATTTTTGATATCACTGATTCGAACGAATCTATTGACTCCTTCATCTTTCGCTGAGGCATTGAATCCATACTGGGTACCTTCAATATAATATGATAAAGCGACATCTTCCTCCACTTCCATACCATAATGGTGGATAAGCATAGTATTAAGAATAAGACGTTCCTTTTCTTTCAAAGAAGATACAAAAGTGAGTGGGATATATTTAGCCACGCTCATGCCGTTTCAAGTTGGGTTAGTAATTTGGAAATCTTATTTTGACTAGCCCGCAATGCCGTTATGATTTGATCTTTAGCTAAGACTTCTTCATCTTCAGGGATAATAGGATTCTTCACATCCAAATCAAATCCGCGTTTCAGGTCCTCAATTTTCACTTTCCAGGCGACTTCATTTTCTTCTCGCTTGTTCCACCATTCAATCATGGGGGCGAATTCGTCGAACTGAATGACCTTGGTTTTGGAGTAGCTCTTTTGTCCTTCGGGGAGGCGGTGTTCGTAATACCAGATTTCTTTGGTGGGGGTTCCTTTCTCAAAGAAAAGCAGGTTGGTGGAGACGGTGGCGGGGTGGAAGGTGGACTGGGGGAGTCGGACGATGGTGTGTAGGTTGCAGTCGGTAAGGAGTTTTTCGCGGATACGCTCTTTGTATCCATCGCCGGTGATGCAGCCATCGGGCAGTACAATCGCGCAGCGGCCACCGGGTTTGAGTAGTTTTATCATCAGGATGACAAACAGGTCGGCCGATTCTTTGCAGCGGAAGGAGGCGGGGAAGTTGGTTTCGATGCCATCGGCGATCCCGGCACCAAAGGGTGGATTGGCGAGAATAACCTCCACCTGTTGTTTGGGTCCGATGCTGTTGTATTCGGTTTTGAGGCTGTCCTGGTAGTGATAGTCCGGCACGTCGATTCCGTGCAGGATCAAATTGGTGAGTCCGAGCACATAGGCCACGGGTTTATATTCCCAGCCGGTAATGGATTTCTGCAGGATGGCTTCGTCGTCGAGGGTGTGGACCTCCTGTTCGCGGATGAAATCAATGGCGGCGCTCAAAAATCCACCCGTTCCGGCAGCCGGATCGAGTACACGGTCTCCGAGTTTGGGGGCGGTCATCTGGGTCATGAGCTGGGTGATGGCCCGGGGGGTGTAATATTCGCCTTTGTTCCCGGCATCCCGCAGTTCGATAAGGATGGATTCGTAAATGGTGCCGAAGATGTGGCGGTCTTCGCTGTCGTTGAAATCGAAGCCGTTCAACTGGTTGATCACTTTGCGCATGGCAAAGCCGGATTTCATGTAGTTGTTGAGACCGTCGAACACTTCGCGCACGATTGCGGCACGCTGTGGGGCTTTGCTGGATTGCAGCGTTTTGAGCTGGGCAAACATTCCCTCTGTCGGGTGGTCGATAAAAAGTAACAGATCGTCACCGGTGATCCCTTCCGGATCGGCAGCCCAGTTTCGCCATTGGAATTTTTCGGGAATGACGGATTTGTATCCCTCCCGGATAAGTTCAAGCTCCTGATCTTTGTCGTCGATAATTTTCAGGAAGAGCATCCAGCCGAGCTGTTCGAGCCGTTGGGCGTCGCCGGAGATGCCCTGGTCTTCGTTCCGCATGATGTTACGGACGTTTTTGATAATGGAGGAAATATTGGGCATAAGCAAATTAGGAGGTGGGCGGATTGGGGGCGTTTAGCAACGAAAAACTGTTGAGCCCGGCCTGCTTTCTAAACCCCTCGAATTCGAAGGGTTTAAAATCGGGGTTATTTAATCGCTCCCAAACGCCAAGAAATTCAATGGTATTGCGGTTGCGCATCCAGTTTTGAATCACATGATCCGAACGTCCCGGCTCCTTGTGTTTGGCAATATCGGTGAGCAAAATAAAATCGGAGTCGGCCTGATTGATGATCGTGATGGCACTGCCCTTCACTGCTATCGTCGCTTTTTTTGTTTTTGATGATTTCCCCAAAACTTAGGCCCTCCTATATAATTCGTCAGTCAAGTCGTGCATGGCGGCATCGTAGGCAGTTTTTCCGCCGAACGCACGAATGATTTCAACTGGAGACCCGAGCTTATCCAGTGGATCCAGGCGGATGATTTCCGGATTCTCCAAGTCGAGCACGCCGTCGTCGGAATATTTATCGAGCAAGGCTTCAATCACTTTTCGGGCGAGGTCGCCGTATTTGGTGAAGTAATCGCGTTTTTTCACCTGATCGGCGCGTTCTTTGCGGGTGAGGGGTTGCTGTTCGTAGGCGACATGGCAGATGAGGTCGAAGGGATCAAAGGATGAACCAATTTCTTCATGTAAAGCCGCAAAGAGCATGCCCTGCTGCTCCAGTTCATCGACGATGGCCCGCTTTTTGTCTGCCTGTTTCCAGGAGCTGAGAAATACGTCGAGGGAGGCAAAGTGGTTGCGAACATTCTTGCGGGTGTAGTCGCGAAGGCTTTCAGTGATGATTTTGCCGTCACCGCCCATATATTGCACCCGCTCCTTGATCACCAGCACCTCCACACCATTGACCGTCACTTTACGCTTCTTGCCATATTCAGGTGGATCTTCCTTGATGAGAATATCCGGGGGTGGGAAATCAGGGAAAACGACTTCATCCCCGGTCAGGTCATCCGTCACCATTTGATCATCTGCCTCGTCCTCGACCTCGGAAAGGTCATCTTCCTCTCCGACCTCTTTCACCCGAACCGGATCTCCGTCGAATTCTTTATCGGCAAACAAGGCGGTTACATTGCGGAAATCCATGATGGTGAAGTAGTATTTGCCATAATCTTCGTTAATGCGGGTGCCGCGGCCAATAATCTGTTTAAACTCCGTCGGAGACCCAATGTTGGAATCGAGCACGATCAGCTTGCAGGTCTGGGCGTCTACACCCGTGGTCATCAGCTTGGATGTGGTGGCAATCACCGGATAAAGTTCGGAAGGATTGATGAAATCATCGAGATGGCGTTTGCCTTCCAGGTTATCGCCGGTGATTTGCATCACGTACTTGTTGCTGACCGCCATCTGGTCTGCATTGGCGTTGGCGAGTTCCCTCCGCATCCCTTCGGCGTGCTCAATATCCACACAGAAAACGATCGTTTTGGAGAACCGGTCACTGCCTTTTAAAAACTCGGTTATCTTATCCGCCACCACGCGGCGGCGCTCTTCGACCACGATATGTTTGTCGAAATCGGTTCGGTTATACATGCGGTCTTCGACGGGTTTTCCCTCTTTATCTTTGAAGTCTTTGGGCGGCCGCCAGCCTTCCGCATCAATATCCAGGGTGACTTTGACCACCTTGTAGGGAGCCAGAAAGCCGTCATCAATCCCCTGTTTGAGAGAATAGGTGTAAAGCGGATTCCCAAAATACTCGGAACTGGACACCTCTTTGGTTTCTTTGGGCGTCGCGGTCATTCCGATATGGGTTGCCGTATTAAAATAGTTTAAAATTTCCCGCCATTTGCTGTCTTCCCGGGCACTGCCCCGATGGCATTCGTCCACCACGACCAAATCGAAGAATTCCGGACTGAACTGCTTGTAGGCATCGGTGTCCTTGTTGTCGGAGAGACCCTGATACAGGGCAAGGTAGATGTTGTAGGCGGTATCAATCTGCTTGTGTTTGATCACCGTCATCGCTTCCTTGAACTGGCGAAAGTCTCCCCGCACGGTTTGATCGATGAGTGACGTACGGTCTGCCAGAAAGAGAATCCGTTTTTTACGGCCACTTTTCCAGAGGCGATAAATGATCTGGAAAGCTGTATACGTCTTACCGGTACCGGTGGCCATCACGAGCAGATGCCGGTTGTGCCCCTCATCTTTGGCCACCGCTTCCACGGTGCGGTTAATGGCGATCTGCTGATAGTATCGGGGTGAGCGCCCCGAGCCATCCGCAAAGTACTCCTGCGAAACAATCGGGGCGATGGCTTCTGAGATCCCTTTGTGGATTTTGTATTTTTTCCAAAGCGCTTCCGGAGAAGGAAAGGATTCGAGGCTTAGTTCTGTTTCGATCTGACCTGAAGTGACGGTGCGATCATGAAAGAGAAAACCATCACCATTGCTGCTGAAAACAAAAGGGATCTCCAGCGTCTCGGCATAACCCAGGGCCTGTTGGATGCCTGAAGCGATGCTGTGGTTATTATCTTTCGCCTCAATGACCGCGATAGGGATATTGGGTTTGTAGTACAGAATGTAATCCGCCCGTTTCTGGGTTCCCCGGGTATGAAGTTTTCCCCTCACATAGATCCGCCCATCGGTAAAGCCCACTTCTTCCCTTACCTGAGTATGTATATCCCATCCCGCATTTTCGATGTGGGGAGTGATGAACTTGGTGCGGATGTCCGCTTCGGTGAGGGTCTTTTTGTTCATGAGACGAAGCCCTTTCTATGGACTTCTATGAAATCCTGCAAGGGCCATCGTTCGAATTTCCAAGGTAATCATTTATGTTCATGTGAGCAAATGTACCACAGGGGGTGGGACAACCACAGTCTGAGGGTTGATTTTTTTGAAAAAAAGTAAGGGTAAATGTGTCGAAGGGTATCATCCGTCAGATCAAGGATCTCCCAGCCCAGCCCCGCAGTTGCTACAGCAGCGGCTTTTCAACATGGTTGAGTCCGTCCATGCGATGCGTCTCGTTGCCGTTCATTTTAATACCTCCCAGTGGCCGCTTTTTTTGGCCCCAACATATCGGAGACGCCCCTCTTTTGATAATTTAGAGGCGGCACGTTCCACGGCACTTTTGGACTTCCCGATCCTGGCGGCAACCTCAACCAAAGTCATTGTCGGATGTTCCATCAAAACAAGCAAAATTTGAACCGGCGTTTTTACCCGCGTTTCTGCCAGCGTTTTCTCCGGCGTTTTCGTTCCGGTTTTTACCCCTGTTTCTACCGAAGCACGCCCCGTTCCTACCGAAGGTTTTTCATTTTCCTGCGCAGTTTCCAGGGGAACACCGACCTTTTCACCGACCCTGTTTACCGACTCTGTTCCTTTTTTCTCCGGCGTTTCTACCCGCGTTTTCTCTGGTGTTTTTACCCGCGTTTCCACCGTCATTTTTTCAGCCGACGGAAAGATCATGCGCAGAAAGTGATCCGAGAAATGAAAGCATGTTTCAGGGTAG
>JBBDSY010000015.1:0-12186 GCA_040904705.1 Nitrospirales bacterium | reverse complement strand
GGCTTGACCGTCACGTCCACATCCAAGATCCACGGTTCCGTCAGCAACGGTTCGTAGCACCGCAGCAGATGCGTCTGTAACCACTGGGTACTGGCGGCCTCTTCGAGCGTCCCCAAGGCCCGTCGCACCGCATCTTCACTACAGACCTTGCTCATACCCAACAGAGCAGGATTGACCCCATCGGTCCGAATCGTCGTGATGTGGGCATAGCGACGGTGCCCCGACAAAATTGACAAGAAGAGGGTCCCGAGGACATCGATCGTCTGTGGCGCATTGGGACTGTGGTACGTCAACGGACAGCCTTGTACCCAGGGCGCAAACAACTCCGACGTCTTCAAGAATTCGATAAAGAAAGGCAACTGGCCCAGGGGTGTCACGGCCGCCTGCGGATCCCATTCCACATGGATGCGGCCCCCATACGTGTCGACGGGAAGCGGCCCAGAAGGGAGTCGAGGAGCCTCACCCACAGGGGGAACGGTTTGGGAAGGAGGAGAAGTCTTCATAGCCGCTACCATATAGGCAATCCCTCATTTCGGGCAAACCCCAACTGCCGAATTTAGGTTTATGGAAGGGAGCACGCAGCGCGTATGGGAGCAAAGACATCAACCAATTGATCCCAAGGCCAATTTTTCACTCCATTTTCGCATAAGGGTTTCTCTTAAGGCCTGATGCTCAGGAGACAATAAAGCCGGATCACGTTGCAATAAGTCTCCTGCAATTTGCTTGGCCTTGGTTAAGAGGTTCACATCCCGCGCCAAGTCGGCAACCTGGAACGCGATCTCACCCCATTGCTGCACGCCCAAGACTTGACCGGGTCCTCGAATCTTCAAATCTTCTTCTGCTAGAGCAAACCCATCATCCAATTGAGCAAAAACAGCCAGCCGTTGCTTAGCTGTAGATCGAGATACCACCGGCGAGGCGGCATTACTGCCCTGACTTTGAGAACCGCCAGGGGAACGTTCAGCAGGCAACAACATTTGCTGACCAAAAGAAGGAATCCTTCCTAATGAATGCACGAGCAAACAATATCCTTGATGCTGGCCTCGTCCGACCCTGCCTCGTAATTGGTGGAGTTGTGCCAGTCCAAAGCGTTCCGCATGCTCGATCAGCATCACGGTGGCATTGTGAACATCTAATCCGACTTCTACGACCGTCGTCGCCACTAATAGATCAATGTCTTGTTGCTTAAATTGCGCCATCACTGATTGTTTTTCGCGTGACGGCAGGCGCCCGTGCAGCAGCCCCACACGGAAAGGGGCGAATTGCTGGCGTAAGTGCTCAGCGGCTTCTATAGCCGCCTGCAAGTCCACTTTTTCCGATGGCTCCACCAAAGGATAGACCACATACGCTTGTCGCCCAGCCTCTAATTCCTGTCGCAAGAGTCGATGCGCTCGATTTCGATGCTTCTCCTCAAATAACTTTGTCTGAATAGGTTTTTTCCCAGGCGGGAATTCATCAATGACAGACACATCCAAATCGCCATACCACGTCATGGCTAATGTCCGGGGAATAGGCGTCGCCGTCATCACTAAGACATCAGGTTGGCATGGGGCTTTTTCTCGCAGTATCGCTCGTTGCAACACACCAAATTTATGCTGTTCATCCACAATCACCAATCCTAGTTTGGCAAAATGGACATCAGGCTGGAGTAACGCATGCGTCCCCACCGCCACTTGCACCTCACCAGATTGGAGACCGGCCAAGGCCGCGGCCCGTTCACCTCCAGCTTGGCCACCCTTCAACAACCCACAGGAAATATTGAGCGCGTCGAACAATGGCTTCAAGGACCAATAATGCTGCTCACTCAACACTTCCGTGGGGGCCATAAGGGCGGATTGGTAACCAGAGCCACACGCCTTCACCATAGCGTGCAGCGCCACCACGGTCTTGCCGCAACCCACATCGCCCTGGAGCAATCGATTCATACAGGTCGGATGCTCCATATCATGGAAAATCTCGTGGATAACTCGTTTCTGTGCTGTTGTTAAAGAAAATGACAAAACCATCTCGAGTTGCTCTAGCAAGGCACTTTGAAACGAAAAAGCAATGCCTGGGGCAGCCTTCCCTTGACGATTCCGTTTCAGGGCCAGCGCCAACTGCAAAAGCAACAACTCCTCAAAGGCTAAGCGCCGATGTTCCGGAGTAGCGCATTGGTTTAAAACGGATACAGACTGCTGTTGATTCGGCCGATGTAGAACCAGCAAAGCCTGAATCAACGTAGGAAGCCCTAGTTGTTTCCGCACATGGGCCGGCAAGATCTCTTGGAGTTGTTGAGCATGGTGTTCAAAAATAGCCTGCATGATCCGGCGTAGCTGCTTAGAGCTCAGCCCATACGTCTCATGGTATATCGGAATAATTCGGCCGCCCGCACCCTCCGAGGACTCTTCACCATCAAGGATTTCATATTCCGGGCCTTTCATCATCAAGGGAGAAAAGCCATTGGTATTGGAGCTCACAGTGCCAGTTAACAAGACGGCCACCCCTGCAGCAAAGGTTTTCTCCAAATACGATTGATTAAAAAACACACATTCCATGACCCCCGTTTTATCACGAACCGTCATGGTGACCACCAGCAGGCGGCGGCGGGAGGTCGTATGGACCCGACAACGCTCCACACGTCCCAATATGGTGGCTTTCATGCCTGGGAGAAGATTCCCGATAGGAAGGATTTCTCGGCGATCATCATACCGCCAAGGGACAAACCACAAGGCATCCTCGACCGTCAAAATACCCAACTTTTCCAATAGGCGGGCTCTTTGTGGGCCGACCCCTTTGGCAAATTGAATTGGAATACTCCAAAGAGGGGATTGGCTGACCATGGATAGTTTGGAATGACTGGTAATTCAGATGAAGGAAATAAACATGAAATGAAGGCACTCAAGATCGCAAACGAGCCATGGCTTTTTTAGCACTCAGAACGCTAAATTTATCAAAAAAGTACCGCCTCTGCTCAACTTCTTTTATTTCAGGCGAATTGCATGTACAATAGCACCTGTGATAACACATCCCAGTTAACAATTTTTGATTGAAAAAAATTCAGGGAGTAGACGATGGCCTTTTCATGTGATGTGTGCGGAAAACATCGATTAGTCGGGAATAATGTCAGTCACGCAAACAACCGCACCAAGCGCGTGTTTCGCCCCAATCTGCGAACCGTTCGGGCCCTGATAAAAGGAGCAACCAAACGAATAAAAGTTTGCACACGTTGCCTCCGATCAGGCTTTGTTCAAAAAGCTGTTTGAGAAACCTTTTGCCATTCAACACGGGCCCGTTCGGGCCGATAACACTAAGATCCTAACCCTCCTGGTCTCTGGGCGTGCGTGAATGTATACCCACTGCCTGTGCCACTAACATCTCTCACACGCCTTATTGCTGTCATTCTGACCGGGCTACTGCATCCGCTCTGTTTCCCAAATTTTGATCTGGGATGGCTGGCCTGGGTTGCTCTTGTCCCGCTTCACTGGGCCCTGAGTGGACTAACCACGGGCAAAGCCTTCTGCTACGGTTGGCTGGCTGGAACCATTGCGTTTACCGGAACGGTTCCATGGGTGATTACGGCTATGAATCAGTTTGGGCAGGTGCCGTTGATTGTGAGCACCCTCTTAATGCTGCTCCTCGCAACGTACCTGGGTCTTTTTGTTGGCGCCTATGCTGCAGGCTACGTTCTTCTTTTGAAACAGGGGGTTCCAGTCTGCCTGTGGTTGGGTGCCCCTTCCTTGTGGGTGTCGTTGGAATATTTGCGCACCTATGCCTTGAGCGGATTCCCCTGGGCCTTACTAGGTTATTCCCAATATCAATGGCTGCCGGTCATTCAGCTCTCCGATATGACCGGCGTATATGGGGTGTCATTTTTAGTCGTCTTGGGCAATGTGACAATGACAACAATTCTGATATGGATTTGGCGGAACAAGGACGAGTTCACAGGATCATTTCCCTGGCAGCCTGCTCTGAGTTTTTTTGTGATTGTGGGTGCGGCCCTTGTCTATGGCCATTGGCAGATCAATCAGCAACATCTAGTGAACGCATCGGCCAAATCGATGTCAATTGGACTGGTCCAGCCCAATATTTCACAAGACAAAAAATGGGATGCGGCCTACATAGACGAGACCCTCAAACGCTATACCACCCTCAGTCAACAAGCAGGACAGAACCTGGACCTGCTTATTTGGCCTGAAGCTGCCACGCCTTTTTTCTTTGAAAAAGAACTCGGTTACCAAAAAATTATTCTTGCCGTTCTTCGAGACAGTCAAAGCCCATTGCTCTTTGGAAGTCCTACCCTGCGATTTGAACCGGACGGGAGCCCATATTTACTCAATAGCGCCTATATGCTGTCTCCAGAAAAATTACTGACTGGACGGTATGACAAACGCCATCTTGTCCCCTTTGGCGAGTATGTTCCGTTGAAAGGGTTGCTGTTCTTCCTTGAAAAGCTTGTCGTGGGCATTGGCGATTTCAAACCTGGCCAAGGCTCGATGCTCCTTACACTTCCTAATTCACCGAACCAGCTTCATACTTCGATTGGTGTCCCTATTTGCTTCGAAATCATTTTTCCCGACCTTGTGCGGCGGATGGCCATGGAGGGTGCAAACGTGCTCGTCACGCTGACCAACGATGCCTGGTTCGGTAACTCAGCCGCACCCTATCAGCATTTTTCGATGGCCGTATTTCGTGCGGTTGAAAATCACTTAGCCGTCGCGCGCGCCGCGAACACGGGCATTTCCGGATTCATCGGACCAGATGGACAGATTCTGACAGAAACATCCATTTTCACCCAGCAGGCGGTGACAGGCTCCATCCCACTGCGCACATCACCACCGACATTTTATACACAATTTGGGGATGTCTTTAGTTGGGGTTGTGTTATACTGACCGGAATATTTTTGATCGCTTCCCAAAGGAAGCAATCGTCCCCCAAAAAACCAAGTATTCCTTCGCACCAGGCATAACGAGAGGATCGCACACATGCTCGAAGACATTCGCACTCGTATGGATAAAATCAACGCCCACATCTTAGATTTCCGGAGGTATCTTTGACCTCCCTCGCCTAACATCTGAACTCGACGAAATCCAGCAAGAAACTTCCCAGCCAGAATTTTGGAATGATCCCCGCCATGCGGCCAAAATTGGACGACGGCAAGCCGAACTTGAGGGTCAGCTCCATCGGTTAGAACAGTTTGAACAACAACGGGATGATTTGCTGGCTATGCAGGAGCTGATTGGGTCTCAAGGGGACACTGAGCTGGAAGCCGAATGGAACCAGGGCGTTCGCGCCATTGAAATCTCGTTGGAAGCGTGGCGACTGGAGAAACTCTTATCCGATGAACATGATCACCGTAACGCCATTCTCTCTATCAATCCGGGCGCGGGAGGCACCGAATCGCAGGATTGGGCCCAGATGCTCATGCGCATGTATATTCGCTGGGCACAAGAACGCGATTTCAACGTGGAGACGATTGATTTTCAGCCCGGCGATGAGGCCGGCATTAAAAGCGTGACGTTGGGCATTTCCGGCCCACTGGCCTATGGTTATTTACGGGGCGAAGCCGGTGTCCATCGCCTGGTCCGTATTTCACCCTTTGATGCGAATAAGCGACGGCATACGTCCTTTGCGGCGGTTGGCGTCTACCCCGAATTAGACGATGACGTTGATATCGTAATCGATGACAAAGAATTACGAATCGATACTTTCCGAGCAGGCGGTGCCGGTGGGCAAAATGTCAATAAAGTTGAAACGGCCATTCGTATGACGCATCTGCCGACCGGCATTGTCGTCCAATGCCAAAACCAACGCTCACAGTTACAAAATCGCATTGGGGCCATGCGTGTGATGAAAGCAAAACTGTATGAAGTCGAGCAGCGAAAGAAAGAGGAAGAATTTCAAAATATCGTGGGCGAGAAAAAGGATATCTCCTGGGGGAGTCAGATCAGATCCTATGTCTTTCAACCCTACCAAATGGTCAAAGATCATCGCACCGATCACGAGTCGGGGAATGTGGCTGCGGTCATGGATGGGGCCTTGGATCCCTTCATTGAAGCTTATCTCACCATGAAAGCGTCAAAAAACGCACAAGCCTCGACCTCGTAGTCGAACATCATAGCAATAGACGACATTCTCATTCAGCTCTTTGATACCTCATGGATGAACTCAACGAACAACAACAACAACGGCTAGACAAACTTCACGCGCTTCAGGAGAAGGGGCTTCGGCCTTTTGGCACGGGCTTTTCGACGACACACACCCTCGACTCGATTGTGCAAACCTATGGTTCTCTCACCAAGGAAGAGTTGGAATCAACGCCCATGGCTTGCACCGTCGCTGGGCGAATCATGGCTATGCGCCGGTTCGGTAAAGCCGCCTTTGCGGGGCTTCAGGAAGAAGGGCATCGGCTGCAGGTCTATTTAAAAAAAGATGTGCTCGGAGACGAAACGTATGAACTTTGCCAAACGTTAGACCTAGGAGATTGGATCGGCGTGGAAGGTCGGCTCTTCCGGACCAAAACGGACGAACTCACGGTCGAAGTACAAACGCTCACATTCCTCACCAAAGGGTTACGCCCGCTTCCGGAAAAATGGCATGGGCTCACTGATGTTGAAACCCGGTATCGTCAACGGTATGTGGACCTCATTGCCAATCCCACGGTTCATCAGGTGTTTCGCACCCGCAGCCGCATCGTGTCCACTATCCGAACATTTTTGACCGAACGGGGATTTCTTGAAGTTGAAACGCCAATGATGCACCCCATCCCCGGAGGCGCCACTGCCCGCCCCTTTGTGACGCATCACAATACGTTAGATGTTGACTTGTATTTACGCGTCGCCCCGGAGCTCTACCTCAAACGCCTTATTGTGGGAGGATTTCGACGGGTCTTTGAAATCAATCGTAATTTCCGGAACGAAGGAATTTCCACCATTCATAATCCGGAATTTACGATGCTGGAATTTTATCAGGCCTATGCGGACTATCATGATCTTATGGACCTCACCGAACACCTGTTCCATCAACTGAGCCTGGAGGTGTGCGGGAGCCCAACGGTGGAGTATCAGGGGCAATCCATCAACCTCGCTCCTCCCTGGGCGCGTCTCTCCTATTTAGATTCTATTGTGGAAGTGGGAAAACTAGACAAGGCGATACTTTCCGATCACGATCAGGCAATCAAGACAGCGAATTCATTGGGAGTGCCCATAGCACCCAAGGCCAGCCATATCGACCTCCTAGTGGCTCTGTTTGAAGAGACGGTCGAACCCACCCTGATCCAACCGACATTTATAACGGATTTTCCGATTGAGATTTCTCCGTTGGCACGTAGGAAAGAAACCAACCCGGCTCTCACCGATCGATTTGAATTGTTTATCGGGGGACGGGAACTGGCTAATGGATTTTCCGAGTTAAACGATCCCATCGACCAACGCCAGCGTTTTGAGGCCCAAGTGGCCCTCCGCGATGCAGGGGACGAAGAAGCACATTATTTGGATGAAGATTTCATTCGCGCATTAGAATATGGCATGCCGCCGACGGCCGGTGAAGGCATCGGCATTGACCGGCTCGTGATGCTCTTAACCAATCAAGCCTCTATCCGTGACGTGATCCTCTTTCCCCAATTGCGACCGGACCACACGTCGTGAGTTTACCCTATGAGGTGATCATTGGCTTGCGGTACTTGCGAGCCAAACGCCGACAACGCACGATTTCCCTCAACACCTTCATTTCCATCGCGGGGATCACCCTAGGGGTGGCCGCCCTGATTGGGACATTGGGCATCATGACCGGGTTCAAGGAAGATCTTCAGTCTAAAATTCTTGGCACGACTGCCCATATCATCGTGCAAGAGCGGGGAACGAATGATATGAAGGGCTATCCCGATCTCGTTCAACAAATCGAAGGGGTTCCCGATGTCATTGCCGCCGCCCCGTTTATATTCAAACAAGTCCTTATTTCCTCGAAAAGCAGCGTGCAGGGGGTCATTCTACGAGGGATTCAGGCAGATAAGGAAATTCAAGTCACTGACTTACAAGGGAATATAAAATTTGGCGATTTGGCTGGATTACAAGATCCATCATTGATTCGGGCAGAAAGTTTTCATTCACTTTCCGGGCAAACACCGTCTCCATCGGCTCATCGGCCAGGCATTATTCTCGGCAAAGAACTCTCGATGCGTCTGGGCGTGTTTCTGGGTGATTCCATTAACGTCATCTCACCCGTTGGTGAGATTAAATCCTTGACCATGACCCCGAAGATACGGCCGTTTACTGTCGTCGGTATTTTTGAATCCGGCATGTTTGAATATGATTCCTCTCTCTCTTACATCAGCTTGGCAGAAGCCCAAAAATTCTTTGGGCTTGGCGAGACCGTGTCAGGTGTTCAGGTGAAAGTGAACGATGTCTTTTTAGCCCAGAATGTGGCACAACGCCTGGAGGCCACCCTGGGCCTGAACTATTTGGCACGGGATTGGATGCAACTGAATCGCAATTTATTTTCGGCGTTAAAATTAGAAAAAACGATGATGTTTTTGCTGTTGGTTCTTATCACGCTCGTGGCGTCCTTCAATATCGTGGGGACACTGACGATGATCGTGAATGAGAAACAACGGGAAATTGCCATCCTCAAAGCCATGGGGGCAACCCCTCGATCGATCATGAAAATTTTTATGCTGAACGGATTGGTGATTGGATTAGTGGGAACTGGTATTGGTGTGCCCTTAGGCTATTCGTTTTTATGGCTCATCGAAAATTATTGGACCTTCGATGCATCGGTCTACTACATTTCTCGCATTCCCGTTCACATTTTGCCATTGGATGTCGTATTGGTGGCCACGTCAGCCATTCTCATTAGTTTTGCCGCCACCTTTTACCCCTCCTGGCAAGCGGCCAAATTAGATCCGATCAACGCGCTTCGCTATGAATAACGCCGAAACCCAGCTATCGACTCCACCAAGACCATTGGTTTTCGTCGACAACCTTCAACGATCCTTCAAGATGGGAAACCAAACCGTGCATGTTCTGAACGGCATCACGATGGCCATCCAACGAAGAGAAATGGTGGCGATTATCGGGGCGTCAGGCGCTGGAAAAAGTACCCTCCTGCATATTCTGGGCACGTTGGATCGCCCCACAACGGGAGAAGTCCTCTTTGAAGGCCACAACATGTTCAAGGCGAGTGAAACGGCCCTGGCCAGTTTTCGAAATCGACGGATCGGGTTTGTCTTTCAGTTTCATCATCTCCTTCCGGAATTCACCGCCTTGGAAAACGTCTCTCTACCTGCCCTCATACAAAACGTCCCCAAGCCCACGGCCATGGAGTCGGCCAAATCCCTGTTATCCGAAGTAGGCTTATCCCATCGATTACATCACAAGCCTGGGGAATTATCAGGAGGAGAACAACAGCGGGTCGCCGTTGCCCGGGCACTGATCCGTCAACCCGATCTTGTCCTGGCAGATGAACCCACCGGGAATTTAGATACACAGACGGGTGACGAACTATTCGAGTTACTACGAAAATTAAATGAGACCCATGGGACCGCGTTTATCATCGTCACCCACAACGAGAAACTCTCCCATCAGACCGATCGTTTGATCCATCTCCAAGACGGCCAAATCCTCGAAGATCGCCGCCTCTCTTGACCGACCATACGCATTAATATAACCGTTGGTTACATGTTGGCCACTGCATGTCGGATTCAGGCTAGATACGGGACACGCGGCTCCTTGCCGACCGCGGGAACGCGACGAGGCGCTCACCCCAAAATCAGGACAGCCGCTCGAGCACGTCTACCCCACAGGATGCGCCGGCTCCCTACGAACGCCGACGGCCTGAAGAGACCACGCTCTATCAGGTGGTCCAAGACCACGTCGAAACGGTACAAGGCGCTATTCTCGGGGCAAAAGCCGCCGGCATACAACAGGATTCCACGGCGGAGGCTGCCTCCGCCGGAGTGTTGGAAGCAGCCGAGGCCATAAGTGCCCAAGCGGCGAAACGTGTGAAAGAAGCTATAAAAGAAACTGAAATATCCCGGTAAGGCGTGTTATACCAGTCTCATGAGTTCCACGCGCTCATTTTATCGACATATAAAACCAGGAGGACCATTATGATCATCGGGTTGATCGGATTAGGGAAAATGGGTGGTAATATGGTGACACGGCTGCTAAAGGGCGGTCATGAAATTGTGGGATTCGACCTTCAGGAACAAAATCGGGCGGAAGCCCAAAAGCAGGGAGCCCGGCCTGCGGATTCTCTTGAAGCCCTCGTGCAACAATTAGCGCCTCCACGAAATATCTGGGTCATGGTGCCACACGGAAATCCCACCACTCAGACCATTGCCCAATTGTTGAAGATCCTTCAACCGGATGATCTCATCATCGATGGCGGAAATTCCAATTTTCAAGACTCCATTCGTCATGCCGGGGACTGTCATGCGAAGCAGGTCCGCTTCCTGGATATCGGGGTGAGCGGCGGCGTGTGGGGGCTGACCATCGGCTATAATTTAATGGTTGGGGGCGATCAGGATTCCTTTGCCCGGATGGAGCCCGTGCTGAGAACCCTGGCGCCGGAAAACGGATATGCGCACGTGGGTGGTCATGGCGCCGGACATTTCGTGAAGATGCTGCATAATGCCTTGGAATATGCCATGCTTCAATCCATTGGAGAAACCTTTGACTGCCTGAAACAATCGGAATTCGCGATTAATCT
Source organism: Nitrospirales bacterium (assembly GCA_040904705.1). GTDB lineage: Bacteria > Nitrospirota > Nitrospiria > Nitrospirales > UBA8639 > Nitrospira_E. The sequence continues at coordinate 1,502 of JBBDSY010000015.1, read as the reverse complement.
TCAGCAGGTTGCACGATTGTGGGCCAATGGGTCCGTCGTGCGCTGCTGGTTGCTGGAACTGTTGGCCGAGGCCTTTCAGCAAGAAGGCAATGACCTTGCGCGCATTGCCGATTATGTGGAGGATTCGGACACGGGCCGATGGACCGCGCACTACGCCATCGATCATGCCATTCCCCTCCCGACTATCACCCAATCCTTGTATGAGCGTTTTGCCTCGCGCCAGGACCTTCGTTTTTCCAATCAAGTAATCGCCGCGCTCCGGAATCAATTCGGGGGGCATGTCGTGCAACGTCTGCCGGAGGAGCAATAAGTCCCGGCACGACACGCTTCGGCCAACCGGAGCGGAAAATGGCTCCGTGCAAAACGTTCCCGCACCGACCCCGTCAAACCTAGACGTTCGCAACCAAAAACACAGCCTGTGGACTTTTTCAACACCCTGCTAATAATAGGGATAGCCGAAGGGACGATATCCCGTATACCATCCTGGATGCCCCCAGCCCCAGGCACCGCCATAATACGAACGACCCCAATAATGCGGTTCATCCCATATGGTCAAATCTTTTATGCCCAGAACGGGTCCCGGCTTCTCATCCTGCCCTACCTGGATCATTTCACTGCCTAATACCTCTCCCACAAGAGAAATGGCTGTTCCTTTTTCCAGCACAGCCGGATCTAACGGATCTCTCCCCCCGGAAACGGCAATAAACCGGCCTTGGGTTTTCGTCCGCCGGTCCGCCGGAATGTGGTCATCCGTCAGCGGAAGCTGAAGAATTTCAATCGTGGTCCTATCCTGCTTCCGGTCAATCGATAGTACTTCTCCTCCTACTACCACCAGCTCTCCCTTATAGGCTTCAGGATTTTCCCGTATCTGGGTAAAGGAAAGCTGTTGGTTTACCTGCCCCTCCAGGTGATCGGGAACGACATGATAACGGGAGCAGCCGCTTGCAAACATTAAGAGACACAGAAGGGCTATACAAAGGGAAAGCGTCCTGAACATCGGATTTCTCCTTTCTTCTTGGGTGATCGTGAAATTCGAACGGTACAGATCCGCCTCACGTATGATCGAAACTGATCCATACCCATTCCGGCATGTGGGGTTGGAAACAGGAAAGGGCCGATCATTTTTCAGGATCTGCCTCATTCCATATCTCCATTTGTTGAAAACAGACAAAGAACTCACTTCACCAGCTGGTGAAAAGGGAAGACGCCACTATTCGCATTATGATAGCAGGGATCTCTCGGCGTGCCACCTGGAAGTATCCCTGGCACAGGCCTGGTAAAAAATTCGAAAAGGCACAATTCATTCAGCTCATGCCATGTCGGCTGCGCAAAGCAGAATGTTCAAGGCCCGTCGGGTTTTACTGAGGCCGCTCGAAGGGAATGCCGCAAGAGCGTTAGCGGGCGGAGCATACAAAGAGAGTACGTGAGCACGACAAATGGATTGTATTTGGTAGAGTAGAGAGCAGGATTCAGCATCCCGTAGGCCGAGCCTATCTGTTGCC
>JBBDSY010000014.1:0-12347 GCA_040904705.1 Nitrospirales bacterium | reverse complement strand
ATCACAGCCTCAAGCCCTCTAATCATTACCCACAAATTCTTCAGAGGAGCCGGAAATTCATCCAATTATCGCTGCTGGGCTTGCTTGGAACACGGGAGGTTTGGAGGAGCTGATTCCGAAAAAGCTGTTCTTGCTATGGTTTAAGAGGTGCGCAAAGAGGGGCAGTGTTGAAGGATTTCTTGAAGGGCAACGACAACGGTTTTGAGCGTTTTCATCTGAACATTCTGAAAAGATTGGTTCGGGATTGTGCACGTGGCTCCACGCGAAAGAAGATATTCGGTTACGCCGACTTGACCTGACAAGGCGGCAGAATGTAGTGGGGTCATGCCGATAGCATTGGTCGCATCGATGGGCGCACCAGCATTCAGGAGCAATCGAGTCAAATCCGTGTCTCCGGCTTGTGCTGCGACATGGAGAGCCGTCCATCCTTCCTGGAATGGGGCGTGGATCTTCGCGCCGTGGGCTAATAAAAAGGCGACCATGCGCTGATGGCCCTCTTGAACGGCAACGTGGAGTGGCGCAGGTGTGTTTTCCTCACTATTAACCGGCGCGCCAAATTTGATTAAGAGGTCTGCCACATCGACATGCCCTCCCTTTGCGGCTAAATGTAGTGCTGTCCAGGTCGATTGATAGGTGGCATGGACATCCGCACCTTCTTCCAGCAACAGTTGCGTCAGGGGAATTTGGCCGAGGCGAGCCGCAACGTGTAAAGGGGTGGCCCCTTGGACTGTTCGTTGATTAACGTCGGCCCCGTGGGCGATGAGGGCACGAACTTGCGAAATGTTACGCGCCTCAATTTCTTGGAAAATATCTTTGGCGGGAGAATTGTTCCATCCGGACGTCAGCGCATAGGAGGCGAAGAGTCCAATACCTAGCCCAATAAATTTGATGATTTTGAATCCTTGTGATTGTGCCATGGTGGGGTTGTACTCCAGAGGGTGATACCGGCAAGTTCGTGTGGATGGTCTGGATTGATGCAGTGATCTGGAGTGCAGAAAACAGGATTCCGTGAATGAAGGCTATTCCCCGTTTGATGGGGCTAGTGTGGAGCGTTATGAAGAAAATAGATAGAAGCTGTCGCTCAACCTGATGGGATAGAGTGTGCAGAAAGTCCGCCGATAAAGCCGGAAAGAGGCCTTAACGGAGGAATTCGTAGAAAAGGGCGAAACAAACGGCTGCGAACGAGAACCTTGCGTGAGGTGGGCACTTAGGTGGGAACTTTTACAGCTTCCTTCTTGTTTTCGACAGGCGCTTCATTGTCTTTCAGGGCTTTTTGGTCAGCTTGAAGAATCAGACCATCCAGAACATAGTGCCAGTGTTTGCTGGTGGTGAGGGCTTTTTCTAAAATAATGCCACCCACTTTGGTTTCCATATCCAGAAAATTCACCACATGATATGGGTGGATTTCATCGAGAACGGTCACGACCAGATCGATCCGTTGGTTGCCCTTTGGGCTACCGAAGGAATGAAGCTGCGCAATCTGGGACTGCTTGGTTCGTTCATTGTCTTGTAAAAAAATCACCGCTTCTTGAGGGTGACTTCGCTTCCCTTCGCCGATCAGCTCTCCATTATGGATTAAAAACGTTTCCAGCAGCCGGTTTATCGGAAGAATCCGTGGAGCATGAGAAGGATTTCCGAGCAGGCAAATTTGCTGGGTGTGTTCATTGACAGCTAAGCCACTCAGACCATCGCTTCCCATATACATTTGCGAAGGAATGAAACCGGTTCCCTCAATTTCCTTTGCAGATGTGCGTTGCTGTCTGGGAGTTTGGCACAAAATGAGGAAGAGACTTCCGATGGTGATCGCCACCACCAGCCCAAGAAAAACAAAAATGGCGTCCATAGAAAAAACAAATCTTTCTTATGCGTCACCGCACAAAAAATGTTCATAATGGCTGAAATGACGGTGACGAAAACGGAAAGGCGTACCCTTTTGGTTTAGCCCAGGGCTTCCCTTCTGGTGAAGAAGGAGCAATGGGCCAATCATGCCTCTGTCGCCAGAGTCGGAGCATTCTCTTGTTATGAAGAGAGAGAGACTCAAGCGCCAACACATGCGAACAACGAAAAGTTGTCCTCAAGATGATTGATCCAAGAATATCTATAGTATTCGGTTTGATTCGCGAGACCCTTTATGGGATCAGCCATGGAAATTTTCTATTAGAAGGGGTTATGGCCCCAATGTGGGGTCTCATTAAGGGTTTTTCTTACTTCATCTCGCCGAGTACTTGGGGAAAATCTGGTTAACTCATTCCATGAAAAATTGTGAATGAAGGAACCTGATCTTTCCTGCCGAATATGGGCGATTCGTTGAAGTTCCCATGGTCGTTTGGTAAGCTGTGACTCCTGTTTTTCACCACTTTTTCACGTCACAGCGATAGGGGATATCATGGCACAGTTGGGGAAAGCGCTGATTAGCGTCTCAGACAAGACCGGGATTGAAGCAATGGCCAAAGGTTTAGTTGGGCTGGGGGCAGATATTCTCTCAACCGGCGGGACGGCCAAAATGCTGCAAGATGCTGGCGTAGAGGTTACTGAAGTGGCCAAGTATACGGGGTTCCCTGAAATCATGAATGGTCGAGTAAAAACATTGCACCCCAAAATTCATGGAGGGCTGTTAGGCCGGCGTTCCGTCGAGTCACATATGCAACAAATGAAGGAACAAGGTATTGCCCCTATAGATGTGGTCGTGGTGAACCTGTATCCCTTTGAGTCGACGATTGCGAAGCCCGGCTGTGCGTTTGAAGAAGCCATTGAGAACATTGATATTGGAGGGCCCTCAATGTTGCGCTCGGCGGCAAAAAATCACGAGGACGTGTTAGTCGTCGTTGACCCTCAAGACTATGCCCGTGTGCTGGAAGCCTTGCAGTCTGGAACCGTGTCCCTGAGTTTGCGGCGCGAATTAGCCAAAAAAGTCTTTTTCCATACGGCCCGATATGACAGTTTGATTGCCAATTATCTGAATGCACAATTGGCTGAGTCGGCAGAACAAAAGTTTCCGTCGATGCTGAATCTCACGTACGAAAAGGTTGACGATCTTCGGTATGGCGAGAATCCCCACCAAAGGGGCGCCGTTTATCAGGAACGTGACACGAAGGAGGCCTCCGTCTGCCAAGCCAAACAACTGCATGGTAAAGCCATGTCCTACAACAATTACTTGGATGCCAATTCGGCCTTAGAGTTAGCCAAGGAATTCGATGAGACGGCTGTCGTTATCGTCAAGCATAATAATCCTTGTGGTGTGGCGTTAGGCGATACGGCGGTCGAAGCCTATGTGCGGGCGAGAGAAACCGATCCGGTGTCGGCCTTTGGTGGCGTTATCGCCTGCAACCAGTCTGTAGATTTGGCGATGGCCAAAGAGGTGACGTCCACGTTCGTCGAGGTGTTAATTGCCCCGTCGTTTAGCGAAGAAGCATTAACCGAATTGCAACGGAAAAAGGACCTACGTTTGCTCGCGGTTGGGCCGCTGGAAGTTTCTCATCGTGATAACCTGGATATGAAAAAAATTGTGGGTGGGATGTTAGTGCAAGACCGGGATTTGGGATCGTTGCGAGAATTGGGTGACTTAACCATTCCCTCTCAACGACAACCCACAAATGAAGAATATCAGGCGTGCGATTTTGCGTGGAAAGTGTGCAAGCATGTGAAGTCCAATGCGATCGTGTTCGCTACCTCTCAGCAAACGGTGGGAATTGGTGCAGGGCAGATGAGCCGGGTCGATTCAGTGAAGTTGGCGACGATGAAGGCCAATTTGCCGATTAAAGGCTGTGTGATGGCGTCGGATGCCTTCTTCCCGTTTCGTGATGGCATTGATGCGGCTGTCAGTGCCGGCATTACGGCCGTCATTCAGCCAGGGGGCTCCATTCGGGATAAAGAAATCATCCAAGCCGTGGATGAACAGCAAGTGACCATGATTCTCACGGGCATGCGTCATTTTCGACATTAAGAAAATCTGTGTGTTCCGCATGAGTATAGACGAACCTCCTCGAAATCTACCTCTTTTTATTTCTCAACGATCATGAAACTTCTTGTCATTGGCCATGGCGGGCGAGAACATGCGCTCGTGTGGAAACTCGCGCAATCACGACGAGTCTCGAAAATGTATTGTGCACCCGGTAATGCCGGAATTGCGCAGATAGCCGAATGTGTACCCATCCAGGTCGATGATCTGTCAGGGCTGCAAGCATTTGCCAAAGACCACGCCATTGATTTGACGATCGTGGGGCCTGAACTGCCCCTGTCCTTGGGGATTGCAGATGAATTTCGGAAAGCCAAGTTGCGAATTTTTGGTCCCACACGCAATGCTGCTCGCATTGAATCGAGTAAATCCTTTGCCAAAGAACTGATGGTACGGGAAAACATTCCCACAGCAGCCTCCCGAACATTCGACGCGATGGATGCGGCGTTCATCTGGTTGGAAACGTGTCCCATGCCGATTGTCGTCAAGGCAGATGGCCTGGCTCAAGGCAAAGGGGTCATCATTTGTACCACGAAATTGGAGGCTCAAGAGGCGGTTCAGAGCATGTTGGGTGATCAGCGGTTTGGAAAGGCTGGCGCACGGGTGGTTTTGGAAGAATTTTTGGAAGGTGAGGAATTGACGGTCATGGCCTTTGTCGATGGACGGACCGTCATTCCTATGATTCCTGCGCAAGATCATAAGCGAATTGGTGAAGGAGATACCGGACCAAATACTGGAGGCATGGGTGCCTACGCTCCAGCCCCGCTGGCCACGCCGGAACTGCAACGACGGATTCTAGAAGAGGTGTTGCATCCAGCGGTGATGGGGCTATCCAGACTGGGAAGTCCGTTTTATGGCGTACTCTATGCGGGCCTCATGATTAAAGAGGGCAAACCCTTTACGCTCGAATTTAACGCCAGATTTGGAGACCCTGAAACGCAAGTGGTGTTGCCGCTCTTACAGACAGACCTATTGGATATCATTGAAGCCGTGGTCGACCATCGTTTAGAGCAAGTTAAGGTGGCGTGGCATCATCAGGCGGCCGTTTGTGTGGTCCTCACATCGGAAGGCTATCCGGGTTCGTATCCGACCGGCTTACCCATCACGGGTTTGCCGGATCAATCTTCTGGATCAGTCGTGGTCTTTCATGCGGGAACCGCACAGTCTGAACAGGCTGTCTGCACCAATGGCGGAAGAGTCTTAGGTGTCACAGCGTTGGCGGATACTATCCGAAGTGCGCAACAGCAAGCCTATACCGCATTGGCTCCTATACAATTCAAAGGCAGCTATTTCCGCTCAGATATTGCCCACCGAGTACTTTCGAATATTCCCAAAAATTGACAGCATCGTGTGACTCTGTCATTCTTGGGACTGGACATCGGTAATCCCTTACGACCATGGCTACCATTCTTCCCTTCAACCTTCCCCCTTCGCCACAGATAATTGAACAGGCCGTCGCATGTATCCAAGGTGGCGGCGTGATAGCCATCCCGACGGATAGTTTTTACGCCTTAGCCGTAGGAGTCTTTCAGCCAGCCGCATTAAAACGGTTGCGGGCGATCAAAGGGGATCGCGACCATAAGCCTTTTCCCGTCTTGATCAGCGACCCCTCAGAACTCGACCAGGTCGCCGACCATGTTCCTGAATTAGCTGAGAAACTCATGGAACAATTTTGGCCAGGGCTACTCACCCTCTTACTCAAAGCCAAGCCATACATGTTACCCGTGTTAAAGGGGGAAGCCGGTGCCATCGGGGTACGGCAGCCGGATGATGCCCGAGTCTGCGAACTCTTACAGCAGACTGGCCCCTTAACCGGCACGAGTGCTAATCGCACCGGCCACCCTCCGGCGCAATCGGCTGAAGAGGTCATGCAACAATTAGAATCGGAAATTGATCTGATCTTAGATGGGGGTTCAACACCAGGTGGCCAACCCTCTACCGTGCTCCAAGTTGAACCCGCCCTCCGCATCCTCCGCCAAGGCGCCATTTCGCAGATCGACATTCAGAATGTTTTAGGAATGGATGTTTTGTCAGGCTGATTCTTGAGTGTATAGTCAAGCATAAGAAGGCAGACTCGACTTAATATTTTGCTGGGTAGAAGGGAATAGGAAACCACAATCACACTTTTCAAAAATTTGTCGAATTTTCGGATTGCGGGTCAACAACCCTGCGTAATTTCCGCGTTGGTGTCATCAACCTATTCTAGGTCTATTATTTGTTAGACCTTTGCGCACGTCGACTTTTCTTTGGCCGCTTGGGTTGCCCCTTGAAGCTGAATGTGCTCAATGATTTCATGGAGTTTCACATTCGCGACTTCGTTCGCGACCTGACAGGTGCCTGCATTTTGATGCCCGCCCCCTCCGTAGGCGAGACAGAGCTCGCCGATTTTGGTCGTTGAAGTCCGGTTCACAATCGATTTGCCAATGGCAAACACCGTGTTTTGTTGTTTCAGCCCCCACATGACATGAATGGAAATTTTGCAATCTGGATACAGGGCATAAATCATAAACCGGTTGACGGCATAAATGGTCTCTTCGTTACGAAGATCCAACACGACTAAATCTCCATGGATCGTCGAGCACCGCTGTATTTGTTGTTTGGCCAATTCGGCATGTTCCTGAAAGAGCTGTACCCGCTCTTGAACGTCCGGCAGGGCGATGATTTCATCGACACTCAGGCTTATACATTTTTCGATGAGTTCCATCATCATCTGGTAATTGGAGATCCGGAATTTCTTAAAGCGTCCAAGGCCTGTGCGCGCATCCATCAAGAAGTTCATCAATACCCAGCCGCGAGGGTTGAGGATTTCGTCAATCCCGTATTGGGCTGAATCGCCCCTATCGACTGCGTCCATCATTTCATTCCAGGTGGCAGGAAATGTTTTTTCCCCGCCGTAATACCGATAGACCACCCGTGCAGCCGAAGGCGCATTGGCATCGATAATATGATTGCTTCGCTCACCTTTGTTCCGAATGGTCTCACTCAGGTGATGGTCAAACGCGAGGTGGACGCCCTCCACATACGGAAGATTGGTGGTGATGTCGCGGTTGGAGATGGCCACCTTTCCATCCTGCATATCTTTCGGGTGGACAAACTGGATGTCATCAATGATTCCCACTTTTTTTAGGAGAGCGGCACAGACCAGTCCGTCAAAATCACTGCGGCTCACTAATCGAAATTTTTCAGTCGTCATAAATAGGTCCTCAAATCTTGGGGGGTTCATAAAAAGTATGCCGGGGATGTTCCTGATGGCCTAGAGTTGCAGCATTAAGTTTTCAGCCAAAATGCTCCAAGCTGGCCATATTTTCGGCAATTCGCGTTAGATCTTGAATGTCATAGGGCTTTTGTATTTTCATCGATCTCCATGGCCTTGTGTCTTGCCGTTCATTCCTGTGTGAATATGTGCAGGTGTTTTCCATGATTTCAGAACGTGTTTTGTGGGCGTGTTCTCCAATTCAAGAATAATTTAGGGATAAGAAAATAGATTCTGGCTAACGGTATTCCGGAATGACGGAGGATCAGGGTCAGGTCTTGTCGTGACATGTCAATGAAAGGAAAGTTGTAGAGATCAGCATCTCCATCCTGTGTGGAATCGGAGGGAGAGGAGTTTTTGAGCCCACCGGATCGAGCATAAGACTATTTCACTACTTCAATAATGAGACCCCTTCATCGAATCTGCTTTCTCGTTTCCAGCCACCCAACTTGACTAATTTTATCAATTGACTATGAATTCGGCTGATCTAGCCCGGTGGATGGTTTTATCATCTTGCACTTTGGGGAAAGCCGGATAGACTGACCGGACTTGTAGCCTTTGTCTTCGAAAACGGAATGTGGGATGGTTCTAAGCCATGAGAAACATGAAGGAATCACAGTCATACGGATTTGGGCTTAGCCGGCGAGATTACATCAGCCGGCGAGCTATAGAGACCAATGTACTCATTAGTTAGCTCAAACGATCGATTTTGATGTCAACACTCAAGGAAATTCGGCAGAAGATCATTGATCGCGACTACTACCTTTCATCCCACGCCGAAGAAGAGATGCTTGATGACGAGTTGGAACGAATTGATATAGAAAACGCCATCCTCAAAGGACGGATTGAAAAGAATTGACTGAGGATGTACGTGGTAAAAGGTACAGTATTGAAGGCCCGGCCCGGGACGGCAGGGTGATTCATGTGATCTGCCGCTTCAAAGAAGATGCTAATCTCATCATAATCACAGTATATGCTCTATCGGAGGATTTATGATTTGCGAATTCTGCGGAGGCCAAACGAGGAAAAAGAAAGTCAAACGTCAACATTGGCTGCACGGTAGGCTCTATATTGTGGAAAATGTTGGAGCTGAAAAATGCACCGAATGCGGCGAACGATACTTTCACGCTACAACGTTGGACGCTATTGACCAATTCCTCTCGGCCGAACATTCCGTGAAGGGAAAGATGGATGTGGAGGTAGTCAGACTAGGGTGAATCGTGAGGCGGAATGGCCTAACGGGGCATCCAAGGGGCAATGGAGCGGAGCACTTCCGTAACCAAGAAAGGCCTTCGGTATGGGTCTGCCCTGTTGAAGCGGTTGAGAATTTGACTTTTTTCGTGAGTTGAGCAAGGATTCGCCTGGACAAGATCAACGTTTCCAATGGTTCCAGCCTTATAACTTTACGAGGTGTCCTGGGAATCCATCTTGATACTTACCAGCTTAAAAAGTGCTGACAGGAAAACGCATCGCACGTGTATCCCCTACTCTCGTGTCAACGCGAATTTTGTGTTGCCGGGTCTCGGCCCGGCAGCCGAGGCCCTTTTGTTTTGGCAAAAATACCCAAAACCATTTCCACTCAGGTCGGCCATATTTAATCGTGCTGACGCAGGCAACTGAAGGGCGGACCAACTCGCAGGGCTCGGACAAGGTCCGCCCCTGATTTGAGCGTCAGCCCGGTTGGCCGAACTGAGGGTGGGTGAGGAATACGATCGGGCTGAGGAAAGGTGTAGCAAGAAGACCGTCGTAGAGGCTAAGGCGTTTGGAGTCAGGAGGATGGTTTCATCATCCCGCCCGATTCGGAAAGCAGGAGAGATTGACGAGACTTGCAGTATTTGTCTTTGGCAACGGAGTATGGGATGGTCCTTAAGGTAGGAGAAACATGAAGAAATCCCAGTCAAATAGATTTTGACCTAACTGATAGACTGCATCAGCCGGTGAGGTATACAGACCAATATACCGACGAGTTATGTACCTTTCACCCTCCTGGACAAGGTGATGATCCTAAGCCAAAAGTCGTTAGAGAAACTTAGGCTTCTTATAAATGAGGAGACGGAATATCGCAAGGGGCCTCAGCTTGTTCGATTCTTCAACAATCTGGGGTTTAACGACTCCTACGGGCAAGGCTTCCCATCTCGGTGGATGTTTACTGACGAAAAGCTAGAAAAACTAAATGGCTCACCTGAATTGGATAAGTGTATTAAGGCTGTGCTTAACCCGGCCAACTTTATTGGTCGCATCAATGAGCTGGACGAACACATTGCGGAATTTAATAAATTCTTGGCTTTCGACAAATGGAAAGTAACAAGAAGCGGTGCCGAAATTGGCTTTTCGAAGCTTCAAAAGGTTGAGATTGATGAGTCGCCAACCCCGGCCTCGACAAGTAGTGAAGATGAATTTCTGAAAAGGGAATTTTCTAATGTATCGGTCGAAAAGATCGGGCTGGAAGGTGTCATATCTGACATTCTTCAGCAAAGAATCAAAGAGATCGAACAATGCTTCTCTGCTGGTGCCTACTTGTCAGTTATCCTAATGGCCGGCAGTACGCTCGAAGGTCTTCTTCTCGGGCTGGCTATCAAATATCCAAAGCAATTCAACACATCGAAGGCATCTTCAAAAGATGGCTCTGGCAAGGTCCGACAATTCCAAGATTGGTCACTGAGTGCATTTATAGATGTTGCCAGGGATATTCGGCTTATCCAGCATGACACTCAGAAGTTCAGTCATTCCCTTCGTGACTTCAGGAATTACATACATCCATTTGAACAGATGAGTGCAGGCTTTAGTCCTCGGGAGCATACTGCAAAAATCTGTCTTCAAGTACTAAGAGCTGCTATCTATGAAATTAACGAAACTGTCAGCAAATTCAGTATATAACAAGGCGTTGCATCGGACCCCTTAACAGGTGCCGATGACCTTTGTCGTTCAGCGGACCGCAAACGGCGGACGGGGTACTGACGGGCATGAAGAGGGCCGTGGCTACTCAACGTGGTGGGGAGGGGAATTGTTAAACGGTCGGGGGAACAGAGTCCGCGTCTGGCCGTGCATCCCAGCCGCCTGCGGCAGCCGAACGTGCGACTCGAATCGACGGCCTCCGGCCCGCCACTCAGCCGCGGACTCCGTTACCCGGATCCGAGGTTTCTGAATTGAAGGGAAATCGCTTGAATGTCTGACGAGAATCTTCGCGAAGTGTTTCGAGCCCTTCGGGAAGCTCAAACTCGATACAGCTATTTTCTGTTGGCGGCGAGCGGTGCCGCAATCGGGCTCGCCGTCAGTCAGACACAAAGCGCAACACTTGGATGGTTCGAGACGCCGCTCGGTCTCGCCGTTCTGATGTGGGGATTGAGCTTCTTCATGGGATGCCGCCATTTGGCATACGTTAGTTCGACCCTCTATGCAAATGCCGAGCTGCTACAAGTTGAAAGCGGTTCCCATCCTGAACTAGGCCAGCATCCGCAAATGATAGCTGCGGCGAGCGAAGGCATTCGTCAGGCAATCGAGTCGAACAGCGAGCATTCGAATCAACTCGGCCATTGGCAGTTCAGGTTCTTGATTCTCGGAGGTCTTTTATACATCGTCTGGCATGTGGGCCAGATGTACCTGCGGACGGTGCTGCCAGCCGGCTAATAGGTGGCTACTTGACGTGGGATGTAGGGATATTGCTGAGCGATCGGCCGAACGCGCGGCTCGAATCGACGGACCTCCGGCCGGCCACTCGGCCGCGGACTCTGTTCGGCGGCTTGACCCAGCGTCATTGACGGAACGTTATGGGAGACGCGGCCCATGTCCCTTGACATTCGCAGCATCGCAAACAAGCTCAACGAGTTGGCGCCGCCGCATCCAATCGGCAAACTCCAGGACATTCGCACGCAACTGAAAAAGCTAAATCGGCGGCCAGGCGACAAAATCTTCAGCGCCAAAACAACGTTCGACGATTGGGCCTTCCATCATGGAGGACGAACAGAGCTTCAGTTCAACATCGGGCATGCGGACGGCGACAACAACGACGATCTCAGGCACGGCGTCGCGTTCTCGTTTGAGCTGAGCCAGACCCTGAAGTCGATCGATGTCCTCGTGCCAAAGGTGAAGTTCTTCAACGACTTCATAGAATTGAATGCGGGCGAATTCAGCGATATGCGGATGTGGCACTACGACGACGGGCGCAGCGTGGACCGGCCGCCGGGGCCAATTCCCTCGGCGCTTGTTACAGAAGGGGTGTTCGTTTTTCTGGGCAACCGACAGCCTGCGAAGAGAATTGACTACGAAAGAATTCTGTATGACTTTGACAGACTCTTATCGCTTTACCGCTACGTCGAGAGTCGCGGGGCTACCGCGCCAGTACCGCTTCCCAAGACCGGGTTCAATTTCAAGGCCGGATGTTCCAAGAAGGTCACGACAGCGAAAGCCACGCACCCCGAGAAGGAACTTGACCTGGACCTTCGCCATAATCTTATTCAAGAAGCGCTCTATCAATGGCTGGTATCGAAATACGGTAAGGACAACGTCCGCACAGAGCAGCCCAGCGGCGTCGGCACGCAGATCGACATCGTGGTGAAGGTGAAAAACGAGTATTGGTTCTACGAGATCAAGACAGCGCTGACCCCGAGAGCGTGTTTGCGCGAAGCGATTGGGCAGCTCTTGGAGTACGGGTTCTGGCCGGGGGCCCAGGAGCCGACCCGATATGTCGTCGTAGGAGAGACTCCGATCGACGACGACGGACAAGAGTACCTCCGTCGGCTGAGGAAGCGGTTTTCTCTACCGATCAAGTACGAGACGGTCGTGATCTAAACGCCGCCGAACCGGCCGCTGAAGCTGACCTGGGCCGCCATCACGGTTTCGTGCGACACTACGGTTTTCCACGCGGCCCCAGCAGCTTAGCTTCATCGTTCAGCCGACCGCAGGCGGCGGACGGGGTGCTGACGGAGTTGAAAGGGGGCCGTGGCTGCTTGACGTGGGATGGAGGGAAATTGATGAACGGTCGGTTGAACGGAGTTCGCGTCTGGCCGCGCTTCCCAGCCACCTGCGGCAGCCCAGCGTGTGGATCGAATCGAAGGGCCTGCGCCCCACCCCTTAGCCGCGGACTCCTTACGGCAGACAGTATGGATCGCGGAACCCTGCGGTGACGAAGGAGGACCGAAT
>JBBDSY010000013.1:0-60585 GCA_040904705.1 Nitrospirales bacterium | reverse complement strand
GAGCTCTACCCGAACCAGAAGTCACCCACAGATTCTGCTGAAGAGCCAATTTTTTTTGAAAGGCGTCGATAAGAAACAGTACATGCTTTTATGAAAATTTGAATGGGATCCACAATCTTAAGAAGTTGAGGGTGTTTATGGCAAAACCAGTTGGAAAACTCAAAAAAATTAATTTAAATGAGGTATGGGCCAATGAAGTGAGTGGATTTGGCACATGGCTTCAACAGGAAGAAATTTTGGAGATGCTGGGAGAGGCCGTAGAATTATCTTTGAAACCTGCCGGAGAAATCTCCCTGGAGACCCTTGTCGGTGGGGTGTTGGCCAAAGATACCAAGCGGGGTCATTATGTGATTGTTTTAGGCCATTTAGACGGGATTAGTCCAGAAGCCTTTGGAAAAATGATCATGTATGCTGCTGGTTTAGAAGCCAAAGCAATGATTTGCGTGGGGCAAGAAATCACGGCAGAAATTCGCCAAAGTTTGAATTGGCTCAATATGGTTTCCCGCGATGATGTAAATTTTTATGCTGCAGAATTGGAATTGTGGCGAATTGATGATTCGGTGCCTGCACCAAACTTCAATGTGGTGTGTCAGCCCAACATGTGGGCCAGGCAATTGAAGATGGGCCAAGACGACGGGGCACCTGTAGCCAGTCCTCTTTCCCGGGATGCCGAAACAAAACCCCAACAGGAAGAATCCTCGAAGGAAGAATCCCCGAAGGAAGAATCCCCGAAGGGGGTAAAAGACAAAGCCGGTGCGGCACCAGGAAAAGCTGGGGCCGGTTCAAAAGATGTATCTGTTCGTCAAAACTTTGTGTATACTAAAACCTTCTCGTAGCCCTTTCAGGGGATTTTCTAGCCTAGCCGCAGGCTATAACACTTTCCTCGACGGCTAGGTAGGATTGAGCCCTGGCTCGATTTGGTGAAAGGCTCCTTTCTATAGAAGATTCCGGAGTTTTCAGCACCATCCGTCTTTCCTGACATGAGAATTGGCCTATTTGTATGATGCCAATTCTATGCCGAAGGTGCCCGCCTGATACTTACGCTGCTGCCGAACATTCATACCTCCCATTGTGTTTATTCCTAGACAGACCCCGTGGCTTGCGGTATTCTGAGTTCCCCATTTGTTTATGCCATCTTCAGAACACCACCTTCCAGTAGATTTTATCAGGGCGAAGATCTTGACCGATCAAGAAGCCCGACGATTCAGCCAACGTGTCCATACACGATTTCCTCCTGAGCCGAATGGACATCTTCACATTGGGCATGCCAAATCTATTTGCTTGAATTTTGGTATTGCACAAGAATTTGGCGGACGATGTAATCTGCGGTTCGATGATACCAACCCCACCAAAGAACATTTGGATTATGCGCAGTCAATTCAGGAAGACGTTCGATGGCTAGGCTTTGATTGGGGAGATCGATTGTATTACGCCTCGGACTACTTTGAATCGTTGTATGGCTTTGCCGTGAAGCTCATTCGGAACGATAAAGCCTATGTCGATAGTTTGACGGCTGAACAAGTTCGAGAATATCGCGGGACGTTGACTGAAGCGGGGAAAGAAAGCCCACACCGTTACCGTAGTCTCGATGAAAACCTTGATTTATTCGCTCGAATGCGGGCAGGAGAATTTGAAGAAGGGGCCTATGTGTTGCGCGGTAAGATTGATATGGCTTCGCCTAATATCAATTTACGGGATCCGGCCTTATATCGCATACGGAAAGCGACGCACTATCGTACCGGTGATGCCTGGTGTATCTATCCGACTTACGATTTTGCCCACCCGCTGTCCGATGCCTTGGAAGGTATTACGCATTCCTTGTGTACGTTAGAGTTTGAAGATCATCGGCCATTATATGATTGGGTGTTGCGTGAATGTGATGTGTCCTGTCATTCGCAGCAGATTGAGTTTGCTCGTTTGAATCTGGCTCATACGGTGATGAGTAAGCGAAAGCTCTTGCAAATAGTTGAGGAGGGCCAGGTTCGAGGGTGGGACGATCCTCGCATGCCGACGATAAAAGGTTTGCGCCGCCGTGGATACACTCCAGAAGCCATTCGAAATTTTTGCGAACGAGTGGGAGTCGCCAAGCGAGATAGCATGATCGAAATGGGACTATTAGAGCATGCGATTCGTGAAGACTTGAATCGCTCGGCTTCTCGTGTCATGGCAGTGCTTCATCCTGTGAAAGTGATCATTGAAAATTATCCGGAGGGTCAGACTGAAGCAGTTGAAGCCGTGAATAATCCCGAGGACGCGACCCAGGGCACTCGACAGCTGGCGTTTTCTCGTGAACTCTATATAGAAGCTGACGATTTTCGCGAAGATCCACCCTCAAAGTTTTTTCGACTAACGCCCGGGCGGGAAGTTCGTCTTCGCTATGCGTATATCATTCGTTGTGTGAGTGTTGACAAAGATGCGCAGACAGGGATGATTACCGCGATTCGATGTACGTTTGATCCCGATACAAAACGCGGCGGTTCACAGGCTGGCCGGAAAGTGAAGGGAACCATTCATTGGGTTTCGGCTCATCATGCTCTGCCAGCTGAGGTCCGTTTATATGAACCCTTATTGGCTGAATCGTCTTTCCGTCCCGAATGTCAAACGCAGGATTCCCGGCCTGTGGTTAACCCGGATTCTTTACAGGTGCTTTCTAGTTGGGCTGAACTCAGCTTGAAACATGCCACAGTCGGAAGCCGGTTTCAGTTTGAACGACAGGGCTACTTTTGTGTGGATCCTGATTCCAGTGACCAAAAACTGGTGTTTAATCGAACGGTTCCTCTTCGTGATTCCTGGGCAAAAATTGAAAAGAATTAATTGGCATTTTGAATAGCAATCTTCTGAATGGGTATGTCCTTTTTAGGTTTACTGAAGGCGGATCATATTTTAAAGAAAACCTGATTTTGCTATTGATTCTTGTTCAAAAAAAAATGTTAGAACGAAGAATGTTTTGACGAAAACCTCATCTTCGTACGGATAGTGAACAGGAGCTTCTATCCCCCCACCGCACAATCTGTTAATGCTGTCAATTGGCTGACCAAGCGTCGATTCTTTTGGGCAATTTGTCTTTGGACTCCGTTTCGTTCAACCTGCTTTACGCTCAATGCCCTGGGCCGATGGATGCAATCGTGTCGAGCGATGCCGCAAGCATTTACGTTTTCCTGATCCCCTACGATGGCATGACTTCATTTGATTCATGAATTTCCTCATGTAGCCAGACATTTTAGAAGCATTTTGTTATGTTGCTTAGGGATAATCATCGATAGGATATCCTACCCTCAGGTGTATAATATTTATCTATATATAGCCCTTCGGGAAGTTTGAGGAAGCTCGAGAAGCATTTGGAGTTAAGACTTGCCAGATTCTTGCCGATAGATTACCTAGATGGCAGGAGTACAGAGCTGTTTTGTGGGGTCTTTCGCATGTTAGGGAAAGTGTGTTTCGTCATAGCCATGGTGTTGTTAGCCTGCTGTGTGGCTGTGCTCTCCTGGTTTGGGTGGGTCCATGGAATATCCTGGTCACAGCGAAGAACCAGTTTCCCGTCCCACATGTAAGCCCTTCAATTTGTTGCCTCGTTCCTGCCTGTTTAGCGTAAACAACTTTTCATCGTTTGACAGCATTATGTTGTTGCCTTGGCGGGATGTTCAGGCCATTGTCTGAATGAATTTAGAGGCAGATGAAAAAAATGTGTTTCCCTCGGTGTTCAAGCCGGACTGCCAAAACATCCTTTTTTCTTAAGAAAGAAGACGTGGTGTGAAATGCGTGGAAAAGACCGTCCTGATAAAGAAATGAATGGCCACCAAGTCCAACCCGGAGGAGAGCCCAATTGGATGGACGGTGGGACATACCCTCAGCCAGAGAGTTTGAATGATACGTTTTGGCGGTGGGAGTTTCTCCGCCGCCGAGCGGATTATCGACAGGATTGGGGTACGTATTATCAAGCTACCTATGAATACAACGTGGCTTGTGCAAACGATCCGAAATTTCCCACTCGCTATCGGCAGAAAGTCGTGTCCCCAGACCATCCGGCGTTTAAAGCTCGCATGCCAAATTCCCTGGAAAAATATCATTTGAGTGGACTGCCCAACCCACGGATTTCCAAGCCCTGGATGTTGTCATTTGACTCAAATTATGGCCGGATTTATTTCGGGCAGGGTCCGGATTGGTTGGGGGGTGGGGAAGAGATCAGTCTGTGCTTATCGGAATGGCGTGTGGCCGCGGTATTTGATCTCAAAAAATCATTATTGCCCCAATTGGACAAGGTAAAAGCAGATTTATTGGAATGGCAAGAACATCAAGTCGGCCGGAATCTTGACCGGCGAAAATCACGGGATGAATGGGCTTTGTACTTACAAGTACTGGATGGAGTTGAACTCGGTATTCCCTTTCGAGAGATCGGGCACCGGCTTCTGGAAATCGAAGATGATGATGTGGTCGAAGCACGCATTGCCCAACTCTATAAACAAGCCTGTCAAATGAGTCTGCATTTTCCGATGTAAAAGATGAGAACCCTATCATTTGGTGATCAGGAACCGAATGACATGGCATCATCTTGCGATGAGATCACAAGAGGCAGTGAATCTGAACTAGGGAACCAACATGAGTAAATTAATTGATGCGTTAAACCGTCTGCAATCCTTAAAAGATGAAGCCCCGCTTCTCATCCACAATGCTTCTGATCTGATCGCACCTACAGCCTCCGCATCCTCTCCCAGTTCTGAAAATGGCGGGTTAGTGGTCTTGAAGCAGGCCTCTGTCAGGAAAGCTAAGGATGAAGAGAGGCCACTGTTTAATATGGCCGCTAAGGATTGGCTTGGTGTGGTTCAACAAGAATATCTGAATAATTTTGTGCGGGACGGTGGTGGTGCTATCAAAGTTGCGGTCATCCCGGATCAAGATTCGCTGCAGGGATGCCAACATTCTTTGGATGGTATGGCCAAAGCAGAAAGCTATGTTTTTGCCAAAATTGATGCCCGGTATACCAAAATACATCTAGTTGAGCGGCTGTTTCACAAGATTGCCAAGCAGGTGGATTGGGATAATTTAGCTTATCGTTTTGTCCTCCGTTTGTTAGCAGAGCATGGGTATCAAATTCCTGCCAATCGCAATGAATTTTCTTTGCGCCAAGTTGCGTCATTGAATGAACGGAAAGAGCCCATGCTACGTCGTGATATTCAAACGTGGTTGGAAAAATCAATTGATGGGGATGTAGGGTTATGCCGTGAATTTCGAATGGCCATGATTCGTTTATGTTTGGCGCAGTTTGATTCGGGCGATTCTGATCGAGTATTGGCCATGGCAGTGAAGGAATGGCTGTGTGGGGAACTTCGTCTGATTTCCGGCGTGAAAAAGGCCATGATCTATCAAAAGGTCGCCCGTCACAATGCCCGACATATGTTGACCTCCTTAACACGGTGGCTGCGATTAACCGGGAACGGTGGGCTTGTCCTGTCTCTGGACATTTCCCGGTATTTTGGCAAACGGCAAGAAGCCCCAAGCGATGGGTCGTTGACATTTACCTCCTCCGCCACCATGGACCTATTTGAATTGCTCCGCCAATTTTTGGATACAGCCGATGAAATCGAAGGACTGTTCATGGTGGTTTTCGCTCCTGAAGAATTTTTGACAGATTCTCGACGAGGTGTTGATCGTTATGAAGCGTTAAAGCTGAGGGTCTGGGATGACATTCGACCGAAGCACCGCCAGAACCCTTTGGCTTCCCTGGTGCGTATTCAAGGTCAGGAACAAGGCCGTCCTGGCTCAATGCAACTCGCTCCGCCCAAGCTTCATGGCCATAGCACTGTACCCGATGTCGAGGCGCGGCGGGTGGTTGAAGGCCTGCGAGCGGGCGTGCCGAATCAACATGTGGTGACGGCATTAGGATGTCTCCAGCCTGAGGTAGAGGGGAGATTTCGTCGAATGTTGGAAGCAACCCAACAAAATATTACGACTGGATCCTGTCCCCGCGGGATGGTGCTTGAAGGGGAATTTGGCAGCGGCAAATCTCATGTGCTGGAGTATTTGCAACATTTAGCGTTGGATGCAAACTTTATTTGTAGCCGAATTGCCATCAGCAAAGAAACGCCGTTGTATCATCCCGTTCGCCTCTTTTATTCCGCCATTGAATCGGCTGTTGTGCCGAATAAACAGGGAGAGATTTTTGCCGAGATTGCTGCTCAATGTGATGTGTGGACGTCTCGGTATAAAGAGTTAGTTGCCTGGGTCAATAATCCTGAAAATCATATGGATACCCGGTTTGCGGCCACCCTATTACTCTATGAGCGGATGAGTTCGGATATGGAATTAGGCCATCGGATGGCCAGATTTTGGACCGGTGATCCTATTGGGGTGGGAGATTTGAAAAAATATCTACAGGAAGCCGGCTTTGGTGATCAATATATGTTTGGCCGGGTGTCAACCACAGAACTGGCTCTGCAACGGTTCCAATTTGCGGCTCGCTTGATGCAGGCGGCTGGGTATGCTGGATGGATTTTATTAATCGATGAAGCCGAACTTATCGGTCGATATGCAGTGAACCAACGAGCGAAGTCCTATGCGGAAATAGCCCGATTAATGAATATGGTTGATGGGCAGATGCTTCCTGGTCTTGGAACGGTGATTACGTTAACCAATGATTTCCGAGAAGAGATCTTAGAGAAAAAAGGTGACAGTGTGAAAATGCTAGAGAAGCTTCGAGGCAAGCAAACTGACGTCGATCGACTGTTGGCCGACAAAGCCGAAAAAGGTATGGGACTTCTGCAGTCTCAACGCATTCCGCTAGGACTACCTTCAACCGAAATGATTCAGGACGTTCATCAAACCGTTCGTCGGTTGCATATAGAGGGACATGGTTGGCATATGTGGGAGGAGGCTTCAGAAGAAGAAGCCACGATTATTCCTGGAACCAGCATGAGGAAATACGTCAAGAGCTGGGTAACGGAATGGGATTTTCTTCGTCTCTATCCAGGTGAGAAATGTGAAATTGAAGTGTCTTCTTGGAAACCTTCCTATCGCGAGCAGGAAGGCTCACAGAAGGGGCAGGGGACACCTATGTTGAGTCCTACTTCATCCCTTAATGAGGCTTCTGCGAAGTCTTCGACTGTTTCGGAAGAAGAACCTGAATTGGTGGCTTCGGTTGACACAACAGGTTTAGGTTCTTCTCCTACCTCATAGATATCAGTTCTTGGCAGGAAAACTCGCCACTGTGTTAGTGTCGCCGTAAAGGCCTTGGGAGTTTCCAGAATCTCCCAGCCATAATTTAACTCTCTTCTTTAGTCTAAAGCCTTCTCTGTGGCAGGAGTCCTGTTTGATGGGTTGTTCTTTATTCGCGGTTTCGGCCTCATAGCTCATTCACTATCCGTGTCACACCCTCAGGTTTCCCCCTTATCTATCATTTTTCGCATGTGGTGGCCTCTCGCCAGCAGTTGGCTACTGATGGGAGTAGAATTGCTGCTTGTGGCCGCGACCATATCTCGATTGGCTCATCCAAACCTTCATTTAGCGGCCTATGGGGGAGTGGTCTTTCCCCTCTCGCTTTTCATTGAGGCCCCGATCATCATGATTTTGGTGGCTTCCACGGCCTTGTGCAAAGATTGGTCAGCCTATCGCCTCATGCGTAATTTTATTGTGATCTTAGGGGGGAGTCTGACACTGCTGCATATTCTGTTGGCATTTTCGCCCCTGTATGACGTGGTGGTAAAAACGTTGTTAGGTGTACCAGCGAGTATTTGGGGGCCGGCGCAAATGGGTTTGCAAATGATGACCCCATGGACGCTGTCGATTGCGGTAAGGCGGTTTTTTCAGGGTATGGTCATCCGTGCCGGGAAAACGAGATTGGTTGGGCTGGGAACCTTGATCCGATTAGGCGTCAGTGCATCGGTATTGTTGGGGGGGCTAGGGATTCAAACTGTTCCAGGAGTTCTCGTAGGCACTGCGGCCCTTTCCGCAGGCGTCATCTTTGAGGCGGTCTTCATGTTTGTGTGTACTCGCCCGATTGTGCGCGAACACCGGAATCGTGCAGTTCTGCCTGAACATGAGTTGACGCTTCCACGTCTGTGTATGTTTTATTGGCCCCTAGCTCTGACGCCGTTGGTGATGCTGGGCACGCTTTCAATTGGAAGTGCGGCGATCAGCCGTATGCCGCGAGCATTGGAATCGTTAGCCGTGTGGCCGGTGTTAGGCGGCCTTACCTTTATGTTTAGAAGTGTGGGAATTGCCATACAAGAGGTCGTCGTGACGTTCTCCGATCGACCTCATTTTCTACGGCCATTACGACAATTTGTGTGGTTGGTTTCCTTGGGCGCCAGTGCGACATTATTGCTGATCGCAAGCACGCCGCTTTCCACCATTTGGTTTGAATCGTTTGCCGGGTTAAGTCCTGAATTGTCTGCACTCGCCAGCACGGCTCTTTGGATGGCTGTTGTCCTCCCAGCGCTGAGTCCCTGGGAAAGTTACTTCCAAGGGGAACTGGTCTCACGTGGTGCCACGACTTACGTGACGCAAGCAGTCAGTCTGTATCTACTAGGGAGTTCAAGCGTCTTAGTCATGGGGATTTTCTATGGAAAGATTGTAGGATTGTACGTGGGTGTGGCGGCGACCCTGACAGGGATCAGTGTTCAATTGTGGTGGCTTTGGAGACACAGCCACAATAGCCGGTGTGCACCGAAAATGATTCGGACCACTTCTTAATCGGGATAGGATAAAATTCAGTTAAGTGCTGCGGATTTTTTTAAAATAGCTTTATTGCACTAAGTGCCCCTCTGCATGTCATGGCCTTCAATCTGCAGGGAAATTCATGCATGAAGCGTATGCGGATAAGGCAGACGGGTCGTGCTAACTATTTGAATAATTGAGTTAAATTTCTCATTATTGAGATAGAGTGGGGCAGGAACGATCCTTGCTTTTCTCCAGCCGGTATGAACAAAATTTTAGTGATAGAAGATGATGAACAGGTTCGCGATTCTGTTTCACTGTCTTTAGAATCCGCAGGCTATGTCGTTATGGAGGCTTCCACCTGCCGGGAAGGCCTGCAAAACCACAAACAATTTAGGCCTTCTGTCATTATTTCCGATGTCGTATCCCTAGAACATGAAGGTGGAGACCTCATTCGTCGAATGTGCCAACAATCTTCAAATCTCCCGCTCATCACCCTCATGGGCACCCTGTCTGATTCTGATATGAAACCTTTAAGGTCAGAAGCCATTACGCCTATGTCCTCGCACACCTTACAAAAGCCATTTACACTCGACGAGCTCCTCGCAACAGTTCAAAACGCCTTAGCACCTTAAGGTCTCTTGACGCAGTTGGGCCTTTCTGCACACCCGTCATAATCCTTCTAGTTTTTTCCTATTCAACCTTCACACAGCGTCATGAAGCGGTTGTCGGGCAATGAGCGTCTGGATGTTAATCGCTGGGAGGTTCGAAATGGCCTGGAGGGCGGGAGCCCCAAGGAAGGGTCGTTGTACGGATCTGCTTGGACAGGCTCTGGAGATTGACATGAGCGGCCCGGATGAGCTTTGGGTCCCCGTGATGAACAAGATTGGTCAATAAGATAAATAGTTCAGGATGTTCGTGGCGAACTTGAATCATACGTTCAAAAATGGGATCCATAGCATGATGTTCCGGGAGTTCGGGCTCGTCTTCATCGGCATCATTCCATAACCGTTGGATGACGTGCGGGTCGTGATGTAACCAGGATGTGGGAATAGCCAGCTCCTTGGCCATGGCCTCTAGCAGCGAGAGGGAAGGGTCCAGGTTGCCATTGTGTACGGACTCTAGGCTTGTGAGCTCAAATCCGGTTTTCTCGGCTAATTGAGCTAATGATACTTGACGATATTGACACCATTGCTGAAGATACAGTGTGCTCGACATGGGCGGATCATAGCCAACTGAATGAGGCAAGTCTACAGGTTATCCATCGTTTGCCGGTTCATTTGGACGTGGCAATCCTTCATCCGGTAGAGTGCAGCAAGGATTTGTCTCTGGCTTCAGTGATTAATTTGTCTCGCGGTGTCGGCATTGTTGTTTCCCTGCCCATGGAGTTTTTCTATTTGAGGAAACTTCTTTGTAGACGTGTATGATCTCTCGTTGTGGCATTTGAGTTGCCAGATGGTGCAATTTGATGACACCTTTCCTCCTCGGTTTAAGTCGGTTCCTGATTAACCAAGGACATTGCAAACTCTATTGCAACGTGGGCCGTATCTCGATTCCCCAACGCACGTGGTTTTTCCCGCGCCTGATGGGGCGCACGATATTTTCAAGTTTCCCGTAAACTAGGTGTTGTATGATTCCAGTGTGTTGAACCCATAAGCTTGAATGATGCTTCATGCATGATGCATTCGATGAACAAAGAAGGTTGTCGATTATGAAATCCACATCTACGGCCTGTTCCTATTGGATCTGGCCAAGTCCGGTCGGTGCCTTATTATTACTTGATGATGGACAGGGCCTGTGCGGGCTCCAATTTCAAGATGGCGCACATTCTCTGGCAATTGAGCGCAATTGGAAGAAGCAACGTAGCCTGTTTACGCTCGTGATTCAGCAATTGGAAGAATACTTTGCCGGTCGGTTGCGCACGTTCACCATTCCCTTATCTTTGCACGGAACCGCCTTCCAACTGTCCGTGTGGCGCGCTCTTCAAACTATTCCCTACGGGGTGACGGCTTCGTATGGAACCATTGCCAAAAAAATTAGAAATCCAAAAGCCTCTCGAGCCGTCGGTGCAGCCAATGGGCACAACCCGGTATCAATCATCGTGCCCTGTCATCGTGTCATTGGGTCAACTGGAAAACTAGTAGGCTATGGCGGCGGACTGCCCATCAAAACGGCCCTATTGAGTTTAGAACAATCGAAGCAATAATATTCCCTACCATCCTCCCGCACCCAGGTATCTCATGCACTTTGGTCGATCTGTGGGGGGCGATATAGCCATCATTGCCAATCCACTGCAAGCTTGCATAGATCCCTTGACGGGATTTTGACGAGAGACTCATCGGTTTTTCTTAATGCGAATAAAAAGACGGCTGTTTTTTCGTGAGGATGACCGCGGAATGGGTTTGGACGATGGCGGCTTGGATGTCCTGCACGTACCGGCTTAAGGATTCGTGGATGACGGGGAAAGCGAGTTGGTCCCACGGAATGTTCTGAAGGGAAACGAGTTCGACTTCCAGGCTTTCAGGGCCCGGTTTAAAGTTCAGGTTTTGGAGATGGGCCCGGTACACAACATAGACTTGAGAGACATGAGGAAGGCTGAAAAGGCCGAAAAGGGAATGAATGCGGACGTCGGCATGGGCTTCTTCCAGAGTTTCTCGTTCGGCGGCGGCTTCAGTGCTTTCCCCCAATTCCATGAACCCGGCCGGGAAGGTCCAGAGTCCTAATCGAGGTTCGATGGCTCGTCGGCAAAGGAGGATCTTGTCTTCCCACTCCGGGATGGTGCCTGCGACAATTTTCGGGTTGAGGTAATGAATCGTCTGGCACTCCGGGCAAACGGCACGGAGGAGTGTTTCACCATCAGGAATTTTGTGCTCGACGCTGGTTCCGCATTCACTGCAAAAATTAATGGCTGGGATCATTGCATTCTGTGTGTTATTTGGAAAATGAAGCTGACTGTGTCTTTCTTTGTATCATACCCCGAATGGCTCTAATTTCAAATTTATCTAAGGCTGACCTAATAAAAAGAGACGGTGGTATCCGGCCTTTTCTGATCACGAGTTGGTGATTGTGGATCGGCATAATCCTTTGGTAAGGTTGGTCTTCATTTTCTCTGGCGATCAACTCCATTCTTCAACGTCTTCGTGTGTAAAGGATTAAGGCAGTATGAGTGCGAACGATAAACAAGTCATCTTTTCATTGGTGGGTGTTGGGAAAATTCACCCACCTAAGAAGCACGTGCTCAAAGATATTTATCTCTCATTTTATTATGGCGCCAAAATTGGTGTGTTAGGGTTGAATGGCTCTGGGAAAAGTTCCCTCCTTCGGATTATTGGTGGGGTGGATCCGGACTATGTCGGAGACATTACCTTTTCTAAAGGGTATTCGGTTGGCCTATTTGAGCAAGAACCACATCTTGAGCCAGGGAAGACCGTAAAAGAAGTGGTGGAGGAGGGCCGCGCCGATGTCGTGCAACTCTTGCGTGATTATGAAGATATTAGCCAGAAATTTGGCGAGGAGATGGGTCCAGAGGACATGGAGGCGTTGATCGAACGTCAGGGGAAATTGCAAGAGCAGATCGAGGCCGTGAATGGGTGGGAATTAGAGCATCAATTGGATATCGCCATGGATGCGTTGCGATGCCCTCCGAAAGATGCCGTTGTGGATGACCTCTCAGGTGGCGAACGCCGACGAGTGGCACTCTGTCGGTTGCTGATTCAAGAGCCAGATATTTTATTGTTAGATGAGCCGACCAATCATTTGGATGCAGAAACGGTCCAATGGTTGGAGCAACATCTTCAACAATATAAAGGGACCGTGATTGCGGTGACGCATGATCGGTATTTTCTCGATAACGTGGCGGGATGGATTTTAGAGCTGGACCGAGGGCAGGGGATGCCGTTCCAAGGGAACTATTCCTCCTGGCTTGAGCAAAAGAAAGATCGTTTGGCCAAAGAAGAAAAAACCGAGTCCAAACGTCAAAAGACTCTTGAGCGGGAATTAGAATGGATTCGCATGTCACCCAAAGGTCGGCAGGCCAAAGGCAAGGCCCGAATGACCCGGTATGAGGAAATGGTTGGGGAGGAGCAGTCAAGGCAGGCTGATGATTTAGAGATTTACATCCCGTCGGGTCCACGGTTGGGGGATGTCGTCGTGGAGGTTGAGAATCTTGCCAAAAGTTATGGCGAAAATCTGCTGTTTGAAAATCTTTCGTTTTCATTGCCCAAAGGCGGCATCGTCGGCGTCATTGGCCCCAATGGTGCCGGGAAATCCACGTTGTTTAAGATGATTGCCGGCCAGGTGAAGCCGGATTCAGGCACATTGGTTCTGGGCGAAACGGTGAAGCTCGGCTATGTGGATCAAAATCGAATGATCAATGATGCGTTGAATGTGTGGGAATGTATTTCGGATGGTCAGGAAACTGTGATGTTAGGAAAAGTCGAGGTCAATTCGCGCGGCTATGTTTCCCGGTTTAATTTCTCCGGGTCTGATCAGCAAAAAAAAGTGAAAGACTTATCGGGTGGGGAGCGAAATCGTGTGCATCTCGCGCGCATGCTAAAAGAGGGTGGGAATGTGTTGTTGTTGGATGAGCCGACCAACGATCTTGATGTCAATACTTTGCGGGCGCTGGAAGAAGGCTTGGAGCAATTTGGTGGCTGTGCCGTCGTGAGTAGTCATGATCGATGGTTTTTGGATCGCATTGCTACGCATATTTTAGCGTTTGAGGGCAATAGTCAAGTAGTGTGGTTTGAAGGCAACTATACCGAGTATGAAGCCCATCGGAAAAAACGATTGGGAAAAGCGGCTGAGCGCCCGCATCAAATCCGTTATCGAAAACTCACGAAAACCTAACCAGACCTTATGCCGACTGAAAATCCTCAACCTTCCAAAGGTCCAACCTCACCCTCCCCTCACGTACCTGCCTCCCACCAATCGGGATCGGTGATGCTCGCGAGAATCGTCGGTATTCTGTGTGTGGCTGGAGGGTTTATTTTGGGGATTCAAGGGCTGGATCAGCCTGATTCGCCGATGCTTTCCACTGCGTTGGGGATGATCGTGGCTGGTGTGGTTGCCCAGGTGTTTGCGTTAACAAGATCATGGTATCTGTCTTCTCAGCGGAATATGTAAGTTCCTACTATGTGGAATAAAAACTGGTGAAGATACCGATATGACCTATCGATATCTTCTGCTTGCTCTAGGTTTGAGTTGTCTCATGATGAGCTGTGCGCCATGGCGTGATACCTATTTAGATAACGGTATTGACGTGTTAACTCAGCCCAATATTAAAGAGAAACTAGGAAAACCCCATATTGTGGACGATCCACTGCTCTCAGATAAGACCATATGGATGTATCGATATATCCTGACTGAAAGCGACCTGGACCCTTGGGGAATTAAAACATTTGGAAAACAAGCGGGAGGTGTCTTGAGTGGGCCAGAGGGGGCATTACGCGAAAAAATCTACTGTTATGTGTATGCCTTGACCTTTGATAAGGCGGCGGTGCTTCGCAAGTGGAGGCGTGAACTCTGTCAGGTTCCGGCTCCTCCCAATCCTTTTGAGCAAGGACTTTCTGGAAAATTGAGACCTCCATCAGGGGTACTAGGAAAACTGGATAGGCTTGTGTAGAGGCGGATTCCCATCTAACCTGAGTTGATCTAAGGGCAAGTTTTATGAATGTTTTTAAAAGTGGTGCGTTCCTTCAGCAGTGCTTTTCTGTGCACCCTCTTACCCTCAAGCTGAAACTTGTCACTCCACCCAGCCTCGTTGGTATCGTCTGCACAAATTGCCGGATGAAGCATCGTTTGACTGTTCGGACCGTGGTGCTCCAAGGGGTAGAAAAAGAGGACGCCCAGGACGTGAGGATGGTGTCTTTTCAGCAATGTTCAGAAACCCACCCCGAGGAAGTTCGAATTTCTTCGGTGGATGTGGTCAAGGATACTGTTGAATTTCGGTGCTACCCGTGCCGTCGCACCTATGTTCTTGAGATCGGTATGATTGAAACGCACCAATCGTGATGAACATTGGCGTTCTCTCTGTGTGAAAACGAAGGCCTGGTATGTAAGAGATAAGAAGTCCGAAAAGTTGGCATCACGGCCACATCAGGTATCCCTGATGCGGCCATGATAAAAGTGCAATACTTAGCGGTTTGGCTGAGGCGTATATCGCAAGTATGGTTTGACCACGCGATGGCCTTTAGGAAACAGATTGGGAATATCCGCATCCGTCACCGCTGGAGTAATGATGCAATCTTCTCCATCTTTCCAGTTGGCCGGTGTGGCTACTTTGAATTTTGCCGTGAGTTGTAGGGAATCAACCACTCGCAGAATTTCTTGAAAATTTCGGCCTGTTGATGCGGGATAGGTCAGCATCAACTTCACTTTTTTATCAGGCCCAATAATAAAGACCGAACGGACCGTCATGTTATCTAATGCATTCGGGTGGATCATGTCATAGAGGTTGGCTACCTTCTTTTCTGGATCGGCAATGATCGGATAGCTGACTGTACAATTTTGCGTCTCGTTAATATCTTTGACCCAGCCTTTATGGGAGTCAATGGGATCGACGCTGACGGCCAACACTTTCACGTTGCGTTTTTTGAAATCTTCGTTGATCTTGGCCATGGCGCCAAGTTCTGTCGTGCACACAGGGGTGAAATCTTTGGGGTGTGAAAAGAGAATGCCCCATCCGTCACCAAGCCATTCATGAAAATTCACAGTTCCTTCAGTTGTTTCTGCGGTGAAATTCGGTGCTTCATCTCCAAGGCGTAATCCCATCATGTCCCTCTTTTCTGTTATGAATACAATGAATAAGATACCTTTCGGTCAGAATTGCCCCTTGAGAACCATTCCGGATCACGTGCCGACTTTGTTATTCTCAAGCGCGTTTGACCACATAGAAGTCTAAGGCAGTTTCCGTGAGATGGTCAATATCATGGGGAACGAAGGTGAGTGAATGGTTCGGTATTTCCCATGATGCCACTCAAGCTTTTTTTCAATAGGAGGGATAGATAAGGTTTGCCGAAATCTTCGTTACAAGTTGCGGTGATTATGGGGAGTAAATCCGATTGGGAGACGATGCGGGCAACCGGTGAGACGTTGAGCAAGCTTGATATTGTATACGAATGCAAGGTGCTGTCGGCTCACCGGGCTTCCGATGCCTTGGTTGAGTATATCGCTCAAGCTGAAACACGAGGGGTTCAGATTTTTATCGCAGCTGCCGGGGGCGCGGCGCATTTAGGTGGAGTCATCGCTGCCAAAACTCAATTGCCCGTGTTGGGAGTGCCGATGCAATCCAAGGCGTTGCAGGGTCTCGATTCACTCTTATCTATTGTGCAAATGCCAAAAGGCATTCCAGTCGGGTGCTTGGCGATAGGAAGTGCCGGTGCTGTGAACGCGGCGTTGCTTGCGGCTGCTATTTTGGCTCTAGCCGACACCGGTTTGGCCCAACGGTTGGGAGCCTATCGAGAAGAACAAACCCGAGCAGTCTTAGCCGATCAGCTATAACACCTGGGAAGAATACGAGACGCGCCCTTAAAAGGTCCTTATCACCCCTGGTTGCCTGAGGCAATTGCTAGCGTGGCTCTCCACTGTCACGCTCTATCAACTCAAAACGAGGGACGAAGTTCTCGCCTACCTTCACCTGCCCACAAAACATCTCAAAGGGTCTGACCCACCACCCACATTCCCCGTAGAGGGATTGGTACACGACAAAGTCCTCTTCCGTTTCGGAATGTTTGGCGACCCCAAGGACCTGATACATGTGGCCTTTGTAATGACGATATGTGCCTGGTTGGATCATAATGCTCTCCGTCTGCAAGGAATAAATTTTCGAATCATCTGCCTTCTGTGGCTCATGTCAGTCAGTCTATGAAAGTGGGTGCTGTTGGCGGTAGGCGTGAAGAGCAATGCTTCCGGCTACGGTGGCATTCAGGGGAATGGCTGTATGAATCTGGGAGATGCTGAATCGTTGGGAATACGGCAAGGAAGGAATTCCCATGCCTTCTTCGCCGATTAGCAAACGGACGTGTTGTGGCCAAGCGAGAGTGGCAATATCCTGCCCTTCCATGTCCAATGGGATTATCCATTTCAAGTGTTCCGGCTTCGCTAATTCCGAAATCGAACACCCGTGGCTGAGGGATTGGATAAAGACGGCCCCGCTACTAGCTCGAATGACTTTAGGATGAAAGGGATAGACGGCTTCACGAAGCAGGATGACCGTGCGTACGTCAAAGACTCGACAAGAACGAAGGAGTGCTCCTAAATTTCCTGGGTCTCCGATGGGACAAAGAATTTCGAGACCCAACGGAGGTTGGGTCAAATCGAATGGGGCAATGGTGGGATTGGCACAGACGACCAATGGCGCGTGGGTGCCAAAGACATCGAGTTCATTAAAAAGTTCCTTGCTCAGAGTAAATTTCTTTTCCCGAGATGAATGATCTTCTCTGTCCTCATAGGAAAGAGGAAATAAGATTTCACAGATAGAGGTGTGTGAATTCCGAGTGATGTCTTCTCTCAGTTTTGTTCCAGAGACGAGGCATTGTGCGTGGGTTTTGCTCCCTTGCGACTCCAGCAACGAAACCCAGCGTTTAAACTGAGGGTTATATCGGCTGGAAATGAGTTGAGGTCGGATCATTTGCAGTTCACAGGTGAGTCATGTTTATGAGATCGATTTTTTTATGCCGGCAAAATTCCCAGCATGAATTCCTCGAAGTGATGAACGATTCTGATCTTACCAAATATGACTTAAGAGACCTACAGAAATAGCCGATAATGGAATAAAACAACTGGTCCGCCCCCTCTCTCTTCGGTGGTGCCAGTCGCGTTTCAAAATTGACTATCTGCAAGAACCACCGGCGATTCGTCTTAGAGGAGACATGTATGCTTGGATCCTGGTCAGGGGAGAAATCTGGTCCGAAAGGGCAGGAAATATTGAATGTGCCACCTCTACATGAAGGCCATGGAATGGCTGAAGATAACGAAAAAGCCTTAGAATCGTTAGGTAGGATTCTACGTTGTCTTGGGCGGCATTCTTTTGAACTGGAAGAGCGCTCGGAAGAAGAGATTGAAAAGGAATTTGAACGGTGGGCTAGGCATGTGCTCGTGGGCGTATCAATCCGTGATGAAGGAGACGAGAGTGAGGAAGGTCTGATCCGACGGGATTGGGGTGAACTGACGACGTTTGTGAATAGACATCGCCAACAGGAAAAGAATTATGTCAATCGTAACCTGCAGGATGTGCGTAATGTGCTGTGGGAATTTACGAACACGGTCGGACGAGCCATTGTCGAGGATCAAGAATCTGATCAACAAGTGGAACATTACCTTGGCCAATTACGAGCAGCCACAGAAGGAGGATCATTGAGCGAGGTAAAACAAGCTTTGATCTCTGTCGTGCAAGGGGTGAATTCGGTGCTTGATGGCCGAAAAAAACGACAGCAAGAACGAGTCAATCGCCTCGGTGAAAAATTGCGTATGGTCGAACAGGAACTAGGGAGTGCTCGCAAAGAAATGGTCTTGGATCCGCTCACGCGGCTCTATAATCGTGGGGCGCTAGATTTACAGTTAGAACGTACGGTGAGTGTGAGTTTTTTTTCGGAAACTCCAGCCTGTGTGTTCATGGTGGATATTGATCACTTTAAGCAGATTAACGATACGCACGGCCATCCGGCGGGAGATGCCGTGATTCAGCAAGTTGCGGATCGTCTCGTGTCGACCTTCCCCCGTAAAACGGACTTTGTGGCCCGGTATGGAGGTGAAGAGTTTTGTGTGTTACTGCCAGGCGCTAGCTTTGAACTGTGTCAGCGTTTAGGAGAACGGCTTTTGGAAGCGGTGAGGCGTGAGCCATTTCGTTACCAAGAGATGAGTATCCCTGTGACTGTGTCGATCGGTTTGGGTGAACTCATGCCAGGAGAAACCGTATCGACCTGGTTGGAGCGCACTGACCGGGCCTTATATCGAGCGAAGGAAAATGGACGTAATCAATTATGCACCGCGCTAGAAACGGTAGGAGTGCCACCAAACACCGCCAGCTAGTGATGATGCTGGTGTCAATTTTGGCGAAAGCTTTTAGTTTATTTTAGGTTGGGTTGTTGGTGTGAGGTGTTTGAGCGCTAAGCGATGCACGTGAGTGATTTCTTCAAAGCTCCCCAATCGGGTGTGGAAGAAACTAGCGATTTGGGGAATGCCTGCCATGATCTCATCCAAAATAGGTCCCCAGTCATCTGGCTGGATCGTCAGCCTTCCTTGGCTTTTCTCACGTACCAGGTCAATGGCTGATTCGGGGTGGGGTGTCATCCACACATCGGCGACGACGCTGGAGAGCGCGACGACATCTACCAGTGCTTGAAAATCCGGAGGGGTTTCAAATAGTTCCGGGGTGTGGCTATAGAGTATAGCCACCTGAAATTCTTCTGGTAGTTCCCATTGGTGTGCGAGCCAGGCACCAATTTGCGAATGGTCGACGCCGAGATGTTCGAGTTCAAGCTCATATAAGGCGGTATGCCTCTCAAGACTATGTCCCTGGAAAGCCATGAGTTCTTCTGAGGCGACTTCGTTGAGGGCCAATATCCCGATGTCTTGCAGGAGAGCGGCGATAAACATGAGCTCCGTATCGGCATGGCTGAAATATTTCCCAATGGCCCGAGCTGCCATGCTGGAAAATATGGAACGCCGCCAAAATTGTACGTGATCGAATCCTGTCGCGGCTGTGTCTTTGATATCCTTTATGAGACGGTAAAAACAAAATGAGAGTGCGAGGTTGGCAATGGTGGTAAATCCAAGGAGATTCACGCCTTGTAAAATACTTGTGACCTTGTGCCGAGCCCCTCCATAATAAGCAGAATTGGCCATGAATAAAATTTGCGCCGCCATGCCAGGATCTTGAGCGATCACGTCGGCAAGTTTTGAGGCTTCGGTATCCTCGTCTTGGCACATCTTGAGAATTCTTGAGGCTAATGGAGATAATATCGGGAGAGACTTGCAGGCTTTAATTTTCTCAAATATCGTCTCTGTTTCTTCGCGTTGCTGTATGTCGAGTGGGAGTGACAGTTGCATGAACATGTCCTTGGCAAATGAGGGTAATCAGTGATGATCAAGCAAAATCTCGTATTTTTTCATGATCCTCTTCTCCTGTTTCGGTACAAACCGTTCCGAGCTTAAGAGGGATATTGGTGCTTCTGTGAGTGTAATGCCATCATCTGGACGTCTTGGCCATGGCAAAAGGAGACAATCGCTCGAACTGGCCGTTTCTAGGCCATTATTTGGTGGGTGAGTACAGATATTCGATTCCTAACCGGAAGAGGAGGGGTGGAGCAGGAAACCCTCGGAATTCTTCATATGACGCACTCGTGAAATTTTCTAGGGCGGCATACCAGCGCCAGCTTGGCACAGGGCGATAGGTCAAGGTGGCGTCGGCTTTGATATACCCTCCGACACGAGTCATTTGCGTGGGTATTTGAAAATCCAGCCGAGAACTGACAAAGGTGACCCGGTTACTGAGACTGATGGTAGGAGACACCTGAATGGTCAGTCCTAAGCCACCCCGCCATTTGGGACGATTTCTTAAGGCATCGCCAGTTTCGTTGACCCGGGTGGTCAAATAAGTCAGATTGGTTTGAAATGAGACCGGAGATATGGGAGAGAGCGTTAAGGAAAATTCCCATCCTTTCGTGATGGCCGAATCCAGATTGGTAAGTTGAAATACGCCTTGGGTGAGGAGGTCTGGGTCCAGATCAATAAGATGGTGAAAGCGTTGATGAAAGTATGTGATTGAGGTCGTGAATTCGTAATGAGGGGTGTGATATTCCATCCCGAAGTCCCACCCTGTGCTGGTTTCCGGTTCGAGGGCCTGGTTGCCAATGAGCGGATCTCCAAGGCTGGCGAGACCTGGAAGTTTGAATCCTTTTCCGTAGGCTCCGCGAAGATGGAGTAAGGGCAACAGCTGATATCGTACGCTTACCCGTGGACTGACCCTAGGCGGCGTTTGTTCAGTCAGATCTACGCGAGCGCCGGTGTTGAGGGTGAATCTTTCCCAGGCGGTGGTTGTCAACTCCACGAAGCTTCCCCCGTATGTTCGGTTTAGGGAAAAATCAACCGGTTCATTGGAACGACCTCCGAAGGAACGTAGGTCTTGGGTGCCATGTCGGCTCCCGCGTTCGTGGGTGACTTGTCCGCCAAAGGAGAATGTCCAATGGGGGGAAATGGTCCAGGTTTCAGTGAGGCGCCCTTGATAGCGGTGATAATCTGTCGTAAAGCGTGTGGGAGGAATTTGGAAAAGGGATGGAGAGGTGAGTACACCTGGATGATCTACATCCTGGGATCGTTTCGAAAGACTTAGAAAGACTTGGTGGTGCCACTCAGCGGGAGCCTCTAGGGAAGCCGTGAGGCCGGTGACGAACGCCTGAGTTTCGCGCTTTTCCGTTTCACGTAAAAGGGCGAATCTGGAACCGCCACTGCCTTCTGGAAAACTTCGGACGACGGAATGAGCATAGTTGCCTGTCAGGCGAACATCCCAATGCGATTCGGGGTCCAGACCAAGATTCCAACCAAGGGTCTGTTGAGCAAAGGCATCCTTCTCCACTTGTTCCTCATTGCGAGAATGAGAAAATGAAAGATTGGCTGATAGGGGTCCCAGCGTGCCTTGGCCCTGGATCAACCCTTTTTGAGAATCGAATCGCCCTCCTTCAAGAAGAATTCGAGCTGTTGAATTTTCTGCATGAGAGTCGGTTACGAGGTTGATGGCCCCAGCCATCGCTTCAGAACCATAGAAGGCCGAGAGCGGCCCACGAACAATTTCAACGCGGGTGATCCGGTCAATGGGAATTATTGAGAGGTCGACGGAACCGCCGCGTTGGTCGGTGGAATCGTTTAAGGGGATTCCATCTAACATGATTAACGTAAAATTTGGATCGGCACCTCGTAGGTAGATTGAACTAATCCCTCCACGACCCCCCATTTCATCCAGATGAATTCCGGGGACTTGTTGAAGGACACTGGATAGACGATTGGATTGAAACGAAGCATTATCGTGAAAATCGACAATCGTATGACTTTGAGTCGAACGATGAAGTCGAGTAGGATGGGCAGTTCCTGTGACGATTATCGGATCGAGTGTTGGAACAGCCGTTTCATCGGCCTGAACGAGTGGAATCCCTAATGAGCCAATACACAAAGCCAAAGACATGACAGGCAAGATCAGGATGAAGGACCTATGGTTAACGGCCATGAAGGTATAATTGGTGTCGCATTGTCGTTTAGGAATAAACAGCCAAATGAGTGTACTATAATGTGTTTCGTGATCATGAATCTTCCCATTCTTCCGTGAGTATATTCTCTTCCAATCGAAAATCCGTCATGCCTCAACAAGAATTTCGTTCCAAGCCGTTGGTGACTTCTGCCATGCCCTCTGGTGTGTTCCATCTAGTCGCCAATGAGGGAGCCGAACGATTTAGCTACTATGGCATGCGGGCGATTCTGGTGGTGTTTATGACCAGTATGCTTATGAATACTCATGGAGAACTTAGCCCCATGGGTGAAGCGGAGGCAAAGAAATATTTCCATTGGTTTTTATCGTCGGTCTATTTTTTCCCCTTTGTCGGAGCCATATTGGCCGATGCGCTATGGGGAAAATATAAAACCATTATTTTCCTATCTCTGGTCTATTGT
Organism: Nitrospirales bacterium; assembly: GCA_040904705.1. Classification (GTDB taxonomy): domain Bacteria; phylum Nitrospirota; class Nitrospiria; order Nitrospirales; family UBA8639; genus Nitrospira_E. The sequence continues at coordinate 38,277 of JBBDSY010000013.1, read as the reverse complement.
GCCGGTCACGTGGGGTTGGCCATTGACCATACCCGTTTAGGATTATTGCTAGGACTGACCTTGATTGCGATCGGGTCTGGAGGGATTAAACCTTGTGTATCTGCCAATCTTGGGGATCAATTTGGTTCCATGAACCGGCATCTTCTTCCCAGGGCGTTCTCATGGTTTTATTTCGCTATCAATGTCGGAGCGTTTTGTTCCATGATGGTCACCCCTCTGTTATTGGAGCATTATGGTCCTGGATGGGCATTTGGTGTTCCTGGCATTTTGATGTTTCTTGCGACACTTATTTTCTGGTCCGGACGACGTCAATATACCCATGTCCCTCCTGGTAAATCAGGCGTTGTTGAAGAATTAAAAAATCAGAAAACCAGACACGGGATTCTTAAGCTTGCTGGTGTTTACCTATTTGTTGTGCCCTTTTGGTCGCTGTTTGATCAAACATCTTCCGCTTGGGTGCTTCAAGCCCAACATATGGATCGCCATTGGTTGGGGATTGAGTGGCTTCCTTCACAAATTCAGGCCATTAACCCCATTTTAATTCTCTTATTTATCCCGCTATTCGTGTATGTGATCTATCCCCTAATGGGTCGATGCATAGAATTGACGGCATTGCGAAAAATGTCGATTGGGTTTTTCGTGACGGTTGTGGCCTTTTTGATATCGGCCTATATCGAACAACTAATAGGCCAGGGGAAGACGCCACCGATTGCTTGGCAATTGTTGGCATTTGCCGTGATGACGGCTGCCGAAGTGATGGTGTCCATTACGTGCTTGGAATTTTCCTATACTCAAGCCCCGCTGAAGCTGAAGTCGCTTGTAATGGGGCTCTTTTTGTTGTCCGTTTCGCTTGGGAATGGATTCACTGCGTTCGTCAATTATTGGATTCAAAATCCTGACGGCTCTGTGGCATTGACCGGCCCGGAATATTATTGGTTTTTTGCAGGTGTGATGTTTATCGTCGCCTGTCTGTTTCTCTTTGTGGTGAGGAGATATCAGGAAGCGACCTATCTCCAAGGTGCTGAACGTGAAGCGTGAGGGGTAAGGCGTGAAGGGCGTGACGGGCGTGACGGATTTATGTGGCAGGAGCCGGGGATTGGGTATCTTGTCGAAGGTACAAAACTTGGTTGACTCGAAACGCGTGATCGTAATCGCCGGGCTGGATGTATTGGGAGTGAAAACAACGGCCATCAAACATCATGAGTCGATTGGGTCGCATCTCAATGAGTTGGAGTAATTCCCAATAGGCATTGCCGTCATTGATATATCGATGGTCTCGACAGGCAAATAGTGGGTTGAAGATCATACTGTTCTGAAAGTTTTCATAGCCTTCCGGGCTTCCCAGAAACTCATCACTCAATTCCAGTTGATTCGCTAATTGTCGGATAGTAGCATCAGGCATAATCGGCACTCGTTCGAGGTCAGTTGGCCGATGTCGATAGAGTCCTGTTCCACCTTTACAAAAGCCTTCAGGGTTCAGGTACACCATGGCCGTCACATCTTGATCGATATGCGGTTGACGCTGTCCCACGTTTAAGCGGAAATTCTGCATCTTGATACCCTGAAACACGACGGGTTGAGGAGAAAAAAACGGTAAAAGGTTATACCCCCACATCTGACTTAATTGGTTGATCAAGGGTTGAGTGTTCACGTTAAGACTGGCCCGGACGCCTGGGAAATTCCCTACAATTTCAAACCGGTCGGTATAAGGCAGGTCCAAGGCCGCTTGGAGGATGTCGTCAGGGTGGAGATAGAAATGATCGGCTATAATCACTTTATGCCGTCCTAATCCGACCTGGTGTTCCGAAAGGATGGGATTTGGATTGACGGCGAATAAATCTGAGCGGAGAGTCTTGGACATCAAGTCCCTTGAAGGCAATGAGTGAGGTAAAATATATTCACGAAGTTGAAGCATGGTGCGCTGGATCAAGATTGAGAGTCAAGTCCAGCGAGGGGATGAAAAGTGGACAAGGACGAGCCTGCGGATTTCGTTATTCTGTGACAGGAGGCTGAATATATGGCAGCGCCATATCGAACTCTTTTAGAAACCATCCGAGAAGCCTTTCCAAAACCGGTTTCTGATCGGGTGCATGATTCATATTTTGTTCATAGTCTCATGCGAGCCATTGATGCGGTGGATATCTTGAAAAGTGAGCGGCCTATTTTAGGCGAACGTCAGGTTTTGGACTATGGGGCGGCCAAGAAAAGTCGGTTAGCAGAAACAGGGAAATGTGTGGAGGAGGTCACGCAAGAATTAGTGCAATATTGTGAAGGGTTAACCTTGTGGGGCCATCCTCGCACGCAGCAAAATGTGGTCCCGCCGGTCACGATTTCTTCCCTTATTGGAGTGCTGCTTTCCTCCATGAATAATCCCAATTTAGCCTGGGATGAATATAGCCATCGGATCGCATTGGCTGAAGTCGAAGTTGTGACCATGTTGGCGGCACTATTGGGCTATGATCCGGAAGAGGCAGGTGGTGTCTTCACCTTTGGCGGCACCGGCACGACGTTGTACGGCATGAAAATAGGTTTGGAAAAAGCCTTGCCGGGATCCATAAACCAAGGGATTCGGGAAGATGCTCTCGTGTTTGCCAGCGACAGCAGTCATTATTGTCGATATAACATTGCAGGCTGGTTGGGATTAGGAGCGAAAAATCTTGTCACAATTCCCACCACTGGACTGAATGCCATGAATGTGGACGACCTTCGAAAGCAATTGTCCGAAGCCCTCAAATCCGGTCGAAAGATCGGGGGAATAATCGCCACAATGGGGACGACCGATGCTTTTGGCCTTGATGATCTTCGAGCGATTGCCACCTTGCGTGACGAAATGGTTCATGAATTTCAATTATCGTACGTGCCGCACATTCATGCCGATGCGGTCATCGGGTGGGCTTGGGGGGTGTTCACCGATTATCCGTTTGAAGGCAATCCGTTAGGTTTTCGCCCCCGGACCCTACGCGCTCTGGCCGGGGTCCGCCACCATATTAAACATCTTTCTTGTGCCGATTCCATTGGCATTGATTTCCACAAACCGGGATTTGCTCCGTATATTTCCAGTTTGCTGTTGGTGAAAGAGCAAAATGACCTCATGCGTCTTCAGCGGCCTCAAGAACAAATGCCTTATCTCTATCAATTTGGCGAACATCGCCCTGGCATGTATACCCTGGAAACCTCTCGGTCAGGAACCGGAACGTTAGCCGCCCTCGCCAATTTAAAACTTTTTGGTAAAGAAGGCCTGCGCGTCATTATCGGACATATTGTGGAAATGGCCCAACTCCTGAGGGAACATTTAGAGAGTCATGCCTATACGACGGTGCTGAATCGGGAAAATTTTGGAACAGTCACGTTATTTCGGGCCTATCCCGATGGGGTCGATACTTTCAAGATTAAAGAAAAAGAAATGCACGATCCTGCCTATCGAAACATGTTGCTGGAACATAATGACTATAACAGAAAAATATTTGATTTCGTCCATCAAGAAGGTCTGGCGGGGCGTGGTGTGATGCTGTCGTTAACGGATTGTTATCGGAAAACCGACTATGGAGAGCCCATTGTCGCATTAAAGTCATTTATCCTTTCGCCTTTTGTTGATGAAGAGAATGTCGAGATGGTGGTGAAGAAGGTGCTGGAAGCCAGAGATCTTCTTGCATCAGCACACACATAAGTTGAAGAAAGGATATTCGATAATTAATTCTGCCGCCGAAAGCCGATCTCTCTCTTAAAGGCGAATATATCCTGAAGTGACCGAGTTACAGTCGAAATTCTATCTGCGGGGGTTAAAAAGAATGTTCGCCGTGTATGTGGAGAAATTTTGGAGCTAAGACTCGGCTTTCAGCTGAGAGGAACCCTCGCTCCCGGAAGCCATGGTACGTGATGGTGATTTCTGTTTCTGGACCCCGCCACGTGTATTGTTGATTCAGCCCTCGCATCATCGTGCTAAATGGTTGATCGGTTTTCCCGAAGCGGCTTTCGAGATATTCCAACAAAGATTTGTGGGTAGCCGCTCCTTGATAGTGAAAAAGGGCACGGGCATATTGATCCTCCAAGCCATAGAATTTGACCGACTCCATGGGAATGCCTTCTACGTGTGGATTTCCTTGTTTGAGGGTGTAGACCTGTAGCGAAGCCGAGGAATCGATGGCTTGAAGATCTGGTCGGTCGGATAGTGGGCTTCCCCACGTGATGCCATAAAAACCTTTGGGGTCTTGTTCGATTGGCGTTCCACTAAAAGCTGTTCCGGATAGCACAAAAACAGCAAAAATACTTATCCAGGCCCAATGGCAGACGTCAGAGCTGATTGATTTATGCAGGGGGCAGGGCAGGCGCATAAGGACGGCGCAACGGTACCATGGATGGTATGTGGTGGCAATCTCGATGAGAGATTCTTTTGGGGGAATACCGCACCCGCCAATTCAAGAAGACCTTAACTTTCGCAGGGGAGAGTTGGGAAACGGGTTAGACGGAAAGAAAGGCGGGTTGGAGTTCGGGTAGGGGGAGCGAACTCGATCTTGCTGTTGCGCGATGGAGAATATCCGATTTTTCAGCGGTTCCGGCGTTGAGCATGATCCATTTATCTGGGTTATCCAGAATGGCTTGAACGAGTTGGGTATGGAGCAGGTGCCCGGCTCGTTTTGCCTGAAAATGTCCAATAATGGGGAAGCCGATGAGCGAAAGATCGCCAATCAGATCCAGGACTTTATGTCGAACGCATTCATCTGTGAATCGTAATGGCTCTTCATTGACTAATTCTGATTCCGAAAAGACGACGGTATTAGTCAGGGAGCCTCCTAATCCCAATCCGCGTGACCACAGAAATTCAACTTCATGTCGGAAGGCAAACGTGCGGGCGGCCGCGATGTTTCTGGTGAATTCCTGGGGAGTGCAGGAATGTTCATAGTCTTGCTGTTGAATTAATGGGTGAGGAAAGTCAATGAAATAACTGATCCGGGGGAGCGCGGCTGGAAGAACGGCAATTGATCGTTGTTCGTCCTCTACATGGATTGGCTGAACGATTTTGATATAGCTGCGAGCCGCTTCCTGACCTATGAGTCCGCATTCATCTATCATTTCCACAAAGGGTGTCGCGCTTCCATCAGCCGCAGGAATTTCATTCCCCTGGACTTCGACATAGGCATTATCAATTTCAAGCCCTGCTAAGGCCGACAATATGTGTTCGACTGTTTGGACCTGAAAATCGTCAGCTTGTAATGTAGTGCAGTGATCCGTTTGCCGAAGGTTCTGAATGGTTGCCGGGCAGGCCACCATTTGATCCCCCACCTGTTTCACGAAGATAATACCAGTATTGGGCGGAGCGGGATGAATAGCCATTGAGGCGAGCCCCCCAGAATGAAGGCCAATTCCGGATGAAAATACGGATTTGCAGAGGGTTTGTTGTTGGCGCATAAAAGTGAAAATTGCGGATCTAAACCTTTATGGGTTTATTGCAAAAGTAATACTCATTCCATGCCTGTTAAAACGCTGGAGATTTTTTAGAAAATCACCCAATGTTCAGAATGGCTGTTGTAGGAATACCACAAGTGTAGACTTTTATCTGGAAAGTTCTCCTTGAACAATTCCTGTTTTGGTCGTGGCTAAATGTGAGAGAACGTGGGCCTACTTAGTTGTTATCCCGGAGGGTGAATCGGTAAAAGTTCTTAGGAACCGTAATGATTCTTCACCTGCTGAAGCAAGCGAGGGAGTTTTGGCTAATTGCGTGATGATGCCTCTGTGCTTTTGAGAGAGACCAGACGCCTCGAATATTTTTTCGAAAAGGGCCCATTTTTCTTCGGTGTTCTGAAGTAACGTTTGTTGAAAGGCTTCGGGCTTTGTTCGAAGTGTATTCGATAAATGTTGAATGGCCTTTTCAATACTGTGGTAAGGCGGGGCCAGGTTCAAATGGGTATAAAACGCTTCTAGCTGGTTCCGGAATTCCTGCCGAATATTTTGAATGGGGTCTGCGGCTAACATGGATCACTTCCCAAAATTCTGATTTTGCGTGTTTGAACCCAACGAGGGGTATGCTAATGAGAAAAAGGGTGGACTGACAACCCCCTCATGCAGAGAGCCCATTTTGTGATAGGACGGGGGGCGAGAAAGGACGGAAATTGTTAGAAGAGGGGAGGAGCCTTATTTGATAGCAGCGAGCATATCTTTCATACCTGGTTCCTTTAATTTTTGGAGGGCTTTGGCTTCGATTTGACGAACGCGTTCACGAGTTACCGACATGCTCTGGCCTACTTCTTCCAGGGTCCACGGTTCATCCTGCCCGATCCCAAATCGCAGTCGGATCACCATTTGTTCTCTGGGGGTTAATGAGTCCAAAATTCGTTCAACCTGTTGGTTGGTTTCTTGACGCGAGACGGGACCATCCGGAGTAATGCTATTTTGATCCGGGATGAAGTCCGTGAGAAAGGTATCCCCTTCGCCCACTGGTGTTTCGAGGGAGATAGGATCCTGAAACGCTTGCATGGTTTCGAATACTTTTTCTCGACTGAGTTTCAGGGCATCGCCAATATCTTCCACCTGTGCCTGACGTGCAAACCGTTGAGTTAATCGCTTGGATATCCGTGCGATTTTATTGGAGATTTCATTGAGATGAACGGGGACTCGAATGGTACGAGACTGATCGGCCATGGCTCTGGTGATTCCTTGGCGGATCCACCAGGTGGCATAGGTACTGAATTTAAACCCTTTTTTGTATTGAAAGCGTTCGGCGGCTTTCATTAAACCAATATTACCCTCCTGCACCAGGTCGAGAAAGGCCAATCCATGCCCGGTATAGCGTTTGGCAATGTCGACCACTAACCGTAAGTTGCGTTGGACGAGTTCAGATTTGGCTTTTTCTAACTGATATTTTGCTTTTTGGAGCTGTTGGCAAAGCGACTGAACCGTCTGCTGGTGATTGGGGTGGACTTCGCCTAATGCCAGCAAGGTCAATTTGAGTTTTTCTATAGCCGGGGCGGATAACCCGGTTAACTCAAACGTATCTTTTAGCACAACAACGGTTTCATCTTTCTCAGGGCATTTTTTCAGGCTATGAGTGAGTTGCAGACCTTGTTTGACGATGAGGCGAATGGCGTGAGAGGCATGGTCGATTTCTTTAGCCAGAATGATTTCTGACTCTTTATTCAGAAGGGGTCGACTGCCGAATGATCTGAAGTACAGGGATTCGAGAGCCGGGTTATAGGGCTTGATTGTGGATTGAGGATCAACTGTTGTGGCCTCAGCCCCATCGGTTTCGTGAGGATGTTCCATGACGCTTTGAAATTTCATGGTGTGTACCTAATGATTCCCTTCCTTGAATGTTGTGACGACTTTGAAAGAACGTGATTCCTGAGATAAGGCTGAATTCAGCAAAAATCAAGCCAATTCAGACAAATGGTGTTCAGCATCCAGTTATCTATTGTGTGTTTTGTGTATGAAGTATGAGCAACTGGTTATTATTGGGAAGTCATTTGGAGTAATTATTCAATCATAAGTGTTTGAAATTAAATGATATTTTAGCGCTATTTCCCAACTCCTGTTTTCGCGTGAAATGAGGTTCCTATTCAAGATCGGTAGAACCCTTAAATCCCTGTATGGGTCCACTGGGGAAAAACGGGGATTGAATGGAAAAATTATCTAAGGGGAGGCGAAAATGCGGAGATAATTGACAGGTGCGTTAATTCTCCTACACATCGTTGCAGAAGCGGTCCAGATCTTTTTCTTGCCCGATCATGACCAGAACATCTCCTTTTTGAACAACATCATCGGGTTTGGGCGTAAAGTTAAAGGTCTCTTCTGTCATGATACGGCCTTTCACCATTCGACTGACTTGTTGCTTGATGCCAATAATATTTAAATTATGCTGCCCTCGTAATTTAATTTCTTCCAAACTCATCCCTGAAAGTGTTTCTGAAACGGACACCTCTTCGACGCTATACCCAGGCGACAGTTCCAAGTATTCAATCACGCCGGGAGAGACCAGTCTATGTGCTAGACGGATCGCAGCATCTCGTTCCGGATAAATGACTTCATCGACGCCAAGATTTTTTAAAATTTTGCCTTGAATGGGGGCGACGGCCTTGGCCACGATTGATTTCACACCCATTTCTTTGAGAGTTTGAACAATGAGAATGCTGGCTTCAATATTCTCCCCGATACTGACAACGGCCACGTCGGCATTTTGCGCGCTGACCGCTTTGAGGGCCCGTTCATCCGTGGCATCGCACTGGACCGCGAATGTTGCAATATCGCTAATGGCCTGAATGCGTTCCTCATCTTTATCGATGGCAAGCACTTCGCATCCTTTTTCGACCATGGTTTGGGCGCAGCTGTATCCAAAGCGTCCGAGACCGATGACTGTAAATAGTCGTTTCATGGGTTGTTAGAAAAAACGGGGAATGGAAAAAGTTCCACCTGTCTTGGAGTCGAAGTGGGTAAGGCCAATGTTGGGATACGTAGGCAATGATGAGGACGGGATAAATATGGCCTTCATCATAAGGCTGCTAGCAAGGGGTGTCAAGAAAGGGTGGTCGAGTATGACCGTCTCCTCACCAAAAGAATCTTCCCTCATTTTGAAGGGTATCTCCGGACGGAAATCCCCTGCTAGTATGGCGGACTATGAAATACTTTCAAGCGGGCGAACGCATTCATTTGATTGATAAGAAAGAGCGGCATTACGCTTTGACGCTGAAAGCCGGCGAGCTGTTCCAGCACAGCGGTGATCATATTCCCCATGATGTGATTATTGGGAAGCCAGATGGCACCACCGTCGAATTTTCTCCGAATAAGATGATGATTGCCATTCACCCCACGCTTGCGGAATATTCGTTGAAAATGCCAAGAGGCGCGCAGGTGATCTATCCAAAAGATCTAGCCATTATCCCGATGTGGGCGGATGTGTATCCGGGGGCTAGAGTATTTGAGGCGGGCGTGGGATCAGGGGCACTCACGATGGCGCTGTTGCGAGCGGTTGGTGATCGAGGGTGTGTGGTGAGTTACGAGGTGCGTGAAGATTTTGCCGCGACGGCAATGAAAAACATTGAACGATTTATGGGGAAGGTTCCCAACCATTTTCTACAGATTCGCGATGCTTATGAAGGAATTGAGGTAGGGGAAGGGACTTCGGCTTGGCATTTCGATCGGGTGGTCTTAGATATTCCAGAACCATGGCAAGTGGTGCCTCATGCGGCACGGGCCTTGAGGATTGGGGGCATCTATTTGAGTTATGTGCCCACGGTTCCACAAGTGATGCAGACCGTTCATGCCTTGGAAGAGAGCAGGGTGTTCACGCTTGTCCAAAACTTTGAGACGCTTCTCCGGACGTGGAATGTGAAAGGCCGAAGTGTGCGTCCAGATCATCGGATGGTTGCGCACTCAGGGTTTATTACGGTCGCCAGAAAAGTTGATGCGCGGATGTGGCATGCTGGATCGTTTGATGAAATCAACGATGTGGCGAGTCAGGATACTCATCTCATCAAGGAGGATGAATACGTTGAGAATGAACTAGAAACTCTCTGAGTGAGCCTGGCCCAGCCAGTGTCATGTGATGCCTATGAGTTCTTCTGTCAAAACGATTCTGATTGCAGACGATGATGAAGACCTCAGGATGCTAGTGGAGGTGACACTCGAAAACCCTACCTACCGAATTCTCACCGCCGTTGATGGGCGCAAGGCCTTAGAGGCCGTGAACCAACACCGCCCGGATTTGCTGATTATTGATTGGATGATGCCAGGTCTCAATGGATGTGAGGCTGTGGCTCAAATGCGTGAGAACCCGGAAACGGCGAAGATCCCTGTCGTCATGTTGACCGCGAGAGATGGTCTGGAAGCCCAGGAGGAAACGGTCTCCCTTGCCCTTGCAGGCTATTTAGCCAAACCCTTTAGTCCGCTCGAATTGATCAAGAAAGTGAGGGAGGTGCTAGAGATATGAAATCCACATCCTCCAAGCCGATTGGAGATGGGTCTCGCGGAGTCCAGAAGGCGACGACGCGGGAGAACCCAGCAACTTCTGTAGAAAATCAGTTGCAGGCTGCCCAGTCTCAGCTGTTAGTTTATGCCAAAGATCTCAAGCAGTTGTTGGAAAAAGAAGAGCAGAAAACCCACAAGCTGAAGCAGGCCCATGCCCAATTACTAACGTATGCCAAGGACCTCAAGCTCGCATTGGATGCTGAACAACACAAAAATGGTGAGTTGGAGCAGTCCTACACGGATACCATGCTCCGTTTAGCCAGGGCTTCCCGGTATAAAGATGAAGAAACGGGCGCTCATATTGAACGCCTGAGTCATTATGCAAAATCCATGGCGCTTCGCATTGGATGGGATACAACTCGGGCCCAAGGATTATTTGCAATTGCGCCGATGCATGACGTGGGAAAAATTGGTGTGCCCGATGCGGTGTTGGGTAAGCAGGGGCCGCTGTCGGATGAGGAGTGGGAAGCGATCAAACAACATCCGCTCTTAGGCGCAAGTTTGTTGAGTGGGTCGGCATCCCCATTGCTGGAGATGGCGAAAGAGGTGGCGCTCACGCATCATGAACGGTGGGATGGAAGCGGATATCCGTGTGGGTTGAAGGGAAACCAGATTCCGATAACCGGGAGGATTGTGATGCTATGCGATCTCTATGATGCCTTACGCAGTAAGCGGCCGTACAAGCCTGCGTTTTCTCACGTCAAAACGCTCGACGTCATGTTGAATGGGAATGAACGCACCAAGCCGACGCATTTCGATCCGAATTTATTGGAAGCGTTTCGAGAGATGCATCACCAATTTGATGAGATTTTTTCGACAGTCAAAGAATCAGGCGATCCTCAACCTACATAATCATGAGCCGGCTTATCGAGGATGCTCGATGGGATAGTTCGCTTCTTCCCAGGCGTTCATGCTGCCTTCCACATTGTAGACATTCTTGTACCCTAACCGCATCAGTGTTTCTGCGGCGATATTGCTGCGATGGCCGGATTGGCAATACACCACCACATGGCTGTCTTGTTCAGCATGAACTTCCTGATGTCGACTCTGGATTTCCCGGAAATCGATATTGAAATCGGTACCAGGGATAAAACCTCCTTGGTGTTCTTCAGGAGAGCGAACGTCAATTAACACAAATCCTTTTTGGCCCGGTTGGCTGGGCTTGTCCATGCTGGCTTTGAGTTGCTGGACTGTTAACAGATAGGGTTCAGCTTGTGTGGGACTTCCTGTCAAAGTAACCGCAAGCAGCATTAAAAATGCGGAAAAGAATATTCGCCTCATCATTCAGCTCCTTCCTGAAATAAAAGCTGGTTTGTCCGGTAGTGGAAGGACGAAAACAGATCAACTGTATCTATAAAATTGTATGCTCAACGAAAGATGTGGTCAAGGACCTGGTCGGGAGGCGCATGATTGTATTGCGTTTGATCGGTCTTAACGGGAAGTCGGAACCGTCCGCTTTAAATCATCAAGAGTGAGAAGCGAGAAAAGGAGTAATCCTTGTTGGGCCAGGTGGTCGTGCCGGTCAGCTTCAGATCGATCGACGATGACAAAAGTATGGCTGACTTGTAAACCCTGATTGCGGGCCGCATCGGTGGCTTTCAGAAGGGAACCGCCAGTTGTCAGGACATCGTCAACAACGACAGCCTGTTCGCCGTGATCAAATGTACCCTCAATCAACTTGCCTAAGCCATGATCTTTGGGCTGTTTGCGGACGACGAAGGTGCGCCATTCTTGTTTGGGGTGCGCCGAATACGCAAAATCGGAGATGGTCGTGGCAAGGGGTATGGCCCCAATTTCCAAGCCGCCAATTAAATGAAAATTCTGCGTTTTGAGGAGATCAAAAGCTAATTGAGCCACAAGGTGACGAGAGTAGGGGTGAGCCAATACAATACGGCAGTCTACATAATAGGGACTGGTCTTTCCGGAGGCTAACCGAAAACCATTTTGGGCATTCCACTTGAATGCGCCAAGGTCATGAAAGGCTTGAATGAGTGCGTCTTTGGACATGATTGAAAGGCAATGCCATTGGTGAACACATATGGTCGTTGTGCCACGGGTGTCTTCTACCATTATGACTTTCTGAATCGCAAGGAGACAGCCTGAAATCTATTGCCTAGAATGGTTTGAGGCCATCAAATAAATGGTCGATTCAAAAAGCATTTCATTTTTGAAATAATCAGAGAAAAGGAGCGAGGGCGATGTACAAAGTCAAAAAGCGACCGGTCAAAAAAGAAAAGCCGCCGATCCTGTATAACATCTTAGAAAACTATACTGACCATGATCCGCCAGGCAACGTCATGGTCTGTGCGATGACTGGGACTGATAATTTTTTTATGCGTGCCCAAGTTCTTTCTGAAAGTTATGATATTCCAAAAGAAACAGTCGAAGGTTTGCTCACAGAAGGAGGGGTCTATCTCTATCCGCAAGAAGGGCTGTTGGTGACCAAGGGGGCATTTGTCTGCCGGGTTGATTCCACTGGCAAGGAACCCACGCAGACTTGGATGATGGATGTGGAACAATATGCCGCTGCGGAGCGGTTACGCCAGGGCTATGGGTTGAATCTTGAGGAGGCGATGGAGCGAGTGTTTTATCGTGGATTGCCGCACGAATTGCAAGATCGCCTGAAGCAGCCGAACCTAGGGTTGGATTATGCCACGCTTGAATCGGCAGTCGCGGCGGGCGGTGACGTTCGGTATATCGATTTCCGGAAAGACTGGTCGCCACATTTCAAACGGAAATGTGTCATGCCGGACGGGCGCCTTATCGAAACCAGTGGCCTGCAGGATTTTGCGGAGTTACATGGAACGACAGTGGAAGAGGCTCGTACCTTATTGGATCATGGCGGAACGTTGGATTTAAAAGATCGTGGCGTATTGGCTTGCCAGATCATCAATGGGCAACCATCAGTCGCGCGTTTCAACGCGCGGCAATATAGCAAAGCTCAAACAGTCGCCAAGGAAAAAGATCTCCATCTCTTAGATGCCCTCAGTGAAGTAGCATACCAGGATCCCATTCTCATGAGTGCCCTCAGTCGGGCTGATGCTTCTACGTCCTAAATGTTGGAATCAAAGTCCAGATGAGGTTCCGGTTTTCGGCCCGGCAGCCGAGCTTGTTGCTTAGCGCGGCCCGCAGGCACTACCCTCGTTGTTTTGTCAAAAGTAGACAAAACTCTTGACGTCCTTTCATGCCTCATTAGATTGGACCGAGGCAATGCGGGAAAGCGTCCAGCTCGCTGCACTCAAATAAGGCGCGCCAGTTGTTGAAGATGTCCCTCTCTTGGGCCAGACGGCAGGCGTGGAGCAATAATCTGAACCTAATGATTTCCTTTATGATTTTTCCTGAGGAGGTGGGGGTTTGACGGCCTTGGCGGCGATGGCCATCAGGATTTTGTGGGGGATTATTTTGCTGATCCAGAGTGCTAGGCGGCCTTGCCAGCCGATGGTCACCAGTGTGCGTTTGGATTGAAGGGCTTGCAACGAGGTCTGGGCGACTTGTTGGGGCGATTGTGCCAAGAAGACTTGTTTCGGTTGATGGTCGGCAGTTTGATGAAAGTCCGTGTTTGTAAAGCCCGGGCAACAGACTTGTATGGTAACACCCCGACTTTGCGTTTCCCGGGCTAGCCCTTCCGAGAAGGCGATGAGAAACGCCTTGGTGGCGGCATATTCCGTCATGTAGGGAATGGGAAAGAGTCCGGCCACGGATGCTACCGTAATAATTGCGCCTTGTTGGCAAGCCAACATGTTTGGTAAAAATAATCGAATACTCTCCACAATTGTATTGATATGTAGCTGCAGCATGCTTTGAATGTTTGCCAGCGGCATGTCCGCAAAATCTCCATACCGTCCAAAGCCTGCATTATTGATCAAGAGTGACACCTCTGATCGGTAAGACTGGGCCAAGTCATACAAGGTTTGTGCTGCCTGGGGTTGGCTTAGGTCCAGCGATTCCACCCAGATTTCCCGTTGCGTTACACGAAGAAGTTCCTGCCGTAAGGTCTTCAGTCTTGTCTCATCTCGCCCAATGAGGAGCAAATCATAGCCTTGGTTTGCTAAGGCTCTTGCATATTCTGCCCCAATGCCCCGAGAGGCTCCAGTGACAATGGCAAATGGTGCAGTCTGATTCATGGGCGTTTTCATTCCAGCAGCATAGAGGTTGTTTCGTGACATAGGGGAATGTTGTCGCAGCGCATGGGGTGACTGGGACAAAACCTTTTTTTCCTCCTGTTCAGCCCCCGTATTCCCTGAAAAATTTTAAGAACACATGTCGTTTTGCCGAATGATTCCTCATGTGCGTGTGGTTCCTGCTCTAGGGGTACCATAATCTTCAGAATGGTGTGAATCAGTAGTAATGACCTCAAGAGAGATAGGATGACTATGTTTGAGTCGTATGAATCTGAATCAGCCACAGGTGTCTTGGAAGCAGTAGAGACCGTTTCTTCAGCTACGGGATCCTCCCAAGCAGGAAGTCTCGAGCAAGCCCTCGCCGAGATTGAAGCGGAGGCGGGGGATCTGGTTAAAACCACGAAGCTCGTGATGGCGTCGTTTAAAAAGATCAAAGACGCTGCGAAAGTGGGTGATCTCATAAAGCTTCGAAAATTATTGGATGAAGGCAAATCGGCCACGCTGGAGCTGGGCTGTGATTTTCTCAAGACGCAAGAACGTCTCAACTTCGATGAGGCCGATTATCTCGCAGGGAAAGATTTTCGCCAGGAATTGCTGACGACCGCTCAACAAATGGGTGTGAATCTCTACGAACATGATGGCTATTTGTTTTCCTACCCGGTCCTGTTGAAAATCTTACATAAAGAACGAGCTGTGTCTATCGATCGGATTCGCGAAAGCCGATTGCGACCATCAGTACTCGTCAAACGACTTAAAGAAGTGCAAAACAAACCTTTGCGGTTTAAACCCCAAACATTTTTAGAAATGCTCTATACCGCATATTCTCTGGTGGTGGCCGGTCGAGGCAAGCATCTGATCGGGAAGGGAACGGTCATTCCCCTTTTAGAGCTGTATCAATTATTGACGTTATTGCCTTGGCAGGCGAGTGAATACACACGCCAAGAGTTTGGACGGGATGTGTATTTGTTGGATAAAAGCGGAACCATTGCCACGAAAAATTGTCATCGAGCAAATTTTCATGCCAGTACGGGCGTTCGTGATGTCTCAAGAACATTGACAGTCATTGCACAGGGAGGACGGGAAAAAACCTATTACGGAATTTCCTTTGTCAAAACCGGATAACCAGGCTGGCTTGTCGGTAAAGTTTCCCTAGGGGGAGCCGACAAGAGGAAGCACAGTAACAGGATATTGAGGGAAAAACTATGTCTCCACAGGAATGGTTGAAAGTACTGAAAGCCGCCTATCTCCAAGGATTTATTCGTCAAGGAGGGTCGTCGGTCAAGTTTGTAGTGGTCGAGGACGCGGCAGACACGAAGGCGATGGTTTCGGGTGTTGGGGCATTGGCCCGAGAGGAAGGCTTTGTCATGATTGAAGCCGACTCAAGACAAACCAAGGTTCAACTCATTGATTTATTGTTTCAAGAGATGGCGAAACAAGTGGATTGGGAGGCGTTAGCCTTTGCCTGTGTGACGAAGTTGTTTCAGGAGAATGAACGGCGAATTCCTGACCAACGCGAAGCATGTAGTTGGGGATTTCTTGCGTCATTGAATGCCTGCGATGAACCCGCCATTCAACGGGAGGTGAATTCCTGGCTAGAATGCAGTTTGTTTCAAGACTTTCAAATGAGCCGGGAATTTCGTTTGGCGATGATTCAATTATGCTTGGCTCAGCTTGATCCGTCAGGGCGGCAATCCAAGGAATCTGCCGCGATTCAATCGTGGCTTCGTGGGGAGTTGTCTCAAATGTCCGCACTGAAGAAATTACTCATTTTTCAAAAAGTCACACGGAGCAATGCCCGTGATTTAATCGCTTCTTTTGCGCATTGGGTTCGTCTCCTTGGAAAACCGGGTGTGGTTTTGACGATTGATATATCAGCCTTCCTGGGCGGGAAGAAAGGGACGGATGCGAAGACCTTAAATTATTCGCCTTCGGCGGTCATGGATGCCTATGAAATGTTGCGGCAGTTTATCGATGGCAGCGACGATATGGAAGGCCTCTTGTTAGTGGTTGTGACACCGAAAGCATTTCTCACTGACCAACGCGTAGGACTGAATCGTTATGAAGCGTTGAAGCTTCGCATTTGGGACGATGTGCGGGATAAATCACGGCCAAATCCTTTTGCTCCAATGGTCCGAATAACGGAACAAGCGGACCAATTTGAAGAGAGGAGGCTTGTGGCACGAGTGGGAAGCCGGAAGGATGATGTGCATCATCAACGGGTCATCGAGTCTCTTCGGGCGGGTGTGCCCAGTCCAGGAGCAGTCAAGGCCTTAGGCTGTCCTCAAGCAACGGTCAAATCAAAATTTCACCAAATGTTGAAAGATGCACAAGCCAGTATACAAAAGGGTTGGACGACGAAGGGGTTGTTGATTGAAGGGGGCTTCGGCACCGGCAAATCGCATCTCTTGGAATCGTTGAGACTGATGGCCCTGGAGTCCCGGTTTGTCTGTAGTAAGGTGGTGATCAGTAAAGAAACGCCGCTGTATAGTCCAGCCCTCATGTTTCGTGCAGCTGTTGGTTCCGCCAATATTCCACAAAAACGCGGCGACGCGTTGGCGGAAGTTGTGGCTGATTTGAATTTTAAAAGTCCGCACTATGCCGATTTTTATGAATGGGTGCATCGACAGGGTGGAGAGATTGATGGGCGATTTGCTGCAACATTGTTTCTCTACGAACGGATGGTGAATGACCCGGAATTGAGTCATCGGATGATTCGCTTCTGGGCTGGCGATCCGTTATCTGATGTCGAAATTAAACGATATCTCAAATCCTGTGATTCCACTATGTCCTATCGATTTGAGCGTGTGTCTCCGATGGAGATGGCATTGCAACGATTTAAATTCCTGTCCCGACTTATGATAGCTGCGGGCTATTCCGGATGGATTCTGTTGATTGATGAAGCAGAAATTATTGGCCGCTATTCCTTTAAGCAGCGAGCCCAATCCTATGCGGAATTAGCCCGCTGGCTGGGCCGTCTCGAAGCGTCAAGTTTTGCGGACTTGGGATATAAGTCGGGGTTGGCTGCAGTCATGGCGCTGACGGATGACTTCCAAAGCGCCATATTGGAGGAAAAGGGCGATCGAGAAAAAGTCCCAGAAAAATTGCGGGAAACCGGGTCGGAAACGGACCTGGTGTTGTCGCGCCAGGCAGAGCAGGGCATGCGATTGATCGAGTGTGAGCGGATTCCGTTAGTTGGTCCCTACGATCAGTTGGTTGAAGATATTTACCATAAGATTCGGGCGATTCACGGAGCCGCCTATGGCTGGGAACCACCGCAAGTTCCGACTATTGAACGACTGTCAAGCACCCGAATGCGGGAATACGTCAAGGGATGGATTACCGAGTGGGATCTCAAGCGGTTGGATCCGAACCTCCAGGTTGAAATTGAATTAACGGAAATTAAACAAGATTATTCAGAAGATATTGAGTTGGAAGGTTCGCAGGAAGAAGCTTTACAACCAGCCTTGGCAGAAGCTCCTTAACCCTGACCATGGTGTGGACTTGCGTCGCGTTCCAAACGGTCCGGGCAAGTCAGACGCAAGTGTATTAAGCATTCCTTAAATCTCAAAATTAAAGGATACGCATAATGGATTTACGGCCTCAAGAGTGGTTTCAGACCATTCGTCAAGAATATCTCCAGCGATTTGTCGGACAAGGTGGATCGTCTGTGAAATTTGTCGTGACGCCTTCTGAGGCGGATCGAGTACAGATTCAGGATCAATTAGCGGCGTTGGCTGAGAAGGAAAACTTTGCCTATGTCAGTGTTGATGCGAAAGAGACCAAAATTCATATGATGGATAAGTTTTTTCACCAAGTCTCACGGCATGTGCCATGGGACGCGCTGGCGTCCCAATTCGTGCGGCGGCTGCTTCAGGAAAATGGCTACCAGATTCCGGAAGGAAAAGAAGAGTTTTCGATAGCCGGTGTGGCTCGAATGAATGAGCGCGCCGAACCTTTATTGCGTCGAGACTTGAATAGCTGGTTGGAACGGGCGATTTACCAGGATACGCAGATGTGCCAAGAATTTCGAATGGCGATGATTCGTCTTTGTCTGGGTCAAATGGACACTAGGGCGGAAAGCCCGTTTATGACTGAACCAGTGAAGGGTTGGCTCTGTGGTGAGTTGCGCCAGATCTCCTCCTTGAAAGAGGCGTTGATTTTTCAGAAAATCGTTCGCACCAATGCTCGATACATGTTCGCGTCATTGTCCCGTTGGTTGCGACTAGTTGGGAAAACAGGTTTGGTCGTTTCCTTGGATCTGAGCCGATGCCTAGAAAGTAAAAAGCCTGCTTCACCTGAAGGGTTGTATTATGGCGTATCGGCCACAATGGATGCGTATGAAATGTTGCGCCAGTTTATTGATGGAACGGATGAACTGGAGAGTTTCTTACTCGTCGTATCTGTTCCTCCTGAATTTCTGACGGATACACGACGAGGTCTGAGTCGATACGAAGCATTGAAGTTGCGGATTTGGGATGAAGTCCGTGATCGACAATACCAAAACCCGTTAGGTGCGTTGATTCGGTTATCCACTGCTGAAAAAAATCAAGATGAGGCAGATGACTTGCATCAGGAATATGAGCAGGCGGCTATGGCCAATGGCGATGTGAGCCATCAACGGACGATGGAGGCTTTACGATCCGGTGTGCCTAATCGCGATGTGGTGAAAGTGCTCGGTAGTCATCAACCCGACCTTGAGGGAAAGTTCAGACGACTCCTGCATCAGATGGCGACTCAAGCTCCTCAAGGGATTCCCACGA
Organism: Nitrospirales bacterium; assembly: GCA_040904705.1. GTDB lineage: Bacteria > Nitrospirota > Nitrospiria > Nitrospirales > UBA8639 > Nitrospira_E. The sequence goes on along the minus strand of JBBDSY010000013.1, from coordinate 19,442 downwards.
AGGGAATGATCGTGGAAGGGGGGTTCGGGAGCGGCAAGTCACATCTTTTGAAAGCCCTGCAACATGTGGCTATCGAACAACAGTTTGTCTGTAGTCCAATTGTGATTAGCAAAGAAACGCCACTGTATAACGTGGCGACGCTGTTTCGGTCTGCCATCAATGGTGCCATGGTTCCTGAAAAACAAGGCGATGCCTTAACTGAAGTGGCTCGAGAATTAAATTTTCAAAGTCCACAGTATGCCGAATTATATGATTGGGTGCATCGAAGAGATTCAGTGTGTGACTCGCGGTTTGCCGCGACCTTGTATTTGTATGAACGAATGATCAACGATCCTGAACTCAGTCACCGTATTATCCGGTTTTGGGCGGGTGATCCTTTGAGCAACGGGCAACTCAAAAAATATCTCCAAGGGTGTGCACCCGAGATGCCGTATGTGTTCGATAAAATCACGGCACAAGATTTGGCTTGGTGTCGTTTCCAATTTGCCTCGCGCTTGATGATGGCGGCCGGTTACAAGGGCTGGATCTTGCTCATAGACGAAGCAGAAATTATTGGCCGGTATTCGTTCAAGCAACGAATGAAATCGTATGCGGAAATCGCCCGTTGGTTGGGTGCGTTGAACAAAGCAGTGTGCCCGGGGATTGCGGGTATTGTCGCACTGACTGATGACTTTCAAAGTGTCGTATTAGAAGAAAAGCAGGATGCCCACAAAATTGAACAGCTGGCTCAGAGTGATGAATCGGGAACGGACGCCAATGTTGCTGGGGAAGCGCTCAATGGCATCCGTCTTATCGAACAGGAGGGTGAAGCACTCATTCGGCCCTATGAGCAAATGGTTGATGCGTTGTACGGGCGTCTTCGAGAGTTACACGGATCAGCCTATAGTTGGAAGCCTCCCCAAGTTGCAGCGGTGGAAAAATTATCCAGCACACGGATGCGAGAATATGTGCGAGGCTGGATTACCGAATGGGATTTACGCAGATTATACCCTGAAGCTCAGCTAGACATTGAAATGACAGACGTACAACAGACTTATGAAGAGGATCAGGAATTAGAGTCAACTCACCCCGACGAAACTGAAGGCTTGACTACTTCGGAAGCCGAAGAGACCATGATGGCCGTCGCATTACAAAATCAAGGTGCTGAATAACGTTCCAATAAGCATCGGAGACAATGCGAGGGGTGAAATGATTGGGTGAGGGTATCGTCAGAATCCGTGTGAGGGGAATGTGGCTTGAACGTTCGTTTCTTTTATGGTCTGGCCTTGGTCCTCACCAACATCCTGCCTTTCAAATCAATCCCATGTAGGCTATTGATCGTGTGATTAACCTCCTCTTGGTTGGCCATTTCTATACACTCAACCCCTTGAGCCCGCCAGCTAATTTGCTCTGCAATGATATTGGCTGACATCCCGTTTTCCTTGAATACGCCAACTCATTTCAAGAATTTTTTAACATTTCCGGAGATATCACTCAACCCTTGTCAGTTGTCTCATGCAACGAATGCTAAATATCTATGAGAAAATGTCCGACAATATTGATCAGGGGACTGCCTTGTTCAAGGTTGTTAGATTGTCGAGTGACAAAAAGTAAGGATGGAAATTTGTGGCTGACTTGACGATTAACAAAGATGTAACGCCGCAGGCCTTCGGACTTTGGCGAAAATGTGTCGAAAAGGCGGTGGGGGGGCTAGCTTTCCTCCATAAATATATCATTTTCGTTCTCAGTTTACTGTTTGGGCTCTGTTTGCTTGTGATCTATCTGCATATTTCGCAGTTGAAGACTCAAATGGTCGCTACCATCGCCCTAAGGGGAGCAGACAGCCATTCCCGGGATTCAAGTGACATGCGAGAATGGTATGCGATCGAAGTCGTTCAACGGTTACATGCTCTAGGTATCAAGGACTCGGAACCCTATCGGGAAAAAAGAGGAGCCATTCCTTTACCGGATTTATTAATCCTAAATTTGGGTGGTCAATTGTTCACAGGAAGGGCCGGGGAGCGTGTACGTGTGTTTAGTGGGTATCCATTTCCTCAAACAGAAGATCTGGGTCAGTTAAGGGATTCGTTTCCCCGTAAGGCATGGGAATTTTTACGCCAAAACCCTGAGCAGGCTTTTTATCGAGTCGAGCAGGTTGAAGGCCGTCAATCACTGCGCTTTGCCACGGCTGCCCGCATGCAGCAGGAATGTGTGAATTGCCATAACGAGAGCGTGAATAGTCCAAAGCGTGATTGGCAAGTCGGACAAGTCGGGGGAATAGTGGAAATCTCTTATCCTCTGGAAACGTTAGAACACATGACCGGGATGGCTTGGATAGATTCTTATGGGATGATGGGAGTTTTGGCTTTGTTGTGGTCGGGAGGGTTCGGATTAGTGGTCTTGAAGCTTCGTGGAGTATCTGAGGAATTAGAAAAGCAAGTTCGGGCTCGGACTGCCGACCTCAATGAATCCAATCGACAATTGGAAATAGAAATAACTGAGCGAAGACTAGCAGAAGAGACGATTCGACAAGCCCGAGATAATTTGGAAAAACGTGTGCAAGAACGAACCGGAAAATTGGCGGCTTCCAATGCGGAACTCATACGGGAAGTGGCTGAACGGAAACGAGCTGAGGATGATATTCGTAACCTCAATGCCCAACTTGTTCAACGCTCGGCGCAGTTGGAGGCCAGCAACAAAGAATTGGAGGCGTTCAGTTATTCCGTATCACATGATCTTCGGGCGCCCTTGCGGGGTATTGATGGATTTAGTCAGGCCGTGCTGGAAGACTATGACGAGAAATTGGATGAGTCTGGGCGAAGTTATTTGAAACGGGTTCGGGCAGCGAGTCAACGCATGTCCCAGCTTATCGATGCGATGTTGAATCTCGCTCGACTGACGCGAGCAGAAATTCACCCTCAAACGTTCGACATGAGCGCGATCGTGAGAAACATTTTGGATGATCTCCAGAAAATAGAACCGGATCGGGAGGTGGAATGTATTGTCGCGCCAAATTTGTTCGCGACAGCCGATCCGCAGTTGATCCGGGCAGTTTTAGAAAATCTGTTAGGCAATGCATGGAAGTTTACTCGACAGCAGCCAAATCCGCGCATTGAATTCGGCCATGGGCAATACAAAGGGCAGGCAGCCTTTTTTGTGAAAGATAACGGCGCAGGCTTCGATATGACTTATGTCCATAAACTATTCGGGGCATTTCAACGCCTACATGCCTATACGGAATTTCCGGGGGTGGGCGTGGGGTTGGCTACGGTACATCGCATTATTCAGCGTCATGGCGGACAAATCTGGCCAGAGGGTGTTGTTGATAAGGGTGCGACATTTCATTTTACGTTATAACCAACATAGTCAAATCCAAGGAGGATAAGATGACACACAAACACATTCTTTTAGTAGAAGATCACCCGGATGATGAAGAGCTGACAATGCGAGCGCTAAAGAAAAACAACATTATGAATGAAGTGGTGGTTGCGCGTGATGGTGTGGAAGCGTTGGAATATTTATTCGGGACGGGCGCCCATGCCGGGCGGGATATGAACATCATGCCGCAAATCATTTTGTTGGATTTGAAGCTCCCTAAAATTGATGGTTTAGAAGTCCTGCGACGGTTGCGTGCCGATGACCGAACAAAGTTTCTGCCGGTTGTCGTGCTCACCTCTTCCAAAGAAGAACAGGATATCGTCAAAAGCTACCAGTTGGGGGCCAATAGTTATGTGCGTAAGCCGGTGGACTTCCAGGAGTTTTCCCAGGCCGTTCAAAATCTTGGATTGTATTGGCTCATACTCAATGAGTCCGCTCCTGAACGAGTCCCGGTTTAATCATCAATCTCTCGAATCTGAAATGGAGAGGGTGGTCCGAGACAAGCTCAAAGAGATAGTTCACACCCTCAGCTCCCCTGTCATCGGGCCCTACACCCTGTCAAAAGTTTGAAGACAGGGTCACGGAATCAATCCGGCCAGCACAGACACATTTTTGGAGTTACCGCTCTCGACTCTCCCAATTCTTCGACAATTTTTCATCTTTCCCTGGTAAGACCGCCCCCCCGACATCCTGCCTATTGTCCAGGCATATCCCTTGCTGTTTTGAGTGGATAACCCCTATCGCTCAAACATTATAAGGAGGGATACCATGAGACGACTCCTAAGGCTGGAATCTCCTCAATCTGTCGTTCAGTCGGAAATCCGACTGAATCCGAAACGAAAAAATATATTTGAAGGTATTCGGTTAAGTCTTCCGAAAATTGGGAAAGGGGGTCAGTACGGGGTGGGCCAATGTGCAGAATGTGGGGGAGAAGTCAAAGTGTTAGTGTCCCCCAGGCGCAATCCGCATTCCAGTAAATTAGGCAGGGCGGTCTCAATGAAGGATCATGATTTGTGTCGCCGATGTTGGCGTCGGCTCATGCATCAACAACGTCAGGTGGGAATCGTGGTGCTCCCCCTCTCCATGTTTATTGGAGGCAGGAAATTACATCCTCGTTTGCTTATCCCCAGGCTGGCTTCGTTGCCGAGAAAAGCTTCCTAAGGCGTCAGACTTGCCAAACACATTCCGGAGGGGTTTTCCCTAACACTCATCGAAGAAGACCGGCTATCTTATGGGGTTCCTATGCGTGGAATGGGTCTTTTCCGAATGAACTCCATAGCGAGAGTGGTGTTTTGATAGATGACTTTGATGGTCATATTTCCGAATTCTCGGCGAACGACTGTCAAAAGGACATGCCCATCCTCATAACCTGCCTGGAGGAGGTTTAGCTCCTTGGCGAGAAATGCGTTCATCGTATCGGTCGTGAAGTCATGGGTGAGTCGATAGCTGTTCCCCATCATCACCTGTAGTTGGTGGTAGGAATCTTCCGTAAAACGCCCCATATCGATAGTAATTTTCGCGAGCCCTGGTGTATTGGTGGAATCCAAAGAAGAAGCCGAATCATCTTGGGTATAGGTGAGTTGGAGATAGCGATTTTTGTCGGACAGTTCATAGAGACATTCGTGAGAAGTTGAGCAGTTTGGAAGCGCCTGAACGTCTTGAGCGGTCATGCCAAATTTCAGGTCACGAAAGCCGTCAATGGGTTCGGCAGCGAATGCAGGAAAACAGAGGAGGAACATGACGGATGAACAGGACAACCAGAATAAACAAAGAGGATGATTAGGCTTAAGATTATGCATGAAAAAGATTTCCTTCCAGGTGAGCGGGAGTCAAAACACACAACGTTGTCGACCAATAAATGTTTAGCTGTCAGGTCACCATATCAGACTGCATGGAGTGAGGGCGATTAGAAGGAGGGGCAGGGGAAATCGGGAGACGACTGGTAGAGCGAGGAGCGTTGTGTAGGCGTTGTTTAACTAGCCTATATATACGGGATGGAATGCGAGGCTGGAAATCCGCGTAAAGGTATAGATAGCGAGAACATATGAGTGGGTACGCGGATTTGACTCACTGACCAGAGAATCAGCGTTCGATCTTCAACAGTGGGCCCATCCAATACCGCATCGGGCGGTCACCTTTAGCGGCCTTGTGTGGCAAGTGGGCGATGTACCAAAAGACCGAATGGGTTTCTTAAATTTTTTTATCGCCCTGGTACTCTAAATCTTTTCGGGCGCCGAAAGACCACCCCGAAGCTTCATCAATGTAAAATTTGCGAATGGAAATGGAGAAGGAAGACTGGTTCACAGGCCACGCTCCTTGTTTCGCAAGAAGATACAGAGCCAATCATCTGAAGGGGGAAGCGAGCGTCAATTGGGTACGAAAGAGTTCGACAACATAAATTCTTCAGAATAAATGCAATAGGGAAGCATAAAGCAAGGGAGATATCTGAATGGATCGTTCCTCACGTGGCGACATGTTGCGAGAATGAATTTCAGGGGTTATGCCAGAGAAAAAGACGACGAATAGGCCTACCCCGCCTATCGTCATGCTCACATGCTTAAAAGCGAATGGGTTAGACCCGTTTCCTGATGCCCCGAGTGGGTGGAACTTGACGGGGATCCTCAGGCCAAAAGTGTTTGGGGTAGCGGCCTTTGAGTTCTTTTTTGACCTCGGCGTATCCGTTCTTCCAAAAACTCTTGAGATCCTGAGTGACTTGAACGGGGCGCCTGGCTGGTGAGAGCAAATGGATGAGGACAGGGAGTTGGCCATTGGCCACGGTAGGTGTTTCCGTCATCCCAAAAACTTCCTGTAGGCGCACCGCCAGGATGGGGATATCGCCGGAATCGTAATCCAAGGCAATGCGAGAGCCGGTGGGGACGGTGAGATGGGTTGGAGCCAGGGACTCGAACACTCGCTGTTGTTCAGCTGAAAGTATGGCTTGTAGCGGCCAGGTCAGATCTACCCGTTGTAACTGCGACACGCTGGTGATGTCAGTGAGGTAGGGAGCCAACCAGATTTCAAGAGTTTGGAGCAGCACATCATTCGTGACGTCCGGCCATGCCTGTTCCGGTCCCAAGAGCCGGCGAAGAAATTGCACACGACTTTGCCACTGGCGTTGCGTCTTGGACCAGGGAAGACATGCAATACCGTGATGGCGAATCCCGACAAGCAGCGTTGCCATCACGACCTCCGGATCGGGTTTGTGCAGGCGGCTTTCTTTCAGGATGAGTTCGCCCAATCGCATGACCTTGTTTGTCACCACTGATTGGGATCGTGCATCCCACGTAATCATTTCCTGACTCTGAAAGCGTTCGGAGAAATGTTTGACGAGATCGTCTCGAAGGATAGGGGCGGCCAGATACATGCGTGAGATGGGTTGGGCGCCGTCTAGATCGGCGATCACCAGGTACTCGTCATGTTCTAATGGGTGAGGTTGGTGAAAACGAGCGAGTCGGCCATTGGTCATTTTGTACCGTCGGCTCCCATCGGCTTGCCTTTGGGCAATGCGATCAGGATAGGCCAGGGCCAATAAGATACCCAGTTCATCCTGGCCCTGCTTCTGGTGATCGGCTTGTCTTTCAATCCCAAGCGTGCGCTGCCAGTTTTGTGACGTGTGGTAGATCCGTTGGACTATCCCCGAGGCGACGTTCCGATTGATTTGGTGGCGATACTCTTCTATTCGAAAACGGAGGTCTACCTGACCCTGCGCAGGTGTTCCCTTCAAAATATCCTGCTCGCTGAGCATGGCGGCCAGGTCACAGGCCAGTGTTCCCAGACGCATACGGGTTCCTTGTACAATCATGTGTGCCAAACGCGGGTGAAGCGGTAGGTCAGTCATGGTTCGACCATGTTCTGTGACTCGACCTTCACCGTCCAGGGCACCGAGAACATGAAGAAGTTGCCGTGCCTGTCCTAACGCTCCGGCAGGTGGCCGGTCCAGCCAGACAAGTTCCGATTCATCCTGAATACCCCATACCGCCAGCTCTAAGGCCAGATGAGTCAGGTCCGCCTCCAGAATTTCCGGCGGTGTGCGTGGAGCTAATGTTCGTTGAGTGGCCTCAGACCAACACCGAACGCAGAGTCCTGGTTCGAGTCGACCAGCGCGACCGCGGCGTTGTTCTGCCGATTGCTGAGAGATCTTAATGGTCGTCAATCGACTCATGGCGCTCCGTACGTCGAACCGCGGCACTCGCATGAGCCCGGTATCCAACACCATTCGGATTCCCTCAATGGTCAAACTGGTTTCCGCAATGTTCGTCGACAGAACGACCTTTCTCCACCCAGCAGGTGCGGGAAGAATGGCTTGGTCTTGTACCTTGGGTGGGAGGGTTCCGTAGAGAGGAGCAATGAGGAGGTGCTGAGGGAGGGAGCCTTGAGTCAGGTGTCCTTCAACCCGTCGTATGTCCCCGGCACCGGGTAAAAAGACCAGGAGATTGCCAGACTCAGTATGTAAGAGATGCTGAATGGCGTGAGCCACTTGTTGCGTAAATGTGTCCTTTTCGAATGCTCCTATGTATCGCGTGTCGACCGGGAACATGTGGCCTTTGCAGGTCAGCACCGGTGCTTGCTTCAGCGTGGAAGCGAGGGTTTGCGTGTCCAACGTGGCTGACATGATCAGGAGACGCAAGTCTTCACGAAAGAGCGACTGTGTCTGGAGGGCGAAGGCCAGGCCTAAATCGGCCTGAAGACTGCGCTCATGAAATTCATCGAAAATGACAAGCCCATAATCATTCAATGAAGGATCATGTTGAAGGATGCGGGTGAGAATACCTTCCGTGACGACTTCGATTTGTGTCAACGCACTAGTTTTCGTATCCCAACGCGTTCGGTACCCAACCGTCTTTCCCACTGATTCATGTAAAAGCCGTGCCATGTAGGTGGCTGCCGCACGCGCTGCCAAACGGCGTGGTTCCAACATGATGATCTTTTTTTTGGCGAGCCAAGATTCGGTGAGCAGAGCCAACGGCACCTGGGTGGTTTTCCCCGCACCGGGCTCTGCTGTCAGAAGCGCGATGGAGTGGGCACGCAGTGTTTCCTGTAATTGAGGAATAACGTTGAATATGGGGAGAGATTCTACGCTCATACATTGCCAACAGGGTAGGGGCTAGGGAAGGTGATGGCCCTTGACAAAAAATGCTTGATGAGGAGAGGGTCGTGCTTCATCGAAAGATGTCTGCATGGGCTTGTCATATTTCTTGGATTCGGTACCATATCACTAATTTCCGTCGTACACTCAATAATCGTTTCAGGTAAATTTCATGGGAAATAGGCTGGTGATGTCATGGAATCAATGTACATAAACAGAAAAATATAGAACCCCGATGAAAAGGAGATGAGGGAATGATTAGAAGATGTAGAGTTCTGACAGGCGCATGGGTTGGTGGAATCGTAGGAATCGTATTGATGGGGTCCATGGGACTGGGCCATGAATCCGACCATGAGGCATCCCCGAGTATGGTGATCGTTGATGGGCAGACGGTTCCGGACATTGGCCCTTTACCCACGGTTATTCCTCAACCAGCGACGAATCTCAACTACGCTGCGAAAGTTTCCCTTGGCAAGCAACTGTATTTCGATGGGCGACTTTCAAAAAACAACGCTATTTCTTGCGCATTTTGCCATAACCCTGTTTCCGGATTTGCCGACCCGAATCAAACCTCAGTGGGCGTGGATGGGAAGCGGGGTGGGCGTCAATCGCCTACGGTCTATAACACGGCCTTTAATCCATTTCAATTTTGGGATGGTCGGGCCGGGTCGTTAGAAGAACAGGCCATCGGGCCTATTCACAATCCGATTGAAATGGCCGAAACTCATGAAAATGTGATTTCTAAGATCGCAAAGATAAAAGGCTATAAAGAGCAGTTCCTGAAAGTATTTGGAGCCGGGGTGAGTTTGCAGGGAATGGCAGAAGCTATTGCGGCTTATGAACGAACGATCATTTCCACAAATTCTCCTTTCGATAAATTTGTCTTGGGAGATGACAAAGCTATGGATGATGCTACTCAGCGTGGGATGGCCATTTTTAAAGGGAAAGGTCGATGTATTGCGTGCCACAATGGCACAAATTTTACCGACAATAAGTTCCATAATTTAGGCGTGCCCCAGGTTGGTCCTCTCCAAGAAGATTTAGGGAGGTATGAGGTAACCCGTCAGGAGCGTGATAAAGGGGCATTCAAAACACCGACGCTTCGAAGCATTATTGAAACGGCGCCCTATATGCATGACGGTGCTTTTCAAACGTTAGAAGAAGTCGTAGATTTTTTTGATAAAGGCGGCAACGCGAATCCTCAATTGAGTCCTTTCATGAAACCACTGGGCTTGGCACCTCAGGAGAAAACGGATCTGATTGCTTTCTTGAAAGCCTTGACGGGAGAACCCATTCCGTTTGAGTTTCCCACGTTACCGGAATAACCCAGAATGAAAGGAGAATCTGTGAATACTCGTTTGATCATGAGTGTCGGTATGGTGTGCGTCATGTTGTCAGGGGGAGTGGTGTTGGCGAACGTGGCCACAGGTGATGCCGAAAAGGGAAAAGAGGTCTTTCGGACCCACTGCCTGAATTGCCATGGATCCCAGGGACGGGGCGATGGCCCGGTGGCAGATCAACTGACCCCACGCCCGGCTAACCTGACCTCTGAGAAGGTCCAACAAAAATCCGATAATGACTTATTAATAATTGTTCGAGAGGGAAAGCAGGGAACCTCCATGCCCGCCTGGAAGGGCGAGTTATCCGACCAGAAAATGCTGGATGTTTTGGCGTATCTTCGAGGGCTGGTGAAATAGTCGCGAAGGTCGAGAGAAGATCGGAAACGGCACTGGGAGGGGTGGATAACTATTTACCGTAGGCCGTCTATGAAGGCGTGGCTGATTTCTCCACGGGCGACTTCCATCACGGGTCCTTTCATCGTGATGTTATATTGCGAGTCCACCGTAATATCCAAGGCGCCGCCTGGAGCTTTGACGCGAACCGGACTCTTCACCAAGCCTAACCGGACGCCGGCACATGCTGCGGCACAAGCGGATGATCCCGAAGCTTGAGTTTCTCCTGCTCCTCGTTCCCAAATAAGTATGGAAATGGATTTTGGACCAGTAGGAACAGCCAGTTGAACATTGGTTCGCTTCGGAAAGATGGTGTGATTCTCGAGTTCTGGGCCGATTTCCAGTAAATCCTCACGCGTCCATCGTTCGTCCCTCTTTTTATACACCACACAATGCGGATTGCCCACGCTCACGCCCGTAAACCGAAGTGATTGCTCCGCAGCTTTTACGGGCTGTTGAATCAATTCTGGCACCCGTAACGTACAAGGCAACGCAATGGGTTGAAAGACCGCACGACCCATGTCGACGGTCGCGCCTCCAACCAAGCCAGACCCATTCAGTTCGAGGTGAACCTCGACCACCCCACCTTTGGTTTCTACGGAAAAGTGTTTTTTCCTGGTGTGTCTGGTGTGGTACAGGTAGCAGCCAAAAATGCGCAATCCGTTCCCAGACTTTTCGGCCTCACTGCCGTCTGGATTAAAAATTCGCAGGCCAAAATCTGATTTTTTGGAAGGGACTAACGCCAAAATCCCATCACTCCCGATTCCCCAATTGCGGTCACACAATGTCCGAATAGTTCGAGGAGTCAATTTAAATGAGAGTTTTGCCGGATCCAGGGCAATATAGTCATTGCCCAAGCCATGTCCTTTAAAAAAAGTGTTTTTCATGCCTGCTCCACGGTGGAATGGATCTTTGCCGGGAGGAAGGCCTTCCCCTGGGCCCGTCCCGACTGCTCGGTAGGACCTGAATTATACGTAAAAATGACCAAAGAGGAAAGTCCTATTTCCCAAGAAAATTGGGAAATAGGAACCAATAGGAGAAAGGGGAGGAGTTTAAGCTCGTTTGGCTTGGTTGCGGGCGGCGCGACGCTCGTTGTCGGTGAGAAATTGTTTCCGTAGTCGAATGCTTTTTGGCGTGACCTCCACGAGTTCATCATCCTCGATAAATTCAAGAGCGAATTCTAGCGTCATTTCCCGTGGGGGAATAAGGTTAATGGCTTCATCGGATCCTGACGCCCGGATATTCGTGAGCTTTTTCTCCCGAATGGCATTGACCACCAGATCGTTGCCCTTGTTATTGACCCCCACCAGCATACCTTCGTAAATATCGTCCCCGGGATGGAGAAAAATTTCTCCACGATCTTGGAGTCCCCACAGGCCATAGGCCACCGCTTGTCCCGGACCATGAGAAATCAGCACCCCGGCGGAACGATGGGGAATTTCACCCTTAAATGGCTGATATTCATAAAAGATCTGTGACATCACGCCGCTTCCACGGGTCATCCTCAATAATTCACTACGAAACCCTAAAAGGGCTCGTGAGGCAATATGGAATTCCATCCGAACCGTACCGACTGCGCTGATCCGTAGGTCTTTCATTTCGGCTTTGCGGCCGCCGAGCGCTTCGATGACCGCCCCCTGATAGCCCGGGTCCACCTCAATGACAACCAACTCGACGGGTTCCAGAATTTCGTCTTCAACTTTTTTGTAGATGACTTTTGGCGGGGACACCTCAACTTCAAATCCTTCTCGTCGCATGGTCTCGATTAAAATGGACAAATGGAGTTCGCCGCGTCCTGAGACGGTGAATCGCTCTCCCCCGTCGGTCTCTTCCACCTTGATCCCGACGTTCATCATGGCTTCGTGTGCGAGGCGTTCCCGAATGTGTCGTGAAGTGAGAAATCGTCCCCCATCTTTTCCAGCCAAGGGGCTGGTGTTATGGGAGAAGTTCATGGAAATCGTGGGTTCATCCACATTGACGGTTGGGAGCGCTGTCGGGTTTTGGGGAGAGGCGAGGGTTTCTCCTACACGAACGTCTTGAACCCCGGCCAGAGAGATAATGTCTCCGGCTTGCGCCGATTCGCTTTCGACGCGGGTGAGTCCTTGGTAGGCCAATAATTTTGTGACCTTTCCTTTCGCAATGGTGCCATCTCGCTTAACGGCGACGATTTGATTTCCGACTTCAATCATGCCATGGACGATTCGTCCAACGGCCACCCGACCGATATACGAATCATATTCCAACATGGTGACGAGCATTTGAAACGGTTGTTCCGGATCAGCCACCGGTGGCAGGACCCGATGGATGATGGTGTCCAGCAAAGGCTTCATGTCGACGGCGGGATCCTTGAGGTCCAGCGTCGCCCGTCCTTCCTTACCTGAGGCATAGACAATTGGGAAATCGAGTTGCTCGTCGGTCGCGTTGAGTTCACAAAACAAATCAAAAGTCTGATTGACGATTTCTTCAGGCCTGGCGCTGGGTCGATCGATCTTGTTGATCACGACAATGGGCTTGAGATGGAGTTCCAGTGATTTTTTGAGAACGAATTTGGTTTGGGGCATCGGGCCATCAAAGGCATCCACGAGCAACAGCACTCCGTCGACCATGCGCAGAATCCTTTCGACCTCACTGCCGAAGTCGGCATGGCCAGGTGTATCGACCAGGTTGATGCGGGTATCTTTATAGAGCAGGGAGGCGTTTTTTGAAAATATGGTAATCCCACGTTCTTTTTCCAAGGGATTCGAATCCATGATGACGGCTTCACCTTCTTTGAATACATGGGCGCCGGTCTGTTTAAGCAGGGCGTCAACTAAGGTAGTTTTTCCATGATCGACATGCGCGATGATGGCCACGTTGCGAAGGTCTTTGCGTCGTTTCTGATTCGGCATGACAGTTAATCCTTTTTATGGGGTATGGCGCATAGCACCAGCGGCTTAAACAACAGTGTTCAAGGCTGGTGGATCCTTATCGAGGCCGGTCTGCGGAGATTTGAGCAACGACACCGACCAGAACGGCCGGAGAATGGCTTGGTCTAACGAGACGGTCGATTCATTTAGAACGGTACAGGAAGAACACGATTAACGCAACTGGGCAGGCCTTATAAGCGTGCCTGTCCCGAATGACACAGGAATTTCCAGAAATTTGACGGGGAGTTCGAGTGTGAATGTCGTGCCGCGCCCTTCTCCCTCACTCGATGCGGTGAGGGAGCCACCAAGGTTTTTAGCCGCCAAGGCATTACTATGGAGGCCAGCTCCCTGTCCGCCCCCTGCGTTGGAAAAAGATTGGGCAAAGATTCGATGCAGATTCTCTGAATGAATGCCTATCCCTGAATCGCAGACCGTTATATGGACCCAGTGGTCCTTTTCCATATGTGGCTGAATGCTGATCGTCAGATTGGAAGAGCTTGAGCCGTGTTGACGAATGGCCTCCATGGCATTTCGAATGAGGTTGGCCACAATGTGAAGGACCTGTTGCTTATCAGTGATGACTTGGGGAAGGTCGGCATAGTCACGGGTGATCGCAATGTGATAGGTGTCAAAGTCCGAAGCGTTGATCTTTAAGGCGGTTTCGACAAGATCTTTCAGTAATACCGGCTCATGGACCTTGTCGGTTCGGGCGACATTCTGCTGCGCGGCAATGATGTCTTTCACGTGATCAATTTGAGCAATGAGGGTGTCGAGGTCGTTGCAGACTTGAGCATGTCGGTCTCGTAAATGACTGCCGAGGTTCTTCAAAAAGCCAGGAATCCGTTGGCCTTTCGTGTCTTTGGTGAGAAAGGTTCCTACGTCATCCTGATGCGCTTCCAGAAGCGCCGACGTGCGATTGATATCCTGAATCGGCATATCGCGAACATGTTGGGCAATCAGGCCAGCCGACACATTCAAGCTATTGAACACGTTGCCAATATTATGCAACACGTCGGCGGCTACTTCAGCCATACCTAAGCGACGAGAGCTCTCGAGGAGTTGTTGGGTTAACTGCTCTCGTTCGATAAAGGCTTTACGGCGTTCTCGCGCATGGCGAATGACTCGTTCGAGGAGGCCGGGATTGGTTTCACCTTTGATGACATAATCGGCAGCCCCCAGCTTGATCGCTTGTAAATCGATCTCGCGATCAGTCGTCCCTGTCAACATGACAATGGGGACGCGGCATCCGAATCGCAGGGCTTCCCCCAGAACATCTAATCCCGTCTCCTTGCCTAAGCAATAATCCAGGAGGCAAATATCGTGGGAATCCTCTTTGAGTTTTTCGAGTCCCTCTCGGAAAGTTGAGACCCAGTCTATGTCAAAGGTGACGCCGCGGACACGTCTCAACATGGCTTGCGCGATCATGGCATCATCTTCATTGTCATCGACAAGGAGTACATGGATACCATCCGTGGAAATGTGGTGCTGACCGGTATGTGTGTGGTGTCGGGTGGCATCAATCATGCGTGGTATGTGTCCTAACAAGTGTGTGTATGGATTAAAGAGAAAGCCCGATGTTGGGATGTTCGATGGCGGCACGGATGCCGGCTACTAGATAAGTGAAACCGTCAGATTTTTCAAAAAACGCGGTTCCTCCAAGCGCCATGGCTTTTGGGCCCAAATTAGGCTGTTTGCTTGCCGGTAAAAAAATGGCGGGAATGTCTTGTACGTTGGTCGTGGCTTTCAAGCCTTCAGCCAACGTCAGTCCTTTGCCGCCAGGCATCGTAATATCACGCAAAATAGCATCGGGGGCCGTATTCAAGGTTTTCTGCATACCCATCGCATCAAAGGCTGTGGAGGTCTGGTGGGCCGGTGCGTTCAAACCAGCGTCGAGGGCTTTGGAAATCTTTTCATCCTCTTCAATAATCTGACCGTTGTTGTTCATGTGAGGAAATCCTTTAATTCTATCCTGCACATCGTAAGGTGAAGCTGAACGTACTGCCTTGTCCTCCAGTGCTGGTGAGAGATATGGTCCCCTCGTGAAGCTTGATCAATTCTCGGGAGATGAACAAGCCAAGGCCTAAGCCGGGAGGCGTCGCAGCGGGACTTTGCTGCACCTGATACAGGGGCTCGAATATGCAGTTGAGTTGATCTTGGGGGATGCCAATGCCTGTGTCTTGAATGGCCACTCGTACTCGGCCGGGGCAGAGGGGATCCTCGCCGGCTACCACAAAAATTGTTCCGGCCTTTTGGGTAAATGTCAGGGCATTGCCAATAAGATTTAATAGAACTTGACGGATGCGCTGCACGTCCATCATGACGTATGGGAGCTTGGGTGCCAGATATGCATCTAGGGTGATGTGTTTTGCCTGGGCCAGGGGAGCGAAATAGTACAAGACATCCGTGACCAGAGGTCCTAAGTCTGCTGGTTGTTGGTTAAGTCGCAGTTTCCCTGTCTCTAATAGGGTGATTTCATATAGGTTGTTCATATGTCGATCTGAATGATCGCAGCACCCTTGAATGAGATGAAGGTGGTCTTTTTGCTCCGAATTCAGCGAGCCGGGAATACCCTCCAGTAAAATGCTCACAAGCTCTGAGGCGGCAGCGAGTGGCGTTTTCAGTTCATGGGCTGAGAGATGGTAAAAGCGTTGTATTTCATCGGTTCGCTGTTTGAGGACCGTCGTTGTGTTTTCTAATTGGCGTAGATAGGCAGTCAATTCTGACTGCAGTCGAATTTTATCCATGCCCCGAATAATCGTGCGCTGAAGATTCTCGGAAGAAATATTGTGTTTAGGAATATAGTCGATGGCCCCTGCTTCAAGTACTTGAAGCACAAGAGACTCATTGCCTTGACCGGTTAGGATGATAATCGGGGTCTGCTCCTGATCGAAATGGGTTTCCCGTAAGAAATCGATACCAGTCTTTGTCCCCAAATTGTAGTCGAGCAGGCCAATATCATGATTATGGTCTTTGATGCGAGCCAGGCCCGCGTCAAATGAGTGAGTCCATTCTATTTCAAATAGTTGTCCTGAAATTTGGTCGAGAAGGGCTCGGGTAATAATGGCGTCATCCTCGTCATCTTCCACAAGTAATACTTTGATGGGAAGGTTGGCAAGAGAATTGTGCATCGGCTTATGCGGCTCCTCGTTGGGTGAGGGCCATCCGTCCTAATTCCTTGATGATATGTTGGTATTCTATGAACGTTTGGGGTTTGGTGATGAAGTCATAGGCGCCCAAGGTTTCAGCCGATTGAATGTCCTTCGGTTGCGTAGAATTTGAAAAGACCACAATTGGAATATGGCGCCATTCAGAATGGGCGCGAAGCTCGAGCAATGCTTTCCGGCCATCTTTCCGAGGCATATTTAAATCTAGAAGGATGAGCCAGGGCCATGGGAGATTGGCGATGCTGTGATACTTTCGCCGTCGAAATAAATAATCCAGAAGTTCCTTCCCATCATGAACCAATCGTACATCGAATCCCAAATGGCTCTCTTCCCATGCTCGCATGGCAAGCAGGCAGTCGTCGGGATTGTCTTCGGCAATCAGCACCGTTGGGGTTGCAGCCTGTTTCAGCATGTGGCAGGACCCTCCTCCTAGAAAAAGAATATGTTGTGACTGATGTTTATGGACGATAGTCCTTGCTCCTTGATAATAAAGAATGGGCCAAAGGTGAAGTAGACAAAAAAATACCCATCCTTTGGGGGAATGGGCGCAACTGGATCGTTTTTCTCGATGGCCAGTGGTAACCAGGCGAACCTTGTAGTCAAGAAAAGGTCCCTCGGCTTTGCGTCCCATCCTTACGAATGGTTTGCCTTTTTCACGTAATAGGCCCCTTATCGGTTCTACCAATAAAAGCTTTACAGATGATTTGGAGGGACTGATGGCTTATTTAATAGTCGATGAAATGACTGTTGCTTTTAGGGTCTGAACGCGATTTTGTCTTAATAGTGGGAAAACATGTGAGAAAAACAAGCGCAAATTATCCCATCGAAAATTCAAAAAATTTGAAAGAACAACACCAAAAGTTTAAAGGACGATGAAAAACAAACCGAGAAGATAGCATGACAACAAATCAGTCAAAAAAGGGGTTTTCTTTGCGATACTCCTTAGGCTCACTCCGGCCAATTTTCTTCTCAACCCATGTCCATCCAGGGAATTGATGAAACATAAGCGGGCTTTCGGGAATGCCACGTATTCATTAATTTTGGAGAAAATATAGATGAATTCCCTCTCCTCTCCTCTCAGTGACTTCATGCCGCATGGTATGTGTTATTTATGGGAACCCGAACTGCTCTGGCTCCATGTTCTGTCTGACTTGGTCATTGCCCTCGCATATTTTTCTATTCCTCTTGCCCTGGTCTATTTCTCGCGTCTGGGGGGAAGGCTCCCATACAAGTGGATTGTCCTGCTATTCAGCGCCTTTATACTGGCCTGTGGCCTGACGCATGTGATGGGTATTTGGACCATTTGGCATCCTGACTATTACTGGTCAGGGTTCCTGAAAGTCGGCACCGCACTTCTTTCACTTATCACCGCGATAGCCTTGTGGCCGTTGGTTCAGAAGGCGGTCGCATTACCTAATCTATTTTCCCTTCAGGAAGCCAATGAAGATTTAGTTCATCAAGTGAATCAAAGGAAAGCCATTGAAGCTGATCTTCAGTCCAGAACACAACAACTCGAAGATTCACTAAATGACCTGACTCGGTTGAATGACCTGATGACGGGACGAGAAGTGAAGATGATCAAGCTCAAAGAAGAGGTGAACGCCCTCTCCCGTGAGCTCGGTCGCCCTCTCCCGTATAACAAGCTGGCCTCTTCCGTGCAATCGTGAATGGGATCAAGGTATTGACTCAATAAGGACGTCAGTTTGATGGGGATGCACACACCAGGAGCGCAACTGTGATAAGTACCCGACCTCTCGACCAGAACTCTCTCACCTACCGGAAAATGTTTTCAGTGGGCACGCTCATATTGCTAGCGTTTGCCATTGACCTGATGATTCCATTAGGAGTGTCGCTCGGGGTGCTCTACGTCTGGCCGCTGCTGCTCACCCTGCCCTTAAAGGAGCCGCGTTTTACTCGAACGGTTTCTCTGACAGCCACAGTCCTGATCATTGGTGGCTATTGGATATCCGCTGGAGGAGGAGAACCGTGGATCATAATGACCAATCGAACGATTTCCCTTGTGACAGTATGGCTGGCCGATTGGATCGTACTACGTACGATACGAGTGACTCTTTTGCATGAATCCTTACAACGCCAATTTCTAGTGGAATCGGAAGAATCTGTCAAGCAGTTCGAAGAAAAGCATAACGCCATCCTCAATATCCTTGAAGACATGGAGCAAGCCAAAAATGCCTTCAAAAAAAGTGAGGAGCGTAATCGTCTTATCATCGAGGCCTCACCAAGCGGGCTGGTCATGATTGATCGGCAGGGCATAATTATCTTGGCGAATATCTTGATGGCTCAACAGTTTGGCTACCGGCAGGACGAACTCCCCGGGCAGTCGGTTGAAATCCTCGTTCCCGCCCAGTTTCGTGACCACCACCCTGGGCATCGCACTGCCTTTTTTTCCGCTCCCGAACACCGGAAGATGGGCAGTGGGCGGAATCTCTATGGGTTGCGAAAAGATGGTACCGAGTTTCCCGTAGAGATTGGGCTCAACCCTTTGACCATGGAGGGCAGCATATTTGTCCTCGCCTCTGTCGTTGACATCACTGTTCGCAAAAAGACTGAAGACGCCCTCTTTCATTCTATGGAGGAACTGAATCGCTCTAATCAAGAGCTAGATGACTTTGCCTATATCGCCGCACACGACCTCAAGGAACCTTTGCGCGGAATCTCCAATTACTCCGCGATTCTGTTGGAAGATTATGGGAGTAAGCTGGATGAGGAAGCTCGGCATAAATGTGAGACGTTGCTTCGCTTGTCCCGACGAATGGAAGAATTAATCGACTCGCTCCACTATTTCTCGCGGGCCGGTCGAACGGAGCTGGCGAAAAGACCGACCGATCTCCAACACGTCCTTGACGATGTTCTGGATTCCATCGATTTCGGTTTAAAGGATTGTGGTGTGGACATTCGTATTCCGAGATCGTTGCCAACGGTAACATGCGATTCAGTTCGAACTGTCGAGATCTTCCGTAACCTGATTACCAATGCCATGAAATACAACGACAAAGATGAAAAATGGATTGAGATCGGGTATATCGAGGCGGACGAAGAGGCTGCGGCTATCGATAGCAAAACAAGCAGGTCCCCGGTGTTTTATGTCCGTGACAACGGAATTGGGATTCGTGAAAAACATTTGGCTCCTCTGAAGAATTTGTGGGTAATGATTAGAGGGCTTGAGGCTGTGATT